>NZ_CP108474.1:3011815-3614178 GCF_036226445.1 Streptomyces sp. NBC_01255
TTGCTGACGAGCGTGCCCGCGAGCCGTACCGCCTTCGCCGTGTCGGCGGCCGACTGCGCCTCCTTCTCGATCTCGGGCGCGGAGAGCCTCCCGACCCCGTTGGTCCCCTCGTCCGGATCGGCGCCGCAGGCGGTGAGTCCGACCGTCAGCCCGGCGCAGAGCGCCAGGGGCGCGACGGCCCTGCGGATACGCGATGACGGGGTACGAACGGCCATCTGCGCTGCCTCTCGTGTCGTGGGGGTACGCCGGGCCGTGGCCCGTACGGGGTGCCGTGGACGGCCGTCGGCCGGGCCGGGCGGAATGGCCGGGTCCGGTGCCGGGGCCGCGTGGGGGAACGGCAGACCGCAGCGTACCCGGGCCAGGTGACGGGCCCCGCAGCCAGCCGTACGGAGTCGCTGCCGGAGCGGGGCGGAACAGCACGGGCTAGCCTGAACCCGGCAAAGCTCTGCAATCACCGGCAAAGCACTTGCCACGACTCGAATCGTGCGGCACCGAGGAGGCGCGTGGCATGGCGGCAGGCGCCCCCCGGATCTTCGTCTCGCACCTCGCGGGGGTCCCGGTCTTCGACCCCGTCGGCGACCAGGTCGGCCGCGTCAGCGACCTCGTGGCCATGCTCCGCGTCGGCCGCAGACCGCCCCGGCTGCTCGGCATGGTCGTGGAGGTGCTGAGCCGCCGCCGCGTCTTCGTCCCGATGACCCGCATCACGGGCGTCGAGTCCGGCCAGGTCATCACCACCGGCGTCGTCAACATGCGCCGCTTCGAACGGCGCCCCACCGAGCGGCTCGTCCTCGGCGAGCTCCTCGACCGGCGCGTCCGGCTCGTCGGGCCCGGCGGGCAGGAGGGCGAGGAGGTCACCGTCCTCGACGTCGCCATCCAGCAGCTGCCCGCCCGCCGCGACTGGGAGATCGACAAGGTCTTCGTCCGCAAGGGGAAGGGCGGGGTGCTGAGCCGCAAGGGCGAGACGCTGACCGTCGAGTGGTCGGCGGTCACCGGCTTCTCCCTGGAGGAGGAGGGGCAGGGCGCGGAGAGCCTCGTCGCCACCTTCGAGAAGCTGCGCCCCGCCGACCTCGCCAACGTCCTGCACCACCTCTCGCCCAAGCGGCGCGCCGAGGTCGCCGCGGCCCTCGACGACGACCGGCTCGCCGACGTCCTCGAAGAGCTGCCGGACGACGACCAGATCGAGATCCTCGGCAAGCTGAAGGAGGAGCGCGCGGCCGACGTCCTGGAGGCGATGGACCCGGACGACGCGGCCGACCTGCTGTCCGAGCTGCCCGAGGAGGACCAGGAGCGGCTCCTCACCCTGATGCAGCCCGACGAGGCCGCCGACGTGCGCCGGCTCCTCTCGTACGAGGAGCGCACGGCCGGCGGTCTGATGACGACCGAGCCGATCGTGCTGCGGCCGGACGCCACGGTCGCGGACGCACTCGCCCGGGTGCGCCAGCAGGACCTGTCGCCGGCGCTCGCCGCGCAGGTGTACGTGTGCCGGCCGCCGGACGAGACGCCGACCGGGAAGTACCTGGGCACGGTGCACTTCCAGCGGCTGCTGCGGGACCCGCCGTTCACGCTGGTCAGTTCGCTCGTCGACAGCGACCTGCCGCCGCTCGGCCCGGACACGCCGCTGCCCGCCGTCACCAGCTACCTCGCCGCGTACAACATGGTCGCCGCGCCCGTCGTGGACGAGAGCGGTTCGCTGCTCGGCGCGGTCACCGTCGACGACGTGCTCGACCATCTGCTGCCGGAGGACTGGCGGGAGACCGAGTTCCACGAGGAGGGAACCGGGCATGGCCGCTGAGCGGGGGCACGAGAGGGAGCGGGAGAGGGAGAGGGAGCGGGACCGGCCGATGGTGGCCCGGATCCGGCTCGACCTGCCGCGCGAGCGCCGGGCCCGGTTCCTGCCGGAGTACGACCCGGAGGCGTTCGGGCGGATGTCCGAGCGGATCGCCCGCTTCCTGGGGACCGGGCGCTTCCTCGTCTGGATGACCCTGACGATCATCGTCTGGGTCATGTGGAACATCTTCGCCCCGGCGTCGCTGAAGTTCGACGAGTACCCGTTCATCTTCCTGACGCTCGCCCTGTCCCTCCAGGCCTCGTACGCGGCCCCGCTGATCCTGCTCGCGCAGAACCGGCAGGACGACCGGGACCGGGTCAACCTCGAACAGGACCGCAAGCAGAACGAGCGGTCGATCGCGGACACCGAGTACCTGACCCGGGAGATCGCGGCGCTCCGCATGGGCCTCGGCGAGGTCGCCACGCGCGACTGGATCCGCTCGGAGCTCCAGGACCTGATCAAGGAGCTGGAGGAGCGCCGGGATCTATTCCCCTCGGGCGAAGGTCACGGAAGTGACGTACCCGACCGTTGACAGCCCTTTCATGGGCCGGTGGTCGGCGCCGTACCATCGTCGGTATGGCTATGGAAGACGCGGTGCGCGAAGCACTGGCGACGGTGAACGACCCCGAGATCAACAAACCGATCACTGAGCTCGGCATGGTCAAGTCGGTGGAGATCGAACCGGACGGCAGGGTCGCCGTCACGGTCTACCTGACCGTCTCCGGCTGCCCGATGCGCGACACCATCACGCAGCGCGTGACCGAGGCCGTCTCCCGCGTCGAGGGCGTCACCGCCGTCGACGTCACGCTCGACGTGATGAGCGACGAGCAGCGCAAGGAGCTGGCGGCGGCGCTGCGCGGGACCGGCGCGGAGCGCGAGGTGCCCTTCGCGAAGCCGGGCTCGCTGACCCGGGTGTACGCGGTCGCCTCCGGCAAGGGCGGCGTCGGCAAGTCCTCCGTGACCGTGAACCTCGCCGCGGCGATGGCCGCGGACGGCCTGAAGGTCGGTGTCGTCGACGCCGACATCTACGGCCACAGCGTGCCGCGGATGCTGGGCGCGGACGGCCGTCCGACCCAGGTCGAGAACATGATCATGCCGCCGTCGGCGCACGGCGTGAAGGTCATCTCGATCGGCATGTTCACCCCGGGCAACGCGCCGGTGGTGTGGCGCGGCCCGATGCTGCACCGCGCGCTCCAGCAGTTCCTCGCGGACGTGTACTGGGGCGACCTGGACGTCCTCCTGCTCGACCTGCCCCCGGGCACGGGCGACATCGCGATCTCGGTCGCGCAGCTCGTCCCGAACGCGGAGATCCTGGTCGTCACGACCCCGCAGCAGGCCGCTGCCGAGGTCGCCGAGCGGGCCGGCTCGATCGCCGTGCAGACGCACCAGAAGATCGTCGGCGTCGTCGAGAACATGGCGGGCCTGCCGTGCCCGCACTGCGACGAGATGGTCGACGTGTTCGGCACGGGCGGTGGCCAGCGGGTCGCCGACGGTCTGACGCGGACCACGGGCGCGACCGTCCCCGTCCTCGGCTCGATCCCGATCGACGTCCGGCTGCGCGAGGGCGGCGACGAGGGCAAGCCCGTCGTCCTGTCCGACCCGGACTCCCCGGCGGGCGCGGCCCTGCGCGCGATCGCGGGCAAGCTGGGCGGCCGCGCGCGCGGCCTGTCGGGCATGAGCCTGGGCATCACCCCGCGCAACAAGTTCTGAGAACAGGTACGGGAAAAGGGCGCCCCTGGTGAGGGGGCGCCCTTTCACGTACCCGCGTCTACGCGTACGCCTCCAGGTCCTTGATCTGCGAGAACCCGAGCCCGTACGCGCTCATCCCCCGCCCGTACGCCCCCAGGTGCACCCCCGCCGCCGACCCGGCCAGCACCCAGCCGAACTCCGACTCGCGGTAGTGGAAGGGCACCGGCGCCCCGTCCACGGGGAGCGACAGCGTCGACCAGGCGGGCCCGTCGAGGTCGTCGGCGAGCTCGAAGGCCGTCTCCGTCTGCTGGTCCAGCCAGTTGTCGCGCAGCCCGTGGTCGAGCGAGGCGGGCCAGGTGTGGACCAGGAGCCCCGATCCGGCCAGCCAGGCGGCGGAGGAGACCGTGGTGGCGTCGAGGACGCCCGTCCCGTCCCCGGTCCGCCGGACCGGGCTCGCCGCGACCGTCACCACGACGGCGAAACGCTCCTTCTCCGTGCCCCGCGCGTCCGACTTTATGGACGGCTCGTCACCGTGCCCCGTCGAACCGTGCTGCACGCTGCCGTCCGCCGCCGTACCGACCTGCATCAGCCAGCGCGGCCCGGTGAAGGCCTCGTCGAGGCCGTACCAGGCGAAGGGTGCGCGCAGATAGCCCTCAGGGGTACGCCGGGCCGTCGGTACGCCCTCCACCCGACTCGTGGTCTCCAACTCGGCCGCCTCCTCGTTCCGTCAACAGAGGGAGGATAGCCACCAGGACGCGTCGGGTCGGTGACAGCCCGTCGTCAGGTCGCGTCGGAGTCGTACGGCGGACGCTCTCCGGTGTCCGGCTTGTCCTGCTTCTTCAGGAGGTCCGGCGTGCCCGCCGCGGCCCCGTTGACCGGAGCGCCGTTGACTGCGGACGGCTGCGGCTCGCGGTTGTGAACCGCGTCGGCGACGTCGTTCATCTCCTTCTTGAGGTCGAACGATCCGCGCAGCTCCTTGAGCTCCTGGAGGTCCTCGTTCCCCTCCAGCTGCTTGCGGAGGAACGTCTTGGGGTTGAGGTCCTCGAACTCGAAGTCCTTGAACTCCGGTCCCAGCTCGCTGCGGATGTCCTCCTTCGCGCTGTCCGAGAAGTCACGGACCTTCTTCACGAAGCGCGAGACGTCCTGGATGACCTTCGGGAGCTTGTCAGGCCCGAAGACGAGCACGGCGAGGACCACGAGGGCCACCAGCTCGAGTGCGCCTATGTCGCTGAACACCTAGTAGCTCCTTCACGCCGGTCCAGGGCCCGGTCCACGGTACCCGCCGAAACTGTCCGACGGGTACCTCCCGGCATCCACCACATGGCGCTCAGGTGCCCTGCGACGAACCGAGTGTCAATGTCTTGGTCAGCTCTTTGCCGTCGCGGGTGAGGGTGAGCCGCAGCTCGTCGCCGGGGCGGTGGGCGCGGATCTTCACGATCAATTCCTCGCCGTTGTGCACCCGCTGGCCGTCGACCTTGGTGATGACGTCGCCGGGCCGGAGCCCCGCCGCGGCGGCCGGGCCGCCCGGGGTGACCGAGGCGGCGCCGTCCTTGCCCTTCTCGCCGACGCGGGCGCCGTCGCCGTTGAACTGCATGTCGAGGCTCACACCGATGACGGGGTGGGTGGCCTTGCCGGTGTTGATGAGCTCCTCGGCGACCCGCTTGCCCTGGTTGATCGGTATGGCGAAGCCGAGGCCGATGGAGCCGGGCTGGCCGGCGCTGCCGCCGTCACCGTCACCGGAACCGCCGGCGGCGCGGATCGCGCTGTTGATGCCGATGACCCGGCCCTTGGAGTCGAGCAGCGGGCCGCCGGAGTTGCCGGGATTGATCGGGGCGTCGGTCTGGAGGGCGTCGACGTAGCTGATGTCGGTGCCGTCGCCCTTCTCGCCGCCGGCGGTGATCGGGCGCTCCTTGGCGCTGATGATCCCGGAGGTCACCGTGTTGGAGAGGTCGAAGGGCGCGCCGATGGCGACGACGGGGTCGCCGACGCGGACGTTGTCGGAGTTGCCGAGGGGCAGCGCCTTGAGGCCGGAGACGCCGGTGACCTGGACGACGGCGAGGTCGTAGCCGGTGTCCTTGCCGACGATCTTGGCGCGGGCGGTCTCGCCGCTGGAGAAGGTCACGGTGATGTCCCCGGAGGACTCGGCCGCGTCGACCACGTGATTGTTGGTGAGGATGTGGCCCTTGGTGTCCAGGACGAAGCCGGTGCCGGTGCCGGAGGAGCCGCCGCCACTGACGTGCAGGGTGACCACGCCGGGCAGCGCTCCGGCCGCGATGCCGGCCACGCTCTCGGGGGCGCGGTCGGTGTCCCCGCCGTCGGCCTGGGGCAGCTCGACGGTGCCGAGCCCGCCGTTCCGCTCGACGTAGGCGCCGATGCCGCCGCCGATGACGCCGGTGACGAGGGCGAAGATCAGCGCCCCGGCGAGCGCGAGGCCCTTCCGGGACTTCTTCGCGGGCGCCGGTGCGACCCCGACGCCGCCGAGGGGCCCGCCCCAGGGGTCGTACTGCATCCACGGGGCGGTCCCGCCCTGCCGCGGCGGTACGGGCGGCACGGGGGCCTGTGCCTGCGGCGGTACGGGGCTCTGAGGCGGTACGGGGGGCGCCGGGTGCTGCACGGGCGGTGCGGGCGCCCACGGGCCGGGCTCGCCGTACGGCGGCGTCCGGTACTCGTCGGGCGCGTGCAGGGGCTGGGGGGCGGGCTGCGCGGCCGCCGCCGGGGCCTGGGACGCGTCGGCCACGGGAGCCTCGGCGACGGGAGCCTCGGCCGCCGGCGCGTCGGACGGCTCGTCCTTCGTCAGCAGGACGGTGGGCGCGGGCACGGGCTCGGATGCGGTCTCCGGCTCCGGCCGGGGCGCGGTGGGGATCTCCGTGGTGTGGGCCTCGGCCGCGGCGTCGACCGAGACGTCGGCCGGCGCCTCGGCCTCGGTCCCGGCCGGCGGCTGGGGCGCGGGCAGGGGGAAATCACCGTCGCCGTCGTCACCGCCGCCGGTCGGAGACGGCGAGGGTATCCGCGCCGCCTCCGGTGCCGTCGAAGGCCGGCTCCACCAGTTCGGCTTCCCGTCGTCCATGCTCTCCCCGCAACCGCTGACCCGTCCGCGCCCGAGCTCGGGCGCCCCTGTCCCTGGATTCAACCAGGTCGCGGGTCAGCGGTGGGAGCCGAGCGGTGCGTTCGTCGGGCTCGCCGCCGGGCTGGGACCGGGGGCGAGGGCCAGTTCGAGGGCCGGACCCGTCGGTCGTATGAACGGCGAGAGCGCGAAGAACGACCGCATGGCCTGGTTCTGGAGGCGTACGGCCACCAGCGGAGCCGTACCGGAGCGCACCGCATCCGGCGGAACCGCGCCCGAGGGAACGGTGCCGGCGGGGGGTCCGGTCCGGGCCGCGAGCGGGGTGAGGGGCTCTTCGGCGACGGACTGGGCGCCCGCACGCTCTCCGGAGCGCGTACCGCGTACGCCGCCGGTGCCCGGGGCGCCGCCCGAGGCCGTGGCGCGCAGCGGGGTGACCGCGCTGCCTGTGCCCTGCCCGCCGCGTCCGCTCGCACTCACCGAGGTCTCCACCGGCAGCGTGCCGCCGAGGGCGATCGCCGCGAAGGAGACCGCGCTGGCCGCCGCGAAGGCGAAGCGCCGGCCCCGCCCGGACGTGCCGGAGGCGCGGCCCCCGACCTCGTGGATCCGGAAGCCGGTCCCGGGGTGCGGGGAGCGCGGGGTGACGACCGCCGCGGTGGCGAAGCCGTCGGACTTCAGCGCCGCCGCGCCGAGCAGTTCTTCGAGGGGCCCTCGGGGCACTCCGGGCCCGCCGGAGCCGCCCGAAGGCTCACCTGGTCCCCCGGGGAGCCCCTGGAGCCGGGCGAGGAAGCCCTCCGAGGGGGGCGGGGGCGCCGCGGAGGCGAAGACGCTCTTCACCGTGCGCTGGGCGTCGGCCTCGGCCTTACAGCGCGCGCAGGTCGCGAGGTGCGCGAGCACCCGCTCCCGGGCGTCGTGGCCGAGCTCGCCGTCGACGAGCGCCGCGAGCCGGTCCCCGAGGTGGTGTTCCGCGGGGGTCGGCGACGAGGGACGTGTGCCGCTCACGCTGTCCCTGCCTCCCATCCGACGGAGGTGAGCGCGCGCTCCGCCCGGGCCTCGGGCGAGCGGTGCTTGAGCGCCTTGCGCAGGTGGGAGCGGCCGCGGTGGATCCGGCTGCGGACGGTGCCGAGCTTCACGCCGAGGGTCGCGGCGATCTCCTCGTACGACAGTCCTTCGATGTCGCAGAGGACGACCGCGGCGCGGAACTCGGGCGCGAGGGTGTCGAGGGCCTGCTGCACGTCGGCGTCGAAGTGGGTGTCGTTGAACACCTGCTGCGGCGACGGCTCGCGGCTGGGCAGCCGCTCGGCGGCGTCGTCGGCCAGCGCGTCGAAACGGATGCGCTGCTTGCGGCGGACCATGTCGAGGAAGAGATTGGTGGTGATGCGGTGCAGCCAGCCCTCGAAGGTGCCCGGCGTGTACGTCGACAGCGAGCGGAAGACGCGGACGAAGACCTCCTGGGTGAGGTCCTCGGCGTCGTGCTGGTTGCCGGTGAGGCGGTAGGCGAGGCGGTAGACCCGGCCACTGTGCGTGCTGACGATCTCCTCCCAGGTGGGCGGAGTCCACGCCTGCGATTCCGCATCCGATGCGAAGGTCGCGGTGGTGGGAGCGGAGTCGGTGGAGCGGATTCGGTCAGCGGTGTCGGTCACGGATTTCGGCTCACCCGCCGACCTGAGAAGACGCCGAAGCACTCCTCCCCGATCCACAGGCGCAGCCGCACCTCCCCTGTCGGCTCTGGTGGTGTCCAGCGGAGCCCCTACCATAGCCACCTCGCCCGTTAGCTCCGGATAAGAATCTTTACGCGAATTTGGAACCGGCTCGCCCGGCTGCCGCCGGCCGCGTCCTGACCTCCAGTGAACGTGCGGTCCCATCTGCGGGTTCCCGCTGACAGCGGATACAGTCACCGTTGCGTCAACTACGGGGACAGGAGAGGGCCATTACCGCCAACCGGCAGACGAGCTGGTCGTTCGCCGACGCCTTTGTCGCCGAGGACGAAGCTCTGCGCTGGGCCCGGGACCGGGCCCGGGAGGCAGGGCTGCCCTCGGTGTCGCCCGGCACCGGTGGCGCACTGCGCCTGCTCGCGGCGACGGCGGACGCCAAGGCGGTGGCGGAGATCGGTACCGGCACGGGCGTGTCGGGCATCTACCTGCTGCTCGGGATGCGGCCGGACGGCGTCCTGACGACGGTGGACCTCCAGCCGGAGCGCCAGCAGTTCGCGAAGACGGCGTTCCGCGCGGCGGGCTTCGCCGGCAATCGCGCCCGGTTCATCCCGGGCCGCGCCCTCGACGTCCTGCCGCGTCTCGCGGACGGCGGATACGACCTCGTCTTCTGCGACGGCGACCGCCTGGAGTACCTGGACTACCTCGCTGAATCGTTGCGCCTGCTGCGACCTGGCGGTCTCGTCTGCTTCGAGGGAGTCTTCGCGGACGGCCGGACGGTCGACTCGGCGGCCCAGCCGGCGGAGGTCCTGCGGGTCCGCGAGCTGCTGCGCACGGTGCGGGAGAGCCAGGAACTGCTGCCCTCGCTGCTGCCGGTGGGCGACGGCCTGCTCTGCGCCGTACGCCGGGGCTGACCCGACCCTCGCGAGGCCCGGACCCTCCGCAGCCCCTCCCGGAGCCTCCCCGGCCCCTCACCGCTCCCCTGGAGCCTCCCCCGGACCCACGGAACTCTCCGGCCCCCTGGACTCCTCCCGAGGCCCCGGACACACCACTGCCCCGGCACGGTGGAAACCGTCCCGGGGCAGTGGCGAGGAATCGTGGAGGATCAGGTCAGCCGACGACCTTCTTCAGGGCGTCGCCCAGCGCCTCGGCCTCACCCGGGGTCAGCTCGACGACAAGCCGACCGCCGCCTTCGAGCGGAACGCGCATGACGATGCCCCGCCCCTCCTTGGTCACCTCGAGCGGGCCGTCACCCGTCCGCGGCTTCATGGCCGCCATGCTTGTTCCCCTTCCTGAAACCAGCTCATCGTCAGCCGGGCAGCTCTTCGATGCGGAGCACGCTTCACCGGCTTCGAACACATTGCTTCCAGGTCATTATCCCGCATCGCAGGACCCGATGACCAACATCGATCTGCATCGCTTCCGCAACGCGCTCTCTCAAAACCACACATTTCGGCGATCGGGCTGCGATACTGCGCCGCTCTTGATCGTGTCGACGCCCTGATTTCTTTGACGCAGCTCACATGTGCGGTGCGGGTGATCTCCGCCATGCTGGGCAGGTCAACCGCGCAAAGAAGCGAAGGGAACCCCATGGCCGACACGGTGCTGTACGAGGTGAGCGACGGGCTCGCCACCATCACGCTCAACCGGCCGGAGGCCATGAACGCGATGAACGTGGCGGCGAAGGTCGCGCTCCGGGACGCAGCGGAAACGGCCGCAACGGACACCGCCGTACGGGCCGTCCTGCTCACGGCGGCCGGCGACCGGGCGTTCTGCGTCGGCCAGGACCTCAAGGAGCACGTGGGCCTGCTCATGGCGGACCAGGAGTCCGGCACACGCGAGACCATGAACACGGTCCGCGACCACTACAACCCGATCGTCCGGGCCCTCACCGGCATGCGGAAGCCGGTCGTGGCGGCCGTGAACGGCGTCGCGGCGGGCGCGGGCTTCGGCTTCGCGCTGGCGGCGGACTACCGGGTCGTCGCGGACACGGCCGCGTTCAACACGTCCTTCGCGGGCGTCGCGCTCACCTCCGACTCGGGCATGTCCTGGACGCTGCCCCGGCTGATCGGCGCGAGCCGGGCGTCGGACCTGCTGCTCTTCCCGCGCTCGATCACCGCCCAGGAGGCGTACGAGCTCGGCATCGCGAACCGCCTGGTCCCGGCCGCCGACCTGGCCGCCGAGGCCGCGAAGGTGGCCCGCAAGCTGGCGGAGGGCCCGACGGTGGCGTACGCGGCGCTGAAGGAGTCCCTGGCGTACGGCGCGGACCACTCGCTCGCCGAGGCCCTGGAGAAGGAGGACGAGCTGCAGTCCCTCGCGGGCGCCTCGGAGGACCACACCATCGCCGTTCGCGCCTTCATCGCCAAGGAGAAGCCGAAGTACCTGGGCCGCTAGGGCCTGTCGGGCCCGGGGTCCTACCGACCGCCCCGGGCCACGCACCCCTCCACGTGGTCGTCGACCAGGCCGCACGCCTGCATCAGGGCGTAGGCGGTGGTGGGGCCGACGAAGCGGATGCCGCGCTTCTTGAGGGCCTTGGCGAGGGCCGTGGACTCGTCCGTGACCGCCGGGACGTCGGAGACCGAGCGCGGGGTGGGGCGGCCGGCCGGATCCGGGGCGTAGGACCAGATCAGGGCGTCGAGCTCGCCCGGGGACCAGGTGGCGAGCAGTTTGGCGTTGGCGAGGGTCGCGTCGACCTTGGCGCGGTTGCGGATGATGCCCTCGTCGGCGAGGAGCCGCTCCCGGTCGGTCTCGCCGAAGCCGGCGACGGAGGCGATGCGGAAGCCGTCGAAGGCGCGTCGGAAGCCCTCGCGGCGGCGCAGGATCGTGATCCAGGACAGGCCCGACTGGAAGGCCTCCAGGCAGAGCCGTTCGAAGAGCTCGTCGTCGCCGTGGACCGGGCGGCCCCACTCCTCGTCGTGGTAGGCCACGTAGTCCTCGGTCGACAGGCCCCAGGGGCAGCGCAGCCGCCCGTCGGGGCCCGGGACCGGCCCGCCCTCGGTCATGAGCGGTCGTCCTCTCCGTCACCGGCGGACGCGCCCGCGAGCGCCTCCTCCAGCTCGGCGATCCGGGAGTCCCGCTCGGCGAGTTCGGCGCCGAGGCGGACCAGGACGTCGTCCACGTCCGCCATCCGGTAGCCGCGGACGGCGACGGGGAGGCGGAGCGCCTCGACGTCGGCGCGGTCGACCGGGCGGGCCGCCGGGAGGGGGTCGACGAGCTGCTCGGGTGCCACCTCCGGCAGCACCTCGCTGTCGCCTCCGCCGACCACCGCCAGAGTCACCGCGGCCACGACCACGACCATCGTGATGAGCAGAAACCAGAACACCTGCGCGCCTCTTCCCAGAGTGGAATTCGTCCCGTGCCGATCGTGCCATGCGCCACTGACGGTTAGGGTCGCAGCGAACGGACGCGAGGGAGGACAAAAGGGATGCTGCGCTTGGGACGGCGTGAATTCGGGCCGCACGAGCCGGTGATCATGGCGATCGTGAACCGGACCCCGGATTCTTTCTACGACCAGGGCGCCACCTTCCGGGACGAGCCGGCGCTCGCCCGCGTCGAGCAGGCCGTGGCCGAGGGCGCGGCCATCATCGACATCGGCGGGGTGAAGGCGGGCCCCGGCGAGGAGGTCACGGCCGAGGAGGAGGCCCGCCGGACGGTCGGTTTCGTCGCCGAGGTCCGCAGGCGCCACCCCGACGTGGTGATCAGCGTGGACACCTGGCGGGCGGACGTCGGCGCGGCGGTCTGCGAGGCCGGGGCGGACGTCCTGAACGACGCGTGGGGCGGGGTCGACCCCGGGCTCGCGGAGGTGGCCGCGAAGTACGGCGCGGGGCTCGTCTGTACGCACGCGGGCGGCGCGGAGCCGCGGACGCGGCCGCACCGGGTCGAGTACGCGGACGTGATGGCCGACATCCTGCGGGTGACCGTGGGGCTCGCGGAGCGGGCGGTGGCCCTTGGGGTGCGGCGCGACGGGATCATGATCGACCCGGGTCACGACTTCGGGAAGAACACCCGGCACAGCCTGGAGGCGACGCGGCGGCTCGGCGAGATGGCGGAGACGGGCTGGCCGGTGCTGGTGTCTCTTTCCAACAAGGACTTCGTCGGCGAGACGCTCGACCGGCCGGTCAAGGAGCGGGTGCTCGGCACGCTGGCGACGACGGCCGTGTCGGCGTGGCTGGGGGCGCAGGTGTACCGGGTGCACGAGGTCGCCGAGACCCGCCAGGTGCTCGACATGGTGGCGTCGATCGCCGGGCACCGGGCGCCGGCCGTCGCTCGGCGCGGGCTGGCGTAGGGCGGACGAAAGGGGGCGCCGGCACCCGGCGCCCCCGAGGGACGTCCTACTTGCCGGTCTCCTTCGTCACCAGCGCCACCGCCTCCTCCACGTCGTCCGTGACGTGGAAGAGGAGCAGGTCGCGCTCCGACGCCTTGCCGCCCGCGACGACCGAGTCGCGCAGCCAGTCGACGAGGCCCTTCCAGTACTCCGTGCCGAAGAGGACGATCGGGAAGCGGGTGACCTTGCGGGTCTGGACCAGGGTCAGCGCCTCGAACAGCTCGTCGAGGGTGCCGAGGCCGCCGGGCAGGACGACGAAGCCCTGCGCGTACTTCACGAACATCGTCTTGCGGACGAAGAAGTAGCGGAAGTTCACGCCGATGTCGACGTGCTGGTTCAGCCCCTGCTCGAAGGGAAGCTCGATCCCGAGGCCCACGGAGACGCCCTTGGCCTCCCTGGCTCCCTTGTTGGCCGCCTCCATGGCGCCCGGGCCGCCGCCCGTGATGACCGCGAAACCGGCCTCGACGAGCGCCCGGCCGATCCGTACGCCCGCCTCGTACTCGGGCGAGTCCGGCTTCGTGCGGGCCGAGCCGAAGACGCTGATCGCGCTCGGCAGTTCGGCGAGGGCTCCGAAGCCCTCGACGAACTCGGACTGGATGCGCATGACCCTCCAGGGGTCCGTGTGCACCCACTCCGAGTCGCCCTCGGTGTCGAGCAGCCGCTGGTCCGTGGTGCCCGACTGGACCTGATCCCTGCGCCTCAGCACCGGCCCCAGACGCTGCTCCTCGGGCTTCGCCATTCCCTCGGGAATGCCCATGGCCTGCTCCCTCCGCCGATCCACTGATCTTCTGGTCCGGTCAGCGTAGGACGACAGAGGTGACGAAACGCGAAATTACGGAAGTCAGGCAGTCAGCCAGTCGCGGAGGCGTGCCTCGCAGTGGTGGATCTTGTCGACGACGACGTGCTCGTCGCGCTTGTGCGCGTAGAAGGCATCGCCGGGGCCGTAGTTGACGGCCGGCACGCCGAGGGCGCTGAAGCGGGAGACGTCGGTCCAGCCGAACTTGGGCTGCGCGCTGCCGCCGACGGCCTTCATGAAGGCCTCGGCGGCCGGGTGGGAGAGGCCGGGCAGGGCGCCGGGGCTCTCGTCGTCGACGACGAACTCGGCGATGTCGCAGTCGGCGAAGACCTCGCGGACGTGTGCCAGGGCCTCGGCCGGGGAGCGGTCGGGGGCGTACCGGTAGTTGACCGTGACGGTGCAGGCGTCGGGGATGACGTTGGTGGCGACGCCGCCCGCAATCGCGACCGCGTTGAGGCCCTCGTGGTACTCCAGGCCGTCGATGACCGGCTTGCGCGGCTCGTAGGCGGCGAGGCGGGCGAGGATCGGGGCGGCGGTGTGGATGGCGTTGGAGCCCATCCAGGACCGCGCGGAGTGGGCCCGCTCGCCCGCGGTGTGCAGGATGACCCGCAGGGTGCCCTGGCAGCCGCCCTCGACCTGTCCGTCGGAGGGCTCCAGGAGGACCGCGAAATCGCCCTCCAGCCAGTCGGAGTGGGCGGCGGCGACCTTGCCGAGGCCGTTGAGGTCGGCGGCCACCTCTTCGTTGTCGTAGAAGACGAACGTGAGGTCGCGGTTGGGCTCGGGCACCGTGGCGGCGATCCGGAGCTGGACGGCGACGCCCGACTTCATGTCCGTCGTGCCGCAGCCCCACAGGACGCCGTTCTCGTCGAGGCGCGAGGGGAGGTTGTCGGCGATCGGCACGGTGTCGATGTGGCCGGCGAGGACGACCCGCTCGCCGCGGCCGAGGTGCGTACGGGCGACGACGTTGTTGCCGTAGCGGTCGACGGTGAGGTGCGGCAGGGCCCGCAGGGCCTGCTCGATGGCGTCCGCGAGCGGCTGCTCCGTCCCGCTCACGGACGGGAAGTCGACAAGGGCGGCGGTGAGGGCGGCCCCGTCCTGGGAGAGGTCCAGCCGGGTCTCGTACGGAGTGATGTCAGCCATGTGCCGACCCTAACCCGGCCTCCAGTACGGTGGGCCCCGTGTCCGAGCCCACCCGCACCGCCCGTCGCGGCCGCCCCGCCCGCCGCGGCCGTCTCGCCCGCTCCGCGGCTGCCCTCGCCGCGCTCCTCGGCCTGGCCTCGTACGTGGCCTTCCACCAGGTGACGGGGAGCAGAGGCACGCCGCGGTGCAGTGTCGGCACCGGCGAGAACCGGTACGAGTTCACGCCGGACCAGGCGTCGAACGCGGCGACGATCTCGGCGGTCGGCACCTCCCGGGGGCTGCCGGAGCGTGCGGTGACGATCGCGCTCGCGACGGCGCTCCAGGAGTCGGCGCTGCGGAACATCGAGCACGGCGACCGGGACTCGCTCGGTCTGTTCCAGCAGCGGCCCTCGATGGGCTGGGGGACGCCGGCGCAGATCATGGACCCGGTGTACTCGGCGGGGAAGTTCTACGAGGGTCTGGAGAAGGTCCCGGGGTACTCGCGGCTGCCGCTGACGGTGGCGGCGCAGAAGGTGCAGAAGAGCGGTTTCCCGCAGGCGTACGCGAAGCACGAGCCGGACGCCACCCTGCTCTCGGCGGCGCTGACGGGGCGGGCGCCGGCCGCGCTCACGTGTACGGCGAGTGACGTGAAGGGCCCGCCGGGCGATCCGGAGCGGGTGCGCAAGGAGCTGGTGCGGGCCTTCGGCGAGAAGGCGGCGCCGAAGGCGGTCACGGGCGGGTCGAGCGCGGGCCGGTCGGCTTCGGAGCCGCCGGTGCTCGTGGTGCCGGTCCGGGCGGCGACGGACGCGGGCACGGCCCCGGGTGCCGGGTCGGACGAGCGGCGCGGCTGGGAACTGGCGCAGTGGGCGGTGGCGCGGGCGGACGAGCTGCGCGTCACGGAGGTCGCGTACGGGGGCCGGGTGTGGCGTGCGAGCGACGCGTCCGGCGGCTGGGAGAAGTCCGCCTCGGCCTCGGCCGGTGCGGCGTCCGCGGCCGGCTCCGGTGCCGCCTCCGACACGGGATCGGTCCGTATCCGGCTCGCTCAGTAGCCGGTCGCACGTACGGTCGTTCACCCGCCCGTGGCATGCGCCCGGACGGAATCCCGGGAAATTCGCCCGCACTTCGCACGGTCATTTCCAGGTCGCGCTCCGCCGCCCCAACTCCCTTACGGGACAAGGGAAGTGACGGTTCGCCAGACGTTCACACAATGACACGTTCGTCCGTTTTCCTCCCCACCCGACAATACGACGCATTACCAATCCTTTACCTTCGACCGCCGCAACCTCTCCCACCCCGGGGCCGGTTGTCACTGCGTCCGAACACCACTCGTCGCACCCCGTCGAAGGAGCACCATGTCCCTCCCCCTGACCCGTCGGATCGCCCGCGCCGCCCTCCTCATCGCGGCCGGAGCAGCCCCCGTGGTCGGTGCGGCCGGTTCCGCGAGCGCCCTGGACCACAGCATCGCGCCCGCCAACGCCCTCGGTGGCGTCACCGCCCTGGACGCCGCCGGTGCGGGCACCGCTGTCGACAGCGGCGCGCAGGCCGCCACCGGCGTCGTCGGCGCCACCGGCAGCCAGGCCGTCGGCACGGCCGTCCCCGCCGTCGGCAAGACCGCCGGCGCGGCGGGCAAGACCGCCACCCCGGCCGCGCAGAAGGTGGCCGGCGAGGCCGCCGGCAGCACCGGCGAGGTCGTCGGCAAGACGGCCGGCGCCGCCGGCGACAGCGCGCAGGGCCCGGCCGCCGGCGCCCTGGGCGGCGGCCTGCCGGCCGCGCCGTCCCTCGGCGGCCTGCCGATCGGCTGATCCGGCACGGAAACACGGGAGGGCCCGGGGAGCATCAGCTCCCCGGGCCCTCCCCCGTGTGTCGGGCTAGCCGAGCCGCTTGACCGCCGCGTCGACGCGCTCGTCCGTCGCCGTGAACGCCACCCGCACGAACCGCTCCCCGGCCTCGCCGTAGAAGTCGCCGGGCGCCACCAGGATGCCCTTGTCCGCCAGGTACGCCACGGTCTCCCAGCACGGCTCGTCCCGGGTCGCCCACAGGTACAGGCTCGCCTCGCTGTGCTCGATCCGGAAGCCGTGCGCCTCCAGGGCCGCCCGCAGCGCCGCCCGGCGGGCCGCGTACCGCTCCCGCTGTTCGGCCACGTGCGCATCGTCGCCGAGCGCGGCGACCGTCGCCGCCTGGACCGGGGCCGCGGTCATCATGCCGCCGTGCTTGCGGATCAGGAGCAGCTCGCCGAGGACGGCCGCGTCGCCCGCGATGAACGCGGCGCGGTAGCCGGCCAGGTTGGAGCGCTTGGACAGCGAGTGGACGGCGACGATCCCCTCGTACGAACCGCCGCAGACGTCCGGGTGCAGGACGGAGACCGGGTCGGCCTCCCAGCCCAGCTCCAGGTAGCACTCGTCGGAGAAGACGAGGACGCCGTGCTCGCGCGCCCAGGCCACGATCCGGGTCAGCTCGTCCTTGCCCAGGACCTTGCCCGTCGGGTTGGACGGGGAGTTGAGCCAGAGCAGCTTCAGACCGGCGGGGTCGAGCTCCGTGGGGTCGTCGTAGACGACGAGGGTGGCACCGCAGAGCCGCGCGCCGACCTCGTACGTCGGGTACGCGAGACGCGGGTACGCGACCCGGTCGCCGGCGCCGAGGCCCAGCTGCGTCGGCAGCCAGGCGACGAGCTCCTTCGAGCCGACCACCGGCAGCACGTTCTCGTGGGCGAAGTCCACGGCGCCGAGACGGCGTTCGCACCAGCCGGTGAGCGCGTCCCGCAGCTCTTTCGTCCCCCACACCGTGGGATAGCCCGGCGAGTCCGCCGCCGCGACCAGGGCGTCCTGGATCAGCGCGGGGACCGGGTCGACGGGTGTGCCGACCGAGAGGTCCACGATTCCGTCCGGGTGCGCCAGGGCCGTCTTCTTGTACGGCTCCAGCTTGTCCCAGGGGAAGACGGGCAGGCGCGAAGAGACTGCGCTCACGGGTTGGCTCTCACTTCCTGTACGTACGGGAAACGCCTCGGTCCCGTACAGCGACCGACGCCGTACGGGACCGGATGCGGTCGATCAGCCGTTCTGCGGCGGCAGGGCGGCGATGAAGGGGTGGTCGCGCTCGATCTCGCCGAGCTTGGAGGCACCACCGGGCGAACCGAGCTCGTCGAAGAACTCGACGTTCGCCTTGTAGTAGTCCTTCCACTCCTCCGGGGTGTCGTCCTCGTAGAAGATCGCCTCAACCGGGCAGACCGGCTCACAGGCCCCACAGTCGACGCATTCGTCCGGGTGGATGTACAAGGACCGCTTGCCCTCGTAGATGCAGTCGACGGGGCACTCCTCGATGCACGCCTTGTCCTTGACGTCGACACAAGGCTGCGCGATGACGTAGGTCACGCTGTCGTTCCTCCTCGATAGGGCTGGTCTGCGCGGGAGCGCGGCGTCGTCGATGCCCGCACCTAGTATCTCCGTTCTTGGGGGCGATCCGAACAGGAGGGGCGGAGAAGCTGTGGAATTGACCGGAGGAGGACTCCTTGAGGTCCGAATCACCGGCGCTGACGTGGGAAAACGTGTCTCCGTTCGGTACGTGACAGAGTCGGCCGCGCCGGGCGGGAAGTTCACGGATGCGGTAGGGGTTCTCACATCGTGGGACTCCGGTGTGCTGCTGATCACACGAAAGAGCGGTGAAACCGTCCGGATCGCGGAAACCTCCCTGGTCGCGGGGAAGGTCGTACCCCCCGCACCGGCCCGCCGAAGGGGTCCCTCCGCCACCTTCCCGGAGCTGGCCCGGGCCACCGCGCGCGCCTGGCAGCCGGTCGAGAGCGAGCAGCTCGGCGAGTGGACCCTGCGGGCCGCCGACGGATTCACCCGCCGCGCCAACTCCGCGCTGCCGCTCGGCGATCCCGGAATCCCGGTGCCGGAGGCCCTGACCTTCGTACGCGAGTGGTACGCGGCCCGGAAGCTCCCCGCGTACGTCCAGACGGCGACCGGCGCCGAGGGCGCCCAGGAACTGCTGTGCGCGGCGCTCGACCGGCACGGCTGGCGGCGCGAGGTCTCCGCCGAGGTCCGGATCGCGGCGCTCGCCCCGATCGGCGACCTGGACGCCGACATCTCCGCCGTACGGCTCTCGCGCGCGCTCGACCCGTCGTGGCTGCTCCGCTACCAGCGCTTCGGGGAGCCGAGCCCGGCGGTACGGCCGGTCCTCACCTCCGGTCCGCGTGTGTGGTTCGCGTCCGTGGCGGGCACGGGAGAGGTACCGGCGGCGATCGGGCGCTGCGTCGTCGACGGCCGCTGGGCGGGCTTCATGGCCGTCGAGGTCGACCCCGCCCTCCGGCGGCAGGGCCTGGCGACGTCCGTCATGACGGCACTCGCCCGGCAGGCGCTCGACGAGGGCGCGTCGGCGGCCTGGCTCCAGGTGGAGGCGGACAACGACGGCGCCCGGGCGTTGTACGACGGGATGGGCTTCGCGGTCCACCACCACTACCACCACTACCGATGGGCGGAGGCGTGACGGAGGCGTGACCGAGCACGGAGCCGGGTCCGACGGACCGGACGAACGGGCGGGCGAAGAACCGCCGGAGGACATGCCCGACTGGCGTCGGGAGTTCGCGGAGGAGGCCCGGGCCGAGCGGCCCGATCTCGCCAGGCTCTGTCTGCTCGTCGGCGCGGTGGCCGACCCGACCGTCACCCGGCACGTGATCGACGAGGCCGAGATCGAACTCGACCGCCTCGCCGGACTCCTCCCGTACGCCACCCGCACCACCGGCGCCTGGGCCACCGAGCTAGCCGCGCTCCTCGGCGACCGCGAGGGCTTCGAGGGCGTCCCCGCCGACTACCAGCGCCTGGAGTCCTCGCTCCTGCACGAGGTGCTGCGCCGCCGCAGGGGCCTGCCGATCCTGCTCTCCGTCGTGTGGATGGAGGTCGCCCGCCGGGCCGGCGCCCCCGTGTACGGACTCGGGCTCCCCGGCCACTTCGTCGTCGGCTTCGGCGAGCCCGCCGACCTGAACCTCGCCGACCCCTTCTCCGGCGGCCGGCCCCTGACGGGCGCGGACGCGGAACTGCTCGTGGCGAGCGCGACGGGCGAGGCCCTCGACCGTTCCATGCTCCGGCCGGCCGAGCCCGGCGCGATCGTGCTGCGCGTCCTCAACAACATCCGCGCCTGGGCGGCCCCCCGCCCCGAGCGCACCGACGTGGGCCTGTGGGCGGTGGATCTCGCGCTGCTGCTGCCCTCCCACCCGGCGCGGCTGCGCTACGAGCGCGCGGAGCTGCTCGTCCAGCGCGGCGAGTTCCTCGCGGGCGCGGCGGAGATGGAGGCGTACGCGCGCGTGATGGACGCGGTGGACCCGGAGTCGGCGACGACCATCCGCCGCAGGGCCCTGGCGGCGAGGGCCCGCCTGAACTGACCGCACGTGTGGGTGTCTTGTGGATCACGCGGAGTTTCCGGAGTGATCGGCGCCCACCCCTACTAGGATCCTTCCCGCATTCACGGGGGAGGATGATCACATGCGTCCATGGACGCCGAACGACCCGACACAGGTCGGGCCGTTCCGTACGGTCGCGGTGCTCGGGCAGGGGGGCATGGGCCGGGTCCTGCTCGGCGTCGCGCCGAACGGCAGCCTGGTCGCCGTCAAGCAGGTGCACGCCGAGCTGGCCGACGACGAGGGCTTCCGGTCGCGGTTCCGCCGCGAGGTCGACGCCTCCCGACGGGTGTCCGGCGCCTACACGGCACCGGTGATCGACGCCGACCCGGACGCCCCGACACCGTGGCTCGCCTCGCTCTTCCTCCCCGGGCTCCCGCTGAGCGACGTCCTCGCCGACGGCTTCCTGCCCGAAGAGGCGGTACGGCAGCTGGCCGCCGGCCTCGCCCAGGCACTGGCCGACATCCACCGGGTGGGCCTGGTCCACCGGGACCTGAAGCCGTCGAACGTGATGCTCACCGACGACGGCGTCCGCGTGATCGACTTCGGCATCGCCCGCGCGGGCGACCACCTGACGAAACTCACGCACACGGGCGCGCTCATCGGCTCCCCCGCGTTCATGGCGCCGGAGCAGATCACGGGCGGGGCGCCGACCCCCGCCGCCGACGTCTTCGCGCTCGGAGCCACCCTGGTCGTGGCCTGTACGGGGAGGACGCCGTTCAGCGGCGCCTCGGCCCCCGCGCTGATGTACAGCATCGCCCACGAGGAACCCGACCTCGGCGCCGTACCGCCGGGGCTGCGCGGCCTCCTCGCGGCGTGCCTCGCCAAGGACCCGGGGGCGCGCCCCTCCCCGCAGGACGTCCTCGCCCTCATCGGGCCGGTGACGCCGTCGGCACGGCCCTGGCCGGAGGCCGTGCACCGGCGGATCGCGGACCAGTCGGCGGAGACCGCCCGGCTGGTGAGCGCGGCGCCGACGCCGCCCGCACCCACGGCGCCACCCCTCCCCCGGGTACGGAGCCGGGGCCGCCGGCTCCGGACGGTCGCCGCCGTCGTCGCGGGGGTCCTCACGGTCACCGGGGCGCTGGTCGCGGTGAACGGCTGGGCGGACGACGTGTACTACGCGTTCGTGGACGAGCCCGTCCCGACGCCGGGGAACGTCCCGCTGAGCCAGGTGGCCGACACGTACACGGGGACCATCCCCTCCTGCGAGGAACTGCGCCCGAAGGTGAAGGTGCCGGCCGGGTTCACCCAGCAGCGGGTCCAGGACGGCGGGCCCCCGCACACCCAGTACGACGGCGCCACGTCGAACCAGTGCACCTGGAACACCCGCTCCGGCGACCAGATCGTCGTGGTCTGGGACCTGTACCGCAGCAAGCCGGGCGGCCCCACCGGCGCCGAAGGCGCGAAGGCGCGCTACGAGGGCATGTACATACGCGGCGCCACCCAGCGGGTCTCGACGCTCGACTTCGTCGAGGAGGCCCTCTGGTACAAACCCGACGGCCACTGCGTGCTGTACGCCCGGGACGTCAACCTGGAGCTCTTCGTCCAGGTGAAGGGCCCCAATTACCCCCTGGGCACGTGTGAGGCCCTGACCGAGGAGAGCGCGAAGCAGGCCGCCGCGCTCATCAAGAAGAAGGCGGCGGCACAGTGACGAGGCCCCTGCGTCCCACCGACCCCCGCGAGGCCGGCCCCTACCGGCTCCTCGCCGAACTCGGCCGTGGCGGCATGGGCCGCGTCTACCTCGGCGCCGCGCCCGACGGGCGGCTCGCCGCCGTGAAGCAGGTGCACGCCCGGTTCGCCCACGACGAGGACTTCCGCGCCCGGTTCCGGCGCGAGGTCGACGCCTCGCGGAAGGTGTCCGGCGCCTGCACGGCGGCCGTGATGGCCGCCGACGCGGACGCGCCCGTGCCCTGGCTGGCCTCCGTGTTCGTCGCGGGCCCGTCGCTCGGGGCGGCGGTGGAACGGTCCGGCACGCTGCCCGCCGAGACGGTACGGCGCCTGGCCGTACAGCTGGCGACGGCCCTGGACGAGATCCACCGCGCGGGGCTGATCCACCGCGACCTGAAGCCGGAGAACGTACTGCTCTCGGGGGACGGCGCCCGGGTCATCGACTTCGGCATCGCACGGATCGCCGAGGCCGGGAACGTCACCGAGCTGACCGGGACCGGCCTGGTGGTCGGCTCGCCCGCGTTCATGTCGCCCGAGCAGGCCGAGGGGAAGGAACTCACCCCGGCGAGCGACGTGTTCTCGCTCGGCTCGGTCCTGGCGATGGCGGCGACCGGGGCGAGCCCGTTCGCGGGCCCGTCGACCCTCCAGTCGCTCTACAACGTCGTCCACACGGCACCCGACCTCACCGCCGTACCGCCGGAGCTGGCCGGCCTCCTCGCCTGGTGCCTGGCCAAGGACCCGGAGTCCCGCCCGAGCCCGCCGCAGCTCCTCGCCGCGCTGGGCCCGGCGGCCCCGGTAGCCCGGCAGTGGCCGCCCGCCGTCCATGCGATGATCGACGACCAGCAACGGAACATCGACCACCTCCTCAGCCGCCCGGCCGACGACCCGGAACGCACGGTGGTCGTCACGCCCCACCAGGTCCCCGCGGCCCCCACGGCCGTGGTCACCCAGCTCGCCGCCGCCCCCGTCCGCCGCCGGAGGCGCGGCCCGCTCCTCGTCGCCACCGCCGTCGCTCTCTGCGTCCTCGGTGCGGGAGCCTGGTGGTCGCTGAAGGACGGAGGGCTGGGGGCGGGCCCGCCGGACCTGTACCTGACGATGCCGATCTGCGCCGAGGTGGCACGGAAGCTCCCGCTCCCGGAACGACGGCCGGACCAGGACGCGTACACCGAGTACTCGGATTCGGCGACGACCAGCTGCTCCTGGAACAACAAGGACGAGCCGCAGGCGGACGGCTGGAACTACTACTCCCACGCCGTCGTCCGGTGGGACCTGCGCCGCAGCGCGGGCACCGACGAGAACGCCACGGAACGCCAGAAGAGCGAGTTCGCGGACGACGCGGAGGGCGAACGCCCCGAGACGGGCCTCCCCTTCGCCGACGAGGCCTTCTGGAGCGCCCCGAGCAACAGCCAGACGACCTGCACGCTCTACGCCCGCAAGGGAAACCTGGTTGTCTACGTCTCCCTGGGCGGCAAGCCCCACCCGGCGGAGACGTGCGAACAGGAGGCGAAGAACATCGCGCAATCGGCATTCGCAGCGGTACCACGCGCCTGAGAAACCCGGGCAGGTGGCGGGGGCGCTGGGGGTGGGCCGTGGACGGTGGGTCGCGGCCGGTGGTCCTGGATGGTCGGGGTCGGGGGGCAGGCGGCGAGACATTGGTGCACTTTCTTCGACCGATAAGGCCGATGCGCCCCCTTTGGGGGTTATCCCGGGGGCTGTTACTCGGAGTAGCCGCACGTTAGTCACCTCTCCACCCGCCGGGAGTGACCAGCCGGGCCTGAATCCAAGCCGGGCGACGGCGGTCCGCCGCTAAGCCAAGCCCGACTGCCCCATTCGACGGCCGCGCACCCCGAACCGACCCGAGGGGACTCACCCGGCCAAGCCGCTAACCAAGCCCCACCCCACCGGCCTGCCACACGCCCTCCGGCCCCGGCCGCTGCCCGAGGCCCCCGCGTGACCCCGGCCCCCGGACCGCCCTCCGAGAGTCTTTGCGCAGCTTCCGGCGCCGGGTCAAGGGTGGCCGCAGGCCATCGCATCGCGACGCCGAAGGCGCCCTTGACGCGGCGGTGGAAGCTGCGACTCTCGGAAAGAGGGCGGTCCCACCAGAAGGTCTCAAGAACCGTTCACCCCCAGAACCCCGCCCTCACCCCCGGTGCGGCGTCGCCCTGTACAGCACACAGCGGCGGAGTGGGCCTTCGGGGACGCTCGGGTCCTCGAAGTCGTCTGCCGGGTCGCGGGTCATGCCGATCCGGCGCATCACCGCCTGCGAACGAACGTTGTCGACGGTCGTCGATGCCAGCACTTCCCGCAGCCCGAGCGTCTCGAATCCGAAAGCCAGGCAGGCCACGGCCGCCTCGGTCGCGTAACCGTGCCCCCACGCCGAGCGCACCAGCCGCCAGCCGATGTCCACGCCCGGGAACGGCATGTCCTCGCCGATCACGTCCAAGCCGACGCGGCCGACGAACTCGCCGGTCTCCCGTACCTCCAGAGCCCACCACCCGAAGCCACGCTCGTCGAACGCGGCCCGCATCCCCGCCACGACGGCATCGCTCTGCTCCCGCGTCAGCGGCTCACCCAGGTACCTGCGGACCTCGGGATCGGCGTTCATCTCCGCCCACGGTTCGAGGTCGGACTCCCGCCAACGGCGGAGCAGAAGACGGTCCGTACGCAGCTCTGGCATGCCGTCCAGTCAACCCGACCGGCCTCAGGGTGTCGATCGAATACCGGCCGGTCCGGACGCGTGACACCCCCGTCCGACGGTCGTCGGACGGGGGTGCGGGAACGCGGGGCGCCTCGTACGGCTCGGGGGTCAGCCGTTGCCGCTCAGGTCGATGACCTTCGTGCGTTCGGCCTTCGTCTTGCCCATCAGGGCGTCGCGCATCACGAAGGCCACGTCGTCGGCGGAGACCTCGTGCTTGGTGCCGTCGCCCTTGGTGATCATGATCCCGTCGAAGGCGCCGTCGAGGAGCCGCTCGATCGCCTTCTTGTCGTAGACCTCGACCAGACGGCCGTCGATGGCCTTCATGGAGAGGATCTGCGGCAGCGACCGCGCCGGGCCGAACTGGATCTCCTTGCCGCCCGCGACGATCGTGATCCGGTCGGACATGGCGGGCTCGGCGAACTCCTTCATCGCCCGGTCCAGCTCGGCCTTGGTGACCGTCGGACGGAGCGTGGTGACCGGGAGTTCGACGACCTTGTTCTGGCCCGTCTCGACCTGGGCGCGGAAGGCGTCCCTGACGGAGATCATCGAGCGGTGGACGTCCATGCCGGCGCCGGGCTTGCCCTCGATGGGGGTGACCTTGTTCGGCGCGAAGCGGATCGTCGCCTCGGTCGCGGAGGCGGAGGCGCCCGCCAGGTCCCGCAGGGCGACGGCGAGCTTCTCCTCGTCGACCGGGAAGACCGGCTTGGCGATCCGCTCGCCGCCGAAGAGGGAGCCGATGACGGAGACCGGGTTGTAGTCGCTGCCGGCGGCCCCGCGGACGGTCTCCTGGCTGTCGAGGGCCAGGCCCGCCTTCTCGGGCGGCATCTGGACCTTCTTGCCGCCGACGCTGAGCTGGAGCGGCGTGCCGGCGCGCTTGCCGAGCGCGGCCTCCAGCTTGTTGACGGCCTCCTCCTTCGTACCGCCGCCGATGTCCACGCCGAGCACCGTGGTGCCCTTGGGGACGTCGGAGTGGTTGAGGAGCAGTCCTGCGCCGTAGGCGACGCCCGCGAGGCCGACGAGACCCGCGGCGACGAGGACCAGCTTGGAGCGGCCCTTCTTCGCCTGGGCGCGGCTCGGCGCCGGGGCGGGGCGGGGAGCGGCGGGCGCGGGGGCCGGGGCGGGGGTCGCCTCGATGCGCGGAGTGAGGTTCGGGCGGGCCGCCGACGGCGGGACGACCGGGATGCCGCTGGTGAGGGTGTCGCCGGAGACGTGGCCACCGCTGGCGCCGGCCGGCATGCCCTGGCCGGGCGCCTGCGGGCGCATCGGTCCCGGACCCTGGCCCTGGGCGGGCTTCGGGGCGGGCGGCTGCGGGGTCAGGATCGCGGTGTCGTCGGACATGCGCGGGGCGCCGCCCTGCATACGGGGGGCGGGCGCGCCGGGGAACGGCGCGGTCGGTGCCGGGCCGCCGAGCGAGGCGGTGCCGGTGACCGGGCCGGTGGTGGGACCGGTCGGGCCCGCGGCCGGGCCGCGGTACGCGGGGGTGCCGCCCGAGGGCGTGCCGTCGTACCTGGGCGTGCCGGCGGCCGGCGTGCCGTCGTACATCGGCGTGCCCGCCGCCGGGGTTCCGTCGTACGCGGGCGTCCCGCCCGACGGTGTGCCGTCGTACATCGGCGTGGTGTCGTACCCCGGAGTCCCCTCGTACCGGGGCGTGCCGCCCGCCGGGGTGCCGACGTCGTACAGCGGGTTGCCGGCGCCCGGGGTCGCCACCGGGCGGCTCGACGGGGTCGTGCCGACCGTCGGGACGCCGGAGGTCGCGGAGCCCGCGAAGCCCGTGCCGGGGGCGTCGGGCGCCGCGGTGAGCGGGCCGGGCGCCGCCGGAGCGGGCGTCGGGGCCTGGGTCGGGGCGGGGGCCGGCGACGCCTTGCGCGGGGCGAACCAGTCGCTCGTCTCCTTCCCCTTGGGCGCCCCCTCGGCGCTCACGGGCTCCGGAGCCGCGACCGGCTCGGGCACCGGCGCCGGCTCCGCGACGGGCGCGGGTGCGGGCGCGGGTGTCGGCTCCGGTTCCTTCTCCGCAGCGGGCGCCTCGGCGACCGGCGTACGGACCACGACCGGCGGGATCGGACGCGAACCCGGGATGTTGATCCGGATCCGGGTCGTCAGCGTCGTCTCGGTCTTGGGCTCCTCCGGCGGTGCGGGCGCGACGGGGGTCTCCTCCGGCGCGTCCTGCGAGGGGTGGAGCGACGGATACTGGCGGGATCCGTACGGCGGTGTACCCGAGGGGTACGCGGCTCCACCGCGCCCCTGGGCGCCGGAGGACGAACTGTCAGTCTCTCGACCAGTTTCACGACTCAAAGCAGGATCTCCCGGTTGGCTCCACCGCCCGCTCTTGCTGAGGCTCGTGTAACCCGGGCGGTTCGGCGGCGCGCACCACCATACTGGGCAGCGCCGCTCCATACCCGACCCCTGGGTGACGGACGACGGGCAATCCGGCCGAAGTCGGGGCGTCCCCGGTATCAAGTCGTCCTGTTCACCGGGTCGGTCGCGGGAGCCGGGACAGCGTGGCGCACATCACAGCGACCGCCATGCCGCCGAAGAGGAACAGCAGCTCTCCGGGTCCTCCGCCGAACGCCCCGTCGCCCTCCGGGCGTCCGAAGCTGAGCAGGATGACGGCGACGAGCCAGCCGGCGCCGGCGGCGACGACGCCGACCTGGGTGCCGGTGGCGCGGAGCCCTCCGTAGAAGACGGCGGCGCTGGCGAGGAGTGCGAGCAGCAAGCCGCCGGGGAACCAGGCGGCTTGGACGAGGGCTCCGGCGGTCCCGACGAGGGCTCCGAGGACGACCAGGGCGCCGTACCAGGCGTAGCGGGCGCCGCGGGAGGTCGGGAGGGGGGCCGGGGCGGGGGCGGGGGTCCGGGAGGAGGCGCCCGAGGAGGCCCGGGAGGCGGCGGCGCTCACGCGGTCACCCCCGCGAAGAGGTCCGTCTCGCGGACGCCGGCGGGGGCGCCCGGGGTGCCCTGGACCAACTCGTAGTACTCGGTGGTGAAGATCGGCTGGCCGAGGTCGTTGGAGAGGGCGAAGAACGGGCCGTCGACCGCGACTTGGGTGGCGTGGGCGGCCATCGCTGCGGTCTTGCGGGCCGTGTGCTCCGGGCCCGCGTCGATCGCGGTGGTGATCCGGTCCTCGTCGACGACCCCGGGGACGTCGTCGATGGCGGCGACGGCGGGGAAGGCGGAGCCCTCGGCGCGCAGCCGGGCGAATCCGGCCTCGGCGACCGGGCGGGGGACGCGGTTCCAGTAGATCTTGGCGATCGTGTGGGCGGGTCCGAGGTCGGGGCGGTACGCGGGGTCGGCGGCGAGTTCGGCGGCGCGCATGGCGACCCGGTGGGCCTGGATGTGGTCGGGGTGGCCGTAGCCGCCGTCGGGGTCGTAGGTGACGAGGACCTGTGGGCGGGTCTCGCGGATGACCTCGACGAGGTGGGGGGCGGCGGTGTCGACGTCGGTGTTCCAGAACGCGTTCTCGCGCTTGTTCTGCTCGGCGCCCATCATTCCGGAGTCGCGGAAGCGGCCGGGGCCGCCGAGGAAGCGGTGGTCGGTGACGCCCAGCTCGGTCATCGCGGCGGCGAGTTCGCCGACGCGGTGCGGGCCGAGCCGGTCCTCCCGGTCGGGTGCCAGGTGGGCGAGCCCGGGCGGGATGACCTCGCCCTCCTCGCCGAGCGTGCAGGTGACCAGGGTGACAAGGGCGCCCTCGGCCGCGTACCTGGCCATGGTGGCGCCGTTGTTGATCGACTCGTCGTCCGGGTGCGCGTGCACGAGGAGCAGACGACGGGCGGGGAGATCGGTCATGGCCCCACCCTACGAGACCCCTCCCCGCGAGACCCTTCCCGCTACGAAGGGGTCAGAACTTGAGGCCGCCGATCATGCTCGCCACGTTGGTGGTCAGCGTGCTGATGGACGGGGCGATGGACGAGCTCGCCAGGTAGAAGCCCAGGAGCGCACAGATCGCCGCGTGTCCCGCCTTCAGCCCGGATTTCCGGACCAGCAGGAAGACGACGATCGCCAGCAGCACCACCACCGAAATCGAGAGTGCCACGGCGGTCCACCTCCACACTTCTTCGGTCGGATATTCGAGCGGTTCGGGCAGGGAGCATGTGCCAGTCGGGTACATACCCACCTAGCGCTACGGATCATAACTATCCGTGCCATCGCATCGATCGGCGGACGGAGGCACGAGGGGGGCGCACGGCACTAGTTTCAGCCGCATGACCTCGACTCGACAGCCGTCACCGCAGCCGTCCCCAGAGCCGTCGGCCGCGCCCCGGGCCGCGCTCTCCTTCCCCCGCCTGCACGCCCGGACCCAGCGGTTCACGCTGGGCGTTCCGCGCGGTTTCTCGGTCTCTCCCGGCGGGGAGCGCGTCGTGTTCGTCAGATCCGCTTCCGGGACCGACCGTTCGCACAAGCTGTGGGTCCTCGACCTGCCGGCGGAGGGCGCACCGGTGGAGCGGGTGGCCGCCGATCCCGATGCGCTGCTCGCGGGTGCGGCGGAGGAGCTGTCGCCGGAGGAGCGGGCGCGCCGGGAGCGGAGCCGGGAGGGCTCCGGCGGAATCGTGGCGTACGCGGTGGACTCTGCCGTGGAGCTGGCGGCGTTCGCCCTGTCGGGACGGCTGTTCACGGCGGAGCTGCGGGCGGGGACGGCGCGGGAGCTGCCGGTGCCCGGGCCGGTGATCGACCCCCGTCCCTCGCCGGACGGGCGGCTCGTCGCGTATGTGGCGGAGGGTGCGCTGCGGGTGGTCGGAGCGGATGGTTCCGGTGATCGGGAGGTCGCCGTGCCGGAGGACGGGCACGTCTCCTACGGATTGGCCGAATTCATCGCCTCCGAGGAGATGGGCCGGGACCGCGGTTACTGGTGGTCCCCCGATTCCGACCGGCTGCTGGTCGCCCGTGCGGACGACCGGGCCGTACGCCGCTGGTGGATCGCCGATCCGGCGCATCCCGGGCGGGCGCCGCAGGAGGTCGGGTACCCGGCGGCGGGAACGGACAACGCGGAGGTGCGGCTCTTCCTCGTGGGCCTCGACGGGGCGCGTACGGAGGTGGTGTGGGACCGGGAGCGGTATCCGTACCTCGCGCGCGTGCACTGGTCGGCGGCCGGGGCGCCGCTGCTGCTCGTCCAGACGCGGGACCAGCGGGCCGGGCTGAACCTGGCGGTGGACACGGAGTCCGGGACGACCTCGACCGTGCGGGCGGAGGAGGACCCGGCGTGGCTGGAGCTGTTGCCGGGGGTGCCGGCGTGGGCTCCGGACGGGCGGCTCGTCCGTGTCACGGACGAGAGCGGGGCCCGGGCCCTCGCCGTCGGGGAGCGGCTCCTCACGGACGGGGCGCTGCACGTCAGGGCGGTGCTCGGGTTCGGGGAGGACGACGTCCTCGTATCGGCTTCGGCGGGTGAGGCGGCCGCGGCGCCGGAGACCGGCGAGATCCATGTGTACCGGGTGACCGACCGGGGGCCGGAGCGGCTCTCCGAGGGCGCCGGGGTGCACGGGGCCGTGCGCTCGGGGCCGGTGACGGTCCTCGTCTCGGCGCGGCCGGGCGCGCCCGGGAGTGTGGCGCGGGTGCTGCGGGACGGCCGGGAGGTCGCGGTGGTGGGCTCGTACGCGCAGGATCCGATGATCTCCGCGGGGGTTCGGCTCATGGAGGCGGGGCACCGGCGGATCCCGTGCGCGGTGCTGCTGCCCACGGGGTACGCGGAGAAGGACGGGCCGCTTCCGGTGCTCATGGATCCGTACGGCGGTCCGCACGGGCAGCGCGTGCTGGCCGCGCACAACCCGTATCTGACGTCCCAGTGGTTCGCCGACCAGGGCTTCGCGGTGATCGTCGCGGACGGGCGCGGCATGCCGGGCCGCTCCCCCGCCTGGGAGAAGGCGATCCTGCGCGATCTGACGCCGACGCTCGACGACCAGGTGGACGCGCTGCACGCGCTGGCCGGGAGCTTCCCGCTGGACCTGGGGCGGGTGGCGATCCGCGGCTGGTCCTACGGCGGCTACCTCGCCGCCCGGGCGGTGCTCCAGCGGCCGGACGTCTTCCACGCGGCCGTCGTCGGGGCGCCGGTGACGGACTGGCGGCTGTACGACACGCACTACACGGAGCGGTACCTCGGCACCCCGCAGGACGATCCGGAGGTGTACGCGGCGCAGTCGCTGCTCACCGACGACGGCCTGACGGCGCCGGAGGAGCCCGCGCGGCCGATGATGGTCGTGCACGGTCTCGCCGACGACAACGTGGTGTTCGCGCACGCGCTGCGGCTCTCCTCGGCCCTGCTCGCGGCGGGCCGGCCGCACGAGGTGCTGCCGCTGTCCGGGGTCACGCACATGACGCCGCAGGAGCAGGTGGCGGAGAACCTGCTCCTGCTCCAGGTGGACTTCCTGAGGAGGTCGCTCGGCCTCGTCGGGTGAGTCACCAGTGGGGCGGCGGCGGGTACGGCGGGGCCGGGGGCGGTCCGTACGAGCCGTACGGGCCGTAGGAGACGGGCGCGGCGGCCGGGGCGCCGCGCCCGGCCAGGAGGACGAGCACCGCGATGCCGCCGAGCAGCCCGATGACGGAGCTGAGGACGTGTGCCTGCTGGACGGTGGGGAGGTCCATGAGGTGCGTGAGCAGGTCGAGCCTGACGACCCGTACGAACTCGACGAGGCCGTCGGCCGCCAGGAACGCCCCGGCGAGCAGCCCGACGGCCCGGGTGTGGCGGGCGCGGGCGAAGGCGGAGACGGCGGCGGTCCCGTACAGCGCGACGAGGATCACCGCGAGCCAGCCGGGCGGGGGCGCGAGGGCCGGGATGACGAGGGACCGGCCGCCGAGGAACCGGTCGACGGTGATCTCCAGGGGCAGTTCGACGGCCCAGTACGCCTCCCACAGGACGACGGTGAGGGCGCCGAACGCGAGGAGGACCCCGGCGACGACGGCCGGGCCCGTGCGGGGGCGGGTGGGGAGGTGCTCGTGCGGTCCTTCGGCCCGGCGGCGGCCCGCGGCGGCGGTGACGACGAGGCCGGTGGCGAGGGCGAGTTCGAGGAGGGCGGTGACGAGCGCGCCGCTGCCGGGCGCCCAGAGGCCGGGCAGGCGCAGGGCGAGGGTGACGGCGCCGGCGGCGGCGAGCGCGGAGGCCGCGTGGCGGGAGCGCAGGGCGGCGACGGCGGTGGCGGCGTAGACGGCGAGGAGCAGGGGGTCGACGGACGACGTGGCGGTCCGTCCCCTCGCCAGGAAGAGGTGGTCCCCGGTCCAGGACAGGGCGAGGTCGGCGGGCGAGCCGGCCACGGCGACGTCCTTGAGGATCCACACGGCGGCTAAGAGGGCGAGCGCGGCGCAGAGCGCGGCGCCCGTGAGACGTGCCGGTCGTGTCACAGTCACGGACCCGATACTCACGGTCGCGACCCACCGAAACAAGCGGTTCCGCATGGGCTGGGGTGACGAGGGGGACGTGAAAAGCCGGTCAGGGGCGACATGGCGCGCCCCTGACCGGCTCACGGCACCCGCACGGCCGTACGTGGACGATCCTGACGTGTCCGTATATCGGACCCGCGTCGGTCGAGTTGCCTGCGGGTTAAAGCGACTTGGGTTCTTCCCCGCCGTTCGCTTCCCCGTCCTCCCCGCCGTTGCCGCTCTCCGGTGGCACCACCTGCTTCTCCTCCGCGAAGTGGCAGGCCGAGTCGTGCTTCGCCGGGCTGTCCGTGAGGCGGAAGACCGCCGGGACGGCGAGGAGGGGGACTTCCAGCGTGCAGCGTTCCTGGGCCTTCCAGCAGCGGGTGCGGAAGCGGCAGCCCGAGGGGATGTTGGCCGGGGAGGGGACGTCGCCGGTGAGGATGATGCGCTCGCGGTGGGCGCGCGCCTCCGGGTCCGGGACGGGGACGGCCGAGAGCAGGGCCTGTGTGTACGGGTGGGTCGGGTGGTCGTAGATCTGGGCGTCGCTGCCGATCTCGACGATCCGGCCGAGGTACATGACGCCGACCCGGTTGGAGATGTGCCGCACGATCGACAGGTCGTGCGCGATGAAGACGTACGAGAGGGAGAACTCGGACTGGAGGTTCTCCAGGAGGTTGACGACCTGCGCCTGGACGGAGACGTCGAGGGCGGAGACCGGTTCGTCGGCCACGATGATCTCGGGCTGGAGCGCGAGACCGCGGGCGATGCCGATGCGCTGGCGCTGGCCACCGGAGAACTGGTGCGGGTAGCGGTTGATGTACTCGGGGTTGAGGCCGACGACGTCCAGGAGGTCCTGGACCTTCTGGCGGCGGGAGCCCTTGGGGGCGACCTCGGGGTGGATCTCGTACGGCTCGCCGATGATGTCGCCGACCGTCATGCGCGGGTTGAGCGAGGTGTACGGGTCCTGGAAGACCATCTGGATGTTGCGGCGGACGGCCTTGAGGGCGCGGGGGGACAGCTTGGTGATGTCGTCGCCCTTGTAGCGGATCGATCCGGACGTCGGCCGCTCCAGGTTGACCAGCATCTTCGCGACGGTCGACTTGCCGCAGCCGGACTCGCCGACGATGCCGAGTGTCTCGCCGGCGGCGAGGTCGAAGTCGACGCCGTCGACGGCCTTGACCGCGCCGACCTGCTTCTTGAAGAGGATGCCCTGGGTCAGCGGGTAGTGCTTGTGGAGGTCCCGGACTTCGAGAATCGCCTCAGCCATGGAGGCACTCCTTCCAGAAGTGGCAGGCGCTGGCGCGGGGCACCGGGGACTCGGTCACGTCGTACAGCGGGGGTACGTCGGTCCGGCAGATGTCCTGGGCCATGGGGCAGCGGGGGTTGAAGGCGCAGCCGGGCGGGATGTTCAGGAGGTTGGGTGGCAGGCCCTTGATCGCGTACAGCTCCTGGCCCTTCTGGTCCAGGCGCGGGATCGATTCGAGGAGGCCCTTGGTGTAGGGGTGGGCGGGGGCCTTGTAGATCTCGTGGACGGGGGCCTGTTCGACGATCCGGCCCGCGTACATGACCGCGATCTTGTCGGCGACGTCGGCGACGACGCCGAGGTCGTGGGTGATGAGGATCAGGCCCATGTTGAGTTCGCGCTGGAGCTCGGCGAGGAGGTCCATGACCTGGGCCTGGACGGTCACGTCGAGGGCGGTGGTCGGCTCGTCGGCGATGATCAGCTCGGGTTCGAGGGCGAGCGCCATCGCGATCATGATGCGCTGGCGCATGCCGCCGGAGAACTGGTGGGGGTACTGGCCGACGCGTTCCTTGGCGGCGGGGATGCGGACGCGGTCCATCAGCTCGACCGCCTTGGCCCTGGAGTCCTTCCTCGACATCCCCTTGTGGACCTGGAACATCTCGCCGAGCTGGTCGCCGACGCTGACGACGGGGTTGAGGGAGGACAGCGCGTCCTGGAAGACCATCGCCATCTTGGCGCCGCGGATCTTGCGCCGCTCGGACTCCGAGAGCTTCAGGAGGTCCTGGCCCTGGAAGAGGATCTCGCCCTGGGTGATCTTTCCCGGGGGGATGTCGAGGATGCCCATGACGGCCTGGGCGGTGACGGACTTGCCGGAGCCGGACTCGCCGAGGACGGCGAGGGTCTCCCCCGCGTCGACGGAGTAGTCGACGCCGTTGACGGCCTTGGCCACGCCGTCGCGGGTGTGGAACTCCACGTGCAGGTCGCGCACTTCGAGCAGCATGGGTCCCTACCTCAGCTTCGGGTCGAGGGCGTCGCGGACGGCGTCGCCGAGCATGATGAAGGCGAGCACCGTGATGGCGAGCGCGCCGGAGGGCCAGAGGAGCATCTGCGGTGCGTTGCGCACGTAGGGGGCGGCCGAGGAGATGTCGATGCCCCAGGAGACGGTCGGGGGCTTGAGGCCGACGCCGAGGAAGGAGAGCGTCGCCTCCAGCGAGATGTACGTGCCGAGGGCGATGGTCGCGACGACGATGACGGGCGCGAGGGCGTTGGGCGCGATGTGGCGGAGCAGCATCCGGTTGTTGGAGGCGCCGAGCGCGCGGGCGGCCTGGACGTAGTCGTTCTGCTTGGCGGTGATGACGGAGCCGCGGGCGATGCGGGAGAGCTGCGGCCAGCCGAGGAGCACCATGAAGCCGATGACGGGCCAGACGGTGTTGCTGCTGACGACGGAGAGCAGGACGAGGCCGCCGAGGATGACGGGGATCGCGAAGAAGACGTCGGTGACACGGGAGAGGAAGCCGTCCCAGGCGCCGCCGTAGAAGCCGGCGAGTCCGCCGAGGACGGAGCCGAGGAGGGTCACGCCGAGGGTGGCGAAGAGGCCGACCTGGAGGGAGGCCCTGGCTCCGTAGACGGTACGGGTGTAGACGTCGCAGCCCTGGCCGTTGAAGCCGAAGGGGTGGCCGGGCTGGGAGCCCTCCTGGGCCTTGGAGAGGTCGCAGTCGAGCGGGTTGCCGCTGGCGATGAGCTGGGGCCAGATCGAGATGATCACCAGGAAGATGATGATCAGGCCGGAGATGATGAAGATCGGGTTGCGGCGCAGGTCGATCCAGGCGTCGGACCAGAGGGAGCGGGGTTTCTTGTCGGGTCCGGTGCCCTCGGGACCGCCGGGCGTCTTCTCCAGCGTCTCGCCCTCGTCCATCGCGAGGTCGGTGCCGCCGCCGGCGCCGGTGTGGTTGATCGCGCGGCCGTCGTCGAACGGCTGAGGCTGCTCAGGCATAGCGGATCCTCGGGTCAAGGACGGCGTACAGGAGGTCGACGAGCAGGTTCGCCACCAGGAAGACCAGGACGAGGACGGTCACGAAGCCGACCACGGTCTGGGTGTTCTGGCGGAGGATGCCCTGGTAGAGCTGGTAGCCGACACCGTGGATGTTGAAGATCCGCTCGGTGACGATCGCTCCGCCCATGAGCGCGCCGATGTCGGTTCCGATGAAGGTCACCACCGGGATGAGGCTGTTGCGCAGCAGGTGGCGGGTGATGACCCGGTGGCGGGGCAGGCCCTTGGCGACGGCGGTGCGGACGTAGTCGGCCCGCTTGTTCTCGGCGATCGAGGTCCGGGTGAGCCGGGTGACGTACGCGAGGGAGACCGAGGCGAGGACGAGGCCCGGGACGATCAGCTCGTTCAGCGGGGCGTCGCTGGAGACGGCCGGCTTGATCCAGCCCCACTTCACGCCCAGGAGGAGCTGGAGGAGGAGGCCGGTGACGAAGGTCGGGATGGAGATGACGACCAGGGTCAGCAGCAGCACGGTGGTGTCGATGGGGCGGCCGCGCTTGAGGCCGGTGAGGACGCCGAGGCTGATGCCGATGACGATCTCGAAGAAGATGGCGACGAGGGTGAGACGAATGGTGACCGGGAAGGCGCTGGCCATCAGCTCGGTGACTTCCTGGCCGTTGAAGGCCGTGCCGAAGTCGCCGGTGAAGACGTTGCCCATGTAGGTCAGGTATTGCTGCCAGACCGGCTTGTCGAGTCCGAATTCCTTCTCGAGCTGCGCCGCGGTCGCCGGGTCGCACTGGCGGTCGCCGCACAGACCGGCGATGGGGTCGCCCATCACGTTCACCATCAGGAAGATCAGCAGCGTCGCGCCGAAGAAGACCGGGATCATCTGCAGCAGTCGCCGGATCACATAACGACCCATGGGGGGACTCCGGGGGTTGGCTCCGGGTAGGGGTGTGAGGAAGGCGTACGGCCCGGCGCGGGGGTCCGCGGGCCGGGCCGTACGCCTCCGACCTGCTACGAGGTCAGTTGACCTTGATCTGGTCGTAGACCGGGACGCTGAACGGGTTCAGCGTCACGTTGGTGACGCGATCCGAGTAGCCGGCGCTGCCGTTCTGGTACCAGAGCGGGATGGCGCCCATGTCGTCGCGGAGGACTTCCTCGGCCTGCTGGAAGAGTCCGACGGCCTTGGCGATGTCGGTCTCGGCGTTGGCCTGGTTGACCAGCTTGTCGAACTCGGGGTCCGTCCACTTGCCGTCGTTGGACGAGGCGTTGGTGTAGTAGAGCGGCTGGAGGAAGTTCTGGATGAGCGGGTAGTCCATCTGCCAGCCGGCCCGGAAGGGACCCGTGAGCTTCTGCGAGGTGACCTGGTTGCGGTAGTCGGCGAAGGTGCCGACCGGGTTGCCGACGCAGGCCTTGTCGTTGCCGAGGGCGCGGTTGATGGAGTTGCAGACCGCGTCGACCCATTCCTTGTGGGAGCCGGTGTCGGCGTTGTACGAGATCTTCATGGTGCCGCCGGGGATGCCGCCGCCCTCGGCGACGAGCTTCTTCGCCTCGGCCGCGTCGTACTTGCAGAAGTCGCCGCAGATGTCCTTGAAGCCGCCCTCCTCGCCGAGGACCGGGGAGGTCCAGTCGACGGCGGGGGTGCGGGTCTTCTGGAAGATCGTGTTCGTGATCTGTTCGCGGTCGATCGCCATGGAGAGGCCCTGGCGGAGCTTCTCCTGTCCGGGCTTGTTCCAGGCCGGGTCGTAGAACGGGAAGGACAGGGTCTGGATGATGCCGGCGGGGACGTTGATGTACCGGTCGCCGAGGTCGGCCGAGACGTTCTTGAGCTGAGCGGCGGGGATGTCGTCGACGAGGTCGAGGTTTCCGGCCGTCAGGTCGGTGTAGGCGGTGTTGTTGTCGGTGTAGACCTTGAGGGTGATGCCGCCGTTCTGGGCCTTGTCGGCGCCGGGGTAGTCGTCCCAGCGCTTGAGGGCCATCTCGGAGCCCTTGGTGTACGAGTCGACGGTGTACGGGCCGTTGCCGACCGGCTTCGACAGCCAGGCCGCGTGGTCGTCGAAGAAGGCCTTGGGGAGCGGCGCGAAGGCCGCGTAGCCGAGGGTGATGGGCCAGGTGGAGAACTTCTGGGTGAGCTTGACCGTGAAGGTCTGGGGGCCTGTGACCTTGAGGCCGGACATGGTCTCGGCCGTCGGTTCGCCCTTCTCGGGGTGGACCTGGTCGTATCCCTCGATCTGCCCGAAGAAGTAGGCGTTCTTCTGGTTGTTCTTCAGGTGGGCGCCGTAGTTCCAGGCGTCGACGAAGGACTTGGCGGTGACCGCCTCGCCGTTGGAGAAGGTCCAGCCGTCCTTGACCGTGATGGTGAAGTTGGTCGAGTCGGTGGTATCGATCTTCTCGGCGAGCATGTCCTTGGCCTCGCCGGTCTTCGGGTCGTACTGCTTGAGCCCCCGGAAGATCATGGACAGGACCTTGCCGCCCTGCACCTCATTGGTGTTGGCGGGTTCCAGTGGGTTCTGCGGGTCTCCCCACGATGAGGACACGATGCCGTCGGCCCCTCCGCCACCACTGTCGTCGCCGCCGCCACAAGCGGTCGCCGCGAGGGCGACTGCGGTGGCCAGAGCGGCCCACTTGGCGTGCGTGGCTCCGCGCATGGAGTGCCTCCCGTATGTACTGAATCTTACTTAGGCCCCAATATCACCCCCTTTTCTTAGTTACGCACGTTCTGTGCTTCACTCGTGTGACCCTGCCTCAGGAGAACAGGACCGCCCGGAAGGCCGGAACCCGACGGCGTGCTCCTCGCTGCAGCCGGACACGATGAGCCCCGCGACGCGAAGAGGGGCCCGGCCGAAACGGCCGGGCCCCTCTCTCACGCGAGGACATCTAGCAGAGCGTCAGAGCGTCATCCGGAGTGGACGACGTTCTTCTCCTCGGCGAAGTGGCACGCCGAGAAGTGCGCGGCCGGGGTGTCCCGGCCCTGGAAGGGCTCCGGGATCGCGAGGAGCGGAGCCTCCTGGGAGCACTTCTCCTGCGCCTTCCAGCAGCGGGTGCGGAAGCTGCAGCCCGACGGCGGGTTCGCCGGCGAGGGGACGTCACCGGTGAGGATGATCCGCTCGCGGTGGGCGCGGGCCTCCGGGTCCGGCACCGGCACCGCGGAGAGCAGCGCCTGGGTGTAGGGGTGCGTCGGGTGCTCGTAGATCTGCTCGTCCGTACCGATCTCGGCCATCTTGCCGAGGTACATGACGCCGACCCGGTCCGAGATGTGCCGGACGATCGACAGGTCGTGCGCGATGAAGAGGTAGGACAGGTTGAACTCGTCCTGGAGCTTCTCCATCAGGTTGATGACCTGCGCCTGGACGGAGACGTCCAGGGCCGAGACCGGCTCGTCGCAGATGATGATCTCCGGGTTGAGCGCGAGGCCGCGGGCGATGCCGATGCGCTGGCGCTGACCGCCGGAGAACTGGTGCGGGTAGCGGTTGATGTACTCGGGGTTGAGACCGACGACATCGAGGAGCTCCTGCACCTTGCGGCGCCGGTCGCCCTTCGGGGCCACCTCAGGGTGGATGTCGAAGGGCTCGCCGATGATGTCGCCGACCGTCATGCGCGGGTTGAGCGACGTGTACGGGTCCTGGAACACCATCTGGATGTTGCGGCGGACGGCCTTCAGCGCGCGCCCGGACAGCTTGGTGATGTCCTGGCCCTTGTAGAAGACCTCGCCCGCGGTGGCCCGCTCCAGGTTCATCAGGAGCTTGGCGACCGTGGACTTGCCACAGCCGGACTCGCCCACGATGCCGAGGGTCTCGCCCTGGTGGAGGTCGAAGGAGACCCCGTCCACGGCCTTGACCGCGCCGACCTGACGCTTGAACAGGATGCCCTGCGTCAGCGGGAAGTGCTTCTTCAGGTTGCGCACCTGGAGGATCGGCTCACCACGCTCGACCGGAGCCTCGATGGCGGCTACGGCCTCCGCCTCGGACGCGGCCACGGCCTCGTCGTTCTTGCTGAACTCAGCCATGGATCGTCTCCTTCCAGAAGTGGCAGGCACTGCCGCGACCCGGGAGATCCGCGCCGTCCTGCTCGGTGACCGGCACGAGCACCGGCACGTCCGTACGGCAGACGTCGTCCGCCTTCGGGCAGCGCGGGTTGAAGGCGCAGCCCGACGGGATCTTCAGCAGGTTCGGCGGCAGGCCCTTGATCGCGTACAGCTCCTGGCCCTTCTGGTCCAGGCGCGGGATCGATTCGAGGAGCCCCTTGGTGTAGGGGTGGGCCGGGCGCTTGTACAGCTCGTGCACCGGCGCCTGCTCGACGATCCGGCCCGCGTACATCACGGCGATCTTGTCCGCGACGTCGGCGACGACGCCGAGGTCGTGGGTGATCAGGATCAGACCCATGTTGTACTCGCGCTGGAGCTCCGCGAGGAGGTCCATCACCTGGGCCTGAACAGTCACGTCGAGCGCCGTGGTGGGCTCGTCCGCGATGATCAGGTCCGGCTCCAGGGCGAGCGCCATCGCGATCATGATGCGCTGGCGCATACCGCCGGAGAACTGATGCGGGTAGTCGTTCACGCGAGCGGCGGCGGCCGGGATCTTCACCCGGTCCATCAGCCCGATCGCCTTGACCTTGGCCTCCTTCTTGGAGAGGCCCTGGTGCACCCGGAACATCTCGCCGAGCTGATAGCCGACGCTGAGCACGGGGTTGAGCGAGGACAGCGCGTCCTGGAAGATCATCGCGATCTTGCTGCCGCGCACCTGGCGGTGCTCCTCGTCGGACATCTTGAGCATGTCCTGACCGCGGAAGACGATCTCTCCCTTGGTCACGAACCCCGGCGGGGTGTCGAGGATGCCCATGATGGCCTGAGCGGTCACGGACTTGCCGGAACCGGACTCGCCGAGGACGGCGAGGGTCTCGCCCGCCTTCACGGAGTACGAGACACCGTTCACGGCCTTCGCGACGCCCTCACGGGTGCGGAACTCCACATGGAGGTCGCGCACGTCGAGGAGCGGACCGTCGAAGGTCGCGCCGTCACGCGGCGCGGGAACGCTCGCGGTTTTGTCGATGGTGGTCACTGCGTTCGTCCTTACTCTCAGCGCAGCTTCGGGTCGAAGGCGTCACGGACCGCGTCGCCGAGCATGATGAAGGCGAGGACCGTGATGGTGAGCATTCCGGACGGGAACAGCAGCGGGTGCAGACCCGACGAGATGCGCTGCTGGGCCTCGGAGATCATCACGCCCCAGGAGATGGCCGGGGGCCTGATACCGATACCCAGGAAGCTCAGGGTTGCTTCCGCGCCGATGACGGCACCCAGCGAGATCGTGGCGACCACGATGAGCGGGGTGATCGAGTTCGGCAGTACGTGACGGAACATCATCCGCGACGTGGAGGCACCCAGCGAGCGGGCGGCTGCCACGTAGTCGGCCTGCTTGACCTGCATGACGGCGCCGCGCATGACGCGGGCCATGGACATCCAGCCGACCACGGTCAGCGTGAGGACCACGGCCATGACGCCGGCGTTGCGCATGCCCTTGTCGTCACGGAAGTTGTTCAGGATGACGATCGCGGCGAGCAGCAGCGGCAGGCCGAAGAAGACGTTGGTGACGAACGAGAGGAGGGCGTCCGTCCACTTGCCGAAGAAACCGCCGAGCACACCGACGAGGCCGCCGATGACCAGGGAGAAGGCCGTCGTCAGCACACCCACGATGATCGAGTTGCGGGTGCCGTAGATGGTCTGCGAGTAGACGTCGCAACCCTGGAAGTTGTAGCCGAACCAGGCGCTGCCGCTGGGGCCCTCCATCGAGTGCTTCAGGTCGCACGCGAGCGGGTCGACGCTGGTGAAGAGACTCGGGAAGGCCGCGATGACGACGATGCCGAAGATCAGAGCCGCGGAGACGAGGAACATCGGGCGGCGGATCAGGTCCCGGAAGGCGTCCTGCGCGAGACTGCGCGTCTTGTCCTGCTTGGTCGAGGCGGGGGCGGGCGCGGAAGGCCCGGCGTAGTCCTCGACGACCGTGTCGGTCTTCTGTGTCGTGTCACTCATAGCGAATCCTCGGGTCAAGCACGGCGTACAGCATGTCCACGACCAGCGCGGTGATCAGATAGACGAGCACCAGCAGACTGACGAATCCGACGACCGCCGGACCGTCCTCCACGTTCAGGGAGGTGAACAGCTGGTAGCCCACGCCGGGGATGTTGAAGATGCCCTCGGTGACGATCGCGCCGCCCATGAGGGTGCCGAGGTCGGCGCCCAGGTAGGTGACGACCGGGATCAGCGAGTTGCGCAGCACGTGGATGCCGACGACCCGGCTCTTCGGCAGGCCCTTGGCCTTCGCGGTCCGGATGTAGTCGGCGCGGAGGTTCTCCGCGACGGACGCCCGGGCGAGACGCGCGATGTAGGCGAGCGACACCGAGCCGAGCACCAGACCCGGCAGCAGGTAGCTGACGAGTCCGTCGTCGGTGCCGGAGACGGGGAACAGTCCCCACTCCTGTCCGAGGAACGTCTGGCTGACATTGCCGAGCACGAAGATCGGGACGGCGATGACGGTCAGGGTGGAGAGAAGCACCAGGTTGTCGATGAAGCTGCCGCGGCGCATGCCCGCGAGCACACCGGCGACGACGCCGACGACAAGCTCGAAGGCGAAGGCCACACCGGCGACCTTCAGGGTGTGGGGCCAGGCCTCGGCGAGGAGCTCGGCGATGGGCCGGCCCTGCTGGATGGACTCACCGAAGTTGCCCTGGAGCAGCCCCTTGAAGTAGTACCAGTACTGCATCCACCACGGCTCGTTGAGGTGGTACTGAGCGGTGAGCGTCGCTCTGATGTTGTCGGGTACTGGCTTCTCGCCGTACAGGTTCTGGATGGGGTCGCCACCCATCTGCGTGACGAGCAAGTAGACGATCAAGGTGGTGCCGATGAAGACGGGCACCATCTGAAGGATTCGTCGAATGACGAACCGGCCCATGGATCCTCCTCGCGAGAAGCGGCGGGGGCTGGTGTGCCGGCCCCCGCCGCCGTTCTCGACTCTTAAAGTGGGTCAGATACCTGAGGCCGTCAGGCCTTGGAGATCTTGGTGACGTCGACCCGGTTGAAGAGGTCCATCTCGACGTTCGACACGTTCTTGCTGTGCGCGAACACGTTCTTGCCGAAGCGGAGCGGGATCACCGGCATGTCCTGGACGAGCACGTCCTCGGCCTGCTGCCACAGCTTGATGGCCTCGGCGGAGGTCTTCGCGGCGCGGCCGTCCTCGACCAGCTTGTCGAACTTCTTGTTGCTGTAGCCGTAGTAGTTCGAGGAACCACCGGTGGTGAACAGCGGGCCGAGGTAGTTCTCCATGGACGGGTAGTCCATGATCCAGCCCATGCGGAACATGCCGGAGAACTTCTTCTGCTCGACCTGGGTCAGCAGCTCGGCGAACTGCGGGACGGCCTGGCCGACACACTCGACGCCGAGGTTCTTCTTGACCTGGTTGCAGGTGGCGTCCACCCACTCCTTGTGACCGCCATCGCCGTTGTAGCCGATGTTGATCTTGTTGCCCTCGATGCCGCCGACCTTGTCGAGGAGAGCCTTGGCGGCCGCCGGGTCGAACTTGCAGGAGTCACCGCAGGTGTTGTCGCGGTAGCCGCCCACGACCGGGGAGACGAAGGAACGAGCCGGGGCCTGCGAGTCGTTCAGGATCACCTTGGTGATCTCTTCACGGTCGATGGCCATCGAGATCGCCTTGCGGACCTCGGGCTTCGAGTACTTCTTGTCGTACGTCGGGAACGACACGAACTGGAAGGTCGAGGCCGGGGACGACTTGAAGCGCTCGCCGAACTGCTTCGGGGCGTTGGCCAGCTCGGAGCTCGGGACCTGCGGGATGACGTCAAGGGCGCCGGCGACGACGTCCTTATACATCGTCTCCTGCTTCTGGTAGATCTTGTACGTCACCGAGTCCACGTTGGGCTTGTTGGTGCCCGTGTAGTCAGGGTTCTTGACGACCTTGATCGACTTGTTGTGGTCCCACTTGCCCTCGATCTTGAAGGCGCCCTGGCCGATCGGGGCCTGCTCGTAGGCCTTGATGTCCTTGATCGCGGCGTCCGGCAGCGGGTAGAACACCGTGTAGCCGAGGACGGTCTTGTAGTCGGCGAAGGGCTTCGCCAGCTTGACCGTGAAGGTGGTCTCGTCGACGACCTTCAGACCCGAGAGCTCCTTGGCGGTCGGCTCGGGGGCCTTCTTCGGGCCCTCCGCGCCGTCCGGGTCCGCCGGGTTGAGGGCGTCGTAGCCCTCGATGGTGGCGAAGAAGTAGTTGCCGTCGGCCGCGTTCGGGCCGAAGGCGCCCCAGTTCCAGCCCTGGACGTAGCTCTTGGCGGTCACCGGGGTGCCGTCGTGGAACTTCTGGCCCGGCTTGATCTTGACGGTCCAGAGCGAGTTGTCGGTCGAGGTGATCGACTCGGCCGCGTCCTCGACCGGCTGGTTCCCGGCGCCGTAGCTGACGAGCGGACGGAACAGCGCGTCCAGCACCTGCGAGCCCTCGGACTCGGTCGTCGTCTGCGGGACGAGGCGCTTCGGCTCGGAGATGCCGACGCTCACAGAACCGCCGGCCTTGCCCTTGCCCTCACCCTCCTTGCCCTTTTCGTTGCTTCCGCCACAGGCGGTTGCTGCCAGGGCGACGACGATCGCGCCCGCTACCCACTTGGCGCTGTTGGCACCACGCATGGGTTCCTCCTCATGAGTCCACTTGTCACTACGAGAGGGGCTTCTTGGAGAAGGCCGACACCCCTGACGGCCGAGGACTCCAGTGCCCCGAGTGTGCTCGTGAGTCGGCACTCCCCACAGTGCGTGACCCATTGACCCGAGCTCAGTGGAGCCAACTATTGAGTACGTCCGGGCTGTAAACCACACTTAAGTGGTCTCGGTTTGACAACATCACCAAGCCCTGGGTGACCGAAATCCGGACAAACTGAGCCCAGACAGACACACCCGAAACGGACTGTTAACACACGTACCGGAGAGCTACGTTCGAAATGCGGACGTCTCCCAGGGAAATCGGTTTGACTCGACCCGGCGGTCGATCCCGGCCTCCCGGGCATTCGATCCCGACTCCCCGGGCTGTCGATCCCGGCCTCCCCGCGCCCCTCGCCCGACCGCGGCAACTCCCCAACGGGCTTGCCAACCTCAGAAGTTGCTCAAAACTGTGTCCTATGTCTCCGTCGAGCCGCAAGACTCCCATCCGACCCGCTGACCACGGGTCGCCCAGCCGCTCCGACGGAGCGGCTCTACACGAGGGGAACATCATGCGCAACAAGCTCACGGCGGGCCTTGCCACCACCTGCCTGTCGGCGGCCACGCTTGCCCTGCTGCCCGCCGCCAGCGCGGAAGCCGCCGACCCGATGTGCAGGGCGGGGTCCATCAAGTACACCTGGTCCACCGTCAGCAAGTCGCCGGTCGTCACCCACCGCAAGGCCATCGAGCACTACACCGGCGGCGTCGTGACCAAGACCGTCAGCGCCTCGTCCGTCACCAGCATCACGGCCTCCGTCACCGCCACCTCCGGTGTCGAGGTCAGCGGCAGCGTCGCGATGGCCAGCTTCAGCGGCAAGGTCGGCCTCGAGCTGAAGGCCGAGGGGTCGAAGACCAAGACCACGGCCGAGTCCATCACTCACCGGCTGTCCTCCCGCGGCAAGTACGTCCTGTACTCGGGCACCGTCAAGACCCAGGGCTACTACACCCAGTTCCGCTGCGACCGCGGCACCCGCTGGGTGAACACCGGTAACTACGGCAAGGCCATCAGCTTCACCGTAGCCACCGAGGGCGGCCTCAAGTGCGGCACCTCCGTCCCGGCCGGCAGCCTCGCCTCGTACGCCAAGCGCTACTGCTGACCGCGGCGCGCCGGGCTGACCACCCGACGCGTCGAGCCGGACCGACCGTCCGGCGATAGGGGTACGAAGAAGACATCGCAACCAGGGGGAAGCACCGCAAGGTGGGGGACGCCTCGCCGCACGCACGCCGAACGCCCGGCCGGAGACTTCCGGCCGGGCGTTCGGCGTGGACACTTCGGCGCCGCCCCTACGGGAGATCCCGCAGGGGCCGCTTCACCGGCTGGGTGGCCGGATCAGCCGTTCTTGGCGCGGGAGGTCGCACGGCCACGAGCGTTCTGGTCGAGGATGACCTTGCGGATGCGCACGGCCTCCGGGGTCACCTCGACGCACTCGTCGTCGCGGCAGAACTCCAGGGACTGCTCCAGGGAGAGCTTCCGCGGCGGGACGATCGCCTCGAAGGAGTCGGCGGAGGAGGAGCGCATGTTGGTGAGCTTCTTCTCCTTCGTGATGTTCACGTCCATGTCGTCGGAGCGGGAGTTCTCGCCGACGATCATGCCCTCGTACACCTCGGTGCCGGGGTCGGTGAACAGGACGCCGCGCTCCTGGAGGTTCGTCATCGCGAAGGCGGTGACGGCACCGGCGCGGTCGGCGACCAGCGAACCGTTGTTACGGGTCGTCAGCGTGCCGAACCAGGGCTCGTGGCCCTCGTGGATCGAGTGGGCGATGCCCGTACCGCGGGTGTTGGTCAGGAACTCCGTACGGAAGCCGATGAGGCCACGGGACGGAACGACGAACTCCATGCGGACCCAGCCGGAGCCGTGGTTCGACATGTTGTCCATGCGGCCCTTGCGGACGCCCATGAGCTGCGTGACGGCGCCCATGTGCTCCTCGGGCACGTCGACCGTGAGGCGCTCGACGGGCTCGTGGGTCTTGCCGTCGACCTGCTTGGTGACGACCTGCGGCTTGCCGATGGTCAGCTCGAAGCCCTCGCGGCGCATCTGCTCGACCAGGATGGCGAGCGCGAGCTCACCACGGCCCTGGACCTCCCAGGCGTCCGGGCGCTCGGTGTCGAGGACGCGGAGCGAGACGTTACCGATCAGCTCGCGGTCCAGACGGTCCTTGACCTGGCGGGCGGTGACCTTGCGCTGCTTGACCGCGGACTTGGCGTCCGCGCCCTTGCCCGTGCCACCGCGGCCGACGAGCGGCGAGGTGTTGGTGCCGATGGTCATGGAGATGGCCGGCTGGTCGACCGTGATCAGCGGAAGCGCGATCGGGTTCTCCGGGTCGGCCAGGGTCTCGCCGATCATGATGTCGGGGATACCGGCGACGGCGCAGATGTCACCGGGGCCGGCGACCTCGGCGGGCTTGCGGGTGAGCGCCTCGGTCATCATCAGCTCGGTGATGCGGACGTTGGAGATCGTGCCGTCACGCTTGATCCACGCGACCGTCTGGCCCTTGCGCAGCTCGCCCTGCTCGACGCGGAGGAGCGCGATACGGCCGAGGAAGTTGTCGGCGTCCAGGTTGGTGACGTGGGCCTGGAGGGGGGCCTCCTCGTCGTACACCGGGGCCGGGACGTGCTCCAGGATGGCGGAGAAGAACGGCTCCAGGCTGTCGCTGTCCGCGGGAACGGTGCCGTTCTCCGGCTTGGTCAGCGAGGCGATGCCGTCACGGCCGCAGGCGTAGACGATCGGGAACTCGATCTGGTCCTCGTCCGCGTCCAGGTCGAGGAAGAGGTCGTAGGTCTCGTTGACGACCTCGTCGATCCGGGAGTCCGGGCGGTCCGTCTTGTTGATGCAGAGGATGACCGGCTTGCGCTGCTGGAGCGCCTTGCGCAGCACGAAGCGGGTCTGCGGGAGCGGACCCTCGGAGGCGTCCACGAGGAGGACGACCGCGTCCACCATCGACAGACCGCGCTCGACCTCGCCACCGAAGTCGGCGTGACCGGGGGTGTCGATGATGTTGATCGTGATCGGGGCCCCGCCGTCCTTGGGGTGATACTTCACCGCCGTGTTCTTGGCGAGGATCGTGATGCCCTTCTCACGCTCCAGGTCGTTCGAGTCCATCATGCGGTCGTCGAGCTGCTGGTGGGCGGCGAAGGCACCGGCCTGCTTGAGCATGGCGTCGACGATGGTCGTCTTGCCATGGTCGACGTGGGCGACGATGGCGACGTTACGGATGTCGTGGCGCGTGGGCATGGGTGCTTGCGCTTCTCTCGGATCGTGGGATTGGCGTCAGTTCCTCGTACGCCCGCCGGGCGGACGCGCCACGGCTATGTCCTATGGTACGGGGCTGCCGCGCAAGGGGCTTCCCCGCCCGGATCCGAGAGGGTCTACTAGGGGGTTTCGGCGTGTGCCCGGTCGCGCTGGGGACGCTCCGGGCACGCGGGAGATGCGGTGCTGCTGTGGTGCGACTGCGGTGTGACAGCGGACCGGCCGGGTCAAGCGGCCGACGCGATCCTGCCCGCCGGGGTCACCGGCGGGCAAGGAAATTGAGCTGCTTCTGAGGTTGTGACCAGCGGTTTCGTAGACTTTGGAGCTTTCAGCGGTTTCGCTCTGCTCCGTTGGAGGATTCGGGCTTCTTGAAACCGATGTCCTGGTAGCGGGGGACGGCGAGGCCCCAGGCCCCCGCGTTCACGATGTCCGCCTTCGCCGCGACCAGCTGCGGGCGCTGGTAGAGGGGGATGGACCCGGCCGCTGCCCAGATCCGGGCGTCCGCCTGGCGGACGAGCTCACGGGCCTCCTCCGCGTCGAGTGTCCCGGCCGCCTGGTCGAAGAGCTGGTCGATGCGGTCGGTGCCGACCCGCGAGTAGTTCTGCTCGACCAGGAGCGAGCCGTCCGACGCAGGCTCGGGCTTGGCGAAGATGGGCCGGGCGTCGGTCGCCGGGAAGGCGGAGGCCGGCCAGGAGTAGAGGGCCAGGTCGTAGTCGCCCGCGGCGACGTGGTCCTTGAAGAAGCTGTCGTCCGGGACCTTGGTGACCTGGGTACGGATCCCCACCGCGTCGAGCATCCGGACGATCCGGTCCCCGACCGCGCGCAGCGACTCCGAGCCGGGCCCGGACGGCAGGACGAAGCGGAGGCTGAGCGCCTTGCCGTCCTTGCCGAGGACCCGCGTGGCCTCGGGCACGGTCACGGGGGCCGCGGTGCCGCGCGGGGCGTAGGCCCCGGCCACTCCCCGGTCCGGCTTGGCGACCGGGACACCGGCCCGGGCTCCGGAGCCCGTGCCGGTGTCGAGCGCCTCGGCCCGGGCGAGGAGTGCGGCGCTCTGGCGGGCGGCCGCGACGGCCGGGGCGAGGACGTGGGTGCCGTTCTCGGGGCCCGCGGCACCGATGACGGGGGCGGGGAGGGCCCTGGGGTCGCCCGGCTTGTCGTCGCCGACGATGTAGAGGCCCTCGTCGGAGGCGGTGTCGTTCGCCTTCTTCTTGGCGTCGGCGGCGTCGGTGGCGGTGGTGGCGGTGGCGTCGGTGGCGGAGCCGGCGGCCTTGTCGGCGGACTTCGCCTTCTTCTCCCCCTCGGCCTGCTTCGCCTTCTTCTCGGCCTCGCTCCCGGCCTCGGCGCCGTCCTTCGCGCCGGCCGGCTTCCGGAGCGCCCCGCCCGGGACCCAGCCCGCGTCGGCGAGGAGCGCCCGCGCCTCGTTGGTGTCCTGGTCGCCGAGGGCGTCGCTGCTGTCCGCGTACGCCGCCTGGCCGGCGAGGGCCAGGTGGCTGCCGGGGGGCGTAGCGGGGAGGCCGAGGGGCTTGAGTACGGACTCGGCCAGTTCCTGGCGGTTGATGGCGCGGGCCACCGCCCGCCGTACCCGCTCGTCGGCGAGCGCGCCGGACTCGCCGTTCAGCGAGAGCTGGGTGTAGGCGGGCTCCAGGGACTTGCGGACGACGAAGCCGGCGAGGGTGTCCTGCTCGTTCGCGTACAGGGCGACGGCCTGCTGGTTCTTCTGGCGGGCGGCCTGGACCTCCTCCGCCTTCTCCTCGTCGGAGCCGTACGCGAGGGCCCAGGACTTCAGCGCCTTGGAGGGGGTGATCGCCGAGCCGGGGCCGTGGGCGAGGGCCGCCTGCGCGCCGTTCCGGCCGGCGCGGGCGTCCCGGAGCGCGAGGGCGATCCGTTCGGCCGTGGTGCGGTCGATCTCGGCCAGGTCGAGCTTGCCCGCGGCGAGGGACGCGGCGCGGTCGGCCCGGGGGACGGCCTTGAGGACGAGGCTGTCGAGCTTGGCGGACTGCCCCCACCAGCGGGGGTTGCGGGCCAGGGTGACGTCGCCGCTCTTGCGGTCGATCGACTTCAGCAGGAACGGTCCTGCAGTGGCCTTGAGCGTGGTGCGCGCCCCGTCGTTGAAGGAGTTCGGGGACCCCATCACCTGCTTCGGGTAGAGCGGGGTGAAGAGGGACTGCCAGTCGGCGTAGGGCTTGGAGAAGGTGACCCGCACCTCCAGGTCGTTCTTGCCCCGCTCGATCTTCTCGATCCGCTCGTAGCCGGAGTTGCGGGCGGTCCAGTACGCGGTGTCGCGGCCGCTCAGCGCCCGCCACTGGGCCACGAAGTCGGGGGCCCCGATCTCGCGTCCGTCGCTCCACACCGCCTGCTGGTGGAGCTTGTAGAGGACGACCTGCTTCGGCTCGGTCTCGACGACCTGCGCGGACTCCAGGTAGTCCGGGTTCAGCTGCGGCCGGCCCCGCTCGTCGATCGTGTAGAGGGAGGGGAGGACGGCCCCGGCGATGCGGGCGGTGGTGCCGTCGGCGTCGGCCTGGAAGCTGTTCAGGGTGGTGGGCAGCGCGTCGACGGCCCAGCGCAGGGTGCCGCCGTCGGCCACCTTGTCGCGCGCGGCGGGGGCGTTGTCCTGGGCGGCGGCCGGGGCCTCGTCGGCTTCGTCGCCGGAGCTGCAGCCGGCGAGCACGGTGACGGCGAGGACCGCACTGGTGAGGGTGGCGACGGAGCGGAGCGTGCGGGAGCGGGGGCTCCTGGAGCATGTCCTCCCGCGAGGGGCGCCGAACTGGGACATGACTTGTACCCCTTCGTCCAGATTTATGCCATTTGGAGATGATCAGACCTATTGCTCATACACTGAAAAGGACGGAGCGGATCCGGCCACGGCGACACGGCGGCACGTCCGGGAAACCCCACTCGTGCGGCCCAACGACCCCGACCCGGGGCGCTCCGGACGAGTGGAAACCCGTGCACATGGCTTCCCAAGCGGGATGTGACGCGCGACACTCCTGCGGAAGCCGCTCGCGGAAGTGAGGGCAACCCATGTCCGTTCAGGACGATCTGGCGGCCGTCAAGCGCTGCCTCGAAGAGCTGGTCCGCACCGTCGGCCAGCTGGAGCGGTCCGTCACGGCGGAGCGGGGCCCGGCCCCGGCACCGACCGCCGGCCGCGCCGAAAGCCTGGTGACCATCCCCGACGCCCCGTACGACAGCGAGCTGTGGACGGACACGGACGACGAGGGCCTGGGAGCACGCGACCGCCACGCGCCTTAGCCGTCACGCGCCCGGGCCACCACGCGCCTGAGGACGTACCGGCAACCGACCGGAGGAGGGCCTGTTGGCCACAGGTACGGAACCGCCCGGGTCCGCGACGGGGGTGCGCTCCCCGGGGCGCGCCGCCATCGCCGCCCGCCATCTGCGCACCGACCGGTGGTGGCTCTCCCCCGCCGCCACCGCGGCCGGACTGCTCGCCTTCGTCGCGTACTCGACCTGGCGGGCGTTCGCCGCCGCCGACTACTACGCGGCCCCCTACGTCTCGCCGTTCTACTCGCCCTGTCTGGCGTCGAACTGCGTCCCCATGGAGGGCGGGCCGAACTGGGAGATCTTCGGCAGCTGGTGGGGCCTCTCCCCCGCCCTGCTGATCCTGGTCTTCCCGCTCGGCTTCCGGCTCACCTGCTACTACTACCGCAAGGCGTACTACCGGGGCTTCTGGGCGTCTCCCCCGGCCTGCGCAGTCGCCGAGCCCCACCGGACGTACACGGGCGAGACCCGCTTCCCGCTGCTCCTGCAGAACCTCCACCGGTACTTCTTCTACGCGGCGCTGCCGGTCGCCGGCATCCTCACGTACGACACCGTGCTGACCTTCCGCGACGCCTCGTACGCCTGGGGGCACGCGGGGCTCGGGACGCTGGTCTTCCTCGTGAACATCGCCCTCATCTGGGCGTACACCCTGTCCTGCCACTCCTGCCGGCACATCGTCGGCGGCCGGCTGCGGCACTTCTCGAAGCACCCCGTCCGGTACCGGCTGTGGACCTGGACCGGGCGGCTGAACCGGTGGCACATGCAGCTCGCGTGGGCCTCGCTGATCAGCGTCGCCGTGTGCGACCTGTACGTGTACCTGCTCGCGACCGGCACCTTCGACGACCCGAGGTTCTTCTGACGTGAGGTTCTTCTGAGATGGCAGTGGTGGAGCGACAGCAGTGGGACGTGATCGTGGTCGGTGCCGGCGGGGCCGGACTGCGGGCCGCGATCGAGGCGCGCCGGGCGGGCGCCCGTACCGCCGTGATCTGCAAGTCCCTCTTCGGCAAGGCCCACACCGTCATGGCCGAGGGCGGAATCGCCGCTTCCATGGCCAATGCCAACGAGCACGACGACTGGAAGACGCACTTCCGCGACACCATGCGGGGCGGCAAGTTCCTCAACCAGTGGCGGATGGCCGAATTGCACGCCCAGGAGGCCCCGGACCGGGTCTGGGAGCTGGAGACCTGGGGCGCACTCTTCGACCGGACCGCGGACGGCCGGATCTCGCAGCGCAACTTCGGCGGGCACGAGTACCCGCGCCTCGCGCACGTCGGCGACCGGACCGGGCTCGAACTCATCCGGACCCTCCAGCAGCGGATCGTCGGCCTCCAGCAGGAGGACCACCGCGAGACCGGCGACCACGAGGCGCGGCTGAAGGTCTTCCAGGAGTTCACCGTCACCCGGATCCTGAAGGGCGCGAACGGCCAGGTCGCCGGGGTCTTCTGCTACGAGCGGGAGAGCGGGCGCTTCCTCGTCCTGGAGGCACCCGCGGTCGTCCTCGCGACCGGCGGCATCGGCAAGTCCTTCAAGGTCACCTCGAACTCCTGGGAGTACACGGGCGACGGGCACGCGCTCGCTCTGCTCGCGGGCGCGCCGCTGGTGAACATGGAGTTCGTGCAGTTCCATCCGACCGGGATGGTCTGGCCGCCCTCGGTGAAGGGCATCCTCGTCACCGAGTCCGTGCGCGGCGACGGCGGCGTGCTGCGGAACTCCGAGGGCGAGCGGTTCATGTTCGACTACGTCCCCGACGTCTTCAAGGAGAAGTACGCGCAGACGGAGGAGGAGGGCGACCGCTGGTACGAGGACCCCGACCACAACCGGCGCCCGCCCGAGCTGCTGCCGCGCGACGAGGTGGCGCGGGCCATCAACGCCGAGGTGAAGGCGGGGCGCGGCTCCCCGCACGGCGGGGTGTTCCTCGACGTGTCGACGCGGATGCCGGCGGAGGTGATCAAGCGGCGGCTCCCCTCGATGTACCACCAGTTCAAGGAGCTGGCCGATGTCGACATCACGGCGGAGGCCATGGAGGTCGGGCCGACCTGCCACTACGTGATGGGCGGCGTGGCCGTCGACTCCGAGACGGCGGCCACCGTCGGCGTGCCGGGGCTCTTCGCGGCCGGCGAGGTGGCGGGCGGCATGCACGGCTCCAACCGGCTCGGCGGCAACTCCCTCTCCGACCTGCTCGTCTTCGGCCGGCGGGCCGGGCTCTACGCGGCGCAGTACGCGATGTCCGGGGCGGGGGGCGCGGTCGTGGCGGACGACATCGAGACGGCGGAGGCGGAGGCGCTGGCGCCGTTCGGCGGGGTGTCGGGGGGCAGGGCGCCGTCGGTCGGCGCGTCGGAGAACCCGTACACGCTCCACCAGGAACTCCAGCAGACGATGAACGACCTCGTCGGGATCATCCGGCGGGAGGGCGAGATGGCCGAGGCCCTGGAGCGGATCGCCGCCCTGCGGGAGCGGGCCCGCCGGATCGGCGTCGAGGGACACCGGCAGTTCAACCCGGGCTGGCACCTCGCCCTCGACCTGCGAAACATGCTCCTCGTCGGCGAGTGCGTGGCCCGGGCGGCCCTGGAGCGCACCGAGTCCAGGGGCGGGCACACCCGGGAGGACCACCCCGCGATGGTGCGGGAGTGGCGGCCCGTGAACCTGCTGTGCCATGCCGACGGCGACGGCATCGGGCTCGAACGGATCCGTACCGAGCCGATCCGTCCGGACCTGCTCGCCCTCTTCGAGCAGGAGGAACTGGCCAAGTACCTCGCCGACGGTGAGCTGGAAGGGGAGCTGGGGGCATGAGTACGTACGACGCGCGGTTCCGGGTGTGGCGCGGCGACACCGACGGCGGCGAACTGACCGACTACACGGTCGAGGTGCACGACGGGGAGGTCGTCCTCGACGTCGTCCACCGGCTCCAGGCCACCCAGGCACCGGATCTCGCCGTGCGCTGGAACTGCAAGGCGGGCAAGTGCGGTTCGTGCTCGGCCGAGATCAACGGACGGCCCCGGCTGCTCTGCATGACCCGGATGTCGGTCTTCGCGCGGGACGACGTGATCACCGTGACCCCGATGCGCGCCTTCCCGGTCGTCCGCGACCTGGTCACGGACGTCTCCTTCAACTACAAGAAGGCCCGGGAGATCCCGGCCTTCGTCCCGCCGCCCGGGGTCGGCCCCGGCGAGTACCGGATGCGGCAGGAGGACGTGGACCGCTCGCAGGAGTTCAGGAAGTGCATCGAGTGCTTCCTGTGCCAGGACACCTGCCATGTGGTGCGCGACCACGAGGAGAACAAGGAGGCCTTCGCCGGGCCCCGCTTCCTCATGCGGGTCGCGGAGCTCGACATGCACCCGCTGGACGCGGCGGAGGAGGCCGGAATCGACCGGCGGCGGAGCGCGCAGGAGGAGCACGGGCTCGGCTACTGCAACATCACCAAGTGCTGTACGGAGGTGTGCCCGGAGTCCATCCGGATCACCGACAACGCGCTGATCCCGCTGAAGGAGCGGGTCGTGGACCGGAAGTACGACCCGCTGGTGTGGCTCGGCAACACGATCAGGCGGCGGAAGGGGTAGCGGACTCCGGCCGCTCGGCGGGTGCCGCAGGCCGTCAGGCTGCCGCGCCCGCGCTCCACCGGCCGAGGACGGGCTCGGCGAGGGTGCGGGCGGGGCGGCACAGCGTCTGGCCGTGGCGGGCGAACAGCTCGTCGCGCGAGCCGAACCGGCCGAGGTCCGTGCGGAGGTGGGCGGAGAGGTCGCAGGGGGCGGTGGAGCCCGCGCACGCGGCCGGCGCGTCCCAGTCCACCGGGGTCCGGGCCACGGCCTCGAAGAGGGTCTCCGGACCGTGATTGGTGAAACCCGCTGTCGTACGCGTGCCCTGGGCCTCGAAGAGCTCCGCCACCGGCACCCAGGCGTCGTCGAGCAGGAACTCGGGCCAGGTCAGCAGGACTTCCTCGGGCACGAAGGGGCGCACCTTCGGGAAGCGCGGGTACCAGAACGCGCCGTCGACCAGCAGGCCCCGCACCCGGGTCGGCACTCCGAGCGAGCGGGCCACCGCCTCCAGGACCGCCATGCGTTGGCTGCACGAGCCGCGGCCGAGCCGCAGCGTCCGGGACACGCGGCGCCGGTCCTCCACGGAGTACACCGGCCGGACGGTCGGGACGATGATCCCGTGGGCCGTCCGGAGCCGGTCGCGCGCCGTCACCGCGCCCCGCTCGTCCGCCTCCCGCAGGACCCTCGCGACGAACGCGACGACCCGCGGGTGCTCCAGGTCCAGGATCGGCGTGGGGCGGGTGGACCCGGCGGCCGCGTTGCCCGCGGTCCTGCCTGCGGTCCTGCCAGGGGTCCTGCTTGCGTTCCTGTTCGCGTTCCGGACGGGCATCAGCAGACGACTGGTCATGGCGTACTCCCCCTCGGTGCGGCGGCATCGGGCCGACGACCTCATCCTCCTCCGGGCCGCGGAGCACCCCGCACGCAGGGGCGTAGTTGGCGCTCGGGCGCACGCCGCCCTACTGTGAATGCGCTTTCACACTGCTCCACACAACGAGGACGGATGGTCGGCCGGTGAGTGCCCCCACGGTGTACGACGTCGCCGAGCGCGCGGGCGTCTCCATTGCCACGGTGTCGCGGGTGTACCGCAACCCCGACTCGGTACGCGAACAGACCCGCGACCGCGTCCTGGAGGCCGCCCGCGGGCTCGGCTACGTGCCGAGCGGCAGCGCGCGCGGCCTGGCCAGCCGGACCACGGGCGTGCTCGGGCTCTGCTTCCCCGACTACTCCGACCCGGACACGATCGGGATCGAGGACGGCGTCGAGGACGACGACGCCGCCATGCTCTACAGCGACCAGATCATCCGGGGCATGGAGCGGGCGGCCAGGCGACACGGGTACGCGCTGCTGATCGCCGCCTCCCTGGAGGGCGGGCCGCAGACCCTCGTCAACCAGGTCGCGGGGCGGGTCGACGGCTTCGCCGTCCTCGCGCGGACCGTGCCGACCGAGGAGCTGGAGGTCATCTCGCGCCGCCTTCCGGTCGTGATGCTGGCGGGCCCCCGGGAGATCGACCACCTCGACCACATCGAGGTCGCCAACGCCGACGGGCAGCGCGCCCTCACCCGGCACCTGATCGAGGACCACGGGCTGCGGCGCCTGGTCTTCGTCGGCGCCGCCGAGGAGTCGCCGGACGTCGAGGCGCGGTTCGCGGGATACGCCGCCGCCTGTCGCGACGCCGGGCTCCCGGTGCCGGACGCCCCTGACGTACGGGCGCCCCTGATGACCCAGGCCGAGGGCGCCCGCGCGGCCGAGGCGCTGCTCGACCGGAGCGGCGAGCCACCGCAGGCGATGGTCTTCGCCAACGACCAGATGGCGGTCGGCGCGCTCCAGGCCCTGGAGCGGCGGGGCCTGCGGGTTCCCGCCGACGTCGCCGTGACCGGCTTCGACGGCATCCCGCTGAGCCGCCTGGTCCGCCCGACGCTCACCACGGTCCGCCAGCCGATGCGCCGCCTGGGCGAAGAGGCCGTCGAGCTCCTCGTCCAGCGCCTGGGCGACCGCGAACGCACCCCGGAGTCCCTGATGCTGCCGGTGACACTCGCGAAGCGGCAGAGCTGCGGCTGCTGAACGACCGCGAGGGGACACGGGGGGCCGGGGAGGCCCGGGAGGGGACGCTCGGGGCTACGCCACCGGCGTCCGCCCGAAGAACGCCGTCGTCGCCTCGCCCAGTGCCGCCGTCTCCTCCGCGAGGCCCGCGTGCTCGAAGTGCCCCGCCGTCAGGACGTGCAGCTCCTTCGGTCCGCCCAGCGCGTTGTACACCGCGAACTGGCCCGGCGGCGGCACCGCCGGGTCGAACAGCGCCCCGGCGACGAGCACCGGCACCCGGATCCGCCGCGCCGCTGTCGCCGCGTCGGCGTACGCCAGGACCTCGGCCACCTCGGGGTGGCGGGCCGCGTACCCGCGTACCGACTCCCCGCTGCCCACGCTCTCCAGGGTCAGCCGGAGAGGGTGGTTGCCGAAGGTCGGCACGGTCAGCCGGGCGGCGCCGAAGCGCGCGTCCCAGGGCAGGGCGAGCGCGCCGAGCCCACCGCCGAAGCTCTCGCCGAGGTAGCCGAGCGGCCGCTCCGCCACCTCGGGGACCAGTGTGCGCAGCGCCGTCGCCGCGCACCACAGATCCGCCGCGCAGTCCGCGATGACGTACGTGTCCCGGCTCGCGATGCCCTCCAGGACGTGCCGGAAGGCGACATCGGGGATCCCTGGCACCCGGCCCCGCTCACCCATGCCCCGCACGCACGGGAGGATCGCGGCCGAACGGGGCAGCGGCAGGGGGACGTCCGGCCCGACCCGGTCGCGGCCCCCGTAGCCGTGCCCGATCACGAAGCCCCGCTCCGCCGGGCCCGCCTCGGGGAGGGCCAGCCAGCCGCCGAGCCGTACGCCGCCGACGGAGCTGAAGGTCATCCCGTGGATCCGGACGCCGTCCCGCACCTCCTCGACCGCCCCGATCTCGGGTGCGGGATCGACGGCGAGCGCGGCCTCGTACCGCTCGCGCCAGTACGCCTCGAACCCCGCCGGCTCCGGTGGCGCGGGCACCCGGAGAAGCCGGTCGAGCCCGTATCCGTGGCCCGGGTCGAAGGGGAAGTCGTGCGCGAGCGCCACCGCGCCCGGGGTCTCTGCGATGTCCACGGGCGACGAACCTAGCCGACGACGAATGGATCACAAATACTTTCATAGGGCACACAACTCGCTTACGGTGCGGATGGCGACGGGGACGGCACACCCGGGTGTCGCGCATGTTGCAGGAATGTGACCCCAGCCCCTCTTGCAAAGCCCAGGGACGCCGCAGCACAGTGATGTATGCGCTTACAGACAGCGCATACATCCGGTCGGAGCTCAAGGAGGAGCCGTCCATGCATCGCGCCGCCAGAACCCTCACGGCAGCCATCGCCCTCGCGACGGCCTTCGGCATCACCGCCTGCGGATCCTCGTCGGGCGGCGGGGTCGCCGCCGACGAGAAGCAGACGCTCACCGTCTGGGCGATGGGCGCCGAGGGCGAGAAGCTGGGCGACGTGGCGAAGGAGTACCAGAAGACCCACCCGAACGTGACCGTCCAGGTCACCCCGGTCGGCTGGGACGTCGCCCACCAGAAGCTGGTCTCCGCCGCAGCGGCCGGCACCCTCCCCGACGTGGCCCAGATGGGCGGCTCCTACATGGGCGAGTTCGCCGAGCTCGGCGTCCTCGAACCCGTCGACACCCAGACCTTCCGCAAGGCCGACTTCTTCCCGGCCGGCTGGGAGCAGGGCGAGATCGACGGCACCGCCTACGGCGTCCCCTGGTACGTCGACACCCGCGTGCTCTACTACCGCACCGACCTCGCCAAGCAGGCCGGCGTCACCAAGGCCCCGGCCACCTGGACCGACCTCCAGGCCGCCGCCACCGGCTACCAGAAGAAGGCCGGCACCAAGTGGGGCCTCTACGTCCAGGGCAACGGCCTCGACACCGTCCAGAGCTTCTACCCCTTCCTCTACTCCGCCGGCGGCGAGATCGTCGACAAGGACGGCAAGGCGGTCCTCGACAGCCCCGCCTCGGTCCGCGCTCTCAAGGAGTACGGCTCCTACTTCGACAAGGGCCTCACCAAGAAGAGCGTCCAGCCCGGCTACGACGTCCTGAAGGACTTCAACACCGGTGACGTCCCGATGTTCTTCTCCGGCCCCTGGATCATGTCGATCCTCAAGGAGCAGTACCCGCAGCTCGACGGCAAGTGGGCCGTCGGCCCCGTCCCCTCCGACAAGACCTCCGTCTCCATGGCCGGCGGGTCCAGCCTGGTGATCTCCAAGGACAGCGAACACAAGGCCTCCGCCAAGGAGTTCATCCGCTACCTGACCGACGCCAAGGGCCAGGCCGACTGGTACGAGCGGACCAGCGACCTCCCCGCCAACACCGCCGCCTGGAAGACCGGCGCACTGGCGGAGGACGCCGGCCTCCAGGTCTTCCGCAAGCAGATGGAGACGGCCAAGGTCTCCCCCGCCCTGCCCAAGTGGTCCGAGATCACCTCCAAGGTCGACGCGGCCATCGAGTCCGTCACCCAGGGCAAGGCTTCCGCCGAGGACGCCGCCAAGAAGGCGCAGTCCGAGGTCGAAGGCCTCGTGAAGTAGGAGACATGGGCACCACGACCGGACCGGCCGCACGCACGGCCAAGGGACACAAGACCCCGGCGCACGCCGGGCCGGGGGCCGCGACGCCCCCGGCCGGCGGGCCGGCCGCCTCCGGCCGCCCCGGGCGCGGGAAGACCTCGCTCGGCCGGCAGAACCTCGCCGGCTGGCTGTTCTCCACCCCCTTCCTCACGCTCTTCGCGGTCTTCATGGCGTTCCCGATCATCGCCACGCTGGCGATGAGCTTCACCGACTTCGGGCTCCGCAACGTCACCCGCCCGTTCGAGGCGAACTTCGTCGGCTTCGAGAACTACGCCAAGCTCTTCGGCGACGAGAAGTTCCTCACGTCGCTCTTCAACACGGCGTACTTCGTGGTGATCGGCGTCCCGCTGACCCTGCTGCTCGGTCTGGCCGTCGCCGTCCTCCTCAACAACGGCATAGACCGGGCGAGGACCTTCTTCCGGGTCGGCTTCTACGCCCCCGTGGTCACCACGATCGTCGCGGTGGCCGTGGTCTGGCGCTTCGTCCTGGACCCCTCCGACGGCCTGGTCGCCGGACTCCTCAGCGAAGTGGGGCTCACCTCCCCCGACTTCCTCGGCTCCGAGACACTCGCCATGCCGTCGATGATCGCGATGGCCGTATGGCGGAACACGGGCACGGTCATGGTGCTGCTCATCGCCGGGCTCCAGGCCATCCCGACCGAGGTCAGGGAGGCCGCCCGGCTCGACGGCGCCGGCGGCTGGCGGGAGTTCCGCCACATCACCGTCCCGCTGCTGCGGCCGACCCTGCTCTACGCCACGGTGATCACCACCATCGGCTACCTCAACGTCTTCGAGGAGCCCTTCGTGATGACGCAGGGCGGCCCGTCGGACTCCACCCTCACCGTCTCGCTCCACATGTACCGCGAGGGCTTCAACTTCTTCCACATGGGCTACGCGAGCGCGATGGCGTACGTGCTCTTCGTCGTGATCATGGCCGTCACGGTGCTCCAGCTCCGTCTGCTGAAGGACAACACCGAATGAGCCTCACCCACGCCTCCGCCTCCCGGCTCAGGAAGTCCCTCGTCTATCTGCTGCTCTCCCTCGGACTGCTGGTCTTCTCCGCCCCGTTCCTGTGGATGGCCCTCTCGGCCTTCAAGACCAGCAGCGAGCTGACGGCCAGTCCCCCGGTGTGGATCCCCACCGAGTGGACCCTCGACAACTTCTCGCGGCTGCTCGACAAGCTGGACCTGCCGCTCTACTTCATGAACTCGCTGATCGTGGCCGTGCTCGTCACCGTCGCGAACCTCGTCTTCTGCTCGATGCTCGGCTACGCCCTGGCCAAGCTGAGGTTCGCCGGCCGCAACAAGCTCTTCGGACTCGTCCTCGGCGCCCTCATGGTGCCGGGCAACCTGATGCTGCTGCCGCTCTTCGTCCTGATGAGCAAGCTCCGGCTGATCGACACCTACGCCGGTCTCGTGCTGCCCTTCGCCGCGGGGGCCTTCGGGGTCTTCCTCATGCGCCAGTTCATGCAGTCGATCCCCGACGAGCTCATCGAAGCGGCCCGGATGGACGGGGCCCGCGAGTGGTACATCTTCTGGCGGATCGTGATGCCCCTGGTGAAACCGGCACTCGCGACCCTCTCGATCTTCACGTTCCTCGGGTCGTGGAACAACTTCGTCTGGCCGTTGATCGCGACCAACGACCCCGACAAGTACACCCTTCCGGTGGCGCTGGCGACCTTCGCCACGGACCCCAACAAGTCGGCGGGATCCAACGGCATGCTCATGGCCGGGTCGCTCCTGGTCGTCCTGCCGGTCCTGCTGCTCTTCCTCGTGATGCAGCGCCACTTCACCCAGGGCATCGCCACAGCCGGCATGAAGTAGCCGCCCGAACGGACGCCCCCTTCCGACGTACGCACATCCCCTCAGAGAGACACGCCGATGACGCACACCCCGTACCCGTTCCCCGAGGGCTTTCTGTGGGGCGCCTCCACCGCGGCCCACCAGATCGAGGGCAACAACACCAACAGCGACTGGTGGGTGAAGGAGCACACCGACGGCACCCACATCCAGGAGCCGAGCCTCGACGCCGCCGACAGCTACCACCGCTGGCGCGAGGACATGGACGTGCTGGCCGGGCTCGGCTTCACCGACTACCGCTTCTCCATCGAGTGGGCCCGCATCGAACCCGCACCCGGCCGCTTCTCCCGGGCCGAACTGGCCCACTACCGCCGCATGGTGGAAGGCGCCCTGGAACGCGGTCTGCGCCCGATGGTCACCCTGCACCACTTCACCGTGCCCCAGTGGTTCGAGGAGCGCGGCAGCTGGACCGCCGAGGGTGCCGTCGAGCTCTTCGCCCGCTACGTCGCGGCGACCGCGCCCGTCATCGCCGAGGGCGTCGGTCATGTCTGCACCATCAACGAGCCCAACATGATCGCCGTGATGGCGGGGGCCGCCAAGGCCGGCGACATCGGCTTCCCCCCGGCCGGTCTGCCGACCCCCGACGAGGAGACGACCCAGGCCGTCATCGCCGCCCACCACGCGGCCGTGAAGGAGGTCAGGGCGATCAACCCCGACATCCAGGTCGGCTGGTCGATCGCCAACCAGGTCTACCAGGCCCTCCCCGGCGCCCAGGACGTCGCCGCCGCTTACCGCTACCCGCGCGAGGACGTCTTCATCGAGGCGGCCCGGGAGGACGACTGGATCGGTGTCCAGTCGTACACCCGGACCAAGATCGGCCCCGAAGGCCCGATCCCGGCACCGGAGGACTGCGAGCGCACGCTGACGCAGTGGGAGTACTACCCGGCCGCACTCGGCCACGCCCTGCGCCACACCGCCGACGTCGTCGGCGACGTCCCGCTGATCGTCACGGAGAACGGCATCGCCACCGCCGACGACAGCCGCCGCGTCGACTACACGACCGGGGCCCTCTCCGAGGTCGCCGCCGCCCTGGAAGACGGTCTCGACGTCCGCGGCTACCTGCACTGGAGCGCCCTGGACAACTACGAGTGGGGCTCCTACAAGCCGACCTTCGGCCTGATCTCCTTCGACCCGGAGACCTTCGCGCGCACCGCCAAGCCCTCCGCCGTCTGGCTGGGCGGCCTCGGCCGCAGCCGGGAGCTGCCGCGCACGGACCGGCAGGCGGGCTGAGGCCCGGGGCGGCCGGACCGCCCCCGGCAGCCCGGGCGCCCGGAGCCGTCGGAGCGCCCCGAGGACCGGAAGCAACCACCACCAGACCCGGGAGCCGGCGGAACCTGACAGCCGCCGGCTCCCGTCACATCCGCAGTGGGGAGCTGGACCTTCATGGATCGTCGTACGTTTCTGACCGCAGCGGGCACGGGTGCCGCCGCGCTGACCGTCGGCCCGCTCGGGGCCCTGTCCACATCCGCTGCCGCCGCCGAGCGGCCGGTTCGTCGTCCTCATACCTTTGATACACCGCTGCTCCGGAAGTGGTTCCGGGATACGTATCACTCGATCGAGGCAATGACCACGGAACTCGGTCTCGCCACCGACAAGATCGACCTCAGCGGTCCAGGCGCTCCCATGCGGTCGGTGCAGACCTCCCCCACCAACATCGCCTGCGGGCTGTGGTCGACGGTCGCCGCCGCGGGCCTGGGCGTCATCGACCGCGGCACGATGCACCGGCGCCTCGCCCGTACGGTCACGGCGGTGGAAGGGCTCGAGCGCCACCACGGCTTCTGGCTCAACTGGTACGACTCCCGGACCGGTTCGGTGCTCACGTCGTGGCCCGGGACCGGCGACCCGGTCCGCCCGTTCCTGTCCTCTGTCGACAACGCCTGGCTGGTCACCGGCCTCATGATCGCCGCCGACGCGGACCCCGCGCTGCGCGGCCGCGTCGCCCGGCTCCTGGCCGACGCCGACTGGTCGTACTACTACACGCCGTACGACCCGGCGGACCCGGTCAAGGGCCCCGGCCAGCTGCGCGGCGGCTTCTGGCCGGACAAGGAGGAGCCGACCGGCCATCACTACGGCGCCCTCAACACCGAGCCGCGTATGGCCAGCTACCTGGGTATCGGCGACGGCTCGCTGCCGTCCCACCACTACTGGCACCTGCTGCGGACGATGCTGCCCGAGCACGGCCAGGAGCAGGTCCCGGGCGGCGGCTACGAGACGATCGAGGGCGTGCGGGTCTTCAACGGCCACTACACCCACCGGGGCCGCAAGCTCGTGCCGAGCTGGGGCGGTTCGATGTTCGAGGCGCTGATGGTGCCGCTGTTCGTGCCGGAGTCCGAGTGGTCCCCGCGCTCCTGGGGCCGGACGCACCAGCGGTACGTGCGCTCGCAGATCGAGCACGGTCTGGACGAGGCGCGGTACGGCTACTGGGGCTTCTCCCCCGCGAACATCCCGTCCGGCGGATACCGCGAGTACGGCGTCGACGCCATCGGCATGCAGACCGAGGGGTACGAGTCGCTGGGCGTCGTCACCCCGCACGCCTCCTTCCTGGCCCTGCCGTTCGCCCCGGCGGAGGCCATGGCCAATCTGCGGGCCCTGGAGCGGGACTTCGGCGCGTACGACGAGGAGTACGGATTCCGGGACTCGGTGGACGTCACGACGGGCCGGGTCAGCGACTTCGTGCTGGCGCTCGACCAGGGCATGATCGCGGCCGCGCTCGCCCAGGTACTGCTGCCCGGCCTGCTCCAGCGCCCCTTCCGTACGGGCGGCTTCGCCGCGCGGGTGCGGCCGCTGCTCCGGAAGGAACGCTTCAGCATCTAGGGGGTGTCTTGTCGGTCAGCCCCGGCTCAGTGCCAGCCCTCGCGGTAGGCCGCCCAGTCTCCTTCCTCCGCGGCGAAGTCGACGTACAGCGCGACACCGAACCGCTCGCGGTCGTGGTCCGTGCGCCCGAGGCCGAGCCTCGTGCCGCGGATCGCGGCGGCGACGGTCTCCGCGTTCTCGTGGTGGCCGAGGTCGTCCTCGTGGAAGAAGGGGAGCCCCATGAGCAGGTCGGTGGATTCGGGCGTCACTTCGAGGGCGAGGGTCGTCTGCTGGGCGACGTAGCCGCCGTACAGGCCCTCCAGCGGCATCCACGTGTCGTACGACATCACCGCGATCTGGTCGACGCGCCGGGCGACCTGCCCGAAGAACTCCTGCGACCACCACTTCTCCCTGCCGGTGAGCGCGCCGTTCACGGTGTGCGCGGCCGGCACCGGGTCGATCTGGTGGGCGGCGACCGAGAGCGGTACCTTCCGGGCCCGGGTCAGCTCCCCCAGGTCGTCGAGGAGCGACAGGTAGTTCCCGTCGTCGGAGAGCAGCGGCTCCAGGTCGAAGTGGACCCCGTCGAAGCCGGCGTCCAGGATCTGCCGGGCCGAGGTGACCACGGCCGCCCGGGATTCGGCCTTGTCCAGGCGCAGTCCGTCCGGCCCTTCGGTGGCGAGGACGTCGCCCAGCCACGCCTGTACTCGTATCCCGGGCATCGTGCGGTGGACGGCGTCGATCAGCCACTTCGCCCGGGGGTACTTGGCCGCCGGCAGGGTGCCGTCGTGTCGCAGCGGTCCGGCGTGGACGTACAGGTCGCGGATCCCGGTGCCCTTGATCCGCTCCGCGAAGGCTGCGAGGTCGGCGTCCTTCTTCCGTCCGTCGACCCAGGCGTGGCCGAGCCAGATGGCGTCCTTGCCCCGAGTCCGCGCGTCGCCTCTGACGTCTCCCGTGTAGTTGAGGCGCAGCGCGACCGCGCCGGTGAGCAGGGGCACGACGAGCAGCAGGACCAGCCCGAGGGCGAACCATCGTCCCCGCCGCCATATGCCTCTCAACCGTCCGTTCACCCGAGTCCCCCAAGAGCCGTCGTGTCACTGGTGCCACCGTAGAGGCGGCCACAGACAGTGACGCCGAGCGGCCTCGAACGGTTTCCGGATGACATCGGTCCGGTCGCGGAGCCGCATACCCGGACATAACCTCCCATTTGTGACGCGAATAGCCACCCGAGCCCTTCTCGCGGTACTGGTGGCGGCGTGGTGGCTCCTCGTGCCCGCCGTTCACGGTGCCCACGCCGACGACCCCGTCGTCCTGTCCCGCGAGGGGCAGATCACCGACCGGGTGGGAGCCCTCGGCGACCGCCGCGCCTCCGTGACCCAGGCCCTCGACCGGCTCTACGATGACCGGCGGGTGCAGCTCTTCGTCGTGTACGTACGGGACTTCTCCGGGCGCTCGGCGCAGAGCTGGGCCGACGCCACCGCCGAGCGCAACGGCCTCGGAGCAGAGGACCTGCTGCTCGCCGTCGCCACCCACGACCGGCAGTACGGCTACTCCGCCGACCCGGCCTCGCGCTTCACCCAGGAACAGCTGGACGACGTGGCCAGGACCGCGATCGAACCGCCCCTGCGGCAGAACGACTGGGCGGGCGCCGCCATCGGCGCGGCGAACGGCTACGACGCCGTCCTCGCCGGACTGCCCGTCCCCACTCCGGCGATCACCCCCGGGCCCGCCGACCCCGGCTCCCCGGCCGACGACGGCACTTCGGCGACCGACCTGGTCCTGCCGGTGGTGCTGGTCGGCGGCGCGGGGGCCGTCGCGGCCTACGCGTACACCAAGCGGCGCCGGCGGACCGAGACCCGCACCACACCGCAGGGCGGACAGGGCTGGGGCGCGCCGAAGGAGCCCGCGCCGCCGTCCCTGGACGAGCTCGACGGGCAGGCCCGGGTGGCTCTGGTCGCCACCGACGACGCCGTCCGCACCAGCCAGGAGGAGCTCGGCTTCGCGTCCGCCCAGTTCGGCGAGGAGGCGGTGAAGCCCTTCACCGAGGCGGTCGCCTTCGCCAAGGAGCAGCTGACGGCTTCGTTCCGGCTGCGGCAGAAGCTCGACGATTCCTTTCCCGAGGACGACTCGACGCGCAGGGGCATGCTCGACGAGATCCTCCGGCGCTGCGCCGAGGCGGACGCGCGTCTCGATGCCGAGAGCGAGGACTTCGACCGGCTCCGGGCCCTGGAGCGGAACGCTCCCGAGGCGCTGGCCTCGGTCGAGGCCGCCTTCCGCGAGCAGACCGGGCGCATGGGCCTGGCCGAGGCGGCGCTGACCGCGATGCGCGAGCGGTACGCGGACTCCGCCGCGTCCCCCGTCGCGGGCGACATCGAGCAGGCGAAGGACCGGCTCGTGTTCGCGACGACGCACATCAACCAGGCCCGACAGCAGATCGACGCCGGGGACAACGGCGCGGCCGCCGTACACATCCGGGCGGCCGAGGGTGCGGTGGCCCAGGCAGCCCGGCTCGTCGAGGCCGTGGACCGGCGGGCTCAGGAGCTGGCCGAGGCGGTGGGCAAGCTGCCGGGCGCACTCTCCGAGACGGACGCGGACCTCGCGGACGCCCGCGGCCTGTTGAAAGGGACGGCCGAAGGGGTCTCCACCGCCGATCTCCAGGGCCGGATCGCCCGGGCCGAGTCGGTGGTCGCCGAGGTCCGGCAAGGAGTGGAGGCCGGCCGGTACGACCCGATCGACGCGCTGCGCCGGGTCGAGGAGGCCGACGCGGCGCTCGACGAGGCACTGGAGGGCGCACGGGAGCGCGAGTCGGGCACTCGGCGCGCCCGTGCGCTCCTCGATCAGGCGATGCTGACGGCCCGCTCGGCGATCGGAGCGGCCGCGGACTACATCACCACGCATCGGGGAGCCGTGGGCTCCGAGGCCCGTACGCGCCTGGCCGAGGCCCAGCGCCGCTGGGAGAAAGCGCGGGTCCTCGCCGACGCCGAGGACCCGCAGGCTGCCCTCGCAGAGGCCCAGCAGGCGGACGCGCTGGCCCGGCGTGCGCAGGGCCTCGCCGAGCAGGACGTCCGGACGTATGGGAACCCGAACGGCTTGGGCGGTGTAACAGGGGTGGGAGGAAGCGGTGGCGGCGGGCTCGGCGGTGCAGTGCTCGGCGGCATCATCCTCGGCGGACTGTTCGGCGGGGGAAAGGGAGGCGGACATGGGGGGTTCGGTGGAGGTTCGGGTGGGGGTTTCGGGGGCGGAGGTTTCGGCGGCGGGCCCGGCAGCTTCGGCGGCAGCGGCACGCGCGGCCGGCGGGGCGGCGGCGGCCGGTTCTGAGGACCGCGCGTTCCGTGTCCCCTTTTCTGTCCCTCTCAAGGAGAAGAGCCATGAGCAAGCAGACCATTCTCGGCCGGGTCACCCAGCTGGCGAAGGCCAACATCAACGCGCTGCTGGACCAGGCGGAGGATCCGCAGAAGATGCTGGACCAGTTGATCCGCGACTACTCGAGCAACATCACGGAGGCGGAGGAGGCGGTGGCCACGACCATCGGCAACCTCCGGTTGATGGAGCAGGACCACCAGGAGGACGTGGAGGCGGCGAAGGAGTGGGGCGGCAAGGCGCTGGCCGCCAGCCGGAAGGCGGACGAGCTGCGGGCCGGCGGGCAGGCGGCGGAGGCGGACCGGTTCGACAATCTGGCGAAGGTGGCGCTGGGCCGCCAGCTCCAGTCGGAGAAGGAGGCGCGGACGGCGGAGCCGACGATCGCCTCGCAGACCGAGGTGGTGGACAAGCTCAGGACGGGCCTCGACCAGATGAAGGCCAAGCTCGGCGAGCTCCGGGCGAAGCGCGACGAGCTGGTCGCGCGGGCCAAGTCCGCGCAGGCGCAGAACCGCATGATGGACGCGGTGAAGAGCATCGACGTCCTCGACCCGACCAGCGAGCTGAGCCGCTTCGAGGACAAGGTGCGCCGGGAGGAGGCGAAGGCGATGGGCAAGCAGGAGCTCGCCGCCTCCTCGCTGGACGCCCAGTTCGAGCAGTTGGACACGCTCGGCGACAGCGCGGAGATCGAGGCCCGGCTGGCCGCGCTCAAGGGCTGATCCGGTCCTGGCTCGGGCGGGCGGTGCGGTGCGCCGCCCGCCGTGGCCGGCGTCGGTCAGAACATGCTGAGGAGCTGTTCCACCGTGGGTTCCGCCGTCCCGTCACCGTCCGGCAGAGCCAGTTCGAACCAGACGGTCTTACCGCGCGGGGTGCGGCGGGATCCCCACGAGGAGCTGAGCAGCCCGACCAGCTGGAGGCCGCGACCTCCCTCGTCGGTGTCCCGGGCCCGTCGGCGCCGCGGCTGGACCAGGCCCGCGTCCCAGACCTCGCAGACGAGGGTGCGGTCGCGCAGCAGGCGCAGCCGGATCTCTCCCTCGCCGTAGCGCAGCGCGTTGGTGACGAGTTCGCTGACGAGGAGTTCGACGGTGTCGACGAGCGGTTCGAGGTCCCAGGCCTTCAGCTGGGTGCGGGCCAGTTCGCGGGCCCGGCCGACCGAGCGGGGCTCCCTGGGCAGCCGCCAGTCGCCCACGGCTTCGCTGGGCAGGCCCTGGATCCTGGCCATGAGGAGGGCGATGTCGTCCTCGCCGTGCCCGGTGTCGAGGCTGGTGAGGACCCGGTCGCAGACGTCTTCGAGTGGGCGGGTCGCGTCGGTGAGGGCGCGTCGGAAGGCGCTGAGTCCCTCGTCCAGGGGATGGTCGCGGGACTCGACGAGCCCGTCGGTGTAGAGGGCGAGGAGGGCGCCCTCGGGCAGTTCGACCTCGACCTCCTCGAAGGGTTCGCCGCCGACCCCGAGCGGCATCCCTGGGGGTACGTCGAGCAGCAGGGCCTCCTCGCCGGGTTCGACGAGCAGGGGCGGGAGGTGGCCGGCGTTGGCGAAGGTGCAGCGGCGGGTGACCGGGTCGTACACCGCGTAGACGCAGGTGGCGAGGTAGACCTCGGAGAGTTCGGGGCCCCGGGACTTGTGCGTGCGGGACTGCTGGGTGCCGATGGGGGCGCCGAGGCCGCGGGCGATCTCGTCGAGGTGGGAGAGGACTTCTGCGGGCTCCAGGTCGAGCTGGGCGAGAGTCCGGACGGCGGTGCGCAGTTCGCCCATGGCGACGGCGGCGCGCAGGCCGCGGCCCATGACGTCGCCGATGACGAGGGCGGTGCGGTGGCCGGGCAGTTCGATGACGTCGAACCAGTCGCCGCCGACCTCGGTGGCGGTGGTGCCGGGCAGGTAGCGGCAGGCGATGTCGAGTCCCGCGGCCTCGGGGTCGCCGGGCGGGAGCAGGCTGCGCTGGAGGATGAGGGCCCGCTCGTGTTCGCGGCGGTAGAGGCGGGCGTTGTCGATGCAGACGGCGGCGCGGGCCGCGAGTTCGACGGCGAGGGCCCGGTCGCGCTCCCCGAAGGGCTCGCTGCCCTTGGTCCGGGAGAACTGGACGAGGCCGACGACGGTGTCGTGGGCGACCATCGGGACGACGAGCGTGGACTGGACGAGTTCGCCGTCGGCGCCCGGCACGGTCCGGATCCGTCCGGTCCGCAGCGCTCCGGCGCACGGCGAGTTGAACGGGTAGCGGTGGACGGCCCCGACGTCGATCGGTACGGGTCCGCAACAGCCGCTGCCCGGTCCGTGCCCCTCGTCGGCTCTGAGGGGGGTGTCGGCGACGGCGCTGGCGAAGGCGACCCGGCGGAGTTCGGCGCTGCCCGCCCCGTACCCGACGTCGTGGGAGGTGCCCCACCTGCCCGGTGGTGCTTCGTCTCCGGTCAGCAGGCCTTGGTAGAGGTCGACGGAGGCCAGGTCGCAGAAACCGGGGACGGCGACGTCGAGGAGCTCGCGGGCGGTGGCCTCCAGGTCGAGGGAGTTGCCGATGCGGGCGCCGGCCTCGTTGAGGAGGGCGAGGTTGCGGCGGGCGCTGGCGGCCTCGCGGGCGGCGTTGTGGCGGCGGGTGACGTCGATGCCGAGGCCGGCGACGCCGATCGGCCGGCCCGAGCCGCTGTGCACGCGGTAGAGGTTGATGGACCAGTGCCGGCGGTCGCGGGCGCCGGGGGCGGCGCCGACGATCTGGAGGTCGGTGACGGACTCCCCGGTCTCCAGCACCCGCCGGAGGGCGCTGGTCATCCGGTCGGCCTCGGACCGGGCGAGGTAGTCGTGGACGGTCCGGCCGCGATGATCGTCGGCCGAGCCGCCGAAGACGGTGGCGAAGCGCTGGTTGGCCCGCTTCACGGTGAGGTCGGTACCGAAGAGGAGAAAACCGAAGGGGGATTGGCCGAAAATCGCCTGGGAGGCGGCGAGGTCCGTCTCGATGCGGCGGAGGGCGCGCACGTCGACGACGATGCACAGCGCGGCCCGTTCCCCGGACTCGGTCTCGCTCGGCATGACGTACATCTCGGCGATGCCCTGGGGGTGCTCCTCGCCGGGCATACGGAAGGGGACGAGGCCCGTCCACTCCTTGCCGTCGAGGATCTCCTTGACCCGCCGATGACCGCGCTCGCGCAGGTCGGCGGGCATGAAGGCCTCGACCGGGTCCTTGCCCCTGGCCTCCTCGGCGCTGACGCCGAAGAGGTCCACGGCTCGCCTGCTCCACTGCTCGACGAGGCCGTCGGGCCCGATCGAGAAGGACGCGACCCGGATGTAGTCATAGATGGAGCCGGGCGGGCTGCTCTGCCACACGAAGCCGCTCGCCGTCTCGGATATCTCGCTCACGCGACCGTCCCCTCCAGCTCACCGCACCGGACCGGCCATGCCCGCAGTATTCAATACGGCAGGCCCCGACGGCACGACGTTCACGATCACAGGGTGGTCTCGTTCGCTTCGGGCCGAGTGCCGGTGATCGTTGTCCCACCCTGTTTACTCACCAGGGAGAGCCAGCTCGAACCATACGGTTTTGCCCGTGCTTCCTTTACGGGTCCCCCAGCGCCGTGCGGAACAGGCCACCAGACCGAGTCCGCGGCCCCCCTCGTCCTCCGGTCCGGCGGGTCGCTCCGTCGGGGGATCCGGAAGTGGATCCGAAACCTCCACGAGCAGCGCGGGATGCGGGGAGGGTTCGGCTCTGTCGAGTCGGGGGCGGACCAGGCGGACTCCGATGGGCCCGGAGGCGTAGCGCAGGGAGTTGGTCACCAGCTCGCTGACCAGCAGGACGGTCACATCGCCGAGGGCCGCGTCGAGGTCCCAGGCCCGGAGTGTCTCGCGCACCGCGTGGCGGGCGGTGCGCACGGCATTTGCCTCTGCCGGGAAGTTCCACTCGGCACAGTCGCCGTCGGTGTCGATCACACCCGATCACTTCCCCAGCCGTGTGTCAGCAGGAAGGCCCACGTCCCCTTCCAGGGGATCAATCAGGACATACCCGCTATTTGGTGCGGGATATCGTGTCGGGCGCAGCCATGGGCGCACGGTGGCACGAACGGCGTAGAGACTCAGTCGCGCGCTCCGTCGGCGGGAGCCGTCGGGAGCCGCAGCGCGGCCTCGGCGACGGCCGGGCGGTCCTGGTCGAGCCAGTCGACCGAGTCCAGCTCATGCCGGGCGAGCCAGCGCAGCTCGTCATGGTCCTCCAGCGGGCGGGGCTCACCGGAGAGCAGGCGGGCGGTCCAGACCCGCAGGACGTATCCGGGCTTCAGCGGCCACTCGCCGGGGATGCGCTCGCCCGGTTCGGTCTCGACGCCGAGCTCCTCGCGCAACTCCCTGACCAGCGCTTCTTCGGGGCTCTCGCCCGGTTCGAGCTTGCCGCCGGGGAGCTCCCAGCGGCCGGCGAGCTCGGCGGGGGCGCTGCGGCGCGCGGCGAGCAGGCGCCCCCGGTCGTACACGGCCCCCGCGACGACGACCACGACACCGGGGTCGGTGCCGTGGTGGCGCTCGCGGGGAGCGGTGGGGTCGGTGGTGCGTTCCGTCATGGGCGCGAGCGTAGCCCGGGGCGGGCGGCACCCGCCGGGCTCAGAGAGCCGCGGTGCCGATGCGCTCGACCCAGTAGAGCTGCTTGTGACCGCGGTCGTCGAGACTGTCCGCGATCTTCTGGGCTTCGTCCTTGGTCGCGTACCGCCCCACGCGGTAGCGGTTGCCGTTGTCGTCCTGCCGTATGACAAGCCAGGGAAGAACAGCGCCGCTGTCGCTCATCAGGCTTCTCCCTCCACCGGTCCGGGCATCTCCAACGATCTCCGGGAAACCGCAATCCGCATATGCCGGAGCTTACGCCTGACCTTCACACAGCGGATATGAGTTTTCACAAAGAGATACGGATCGGCCGGTAACCGACGGAGGGAGGCCGAAGCTCACGCCCCGGGGGCAGCCCGGGGAACGGTCGGCAGTGGCATCAGGACAGGGGCGCCGGCGCCCTCGGGGTCCTTGCGGCAGACGTCACCGCATTCGGCGTCGAGCGAGCAGCAGAGGGAGCAGACGGGTCCGGACCGCACCGGGCAGTCGGCGATGTCGGGCAGCTCGTACGCCGTCTCGCACTCCGCGCACGTGTGGGTCGCCCGCTCGTCGGCCACCGCCGCCCCCGGTCCGTTCACCGGGTTCGGGCGGGCCAGGTAGTAGCGACCCTTGGTCGCCCAGGCGATCAGCGGGCAGAGGACGAGCGCGAGGCCGGCCGCGATGAACGTGGAGAACGCCTCCGCGTAGGTACCGAAGAGACCGAAGAAGGCGAGGATCGAGACGACCGAGGCGATGACCATGGCCCCGAAGCCGGCCGGGTTCACGGCGTACAGGTAGGCGCGCTTGAACTCGATGTACGGGGGGCTCCAGCCGGCCCGCTTGTTGATGACGAGGTCGGCGGCGACGGCCACGATCCAGGCGATACCGACGTTGGAGTAGAACCCGAGCAGCTTGTTGAGGGCCGCGAACATGCTCATCTCCATCAGCGTCAGCGCGATGGCGAGGTTCAGGAAGATGTACCAGACACGGCCGGGGTGGCGGTGGGTGACGCGGGAGAAGAAGTTCGACCAGGACAGCGAGCCGCTGTAGGCGTTGGTGACGTTGATCTTGATCTGGGAGACGATCACGAAGAGGGCCGCCGCGGGCAGGGCGAACGTACCGAGCCAGGGCTTGAGCGCCTCGATCTGCGGGGCGATCGGCTCCAGGGCATGGGTCTTGCCGACGGCCTCCAGGGCGACGAAGGCGAGGAATGCGCCGCCGAGCTGCTTGGCCGCGCCGATGAGGACCCAGCCGGGTCCGGCGGCGAGCACGGCGAGGTTCCAGCGGCGCTTGGTGGCCTCCGTCTTCGCGGGCATGAAGCGCAGGTAGTCGGCCTGCTCGCCGATCTGGGCGATCAGGGAGAGCGCGACGCCCGTGCCGAGGCCGAAGCCGATCCACGAGAAGCCCGCGCCAGCCCCCTCCGTACCGCCGAAGGAGCCGAAGGCGCCCCAGGCGTCGGGGGCCTCGAAGGCCAGGACGACGAAGGGCAGCACCATGCCGACGAGCCAGACCGGCTGGGTCCAGGCCTGCACCTTGGCCAGCGCTCCCATCCCGCGGAAGACGATCGGGATGACGATCAGCGTCGTGACCAGGTAGCCGATCTCGACCGGGAGGCCGACGGCCTGATGCATGGCCTGGGCCATGATCGATCCTTCGAGCGCGAAGAAGATGAAGGTGAAGGAGGCGTAGATCAGGGAGGTCAGCGTGGAGCCGAAGTACCCGAAGCCGGCACCCCGGGTGATGAGGTCCATGTCCAGGCCGTACTTCGCGCAGGCGCGGGCGATGGGGATGCCGGTGAGGAAGATGATCGCGGCGGCGGTGAGGATCGAGGCGAGGCCGCTGCCGAAGCCGTAGGTGAAGACGATCGAGGCGCCGATCGCGAAGTCGGCGAGGTAGGCGATGCCTCCGAGGGCGGTACCGGCCACGGTGGCGGGCGACCAGCGCCGGAAGGAGTGCGGTGCGTAGCGCAGCGAGTAGTCCTCGCGGCTCTCGTCCGCGGCCAGCTTGGCGTAGCTGCGGCGGGGCCCGGGCGGTGGCGCGACCTCCCCCCGTGCTTGAAGGGCCTGGGAGGTGCCCCCGCCCGGCTCCGGGGTGGGTGTGGTGACCGTGTCCGTCATGAGGGTTCCTGTCGTCCGACCGGTTCGCGGGTACGGAGCAGGAAGGTAGGAGCCGGGCGTGACGACTTGTCGCGGTCCGCGATTGCCGGGCGGTTACACGGCCTGACGCGCCGTTAACTCCCGGTCACACCGCCCGGACAGCCGGACCCGCTCATCGGTCGGCGCGCACCCCCGGGACCCGGGGGCGGGAACACGGCGGGCCGGATCACCGGACCGGCAGGTGGTACGAGATGCGGTAGCGGTCGGCCGGCACCACGACGTCCGCCGTCTCGACGGCCCGCCCCGACGCGTAATACGTCCGCTCGACGACCATCACCACATGGCCAGGGACCCCGCCGAGCGCGAGGAGCTCCTCGGCGAGGCCGGGGCGGGCGCCGACCTCCTCCACCACGTTGTCCACGACCACGTCGATGGCCGCCATCCGCTCGACGACACCGCAGCCGCCCAGCGGGCCCTCCTCGGGCAGCATCACCGGCGACCGGCCCGTGACCGCGAGCGGCTCCCAGGAGGTGGAGACCATCATGGGCTCACCCCCGTCCCGGTACACGTACCGCGTGCGCATCACGCGCTCCCCCGGCTCGATGTCGAGCCGGGCGGCCACCTCGGCGCTCGCCGGCTCCTGCTCGCTGCTCGACTCCCAGGTCCCCCGGGCCCCTTCGGCCGCCTGCTCCTGCCGGAACGGGGTGGGGCCGGACGCCGGGCGGTAGCCGGAGCGGGCGATCCGGCGCGGCACCGGGCGCTCCCGCACGTACGTCCCCGAGCCGGACCGGCCCTCCACGAGCCCCTCGGCCATGAGCACCTTGCGGGCCTCCAGCGCGACGGTGTCCGACACCCCGTACTCCTCGCGGATGCGCGCCTGCGACGGGAGACGGGTGTGCGGCGGAAGCGAGCCGTTGGCGATCTTCTCCCGCAGATCGCTCGCCACGCGCAAGTAGGCGGGCTGCTCACCGAATGTCACTGGACACTCCCCTCAGGTTGACTGACAGCTACAGAGTGACAACCGAGGGTCGCGATCCGCAAGCATGGGCCAAAGTTTCACTCGAAGTGATGACGCGCCGGTCGCAGGCCTTGCTACCCACGGTCACCGCGAGTAGGCGGCACCGCACCCCCGCCGCACCCCTTGACCTTTATTGGTACAGACCAATACGTTCCTGCCTGCACGGCCCCTCTCGCACGCTCCACCTCGCACGCTCCACCTCGCACGCGCCATCCCGCCTCGCACAGGAACGAGCCCATGCGCCCCAGAGCCCTGACCAAGCTGACCTTCGGCGCCGCCGCCGCGGCCACCCTCGGCCTCCTCGCCACCCTGGCCCCCACGGCCGACGCGCACCAGCCCTCCACCCCCACACACTCGCTGAAGCGCATCGGGTACTTCACCCAATGGGGCATCTACGGGCGGGACTTCCAGGTCAAGGACCTGCAGACCAGCGGCACCGCCGCGAAGCTCAGCCACATCAACTACGCCTTCGGCGTCGTCGGTTCGAACGGCAAGTGCCTCATGGGCAACATGCCCGGCTCCGACCCGTGGGCCGACTACGTGCGCCCCGTCGACGCGGCCGACTCGGTGGACGGCGTCGCCGACACCGCCGAGCAGCCCCTCGCCGGCAACTTCCACCAGTTGCGCGAGCTGAAGGCGAAGAACCCCGGCCTCAAGGTCATGATCTCGCTGGGCGGTTGGAGCGGATCGGCCCACTTCTCCGACGCCGTGCGCACCGACGCCGGCCGCAAGACGCTGGTCGCCTCCTGCATCGACACGTACATCAAGGGCAACCTCCCCGCCGACGGCGCCCGCGGCGGCGCCGGAGCCGCCGCCGGCATCTTCGACGGTATCGACCTGGACTGGGAGTGGCCCGGCTCGGACGGCGCCCCCGGGAACGTGATCCGCCCCGAGGACAAGCCCAACTTCACCAAGCTCGTACGGGAGTTCCGCACCCAGCTCGACGCCTACGGGCGCTCACTGCCCCAGCGCAAGCGCTACGACCTCAGCGCGTACGTGCCCACCGCCCCCGCCAAGATCGACGCGGGCTTCGAAGTCGCCAAGATCATGCGGGACTTCGACTTCGTGAACCTCCAGGGCTACGACTTCCACGTCTCCGGCGAGACGACGACCGCCCAGCAGTCCGCGCTCTTCGCCAAGAACGACTGGAGCGTCGACGGGACCGTGAAGTCCTGGCTGCGGCGCGGGGCCCCGGCGCACAAGCTCGTGGTCGGCATGCCCTTCTACGGCCAGGGCTGGACCGGCGTCACCGGCGGCGGCGACGGCCTGGGCCGGCCGGCGACCGGGCCCGCCCCCGCCACCTGGGCCGCCGGCTCCGAGGACTACAAGCACCTCAAGACGCTCGCCGACTCCGGTACGTACACGCTCCACCGCGGCTACCGGAACGGCCACGCCTGGCTCTTCGACGGCACGACCCTCTGGACCTACGACGACCCCACCGTGCTGCGCACCAAGGCGTCCTACGTCCGCCAGCGGGGCCTCGGCGGCGCCATGGTCTGGTCCCTGGACGGCGACACCCCCGACGGTGAGCTGATCACCGCGATCGACCGGGGCCTGACCCGGCGCTGAGACGCACGCGGGGCCGGGCCTCCCGAAGGAGACCCGGCCCCGTACGTGTCCCGTACGCGTACGCCTTCTGCCGCCTGTCAGGCCGAGCTGCTCGCGTCCTCTTCCATCGGCGGCGTGTCCGTCAGGCCGAGCCCGGTCCGCGCCTTCGCGCCGAGGTCCGCGTGCACGGCGTCCCAGGCCGCGTCGTACGCCTCCCAGTAGGCGTCCGCGTCGGCCGCCCCGGCCAGTTTCCGCCACTGCTTCGAGGCCGCGTCGAGCTCCTTGCCGAGCGCCGCGACCGGGGCCGTGGAGGCACCGGGCCAGGAGTGCTTCCCCAGCCCGGCGCGCGCCCCGTCGATCGCCGCAAGCATCTCCCCGGCCCACGCCTTGTTGGCCGCGAAGTCCTCGTCCGGGTCGGCCTCCGGCTCCCGGTAGCCGACCGTCTCGATCGGGTTGACGGTCTTCAGGAAGTGCTCCTGGTCGGCGGTCAGGGTGCTCGCGTCGGACCGCACCGAGCCGCTGAAGGGCTCTTCCTCGCTCGCGAACGCGCAGGTCACGATCCGGTCGCCGAGGCGCCAGCTCTGGCCGCTCGGCATGTAGTAGTACACCCCCACGTCGATGGGGACGGCCCAGGTGTCCAGCGCGTACGCGGAGTTGATCGTCTCGCAGCGCTTCTCCGCCACCTCTTCGATCTCGGACTCGCCGGGCCACTTGTCGTAGCCGGTGAGCTTGAAGCCGCCGGTGACCTCGCCGTCGTGCGGCTTCGCGCAGTCGACGATCTCGACGTCCGTCGCGTACTCCCTCTCCTCCAGCTTGCCGTCGTCGCCGAAGCACTGCCCGGTGCGCAGCGCGAACGGGGACTTGGTGCGCGATGCCTCCTCCACGCCCTCGTTGAAGCCGTCGACGGCCGAGCCGACGGCACCCGTCACGAAGCCGATGAGGAGCAGCAGGCAGCTGACGGTGGAGAGGATGATGCCCGTGACCGCGAGCCCCTTGCCGTCCTGGTCCTTCTTCCTGATCTGCGGGAGGGCGATCAGGCCGAGGATCAGTCCGAGGGGCGGGAGGCAGCAGACGATGCCGGTGACGAGGGAGCCGATCGCGAGCCCGTTGGTGGAGCGCCTGGGCTGCCCGTAGGGCCCGAGGCCGGGGGGACCGGGCATGCCGGGCATGCCAGGCCCGCCGTGCGGCCCGTGCGGCCCGGGCGGGCCGCCGTAGGGACCGGCCGCGTACGGCCCTCCTGGGGAGGTGTACGGGCCGGGGGCGGGCCAGCCCTGCTGCGGCGGGCCCCCTTGGGGCGACGGGGGCTGCTGGGGCGGCTGGGTCGGCTCCACGGCTGACGTGCTCCTGTTGGGGCGGCTTGGGACGGCTCGGGACGACTGATGCGAACAGACGAACGAGCGCGCATCGTACGTGGTCGGCCCCTGCATCCTTCGACCCGGGGGTACGCCGAAGGGGCGGCCGCCCGCAGGCGACCGCCCCTCACCGTTCAGCTACGAAGACGGGCTCAGAACTGCAGGCCCCACGAGTCGATCTTGCCGATGTCGGCGTTCGCGTTGTCCGTGACCCGCAGCTTCCACGTGCCGTTGGCGACCTCCGAGGAGGCGTTCACGCTGTACGTGGTGTTGATGTTGTCCGCACTGCCGCCCGTACCGAAGGCCTTCAGGGTGTACGCCGAGCCGTCGGGGGCGATCAGCTGGACCTGGAGGTCACCGATGTAGGTGTGGACGATGTTCACCGGCACCTGGAGGGTGGAGGGGGCGTTGCCCGCGACGCCGCTGACGGTGACGGGGGACTCCACGGTCGCGTTGTCGGCGATGGCGAAGTCCGCGGTGTTCTCGAACTTCGGACCGGGGGGCGGGGTGGTGCCGCCGCCGCCGACGAAGAGCAGCCGGTTCGGGGAGCCGGTGCCGGGGCTGGTGACGACGTTCGGGGTGGCGGCCGTCGTCAGGGCCGTGGAGACCTGCGCCGGGGTCGCCGTCGGGTTGCCGGCGAGGTAGACGGCCGCGGCGCCCGCGACGTGCGGGGTCGCCATCGACGTACCGGAGATGGTGTTGGTGGCGGTGTCGTTGGTGTTCCAGGCCGACTTGATGGAGGAGCCCGGGGCGAAGATGTCCAGGACCGTGCCGTAGTTGGAGAAGCTGGAGCGGGCGTCGGTGCTGGTCGTGGAGCCGACCGTGATGGCCTCCGCGACGCGCGCCGGCGAGTAGTTGGAGGCGTTGGAGCTGTCGTTGCCCGCGGCGACCGCGTACGTGACGCCGGAGGCGATCGAGTTGCGGACGGCGGCGTCGAGGACGGTGTCGACGCCACCGCCGAGGCTCATGTTGGCGACGGCCGGCTTGACGGCGTTCTGCGTCACCCAGTCGATGCCCGCGACGACCTGCTCGGTCGTGCCGGAGCCGGAGTTGTCGAGGACGCGGACGCCGACGATCTTGGCCTTCTTGGCGACGCCGTAGGCCGTGCCGCCGACGGTGCCGGCGACGTGGGTGCCGTGGCCGTGGCCGTCCTGGGCGGTGTTGTCGTTGTCGATGGCGTCGTAGCCGTTGAAGGCGCGGCCGCCGAAGTCGCTGTGGCTGATGCGGACACCGGTGTCGATGATGTACGCGGTGACGCCCTGGCCGGCGCTGTCCGGGTAGCTGTAGCTCTGGTTCAGAGGGAGAGCCTTCTGGTCGACCCGGTCGAGGCCCCAGGACGGCGGGGAGGGCTGCGTGGCGTCGATCGTGAAGACGCGGTTCTGTACGACGGACTGCACGGCGGGGTCGGCCGCGAGCTTCTTCGCCTGAGCCTCGGAGAGCTCGACGGAGTAGCCGTTGATCGCCGAGGTGTACGTCCGCTTGATCTTCGCGCCGAACTTGGCGGCGACCGCCCGGCCCTTGGCGGTCTCCGCCTGCGCGGACTCGTCGAGGGTGACGATGTAGCTGCCCGCGATGGTGCCTTCGGCTCCGGCGTTCTCGATGACGCCCTCCGCGGCGGCCGGCGAGGCGGCGGCCGGGAAGGTGGAGGCGGAGCCGAGGGCGAGGGCTGCGACGGCGATGGCCGCGGCAGTGGCTATTCGGCGACGTGAGTCACGCATCACTGACATGTGAGGGGTCCTCCTCATTGGTGGTGCGTTGCTGTGGGGGAAGGCATGAACATGACAAGACGACGCGAGATGTCCGCGCCGTTCCGCACGTCCGGCTGCCGAGCGAAAGATTGACGGATCCATAGGAATCACACAAGGGTCATGCCGTACCCGACACACCCGTGTCACACGGCTGACATCCTGGCCGCATGACCGCCTACGTGTGCCCTCGTTGCCACGTCCACTCCCCCACGGACGCGCTCACCTGGTGTTGTCCGGAGTGCCGAGGCCCCTGGGATCTGGAGTTCACGCCTCCACCGGCGTCCCTCCCGCCACTCGCGTCCCTCGCGTCACGTGTGAATTCCTTGTGGCGGTACGCGGAGGCACTGCCGCCGATGCCGTACGGACCCGAGGTGACCCTCGGGGAGGGCCGCACGCCCCTCGTCGCCCTCACGGAGTCGGTTTCGGCCAAACTCGACTTCCTCATGCCGACGCTGTCCTTCAAGGACCGGGGCGCGGTGATGCTCGCCGCGCACGCCCTGCGCCTGGCACGCGCCGGGGGTCTCGACCGGGTCGTGGCCGACAGCAGCGGCAACGCGGGCACGGCGATCGCCGCTTACGGCGCGCGGGCGGGGCTCGACACCCTCGTGTACGTACCCGAGGGCACGTCCCCGAAGAAGCTGGAGCAGATCCGGGCGCACGGAGCCCGCGTCGTCGAGGTGCCCGGCGACCGCGAGGCCACCGCCCGGGCGGCACGCGAGGCCGCCGAAGCGCCCGGCACGTTCTACGCCTCGCACGTGTACAACCCGTACTTCCTGCACGGCACCAAGACCTACGTGTACGAGCTCTGGGAGGAGCTCGGCGGCCGGCTCCCCGACACGATCGTCGTCCCCGTCGGCAACGGCACGCTGCTTCTCGGCGCCGCCCTCGCCCTCGACGAACTGCGCCGGCAGGGCCTTGACGACACCCGGCCGGCCCTCGTCGCCGTCCAGGCCGAGGCCGTCTCCCCCCTGGCGGCCGCCTTCCACGCGGGCGCGGACGACATCACCGGCCCGGCCCCTTCCCGCCCCACCCTCGCCGAGGGCATCGCGATCCCCGCGCCGCCCCGTGCCCGCCAGATCCTCCGGGCGGTACGCGAGACGGGCGGGACCTTCCTGACGGTGACGGAGGACCAGATCCGCCAGGCACAACGGGACCTGGCGGCCCGCGGCCTCTTCGTCGAGGCCACCGGCGTGGCGTGCTGGGCGGCGGTCGCCGCCGCCCCGCCGCGCCCCGGCCTCACGGTGGTGCCGCTGTGCGGGGCGGGCGCGAAGACGGGGCTCGCGCGGTAGGAGAGCCTACGAGCCCGGTGAAGGATCAGAACTCGTCGGCGCCGTTGCGGAGCTCGTACGTCCAGTAGCCCGTCTTGGCGGCGTCCTCGTCGACCGCGATGCCGCCCGCGGGGGCGTTGACGACGAGGCTGCCCTCGGCCGGACCGTCGGCGGCGAAGAGGTTCACGTTGAAGCTCTTCACGACCTTGTTGTCCTCGTCGACGCCGCCGAGCGCGACCCGCACATTCGCGTACGCGGGGACGCCGGGCTTCAGGACGACCGGGGCGGCCGGCTTGCTCTTCGCGACGGCCGGGACGTCCTTGGCCGTCTGGATGTCGCCGAAGGCGATCAGCGGGTACTGGAGGAGGGTGCAGGAGCGGCCGGAGGTGTTGGTGGCGGTGAGGACGATGTGCTCGGCGGGGACCTCGTCGGCCTTCGCCGCGGTGATCTCGATGTCGCCGTGGGCGCAGGCGAGGGCCTTGGCGGAGGCCTTGCCGCCGGTGGAGCCAGTGGTGCCCGTGGAGCCAGTGGTGCCGGTGGAGCCGGTGGAGCCGGTGGAGCCCGTGGAGCCGGTGGAGCTGGTGGAGCTGGTGGAGCCAGTGGTGCCCGTGGTGCCGGTCTTGCTCGTGGTGGAGCCCTTCACCGAGGCCTGGTCCGCCGCACCGGCGGCGGTGTCGCCCGAGCCGGCTTCGCCGCCCCCGGTCGCGCCCGTACCGGTGTCCGCCGTACCGGCGGCCTGCTGCGAGCTGTTCGCGCTCCCCGCGTCCTTGACGCCGGTGCCGGTGCCGCCGCCGCAGGCGGTCAGGCCCAGCGAGAGGGCGGTGACGGCGGCGGCGGCCAGGACGGTGGCCTTGTAGTGGGTGGTACGCGTGGTGGTTCGCATGACGGTCTCCCCCGTGAAGCTGTCGGTCGACGCGGTACGCACCTGCGTACCGCGTGCTGTCCCCAGCTTCCGGCCCGGCGCTGCCGTCCCGCTTGCGTACCGCTAACGATCCGCTGACAGCCGCGAAAGCCGCTCCGCGGCCCGCGCGGAACCCTCGGTGAAGCCGGCCGCGTCGGCCGCGGCGATCGCTCGTTTCAGCTGGTCAGCAGCCTCCTCAAGGCGGCCTATGCCGGCCAGTGCCTCGCCCCGGACGATCTGCAACTGCGCCAGGACGACCACCGCGTCGGGGGTGACCAGTTCCCCCGCGCGAACGGTGTGCGCGAGCGCCTCGTCATATTCGCCGGCCTTCAGGCAATGCGTCGCCAGATGGTGGAGGGTCAGCACCTGGGTGGACGGATGGCCGGTGCGGTCGGCAAGCGAGACCGCGTGGACCATGAGCAGTCCGGCCCGCTCGTGCTCCCCGGTCGCGTCCAGGACGGCGGCGTAGTTGACGTACGCGATCGCCTCGCTGACCGCGTCCCCGGCCCGGGCGGCGAGGATCGGCGCCTTCTCCAGGTGGACGAGCGCCTCGGCGTCCCGCCCTTCCTCGTGCAGCACCCAGCCGAGGAGCGCTCGCGTCCGCGACTGCGCGTCGAGGTCGCCCTCGTGCTCGGCGGAGGCGAGCCCGGCCTCCAGGAGCGGCGTCCAGCCGTCACCGATCCGCATGAGCATCAGCGGCCACTGCACGAGGGCGAGGCGCCAGGCCCGGTCGTGCAGGCCGAGGGCCGCGGCGGCGGCCACCGCGCCCTCCAGGGCGGGGCGCTCGGCCGCGTACCAGTCGAGCGCCGCCGCGCGGTCCTCGAACTCCCGGGTCGCGGCGGGCCGTCGGGCGTCGGCGGGCAGCGAGTAGCAGGGCTGGGAGCCCGGTTCGGCGGCGGCGTCGGCGGCGAGACCCGTGTAGAGGTAGTGGTCGAGGAGGCGGGGCAGGCCCTCGGGGTCGGCCTCCGGGGCGACGCTGCGGGCGTAGAGGCGCACCAGGTCGTGCGGCGTCCAGCGGCCGGGGACGGCCTCGGCGAGGAGGTGGGCGGCGGCGAGACGGTCCAGGTCGGCGGAGGCGTGCGTGGGGGACGTACCGGCGAGCGCGCCCGCCGCGAACCGGTCCAGATCGGAGCCGGTGTGCAGGCCGAGCGCGCGGAACATCCGGGCGGCGGAGTCGGGCAGCTGCTGCACGGTGAGACGCAGAGCGGCGGACACCCCGACGTCCTCGACGTCTAGGAGGGTCAACCGGACCTGTTCGTCGGCGAGTTCGCCGACCATGACGTCGAGCGTCCACTGCGGCCGTTCGGCGAGCCGGGCCGCCGTGACGCGCAGCGCGAGGGGCAGTCCGTCACAGAGTCCGGCGAGCCGCTCGGCGGCGGCGGGCTCGGCGGCGACCCGCGCCTCGCCGAGCACGGTGGCGAGCAGGGCGGCCGAGTCGGCGGGCGGCAGATGGCCCAGCGGCACGGGCCGGGCGGCGTCGGAGGCGATGAGGCCGCTGAGCCGGTCGCGGCTGGTGACGACCGTCGCGCAGAGGTCGCCGCCGGGGAGCAGCGGCCTGACCTGCTCGGAGGAGCGTGCGTTGTCGAGGACGACGAGCAGCCGGCGGCCCGCGGTGAGGGAGCGGAAGAGCGCTCCGCGCGCGTCGGCGGCCTCCGGGATCCGCAGCGCCGGGACGCCGAGCGCGAGCAGGAACTCGCGGAGGACGGCGGCGGTATCGGGTGCCGGGGTGTCGCTGAAGCCGCGCAGATCGGCGAAAAGTCGACCGTCGGGGAAGCCGGTGCGCCGCTCGTACGCCCAGTGGACGGCGAAGGCCGACTTGCCGACACCGGCGGGTCCGGTGACGAGACAGAGGGGCGCGACGACACCGCCGACAGCCCGGTCGAGGGCGGCCAGTTCGGCGCCCCGGCCGGTGAAGCCGCGCGGCGCGCGCGGCAGCTGCTCCGGCGCCGCGAACGCGACGGACGCCTCGACCGGGAGGGCCGGGCGGGGGACACGGGCGGCGGGCTCGGCGGAGCGGAGGAGCGTCGCGTACGCCTCGGCGAGCGCCTCGCCGGGGTCCACGCCGAGCTCCTCGGCGAGCAGCCGCCGGGTGCGGTGGTACCAGTCGATGGCGTCCGACTGGCGCCCGGCGCGGCCGAGCGCCAGCATCAGCGCGGCGGCCAGGGACTCGCGCAGGGGGTGGGCGACGGCCTCGGTACGGAGTACGGCGGCGGCCCGCCCGTGCTCGCCGAGCGCCCCGTACGCCGCGGCCAGCGCCTCCACGGAGGCCAGCCGAAGCTCCTCGAGCCCCCCGGCCGCCGCCTCCAGCGGCCTGCTGTGCACGGTCCCGGTGAGCGCGGGCCCCTGCCAGTACGCGAGCGCCTCGCGCAGCATCCGCACGGCGTCACCGGGGTGACGCTGCACCCCGGCGAGCGCGACGAGCTCCTCGAAGCGGTGGGCGTCGACGAGCGACTCCGGGATGCGCAGCACGTACGCCGAGCCCTGGGTGGCGAGCTCGACCCCGTACGCCTCCGCCCCGTGCTCGGCGAGCAGCGCCCGCAGCCGCGAGACGTGCCCCTGGAGGACGGTCTTGGCGTGCGTGGGCGGCTCGTCCTCCCACAGGGCGTCGATCAACTGCTGCACGTTCACCGCGCCGTTGGGCCGCAGCAGGAGCATGGCGAGCAGACTGGACCGCTTGGCGGGCCCCAGGGCTACGTCGCCGTCCTCCGTCACCAGCGCAACGGAGCCGAGCAGCCGGAACTCCACCTGATACCTCCGCGATCCCTTGTCCCCCGTCCCCCGATCCCCAGCAGTCGAGGATACGTGGGCGGAAGGGGTCGACCGCGACGTGGAGATCCCCGATCCCGCCCTCGCCGTCCGAATCTGCACATGGTGGTGAACTGTGCGCTGTGCACCATCACCTGTGCGATGTGCTGAGCGGCTGTGTAAAAGGGGAGTTGAACCCCTGCGCTGCTCTCCACGCACCAGGTAGGGCCGAATTGACCGTCGGCCCACGGCTTGTGCACGCCTTCGTGACGACTACCGACTCCACGCCGAACCCGGCTCAGTCCAGCAGATCGACCTCCCAGTTCGACCGCTGGATCAGTACGTCGGTCTCCCGGATCTCCCGGGCGAGCACGTCCGCCTGCGCGCGCAGCTCGCCGACCGGAAGCGTCGCGAGCATCCTCAGCTCGGACCGCAGCTGCCGCACCCCGCCGTGCCGGTCCCGGCCGGCGGCGGCGTCGGCCGCGTCGGTGATCACGGCGTGCCGCAGCCGCAGCACGTCCCGGCGTGCGAGCGCGTCGGTGAGGGTGCCGCCCCCGTCGATGACGACGTGGGCATTGGTCAGGTTGATCCGCCGGATCAGCCCCTCCAGTTCGTCCAGCACCTCGCCCGCCTCGGCCAGCAGACTCCCGGCGTTCTCGGCCGGCTCCTCGCCCTCCTGATGCCGGGCACTGCTGACCACGCGGGCCCGCAACTGCTCCACCCGGCGAGCGGCGTCCGCCCGCAACGCCAACGCCTCGGCAAGCTTCAAGGTCCCAACCCTCCGTCACGACGATCAGGCCGAAGTATGTCAGCCGGCGCGGGTCCGGGGCCCACGCGGCCCGGGGCCCGCGCGGCCCGGGGTGACAGGGCTCGGGAACCGGCGGCGCAGTCGGTGAGCCCGGTCACCGTGGGACGTCATTCGCCCAGGAGCCCGGGCAGTGACGTCATTCGCCCAGGAGCCGGGCGGTACGGGCGTCGAGTTCCTCGCGGAGCATACGGGCGTGCTCGGCGCGCGCCTTGTAGCGGGCGTGACCCAGCCGGGCCTTGTCCTCCTCGGCCCGCACCTCGGCCGCGTACCGCCGGACCTCGTGGTCGATGGCGGCGACCTGGCGCTGCACGTCCTGGTCCTCCAGATGGATGCGCTGATTGGCCTCGCGCCGCTCGCCGAGCCTGCGGTCGTACTCGGACGGGCCGCTCATCAGCTTGGCGAGCACCGGCATGGCGTCGACCAGGAGCAGCACGGCGTGCAGCAGGAACATCATGAAGAGCGCGAAACCGTCGGACCAGGCCACCGCGGACAGGGCTTCGGCACGCAGCAGCAGTCCGTCCTGCTGCTGCGACTCCTCCCGCTCGGCGACCTTGGCGTCGATCGCCTTCTTGACGTCCGTGCGGTAGGCGGTGCCGGTGTCGATCAGCTGTTCGGACAGGACGTTGCCCTTGGCGACGAGTTCGGCGCGCTTCACCTCGTACTCGGCGACCTTGCTCGTCTTCCTGTACGCGCTGGTGTCGTCGCGGGCGCGCTCGCACGTCTCGGTGGTGTCCCGGCCGTTGCCGCGCCAGATCCACTTGTCCTCGGCGCACTCGCGACGCTCGATGGCCAGCTTCTTGTCGAGGGCGTCGTTGTAGGTCGCGATCTGCCGGTCGAGGCGGGTGACGGCGGCGGTGTTGTCGGCGATGTCCTCCTTGATCGAGGCCGGCGCGCCCTTCACCGTCAGATGGAAGTCGCCGCACTCCGCGCGGCTCGTCGTGTCCTTGCCGTCGAGGGGGTTGCAGGCGGTGAGACCGCCCCGGAAGTCGGCGAGGTCGCGCTCCCTGGTGACCGCCATCTCCTGGCGTATCTCCCGGTCGAAGATCTGGAACAGCAGCGGCTCGGCGATGGTGAGCCCGAGCACCACGGAGAGGAACAGCCGGGGCACGAGCATGCGGACCGCGCGTCCGCCGGTGTAGCCGTGGGTGCTGGAGACCAGCCAGCTGTCCAGGGCCAGCACGATCCACGCCCACATCACGCCGACGACGACGGCCACCGCGACCGGTGTGCCCTCGCGGATCGTGCTGATCGCCATGGCCATGGAGGCCCCGCCGAGCAGCGCGGTGTTGAGGACGATGGCGCCGTACCAGGTGTAGCGGGCCCGCTCGGCGGGCTCGCGGTCGAGTATCTCCTCGCGGATGCCGATCAGACGGCGCAGGAGCGCGGCGGGGCCACGGCCGCTCCGGCGACGGAGGACGGGTCCGGTCTCCGCCGCCCACGCGGCGTAACTCTCCTCGGGCGGGCGTACGGGGGTGTCAGCGGCCACGCTCCTCCCTCCCCGCTTCACCGAGGTCGTCGTCGGCGATCACGAGGCGGCGCGCGGGGCCGGCGGCGTCGATGTCGCCGCCGGGGCCGCCGTCCCGGCCCCGATCCCGGCCCCGATCCCGATCCCGGTCCCGATCCCGGCTCCGGTCGGTGTCGCCGTCGCGAGCGGGCCGGTCCGTGCGGTCGTACCCCTCGCCGTGACGCTCGCCCTCGTACGGATCGTCTCGCCGGCCGTCACGCGAGTCGTCTTCCCGCCCGTACTCCCGACCCGATTCCCGCCCGTACTCCCGACCCGACTCCCGACCCGACTCCTGTCCGTACTCCCGACCGGCCTCCCGTCCGGGCTCCCCCTTCTCGTACGACGTCCTCGCGTACGACGCCTCGTCCCCGGCCGGCCGGGGACGCTCGTTCGAGCGGTCCGGGGACGACCCACCGTCGCCCTCCTCCAGCTGCGGAGCGTCCCCGGCACCCGCCACCTGCGCGGCAGCGGGCGGATCCTGATCGAGCAGGCCCTGCCCGGAGCTGAGGCGCTCGACGAAGGCACGAGCGTCGAGCGGCGCGTTGTCGAGGAGGCCGCGGTTGATCATCTGGCGGCCCAGCTCCTGGTTGATGTTGTCGCGCCGGTCGGCCCGGTGACGCCGCTCGGCCCGGTCGGCCAGCACGTCCTCGCGCTGCTCGGCGCGCTGCATCCGCCGGTCGTCGCGGTCCGCGGTCCGCTGCTCGCGCTGCTCCTCCCGGGCGGCGTCGAGCGCGGCGCGCTGGTCCTGGCGGTCGACCTCCCGGTGCCGGTCCTCGCGGTCCAGGGTGTAGCGGAGGTCGTCCCGCTCGGCGACACGCCGCCGCTCGTTGTTCTCCCAGTGGCGCTCCTCGTCCTCGCGCTGCCGCTCGCGCCGCAGCCGGTCGGTCTCGCGCTGCCGCTCGGCCAGCTCGGAGTACCCGATCTCGCCCCTGCGCTGGGCGAGGATGTCGGTGTTGGCCGGGTCGGTGCCGAAGTCGTCGATGTCCTTGAGCGCCTCGGTGCGCTCGAACTCGTTGTCGTTGCGCTTGAGGTTCTGGCTGTACTTCTGGTCCTCGGCGCTGGTCCGGTGGGTGTACGTCCGCCTGAGGTCCTCGATTTCCTGCTGGTGCCGCACTTCGAGCGCCTTGCGCTCGGCGTCCATCCGCTCCCGGTCCTTCTCGCGCTCGTGCTCCATCAGCTCGCGCTCGCGGCGCACCGCCTCCTTCACACGGTCCTGCTCGTGTTCGCGCCGCTCCTCGTCGGCACGGCGCTGCTGGGCGGCGAACTCCTCCGGGGTGAGCACGGTCAGGTAGGGGTCTCCGACGGAGAGCCCGGCGATCCGCGGCGGTTGCATCTCCAGGTACGAGATCAGGCGGGCGGTCAGCCGCCGGGACACCTCCTTGCCCGCTTCGAGGGGCCATTCCTGGGTGACGTCGGTGAGTCCGGGCAGCGCCCGGAGGTAGCCGAGCAGCCGGGACTCCACGTCGGTGACGCCCTCGCGGACCACGGCCACCGGGTCGGTGACCGTGCAGTGGAAGGCGACCTGGACGGTGAAGCCGTCGGTCTCGGCGGACGGCACGTCGGTGCCGACGGTGACGGCCACGGCGGTACGGCAGTCGACGACCGTGACCGAGCCGGCGTTCAGGACGGCGTCGTCGCCGGGCCCGCGGACGCCGTGGTCGGTGAGGTACTGGTCACCGGTGCGGTAGACGAGCACCTGGTGGGCGGCGACGCGGGGCAGTTCGTCGTGAGAGCGGGTCGGCTGGTTCCAGAAGCGGCGACCGGTGCGGGGCGCGGGGGCGAGCACGCGCTCCTCGACCAGAGGGTAGGTCCTGCGGATCGTGGTCATCGTGGGTGGGTGTCCTTCACACGGTTCAGGGCGCGGAGCAGGGTCGCGACGCAGTCGGGACCCGGGGCGCGGTGGGGACGGGAGATCGCGAGTCGTTCCATCTCGCTTGTCAGCAAGGGGTGTTCGACCTGCGGAAGCGCGGCGGCGAGGGCGTGACCGAGTCGCGCGGCCACCGCGGTGGGGTCGGAGGTCACCGCGGGCAGGGCACGGGCCGTGACGAGCAGAGCGGACAGGGCGGTCCGGCGCAGCGGCCGGTAGCAGAGGACCGCCGCCCACAACTCGGCGACGACTCCTGCTTCGTTGGGCCGGTCGGCGACGTAGCGTGCCACGGCGGGACGGCCCGAGATCCGCTCGGTGGCGCCGAACACCCAGAGGGTGGTTTCGAGGACGAGCAGGCCGGTCTCCGAGTACGCGGCGGACCGGGTGCGCTGTTCCTTCCTGATGCGGTGCGCCAGGGCGTCGAGCACGATGCCGGCGTCCTCCTGGCAGTCGACGAGCGTCAGGAACAGCTGCGCCCACGCCTGGAGCCCGACCTCGCGCTCCGCCCGCTTGTCGAGCACGCCGCTCCGGAGCACCGCCCAGATCCACTTCACCGCGTCGGTGGGGAAGGTGACACCGAGCTGGCCGCTGAAGGCGATGAGCGCGGTCCCCCGCCGGGTGGGGTGGGTGGACTGCGCCCACGTGCGGGCCAGTGTGAGCGCGGCGGCCGCCTGAGTCTCCTCCAGGCACATGTACCACAGCACGTACACCGCGAGGTACTGCCCGATCTGGCCGCTCTCCCCGCACGCCCACGGGTCGAGGTAGCTCTGCACCACCTCGTCGAAGGCGATGTCCCCGAGCAGCGTGAGTCCGGAGGCGATGGAGAGCTGGAGGACCGGGTCGGGGTCGGCGTCGACGACCGCCCCCAGCCAATGGCGGACCGCGTCCCAGTACTCGGTGGGGTGATCGCGCCACAGCGCCTGGAGCACCCAGCGGCGCAGCTCGGCGTCGGCGAAGACCATGACCTCACGGGTGGTCGAGCCGTAGATCTGCATCTCGGTGGTGATCAGGGCGTTACGGGCGAGGGAGCGGCGCCGGTCCACCGGGCGGGCACGGCGGCGTCGCCGCGGGTCATGGCCGTCGGGGGCAGCCGCCTGCCCCGTGGCGTCAGGGGCTGCGCCGTCGGCAGGGGCCGGCGCGGCGTCCGGCGTGAAGTAGACGGGTTCGAGGAGCCGCTCCAGGAGGTCCTGGAGCGATTCGAAAGCGCGCCGTCCGATACCCGTGGCGAAGGCGAGGGTCGTGACCTCGGCGATCTCGCGCAGGCTCCGCTCGTCCTCCGCGCCGAACCATTCCTGGACCGCCTGCGGCGCGCTGCCGCTGTGCTCCTTCCACACCTGGTCGGGGTCGGCGCCCGCCGCGATCCGCTGCGCCGCGTCGGCGACGACCGCGATGGGGCAGCGCGGAGGGATGGCGGCCAAGGCCCGGTCGACGGTCTCCTGCGGGGTGCGGGCCTGGACCAGCCGGGCCCGCACCACCTTGTCCAGGGCGGGGGGCCGCCACGGCAGATGGCGTACGGCCTCCGGAAGGCGCCCGGGCACACCGTGGACGGTGGTGATCACCAGATGGGCGCGGTGGCGGCGCAGCTGGTCGCGCACCCGGCGCCAGTCGAAGTCCGAGGACGGACCGGCGGCTCCTCCGGTGGTCCCGGCGGTCCCGGTGCGGTCGAGGACGACGTAGCCGACACCTTCGTCGAAGGTGCGCTCCGCGAGCTGGTCGAGGCTGATGTCGGGCGAGAGCACCACGTAGTCGGCGGAGGGCCCGACGGTGTCCCGGAGCAGGGCGACCGCGCCGGAGCGCTTGCCCGTGCCCTGGGGGCCGGTCAGGACGACGACGCGGGTACGGGACAGCTCGCGGGCCGCGTCGTCGAAGCAGTCGGGGCGGATGTAGGAGCGAAGCAGCGCGTCGATCTCGTCGCCTTCGAGGAGACCGGTGGCGCGGGCCCGCCCGGGCCGCTCGGCGGCGGTGGCGATGCCGAAGTGGGCGCGGCCGTGGTACTGAGGGCCGTAGAAGTTGTTGTAGACGCGGTAGTCGCTGTCGGAGGACGCGGCTCCGGAATTCGGTGCGGAACTCGATGCGGAACTCGGTAAGGAATTCGGTGCGGAGGGGGAGGAGGGGGGAGGGGACGAGGGCGCGAGCGAGTCGGGGGCGGGGCCTGGATCGGCGGTGCCGTTCGCCCCGTCGGACGGCTGCTGCCTCGGCTCACCGGGCACGCCACCCCCTTCCCCACCACTTCCCTGACTTTCCGTCAGCCGATCCATGGAACTCATGTGCGCACCCTCGTCTCCCCGTCCACTCAGCTCACTTGGAGATGCCGAAGACGACGTTCCCGTTGATGACGGTTCCGTACAGGTTGGTGGTGGCGGAATCGCCACCGCCCGCAGCAGGCGCGGCAGGGGCGGCGGTCTCGGGGGTACCCGCTGCGGAACCGGCCGCGGAACCAGAACCGGAACCGGAACCGGAGCCCGCGCCGGAACCGGAACCGGAATCCGTGCCGGAACCGGATTCGACAGCGCCGAGATCCAGCGCGTGGACGTCGTACCCCGGCACCCACAGCCAGGCCCGTCCCCGGTACTCCTTCTTCTCGACGACGACCTCCCGGAACTCCTCCGGCCGGAAGTTGGTGTACCCCTGGGCGACGAGCTCCGTGAAGACCGGCGCGGTCAGCGCGACGGCGAGCGCTGCGTCCGGGGCCCCGGCGAGGGCCCTGCGGAGCGGGTCGCTCTCGAGGATCCGGGAGACCTCGACGGGCCCGGGGCCCACGAAACCACTCGGGGCTTCCGAGGCCGGACCGAAGTGCACGGCGGCGCGCAGCGCGAGCCGCGCGCCGGGCACCCGGTCGCGGTTGTGGGCGCGCAGCCCGGCGTCCAGCCTGCGCATGAACGGCTCGACGAGCGCCTGCTCGTCGGAGCCTGCCGGGAGCACCGCGAACTCGGAGTCCCCGGCGAGCTGCCGTACCCACGAGGCGCGGTCGAGCCCTGCCGCCTCGGCTGCTTCGGAGAGCAGCCGGGGCAACACTGTCTGGATCTCGCGCTGTCGCGCGGTGTCCGCGCTGCCGTATCCTCGCGCGTCCACAGCGAGCAGAAGCCGCCTGTCGAACACGCCCATCGCACCTACGGACATCCCGTCCTCCTCGTCCGTCACATCGGGAAGGACAGCATGCCGCACCTCCAACCCACTTGCGAATCAAGGGAGTTACGAGGCAAAAGGCGATGCGGCATGCTGCTCCCGGACCGCTGCCCACCCCCGTGGAGCACCGGTCGCACTGCCAGTCGTACACCGGATCCGGGCACCCGCACCCCGTGGAAGTACGGGATCTCGCACAGTCGCCCAATCCCGTAGAAGTGCCTGGTCCGCGCGGCGCGTCCGCGGCTCAATGGAAGTCCGTCCGAGCCGTGTTGGAGGTTCCGTGTCAGCCACCCCGCCCACCCGGCCCACCGCGCCCACCGCGCCCACGGCGGCGCCCGGGCCCTCCGAGGGTGTACTCGCCCCCGCCTCGCACACGATGCTGCCCGTCCTGCAGACGGCGCACCAGCACGCCGACGCCAAGGCCGGCATCCTCTCCGCCGTGCAGGCGGCGCTCGTGGGGACGGCCGGCGCGTGGAGCGAGGCCGCGGTGGACGGCTGGCGGCGCGGCGGCCCGCTCGGCTGGACGGCGGGGGTGCTGCTGGTCCTCTTCGTCTGCGGTCTCTTCGGCGGCGCGGCGTCGCTCGCGCTGGCGCTCCGGCCGCGCGTCTGGCGGCCCACCGGACCCAACGACTACAGCTTCGTCCGGCTGGCCGCCGCCTCGGACCCGCCTCCGCTCACCGCTCCCGTTCCCACTCCGTCCGACGAGGACGAGCGCCAGCTGCGTGCGATGATCCGCTTCCTGTCCGACGTGGCCCTGCGAAAGTACCGCTGCGTGACGGCCGCCGTGGTGTGCACCGCGGTGATGGGAACCACCGCCGGACTCTGTCTGCTGCTACGGCCGCTCCTCGGCTGACGCCCGGGACCGGGGCGGGGCGGGCGGCACCACGGGCTCGGCGAGTTCGGCCACCCGGGCGAGCCGGGCGAGGTCGTGCACGGTGGTCGTCCGGTACCCGGTACTGAGCAGCTTCTCGTCCCGCAGCTCGCGCAGGCCCTTGTGCACGGTGGTCTCCGCGGCGCCGGTGAGCGCGGCGAGTTCGGGCTGGGTGAGCTGGAAGCCGACCACATGACCACCGCCCGCCTCCGGCCGCCCGTACGCCACGGCGAGCTCCACCAGAAGCCGGGCGAGGCGCACCTTGACCGGATAGCCCCGGAATTCGAGCCGCCGACGATTGGCCCAGCGCAGGCGGTCGGCCACGATCCGGGTCAGCGCCATCGCCACCTCGGGCCGCCGCAACATGAGCCCGTGCAGGGCGCCGGGCCCGATCACGCGCGCCCGCAACGGCCCACAGGCCACCACGCCGGCCGACCGCGGCGCACCGTCGAGCGCGGCCATCTCCCCCACGCTGTCACCCCCGACCCGCACGGCGAGCAGCGACTCCTGCCCGTTCTCCACGGTCGCGGTGACCTTCGCGAACCCGCTGAGGATCACGTACAGATGCCGGTCCGTGGCGCCCTCGGTGAGCAGCACACCCCCGGACCCGAGCGTCAACTCCGACCCCAGCCCCAACAGTTCGGCTCGCGCGGGAGCGGACAACACTCCGAGCAGACTCCGCGCCGGCCACTCCCACTCCCCACCCGGCCCCACATCCACCCCTCTCCACACCCACAACGACCGCACGCCCGCCCAGGCTAGGCGCTGCGGACTCCCCGTGGACCGCAAAAGGCCGCCCAACCCGCTCTGTCGCAGGTCGGACGGCCTTTCGCCGGACGTATCAGACGTTGAAGCGGAACTCCACCACGTCGCCGTCCTGCATCACGTACTCCTTGCCCTCCATGCGGGCCTTGCCCTTCGCGCGGGCTTCGGCGACCGAGCCGCATTCGACCAGGTCGGCGAAGGAGATGATCTCCGCCTTGATGAAGCCGCGCTGGAAGTCGGTGTGGATGACGCCGGCCGCCTCGGGGGCGGTGGCGCCCTTCTTGATCGTCCAGGCGCGGGTTTCCTTCGGGCCTGCCGTCAGGTAGGTCTGGAGGCCCAGGGTCGCGAAGCCGACGCGGCCCAGGGTGGCCATGCCCGGCTCCTCCTGGCCGACCGACTGGAGGAGTTCGAGGGCCTCGTCGTCCTCCAGCTCGATGAGCTCCTGCTCCAGCTTCGCGTTCAGGAAGATCGCCTCGGCGGGGGCGACCAGCGCGCGCTGCTCGTCCTTGAAGGCCTCGTCCGTCAGCTCGTCCTCGTCCACGTTGAAGACGTAGAGGAACGGCTTCGTGGTGAGGAGGTGCAGCTCGTGGAGGAGGTCGCCCTGCTCCGTGCCCTTGGCGATGCCCTTCGAGAAGAGGGTGTCGCCCGCTTCGAGGATCTTCTTCGCCTCGAGGACGGCCGCGAGGACCGCGACCTTCTCCTTCTGGAGGCGGGACTCCTTCGTCAGGCGCGGCTCCGCCTTCTCGATCGACTGGAGGTCCGCGAGGATCAGCTCCGTGTTGATCGTCTCGATGTCGTCCTTCGGCGAGACCTTGCCGTCGACGTGGACGACGTTCTCGTCCTTGAAGGCGCGGATGACCTGGCAGATCGCGTCCGACTCGCGGATGTTCGCGAGGAACTTGTTGCCGAGCCCCTCGCCCTCCGAGGCACCGCGCACGATGCCGGCGATGTCGACGAAGTCCACCGTCGCGGGGAGGATCTTCTGCGAGCCGAAGATGCCCGCGAGGACGGCCAGGCGGGCGTCGGGGACACCGACCACTCCGACGTTGGGCTCGATCGTGGCGAACGGGTAGTTGGCCGCCAGCACGTCGTTCTTGGTCAGGGCGTTGAACAGGGTCGACTTGCCGACATTCGGCAGACCGACGATTCCGATCGTGAGCGACACGGTGGCGACTTCCTGAAGTGTGGATGGTGGGCCGATCCCCCAGTTTACGGGCGGGGCGAACCGGCCAGTGACGCCGACCTTCGGTCGATCTCGGGGGCAAGGTCACCCAAAGGGCGTGTCCCGGACCCGGTTCCCGCCCTTTCCCGACCTACGTTGGTGGGGTGGAGCAGCACAGGACAAGTCAGCCGCAAGGCCGCCGACGGCCGCAAAAGCCCGTCACGCCGCCCGTCACGCCGCCCGGGGCGGCGCCCGGCGCGCTCGTGGAGGGCGCTGCCGTGGAAGGCGTGGCCGTCTACCGCGTGACCGGCAGGGCCGGGCGGAGTGCCGGCGGCGCCCGCGTGCAGCGGGCCGGGGCGGCCGCAGCGGCGGGCGCCGTTCCCGGGCGCGGTTCCGAGCGGCCCGGAGCGGCCCCCGGGAGACGGCCCGTGCCGCCTGTCGTCCTCGCCCTGCGGCGGCTGCCCTCGCCCCGGCTCACCGGGCTCGGCGCCGGGCTGTTCGCCGCCGCCGCCATGCTGGTGATCGGATTCCTCGACCGGCTGATCCTCGACGGCTCCCCGATCGTCTTCGGGCTGCTGTTCCTGCCGGTCAGCGCCCTGACCGCGCTGTGGGTCCGTGCCGCCGACCTCGTCACCGCCCCCATCAGCGTGCCCATCGCCTTCGCCGTCGGGGTCGTCCCCATCGCGGGCGGTACGGGTGGGCTCGGCGGCCAGGCCATGGCCGTCGTGACCGCGCTCGCCGTGCACGCCGGGTGGCTGTACGGCGGCACCCTCGTCGCCGGGCTCATCACGAGCGTACGGAAGGTGCGGGACATGGGGCGCCGCCAGCAGCGGGCCGCCGGCGTCGCCGCCGCCGCTGCCGCGGGTGAGAAGGCCGGTGGGCGGCCTTCGGCGCCCGGCCGCCGTCCTGTCGCGTAGTTCTGTCGCCCAGCCCAGTCGCGTAGGCCTGTCGCGTCGCCCTGTCCCGTCGCGTCGCCCTGTGTCGCGTCGTCGGCTCGTACGGATTCGGCTGCGCCCGCCGCATCCGTACGAGCCCTCAGGACTCGCCCGCCGCCATCGCCGCGCCCACGATCCCCGCATTGTTCCGCAGCTCAGCCGGGACGATCTCCGCGCGGATGCCCTCGACGAGCGGGAGGAACTTGTCGGCCTTGCGGCTCACCCCGCCGCCGATGATGAACAGCTCCGGCGAGAACAGCATCTCCACGTGCGCGAGGTACTTCGTCAGCCGGCGCTTCGCCCAGTGTTCCCAGGTGAGGTCCTCGTCCTCCTTGGCCTTCGTCGAGGCCCGCGTCTCCGCGTCGTGGCCCTTCAGCTCCAGGTGGCCCAGCTCCGTGTTGGGGACCAGCCGGCCGTCGACGAAGACGGCCGAGCCGATGCCCGTGCCGAGCGTCAGGAGGATCACCGTGCCCTTGCGGCCCCGGCCCGCGCCGAAGGTCATCTCCGCGACCCCGGCCGCGTCCGCGTCGTTCAGGACGGTCACCGGGAGGCCGCCGAGCCGCTCGCTCAGCCGAGTGCCCGCGTCCACGCCGATCCACGATTTGTCGACGTTCGCCGCCGTACGGATCGTGGAGCCCGTCACCACGCCCGGGAAGGTCACCCCCACCGGTCCGGTCCAGCCGAAGTGCTCCACGACCTCCACGACGCAGCCCGCCACACCGTCGGGTGTGGCGGGCTGCGGGGTCAGTACCTTGTGGCGCTCCTCGGTGAGCGCTCCGCGCTCCAGGTCCACAGGAGCGCCCTTGATGCCCGAGCCGCCGATGTCCACTCCGAAGACGTTCATGGACCCACGGTAAGGGCTGTGGCGTGGAGTTACTCCTTGGCAGCGGCAGCCGGCTCCGGCGCCTTGCCGAGCTGCTCCGCCACTGCCCGCAGGTCCTTGTTGCGGAGCTCCTTCGGCAGCGAGAACGTCAGGGACTCGTCCGCCGTCTTGACGATCTCGACGTCCGCGTAGCCGCGCTCGCCGAGCCACTCCAGGACCTCCTGCACCAGGATGTCCGGGACGGAGGCGCCGGAGGAGAGGCCGACGCTGGTGACGCCCTCCAGCCAGGCCTCGTCGATCTCGCTCGCGAAGTCGACCAGGTACGCGGCGGGGACGCCGGCCTGCTTGGCGACCTCGACCATGCGGATCGAGTTCGAGGAGTTCTTCGAGCCGACGACGATCACGAGCTCCGCCTGGCCGGCGAGCTCCTTGATCGCGATCTGGCGGTTCTGCGTGGCGTAGCAGATGTCGTCGGACGGCGGGGAGATCAGCTGCGGGAACTTCTCCTTCAGCGCGTCGACCGTCTCCATCGTCTCGTCGACCGAGAGCGTGGTCTGGGAGAGCCAGACGACCCGGGCGGGGTCGCGGACCTCGATCTTGGCGACGTCCCCGGGGCCGTCGACCAGCTGGATGTGGTCGGGGGCCTCGCCGGAGGTGCCGATGACCTCCTCGTGGCCCTCGTGGCCGATGAGGAGGATGTCGAAGTCGTCGTTGGCGAAGCGGACGGCTTCCTTGTGGACCTTGGTGACCAGCGGGCAGGTCGCGTCGATCGTCGCGAGCCGGCCCTGGCGGGCCTCCTCGTGGACGGTCGGGGCGACGCCGTGCGCGGAGAACATCACGATGTTGCCCGGCGGCACCTCGGTCGCCTGGTCGACGAAGATCGCGCCCTTCCGCTCCAGCGTCTGGACCACGTACTTGTTGTGGACGATCTCGTGGCGTACGTAGATCGGCGCCCCGTACTGCTCCAGGGCCTTCTCCACGGCGATCACGGCACGGTCCACGCCCGCGCAGTAGCCGCGGGGAGCGGCGAGCAGGACACGCTTCGGGCGGTTCGTCGCGGAGGCGGACTCGGGCGTCGGCGCGGGCGTTGCAGTCATGCGTCCCATCGTAAGGCCGCGTCGGTGAGCGGTTTGATCGGCACCGTGGCCGAGACTGGCCGCATGGCCGAGGAACCGCAGGTGGCTGCGCGCGACGAGCACACGGATCTCCGTCGGAGCCTCGGCTTCCGCGACCTGGTCGTCTACGGCCTCCTCTTCATCGCGCCGATGGCACCCGTCGGCGTCTTCGGCACGCTCGACGCCAAGTCCCACGGGGCCGTCGCACTGGTGTACGTCGTGGCCACCGTCGCCATGGCGTTCACGGCGTTCAGCTACGCCCAGATGATCCGGGTCGCGCCGCAGGCCGGCTCCGTCTTCACGTACGCCCGCAAGGGGCTCGGCGAGGGGCCCGGGTTCGTCGCCGGGTGGATGGCGCTGCTCGACTACCTGCTGATCCCCGCCGTCGCCTATCTCTTCGCGGGCATCGCCATGGAGGCGCTGGTCCCGGAGGTGGACCGGTGGGTGTGGACCGGGATCGCCGTGGTGGTCACCACCCTGCTCAACCTGTGGGGCGTCCGGGCCGCGGCCCGGGTCGGCTTCGCCGTGCTGGCGATGGAGATCGTCGTCCTGCTGGTCTTCGTCGTGTCGGCGGTGGTGGTGCTCGTACGGGACGGGGCGCAGCGCGACTGGTGGTCGCCGCTGACCGGTGACGGCACGTTCTCGGCGGCCGCGGTCCTCGGCGCGGTGTCGGTGGCCGTGCTGTCCTATCTGGGCTTCGACGCGATCGCCTCCTTCGCGGAGGAGGTCACGGGCGGTTCGGCGAAGGTCGCGCGGGCGGTGCTGTTCTGCCTGGCGCTCGCGGGCACGCTGTTCGTGGCACAGACCTGGCTGGTGGCCCTCCTCGAACCGGTCTCGTCGGCCGAGCTCGCGGCGGATCCCGTGAAGCAGGGCTCGGCCTTCTACGACGCCGTGGAGGTGTCGGTCGGCAGCTGGCTGCACGATCTCGTGGCCGTCTCCAAGGCGATCGGCGCGGCCTTCGCCGCCCTCGCCGGGCAGGCCGCCGGCGCCCGGCTGCTCTTCGCGATGGGCCGCGACCGGCGGCTGCCGCACGTCCTCGCCCGTACGGACTCGGGCGTGCCGAGGGTGGCGCTGCTCGTGGCGGCGACGGTGACGATGGTCGCCGCGGTGTGGGCGGCGCGGCGGGACGACGGGCTCGACCATCTGGTGTCGGTGGTCGACGTCGGCGCCCTGACGGCGTTCGTGCTGCTGCACGCGAGCGTGGTGGGGTGGTTCGCGGTACGGAGGGCGGAGGGGCCGCCGAACTGGCTGAAGCACGTCGTCATGCCGGTCGTCGGGGCGGCGATCCTGATCGCGGTGATCGTGGAGGCCTCGGTCGCCGCGCAGGTGGTGGGCGTGGTGTGGCTGGGGGTCGGGCTCATCGTCCTGGCCGTGCAGGGCACGACACGGACTCCCGCGCCGCGGCGCTGACGCCCGCCGGACGCGCACGTGGCCGTGACGCCGCCCCGTTGTCGTACACGTTGTCGTACCGCGCCGTTACGCTCGGTCCATGGCTCTGACTACGTCCGCCGAAGCACCGCTTCCCGTCGGTGAGGTCTCCCGGCTGATCGGGGGCTGGATCGACCGGCTCGGAGCGATCTGGGTCGAGGGGCAGATCACGCAGCTGTCGCGGCGACCCGGCGCCGGGGTCGTCTTCCTGACCCTGCGGGATCCCTCGTACGACATCTCCATCGGCGTCACCTGCTACCGCCAGGTCTTCGACTCGGTCGCGGACCTGGTGTCCGAGGGCGCCCGGGTCGTCGTGCACGCCAAGCCCGAGTGGTACGCGCCGCGCGGGCAGCTGTCGCTGCGGGCCGTGGAGATCAAGCCGGTCGGCATCGGCGAGCTGCTCGCCCGGCTCGAGCAGCTGAAGCGGAGCCTGGCGGCCGAGGGGCTCTTCGCGCTCGACCGGAAGAAGCCGCTGCCGTTCCTGCCGCACCTGATCGGGCTCGTCTGCGGACGCGCCTCGGCGGCGGAGCGGGACGTCCTGGAGAACGCGCGGCGCCGCTGGCCGGCCGTCCGCTTCGAGGTGCGGAACGTCCCGGTGCAGGGCGTGAAGGCGGTCCCCCAGGTCGTCCAGGCGGTGAAGGAGCTCGACGCCCACGAGGACGTGGACGTGATCATCGTCGCCCGGGGCGGCGGCAGCGTCGAGGACCTGCTGCCGTTCTCGGACGAGCAGCTCGTGCGCGCCGTCGCCGACTGCCGTACGCCGGTGGTCTCCGCGATCGGGCACGAGCCGGACTCGCCCCTCCTCGACCTGGTGGCCGACCTGCGGGCCTCGACGCCCACGGACGCCGCCAAGAAGGTCGTACCGGACGTCGGGGAGGAGCTCGACCGGGTGCGCGGGCTGCGGGACCGGGCGCTGCGGACCGTGCGGGGGCTCCTGGAGCGGGAGGAGCGCGGTCTGGCGCACGCGCTCGCGCGGCCCGTCATGGAGCATCCGCAGCGGATGGTCGAGGTCCGCGAGGACGAGATCGACGCGCTGCTCGCGCGGAGCCGCCGTGTCCTGGGGCACCTCCTGGACCGGGCCGACTCGGAGCTTTCGCACACGCGGGCGCGGGTCCGGGCGCTGTCGCCCGCCGCGACGATGGAGCGCGGGTACGCGGTGCTCCAGAGGGCGGACGGCGCGGTGGTCCGCTCACCCGAGGAGGTCGCGGAGGGCGAGGAGCTGCGGGCCCGGGTCGCCGAGGGCGAGTTCGCGGTGCGACGCGTGGGCGGGGACGTGGCCGGACCGGCCTGACCACGCCCTGCCCCCTGACCCCCTGACCCCTGACCAGGGGCTGAAGATCATCGAGAGAGAAGCGACACGGAGGGTGGAGCACATGGCAGCCGGCACGGAAGAGGCGGCGCTCGGGTACGAGCAGGCGCGGGACGAGCTGATCGAGGTCGTGCGGCGGCTGGAGGCCGGCGGGACGTCCCTGGAGGAGTCCCTCGCGCTCTGGGAGCGCGGCGAGGAGCTGGCGAAGGTCTGCCGGCGCCGGCTCGAGGGCGCGCGGGCCCGGCTGGACGCCTCCCTGGCGGCGGAGCGCGCGGCCGAGGCGGAGGCGGCGGGCGGGGGCCCGGGCGGAGAGGAGTAGCCCCGCCGGTGGCCCTGCCGCTGCCCTGCCGCCGCCCCGCCGGGTCCTGTCGCCGCCCCGCCGGGTCCTGCGGGTGCCCGCGGGTCCTGGCGTAGACTCGGGAGTGAAGCGGATCACTATCCGGATGGATTAGTTGAAGTTTCACCAATCATGCGCGTACTGTCGAGGACATCGCTTGATCCGCAGTCCGGAAGGTACGCAGCATGTCTCTCGCCCTTGACCCCGCCGCCCAGGACCTCCTTTTCCGTGAGGCCCGCACCGCCAACACGTTCACCGACGAGCCGGTGACCGACGAGCAGGTTCAGGCGATCTACGACCTGGTGCAGTACGGTCCGACCGCCTTCAACCAGACCCCGCTGCGCATCACCCTGGTCCGCTCCCCCGAGGCCCGCGAGCGCCTGGTCAAGCACATGGCCGAGGGCAACCAGGCGAAGACGGCGACCGCCCCGCTGGTCGCGATCCTCTCCGCCGACAACGAGTTCCACGAGGAGCTCCCGGCCCTGCTCCCGCACTTCCCGCAGGCCAAGGACATGTTCTTCTCGGAGCGCCCGGTCCGCGAGCAGTCCGCCGTGCTGAACGCCGCCCTCCAGGCCGCGTACTTCATCGTCGGCGTCCGCGCCGCCGGCCTCGCCGCCGGTCCGATGACCGGTCTGGACTTCGCCGGCCTCCAGAAGGAGTTCCTGGACGGCGACCACACCCCGCTGATGGTCGTCAACATCGGCAAGCCGGGCGAGGACGCCTGGTTCCCGCGCTCCCCGCGCCTGGCCTACGACGACGTCGTCACCACCGTCTGAGCCTGATCGCACACAGCCTGACGGCGTACGAGAAGGGCCCCGCACTCACGGAGTGCGGGGCCCTTCTCGTACGTCTCGTGCGTCCCTCGTACGAGACGGGTGCCCGTCAGGCCTTGTGCGGCTTGAGCGAGCCCGCCATCTCGGCCAGCCGGTCGAAGGAGGCCGTACCGGTCACGACGGTCGTCGCGCCGCCCTCCGTACGGACGAGCGCGTCGTACTTCGACCCCTCCCAGCGCTGCCAGACCTGGCCGGCCACCGTCCGGGTCTTCCCCGTGTTCTTCGCCTCGTGCGTGACCTCGGGCACGTACTTGCCCGGCGCCGCCGTCGACTGGTGGATCGCCACGTACTGCGTGTCCGGGGAGAGGAAACCGAGCTGCCAGGCGTCGCTCTTCTCCCGCTTGTACGAGACGACCGTCGCCTTCCAGTCCGCCCCGAGCCCCTCGGGCGCCAGCACCGGATAAGGCGCCGCCCGCTGGGCCGTCAGGAGCTCGACGCGGTAGTCCTTCGCCTTGACCGGCGCCGCGTTCTCGTCGTGCGGGATGAAGAGATACATCACTCCCGCAGCGACCATGATCACCCCGAGGGACTGGAACATCCCTCGTACCGTCTGCCTACCTCGCATACCTGCCACGCCCATCATGGTCGCATCAGGGTGTCGTGCTCAAACGTGGGCCCCTCTGCTCATTTTGTCGACGTACCGATAGAGTCGGAGCACCCTCGTTTTTCCGGCCGTCGCCGTTCCCGGCCGTCGCCGTACAGAAAGGTGCGCTTCGATGACCGAGAGCCATCACCTGCCGCCCGAGCTCGTCGTCTCCCCTGAGGCCCCCGACCGGAACCTCGCCCTCGAGCTGGTCCGCGTCACCGAGGCCGCCGCCATGGCCGCCGGCCGCTGGGTCGGCCGCGGCGACAAGATCGGCGCGGACGGCGCGGCGGTCAACGCCATGCGGACCCTGATCTCCACCGTCTCGATGAACGGCGTCGTCGTCATCGGCGAGGGCGAGAAGGACGAAGCCCCGATGCTCTTCAACGGCGAGCGGGTCGGCGACGGCACCGGCCCCGAGGTCGACATCGCCGTCGACCCGATCGACGGCACCACGCTCAACGCCAAGGGCATGCCGAACGCGATCGCCGTCCTGGCCGCCGCCGACCGCGGCACCATGTTCGACCCGTCCGCGGTCTTCTACATGGACAAGCTGGTCACCGGCCCCGAGGCCGCCGACTTCGTCGACATCAACGCCCCCGTCTCGGTCAACATCCGCCGGGTCGCCAAGGCGAAGAACTCCTCGCCCGAGGACATCACGGTCATGATCCTGGACCGCCCCCGTCACGAGGGCATCGTCAAGGAGATCCGCGAGACCGGCGCCCGGATCAAGTTCATCTCGGACGGCGACGTCGCCGGTTCGATCATGGCCGTCCGCGAGGGCACGGGCGTCGACATGCTCATGGGCGTCGGCGGCACGCCCGAGGGCATCATCTCCGCCTGCGCCATCAAGTGCCTCGGCGGTGTGATCCAGGGCAAGCTGTGGCCGAAGGACGAGGCCGAGCGTCAGAAGGCGCTCGACGCGGGCCACGACCTGGACCGGGTGCTCTCCACGAACGACCTGGTCAGCGGTGACAACGTGTTCTTCGTCGCGACCGGCATCACCGACGGCGAGCTGCTGCGCGGCGTGCGCTACCGCGCCGAGACGGCGACGACGCAGTCGCTGGTCATGCGCTCGAAGTCCGGCACGATCCGCCAGATCGACTCGACGCACCGACTCTCGAAGCTGCGCGCGTACAGCAAGATCGACTTCGACCGCGCCAAGTAAGCCGAAGGGCTCAGCGGCCGAGCAGCGGAATGGCTGAATCGGTGTGCGGCCGACATCGGCCGACATCGGCGGGCCGCTGAGCGGCCGCCACGGCTCACGGCTCGCGGCCGAGCGGAACGGTACGAAGAGGGGCGCCCCCATGTGCGGTGGGGGCGCCCCTTCCCGTACGGGACGCGACGGCGTCCGGCTCCCCCGTCAGCCCGCCTGGGCGATCCGTCCGTCGGTCGCGGACGCCTTCCTCAGCTCCACCTCGCGCCGCCGGCGCCTGGCCAGGACCACCCGGCGCTCCGCGGCGGTGAGGCCGCCCCACACCCCGTACGGCTCGGGCTGGAGCAGCGCGTGCTCCCGGCACTCGATCATCACCGGACAACGGGCGCAGACCCGCTTGGCCGCCTCCTCCCGCGCGAGCCGCGCTGCGGTCGGCTCCTTGGAGGGGGCGAAGAACAGCCCGGCCTCGTCCCGGCGGCACGCCGCCTCCGCGTGCCAGGGGCCGGCCTCGTCCTCCCGGGCAGGTGTGCGCTGAGGGGGAACGGCGGCGACCTGGAGGGGCTGATGCGGCAGTGGCAGCACGATCTACTCCTGACGACGGCTTCGCGAGCGAGCGGCGATGCAGCAGCCCTACCCGCTGTGCGCGCGCCTATGCACTGCGTGCCGCGCCGTTCCGCACTGCGGATACCTCAGGACGAAATCCGGTCACCGACCGGCCGCAAAGATCGCCCCGGCCCCCGGAGGCCGTCCGGAGCGGCGCCCGGAGTCAGTGGCCGAGGTGCTTGCGCAGCTTGTCCTGGAGGTCGGTGATCCACTTGCCGCGCTTGGGCCTCGCCTCGACGTTCCCGAAGACCGAGTAGCCGTTGACGACGACGACCGGGGCCTGCGGATCGACACCTTCCAGGGTCACCACCTCGAAGTTGCCGAAGACTCCGCTGCCGTTGCCGCGCAGGCTGATGTTCTCCGGGACGCGCACCTCGACGTTCCCGAAGATCGACGTGGCGTTGATGGTGGTCAGGCGCTGCGCGAAGATCGCCTCGGTCAGATCGATCTCGATGTTCCCGAAGAGCGCGAAGGCGTTCGTCCTGCGGCCCACCCGCCACCGGCCCTTGCGGGTCGCGCTGGAGAAGATCGCGACGAGGCTGTCCGCGGCGGCGTCGGGGTCGCCCGGGTCGTAGTCGTACGCCGGTTCCGGGTCCCGGCGGGTCCGGGGGCCCGGCAGGTCGCTGACGATCGGCTCCAGCTCTCCGACGGTCTTGGCGCGGTAGACGGCGTCGATCCGGTCCGAGTGCTCCTCGGGATCGATCCGGCCCTCGGCCAGGGCATCCCGGAGGATGTCCGCGATCCGGTCCCGGTCCGCGTCGGATGCCCGCAGCGCGCCTCGCGGGTCGGCGAAAGCGGTCTCGGCCGGGGCGGGTTCGGCGGGCGCGGCCGACCGCTGCGGCTGCGGCTGCTTTTCGGGTTCGGGCTTCTTTTCGAGGTCCACGGAGCCAGCCTAGCGAAACGCGATAGATCGCGACCAGGGGGCGCGGCCGGACCTGTGGAGGACGAGACGAACGGGCGGGCGGAAACGGCGGTTTGAGGCCACGGCGGGAAACCGCCTCCCACCGGACGCCCGGCGCGCCGGACCCGTCACACCTCTCCCTCGCCTCCCCTTCCCCCACCCGAGGAACACGCCACATCGGCGTGGTCCCGGTCGCTAGTGAGCCTTACCTCACAGGATCGGGGCCGCTGCCGCGCTCTACGCTGGAGGAGGCGCCGCCAATGGAGGCGGCGCCGCCGTCTGCCGAGTGAGGAATGGCTGCCGTCATGCCAGAGTTTGCGTACTCCGATCTGCTGCCCCTGGGAGAGGACACCACGCCCTACCGCCTGGTGACCTCCGAAGGTGTCTCCACCTTCGAGGCCGACGGCCGTACGTTCCTCAAGGTCGAGCCCGAGGCGCTGCGCACGCTCGCCGCCGAGGCGATCCACGACATCCAGCACTTCCTGCGCCCGGCCCACCTGGCCCAGCTGCGCCGGATCATCGACGACCCGGAGGCGTCGGGCAACGACAAGTTCGTCGCGCTCGACCTCCTCAAGAACGCGAACATCGCGGCCGCGGGCGTCCTCCCCATGTGCCAGGACACCGGCACCGCGATCGTCATGGGCAAGCGCGGCCAGAACGTGCTGACCCCGGGCCGCGACGAGGAGGCCCTGTCGAAGGGCATCTACGACGCGTACACCAAGCTCAACCTGCGGTACTCGCAGATGGCCCCCGTCACCATGTGGGAGGAGAAGAACACCGGCTCGAACCTGCCCGCGCAGATCGAGCTGTACGCGACCGACGGCGGCGCGTACAAGTTCCTCTTCATGGCCAAGGGCGGCGGCTCCGCCAACAAGTCCTTCCTCTACCAGGAGACGAAGGCCGTCCTCAACGAGGCGAGCATGATGAAGTTCCTGGAGGAGAAGATCCGCTCGCTCGGCACGGCCGCCTGCCCGCCGTACCACCTGGCGATCGTCGTCGGCGGCACGAGCGCCGAGTTCGCGCTCAAGACCGCGAAGTACGCCTCCGCGCACTACCTGGACGAGCTGCCCACCGAGGGCTCGGCCGTGACCGGCCACGGCTTCCGCGACAAGGAGCTGGAGGAGAAGGTCTTCGAGCTGACGCAGAAGATCGGCATCGGCGCGCAGTTCGGCGGCAAGTACTTCTGCCACGACGTCCGCGTCGTCCGCCTCCCCCGCCACGGCGCCTCGCTGCCCGTCGCGATCGCCGTCTCCTGCTCGGCCGACCGCCAGGCCGTCGCGAAGATCACCGCCGAGGGCGTCTTCCTGGAGCAGCTGGAGACCGACCCGGCGCGCTTCCTGCCGGAGACGACGGACGAGCACCTGAACGAGGCGTCCGACGTCGTCACCATCGACCTGAACCAGCCGATGGACGACATCCTCGCCGAGCTGACCAAGTACCCGGTCAAGACCCGCCTCTCCCTCAACGGCCCGCTCGTCGTGGCGCGCGACATCGCGCACGCCAAGATCAAGGAGCGCCTGGACGCGGGCGAGGAGATGCCGCAGTACCTGAAGGACCACCCGGTCTACTACGCGGGCCCGGCGAAGACCCCCGAGGGGTACGCCTCCGGCTCCTTCGGCCCGACGACGGCCGGCCGCATGGACTCGTACGTGGAGCAGTTCCAGGCGGCGGGCGGCTCGAAGGTCATGCTGGCCAAGGGCAACCGCTCGCAGCAGGTCACGAGCGCGTGCGGCAGCCACGGCGGCTTCTACCTCGGCTCGATCGGCGGCCCGGCGGCCCGTCTCGCGCAGGACTGCATCAAGAAGGTCGAGGTCGTCGAGTACGAGGAGCTCGGCATGGAGGCGGTCTGGAAGATCGAGGTCGAGGACTTCCCGGCCTTCATCGTCGTGGACGACAAGGGCAACGACTTCTTCCAGAACCCGGCGCCCGAGCCGACCTTCACGCACATCCCGGTGCGCGGTCCCGGCCTCGGCTGACCCGTTCCGCGCGACGTCCCGACGACGACGCCCCCGTTCCGTACGTACGGAACGGGGGCGTCGTCGCGTACCCGGACAGAGGTGTTGTCGATCTCTGCTCAGAAACTCGCTACCGACCGGTAGACCTCTCGTTACCTACCGGTCAGTATTGGCCGCGAGCATGTCAACCACTGAGCCGGTAGACCCCTCGGGAGCCCCCCATGCCCTCCGCACCCCCCGCCACCCACACCACCCCCACCGCGCCCTCGTCCGCCCGCAGGCGTGTCGCCGCCGGCGCCACGGGCGCGCTGGCCCTGACGGCCTTCCTCGTCGTCGGCCCCGCGCCCGCCGCCTCCGCGGCCGACCCGGACACCCACCTGGTGTCGACCGCCGCCCTCGCGGACGTGGACTACGCGACCTGGCGCAAGGACGTGGCCGCCGTCGTCGCCGAGGCCCGCCCGTACATCGAGGAGCGCGCGAAGGACGCCGGCAGCGAGAAGCAGGCGATCGTCCTCGACATCGACAACTCCTCCCTGGAGACCGACTTCCACCCCTTCTGGGAGCTGCCGACCCCGGCCATCGCGGACGTCCGTGACCTGGTCAAGGACGCCCACGACAAGGGAGTGGCGGTCTTCTTCGTCACCGCCCGCCCCGGGATCATCCACTCCCTCACCGACTGGAACCTGAAGCGGGCCGGATACCCCGTCGACGGCCTGTACGTGCGCTCGCTGCCCGACCTGTTCGCCGAGGTCAGCGCGTACAAGACGGAGAAGCGCGCGGAGATCGAGGCCAAGGGCTACACGATCATCGCGAACATCGGCAACAACACCACCGACATCGTCGGCGGGCACGCCGAGCGCGCCTTCAAGCTGCCCGACTACGACGGCAAGCTCTCCTGACGGAGCTCCCGCACGCCCCCACGACACCCCCTAGCGTGTGAGGTGGAACTCCAGCCGTGAGTAGGCCCCGTCCGGGGTCGAGCGGATGTGGCCGCTCACGTCCTTGAAGTCGCCGGTCCCACCGGTGACGGCGATGTCGAACGGGGCGGGCTGCTGCTCCCCCGAGTCGATCGGGAGGAGCGCCTGACCGGAGATCTGCCCGCGCTGGCCACTGGGGCCGCCGGTCAGGACGAAGGTGCCCACGCACAGCAGGTCGCCGGGGTCGTCGGCGCGCACAACGGTGCAGGTCACGCCGTCCCGGCCGAGCTGCTCACCGCCCTTGGACAGGAACAGGTCCTCGGCGAAGACGAAGGAGTCGCCGGCCTCGGGCGCCGGCGGGCTCTCCTCGGCCTCGTCGCCGGAGATGTCCTTGGCGTAGAGGGTGAACTCGAGGGCCACGGCCTGGGTGCCGGCGGCGACGGGGCCGGCGGAAACCGGGGCTGCGGAAACCGGGGCTGCGGCGCCGAAGGCGACGAGCGCGACCGTCGCCGCGCCGAGCGCGCCGATCCTCCTGAAGCGTCGGGACATGACCTTCCTCCTCGCGGGTGGTGGATCTCCCTCTCGGCTCGCTCCATTGTCCGCCGCCCGCCCCGGGCCCGCCCGCGCGCGCCGCTACTCTGACGCGCATGGAACACCCGATACGGATCATGGTCCCGGCCGCCGCTCTCCTGGTCAGCGGGGTGCTGACGGCCGGTTGCGCCGCCCCCGAACCGCTGCCCGAGGTCACCCAGGGCGCCCGGCCGGCCGCGGCGCCGAGCACGACCCCGGCGGCGCCGGCCACGACGGCCGTGGCCGCCTCGCACGCGACCCTCGGCGGGCCGGGCACGGCCTGCGCGCTGCCCGTCTCCTTCGGGCTGGCGGAGAAGTGGAAGCCCGAGGCGATCGAGAACCCGGAGAACGAGGAGTTCGCGGCGCTCACCCGCCAGGGACCGGCCACGGTCCGCTGCGAGGTGGACGCCAAGCCGGCGGGGAACGTCGGCTACCTGCGGGTGTGGACGGCAGGGAAGGGCTCCGCCCGGGCCGCCCTCGAAGGTTTCGTGAAGGCCGAGGAGAAGACCTCCGCCGTCACCTACCGGGAGACGAAGGCGGGTGCGCTGCCCGCCACCGAGGTGACGTACATCGTCCGCAACGATCTGATGGAGGAGTCCAAGGAGGAGCGGGCCTTCGCCGTCGCGACCCCGAAGGGGACGGTGATCGTCCACCTCGGCGGACTCGACACGGAGGAACACCGGGCGATGCTCCCGGCGTACGAGCTGGCCAAGACCACGCTGAAGCTCGGCTGAGCCAGAGCCGTGGCCCCCGTCCCGCACCGGACGAGGGCCACGGCGTTCCGTGAGGGCGGACGACTACGCGAACTTCTGGTTCGCGGAGCCGTCGCAGTTCTGGAGCCGGATCGGCTCCTTCGCCGCGCCCTGGGTGAGGCAGAGGCCCGTCGCGCCGCTGGGCCGGATCGTGGCGCCGTCACGGACGAACTTCTGGTTGGCACCGCCGTGGCAGTTCCAGATGATGAGCGCCTTGCCCGCCTGGAAGCCGGACGCGGGCACGTCGACGCAGCGGTCCTGGGTGAGCTGCGTGTGGACGGTCTGGCGGGCGGAGTCGTACCACCAGCCCTGGTTGCGGCCGCCGTGGCAGTCCCAGCCGACCAGTCCGGTGTCGTTGGCCGAGGAGGCGGCCTCGACGTCGAGGCACTGGCCGGTGGCCTGGTTCCTCAGCGGCTTGTACGCGTCGTCCCAGGCGACCGGGAAGAGCGTCGGCCTGCCCGAGGAGGCGACGTCGGCGCAGCCGGCCTCGCGGAGACCCGAGTCGTAGATCTGCGTGAGGCACGAGGCGAAGGCGGCGTGTCCCCGGGCGTTGGGGTGGAAGGACTGCCGGACCGAGTTCTCGTCCGGGGTCCCGGGCTTGGAGAGGTCGATGTAGAGCCCGCGGGCCCAGGTGTCCTCCATACAGACCTCGTGGCCGTGGAAGAGCCGCGAGTTGTCGAGGTAGACGGCCCCCGTCGAGGCGGCGGCCTTGCGCATGCCGCGTTCGAAGGCGGGGACGGCGGTGTTGCGGCCCCAGACGGTGTCGGAGTCGTAGCCGAGGCCGCCGCAGCTCAGCTTGCCGGGGAAGGAGGGGTTGTCGTGGAAGTCGGGGCCGATGGGGCTGGGGTAGCCCATGACGACGAGCTTGTAGTCGCCGTCGGCGTATCCGGCGTCGCGCATGACGGTCTTGAGGTCGCGCACGGTCTGCTCGACCTTGGGGACGAGCGCGTCGACGCGGGCCTGCCAGCCGGGGGCGTACTTGGGCTCGCAGGCGCCCTGGAGGAGCAGGTAGCGCTGGACGCAGTCGGTCATGACGGGGCCGAACTGCAGGTCGTCGTTGGCTCCGGCGACGAGCAGGACCATCTTGATCCGGGTGTTGCGGGCCTTCACGGCGAGGTTGTCGCTCTGGACGAGCTCGTCGGCGTACTGCTTCGAGCCGCCGATCCGGATGTTGCCGGTGTAGGCGCCGGAGCAGGAGACGTTGAAGGTGAGGTCCGCGGGGATGCCGGTGCGGTGGATGGCGGCGTCCGGCGAGCGGTGGCACCAGTTGGTCGGGCCGTTGGTGGGGGGTTCGTACGTGCCGACGCCCTCGCCGGAGATCTCGCTGTCGCCGAGGGAGATCAGGCCGGTCTTGCGCTGCGCGAGCGGGCGCTCGGCGGGGTCGCCGTAGATCTTGGTGGCCTCGGCGGCCCGGATCGCCTCCAGCTCGGGCGGGAGCGGTACGGAAGCGGTGACCGATGCTGTGAGGGTGCCGGCGGCTCCGGCGGGCGCGGCGGCGGTCATCGTGCCGAGCGCGGCGGCGGCCGCGGCGACGGCCGCGATGGGCCAGCGGAGTCTGTACCTGGTGCGCGTCATTGCGCCTCCTGGAAGTGGGGTTACCCACGGTTTTTACTGGTCGGTACGCGGCTTGGGAATACATCGAACAAGACAAGTGCTCAGCTTTTGCAGGAGGTTGAGAGAGATGGCGAGGAAGATGACGACGAACAGCGCAGCCGGCGAGTACCGCGTCGAGCACGACTCCATGGGCGAGGTGCGGGTCCCCGCGCACGCCAAGTGGCGTGCCCAGACCCAGCGGGCCGTGGAGAACTTCCCCGTCTCGGGCCAGCGCCTGGAGCGCGCGCACATCGAGGCCCTGGCCCGGATCAAGGCCGCCGCGGCCACGGTCAACGCCGAGCTCGGGGTGATCGACGCGGACCGGGCCGGGGCGATCGCCTCGGCGGCGGAGGAGGTCGCCGAGGGGCGGTGGGACGACCACTTCCCCGTGGACGTCTTCCAGACCGGCTCCGGCACCTCGTCCAACATGAACGCCAACGAGGTGATCGCCACGCTCGCCTCCGAGCGGCTCCCCGAGGGCCGTGACGTCCACCCCAACGACCACGTGAACGCCTCGCAGTCCTCCAACGACGTCTTCCCGTCCTCCATCCACATCGCGGCCACCGGCGCCGTCACCCGCGACCTGATCCCCGCCCTCGACCATCTGGCCGCCTCCCTGGAGCGAAAATCGGCCGAATTCTCGACGGTGGTGAAGTCCGGCCGTACGCACCTGATGGACGCCACCCCGGTCACTCTCGGCCAGGAGTTCGGCGGCTACGCGGCCCAGGTCAGGTACGGCGTGGAGCGGCTGCGCGCCGCACTCCCCCGGCTCGCCGAACTCCCCCTCGGCGGTACGGCGGTGGGCACCGGCATCAACACCCCGGCCGGCTTCTCCGCGGCCGTCATCGCGGAGGTCGCGCGGGCGACAGGACTGCCGCTGACGGAGGCCCGCGACCACTTCGAGGCGCAGGGCGCCCGCGACGCGCTCGTGGAGACGTCCGGGCAGCTCAGGACCGTCGCCGTCTCCCTCACCAAGATCTCCAACGATCTGCGCTGGATGGCCAGCGGCCCGCGCACGGGCCTGGCGGAGATCAACCTCCCCGACCTCCAGCCGGGCTCGTCGATCATGCCGGGCAAGGTGAACCCGGTGGTCCCGGAGGCGGTCCTGATGGTCGCCGCGCAGGTGACCGGAAACGACACCACGGTGGCGGTGGCGGGCGCCGCGGGGAACTTCGAGCTCAACGTGATGCTGCCGGTGATGGCCAAGAACCTCCTGGAGTCGGTACGGCTGCTCGCCAACGCCTCCCGGCTCCTCGCGGACCGCACGGTCGACGGCATCACCGCCAACGTCGAGCGCGCCCGCGAGTACGCCGAGTCCTCGCCGTCCGTGGTCACCCCGCTGAACAAGTACATCGGCTACGAGGAGGCCGCCAAGGTCGCCAAGAAGTCCCTCGCCGAGCGGAAGACCATCCGCGAGGTGGTCCTCGCCTCCGGGTACGTCGAGCGGGGCGACCTCACGGTCGAGCAGCTGGACGAGGCGCTGGACGTCCTGCGGATGACACACCCGTGACCGGTACTTCCACGGCTGACTCATCCGTGACCTGTACCGCAGCGCTCGTGGGAGCGCGCCCCTAAGATCTGCGCATGACAGAGTCGGGCGGCCCTCAGCACTGGGCGCCGGGGGAGCAGATCCTCTGGCGCTACCGCGGCAACGGCACCGGCGCCGTGCACATCTGCCGGCCGGTGACCGTCGTCCAGGACACGTCCGAGCTGCTCGCGGTCTGGATGGCGCCGGGCACCGAATGCGTACGGCCCGTGCTCAGCGACGGCACGCCCGTCCACGAGGAGCCGCTCGCCACCCGGTACACCGCCCCGCGCACCACGGAGCGGTCCCGCTGGTTCGGCAGCGGCGTCCTCAAGCTGGCCCGGCCCGGGGACCCGTGGTCGGTGTGGCTGTTCTGGGAGCGCGGCTGGCGCTTCCGCAGCTGGTACGTGAACCTGGAGGAGCCGCGGGCCCGCTGGTCCGGCGGCGTCGACTCCGAGGACCATTTCCTCGACATCTCCGTCTACCCCGACCGCAGTTGGCTGTGGCGGGACGAGGACGAGTTCGCGCAGGCCCAGCGGTCCGGTCTGATGGACCCGGAACAGGCCGAACGGGTGCGGGCCGCCGGGCGTCGGGCGGTGGATCTGATCCACTCCTGGGGGACGCCGTTCGCGGACGGCTGGGAGGACTGGCGGCCCGATCCGGGGTGGCCGGTGCCGCACCTCCCGGGCGACTGGGACCGCACTCCGGCCCATACGGCCCCGTGAGACCCTTGATGCGCCCCCGGGGTTCAAACGTAGGATCGTCCTCCGCACGGCAGAAGCGGATCGAACAGCACGTCAGACCGACCGAACACCGCGTCAAAGACCGATCACAGCACAGGACCTGACCGCAAGTCACCCACGAGGGGGAGAGCAGTGCCGGACGTGCGCCCGGGTGTTCCGACCCCTGCCGTTGCCGCCTCTCGCGGAACGTCCACATCCGCTGCATACGAGGGGTTTATCCCTGCCGAAGGCGCGGCATCGGCGAGAAGAGCGAGTGCATCGCACCACCGGCCCGGACGGACGGAACCCCACGCGTGACGGAGCATCCCACCTCCCACGAAGGCCGACAGCCGCTGGCTGCCCGGCCGCAGGAACGCGCGCGCCCTCGCCAGGAGGCGGCGGCCGCCGGCCTGCCCTCCGACGTGCCCGCCCAGCCGGGCGGCCCGGCGGACCGGACGGCGACGGCCCCCGGTACGGGCACGCCCGTGGCGACCGGCACCCATGGCGCCCAAGGCAGCCCCGGCTCGCCCGGCTCCCCCGCGACGGCGGGAACGCCGGGCACGTCCGGCACCCCCGGAGCTCCCGGCTCGTCCGGCGCCCCCGGAGCTCCCGGCGCCCCCGGCTCGCCCGGTGAGGCGGCCGGCGGCCCGGGCGGCGGGGGCGGTGCCCCCGGGGCCGTGGCCGTCGCCGTGGCCGCGCAGAGCCCCGGCGGAGGCAGAGGCCCCGACGGCGCCGCGCGGCGCGAGGGCGAGCGGCTGCGGTTCGTCGGCGCCGCGACCCGCCGGATCGCCCGCGGGCTCGACCTCGACGAGATCGTGCTCGGCCTGTGCCGGGCGACCGTGCCCACGTTCTCCGACGAGATCCTCGTCTACCTGCGCGATCCGCTGCCGGTCGGCGACGAGCGCCCGGTGTCGCCGTTCGTCCTACGGCTGCGCCGCACGGACCGCCTCCGGTTAAGCGAACTGGAGGGCGAGGAGCTCGTCCTCGTACCCGATCCGGACCCGACCCCCGCGGCCGAACTCTGCGAGGTGCGGTCCGGCGGGGCGCTCGCCGAGGTGCTGCGCGGCGTGCGGCCGGTGTTCGGCGACTCCGCCGCCGCCAAGACCGCGCTGACCGAACTCCTCGGCTCCGAGCATCCGCTGCCCGGCGGGCTGCGGGCGATACTCGCCCCGCTGCGCGGCCGACGCCGGGTGATCGGCGCCGCCGTCTTCCTGCGCCGTCCCGAGCGGGCCGGTTTCGAGCCGAACGACCTGCTCGTCGCGGCACAGTTGGCGACGCACACCGCGCTCGGCATCGACAAGGCCGTCCTGTACGGCCGCGAGGCGTACATCGCGGACGAGCTCCAGCGGACGATGCTGCCGGACTCCCTCCCGCAGCCGACCGGTGTACGGCTCGCCTCGCGCTACCTTCCGGCGGCCGAGACGGCCCGGGTCGGCGGCGACTGGTACGACGCGATCCCGCTGCCCGGCAGCAGGGTCGCCCTGGTCGTCGGCGACGTCATGGGCCACTCCGTGACCTCGGCGGCGATCATGGGCCAGCTGCGCACCACCGCGCAGACCCTGGCCGGGCTCGACCTGCCGCCGCAGGAGGTCCTGCACCACCTGGACGAGCAGGCGCAGCGGCTCGGCGAGAACCGGATGGCCACCTGCATGTACGCGGTGTACGACCCGGTCTCGCACCGGATCACCGTGGCCAACGCCGGTCATCCGCCGCCGATACTGCTCCACCTCGGCGGTCGCGCCGAGGTGCTGCGGGTGCCGCCCGGCGCCCCGATCGGGGTCGGCGGCGTCGACTTCGAGGCGGTCGAGCTGGACGCCCCGGCGGGCGCGACGCTGCTGCTCTACACGGACGGTCTGGTGGAGTCCCGGCTGCGGGACGTGTGGACCGGGATCGAGCAGCTGCGGGAGCGCCTCGCGGCGACCGCGCAGCTGACGGGCCCGGACCACTCGCCGCCTCTTGAGGCGCTCTGCGACGACGTCCTGGACATGCTGGGTCCGGGTGACCGGGACGACGACATCGCGCTGCTCGCGGCCCGGTTCGAGGGGATCGCGCCGAGCGACGTGGCGTACTGGTTCCTGGAGCCGGAGGACGCGGCTCCGGGGCGGGCCCGGCGGCTCGCCCGGCGGGCGCTCGCCCGCTGGGACCTGGAGGAGCTGACGGACTCGGTCGAGCTGCTGATCAGCGAGGTTGTGACGAACGCCGTGCGGTACGCGGAGCGGCCGGTGACGCTGCGGCTGCTCAAGACGGACGTGCTGCGCTGCGAGGTCGGCGACGACTCGCCGCAGCTGCCCCGGCAGCGGCGGGCGCGGGACACGGACGAGGGCGGGCGCGGCCTGTTCCTGGTGAACCGGCTGGCTCGTCGGTGGGGGGCCACCCGGCTCTCGGGCGGCAAGGTCGTCTGGTTCGAACTGGCCACGCGCGGCTGAGTTCGAACCGGTCACGCGCGGCTGAGCGAGACGGCGGGACACGAGTGATGGCCGGACCCCCATGGGGGTCCGGCCATCACTGCTCACAGCCTTACGGCCTCACTGCCCCCGATCAGGGCCCCCGGTGTTGGTGTCACCGGTCTGCCCCTCCTCCGGGTCCGGGTTCGGCGGCTGGATCGTCGTCGGGTCGGTCGTCGGCGGCTCGGTCGTCGGCGGCGGCGGCAGCGTGGTCGGATCCTGGGTCGGAGGCGTCGGGTCGCGGGTCGGCTCCGGCGGCGTGGTGACGGGGTCCCGGGTGGGCTCCGGCGGCGTGGTGGTCGTCGAGGTCGGCGGGGGCGTCGGGTCCGGGGACCTGGTGGTCGGCTCCCCGGTCGGCTCCTCCGGAGCATCGGTGGTCCGGGTGGCCTCCGGGTCCGGCTCGTACGAGCCCGTGCTCTCGGTCTCCAGGTCGAAGCGGGCGTCGGAGCCGCCGTCGAGGGCGCTGGTGGTGTAGTCGCCCCAGATCTGGGCGGGGGTGCGGCCACCGTTTGCGCGGCCCTCGTTGATGGTGTTGGTGAGGGTGACCTGGTTGCCCTTGGTGTCCTCGCCGAAGAGGCCGACGGCGGTGACGAGTTCGGGGGTGTAGCCCACGAACCAGGCGGAACGATTGTTCTCGGAGGTGCCGGTCTTGCCGGCGGCGTCGTAGTCACCGGCGGCGCGGAAGCCGGAGCCGCTCTGCACGACGCCCTGCATGGCCTTGGTGACGGTGTCGGCGGCCTCGCGGGTGATGGCCTGGCTGCCGATCGCGTCCACGGCCTCGACCTTCCGGTCCTTGTGCGAGGCGGCCTTCACCAGGGTCGGGGTGACCTTCTTGCCGTGGTTGTCGAGCGTGGCGTACACACCGGCCATGTCCATGGTCGAGGCGCCCATGGTGCCGAGGGACATGGCGGGGCTGAGACCGAAGTCCTGGCCGTCCTTCATACCGAGGGCGAGGGCGGTCTTCTTGGTCTCGGCCTCGCCGACGTCGACGATCATCTGGGCGAAGGCCGAGTTGATGGACTTGTTGGTGGCCGTCTGGACGGTGACGGGGCCGTGGTTGCGGTCGTCCTCGTTCTCCGGCGAGAAGGGGATGGTGCTGCCGACGACCTCGCGCCCGCTGGTGCCGTCGTAGATCGTGCCGAGACCTATTTTCCGCCCGTCCTGGGTCTCCGACCCGTTCTCGATGGCGGAGGCGAGGACGATCGGCTTGAAGGTCGAGGCGGGCTGGTAGTCGCGGCGGGTCGCGTTGGACGTCCAGTGCTCGGTGGCGCCGACGCCGCCGTACATGGCGACGACCGCGCCGGTCTTCGGGTCGACGGAGGTGGCGCCGGCCTGGACGGTGGCGTCCTTCTTGTCGCCCTTGCGGTCGAGCTTGGCCTCCAGCTGCCGGTCGACGGCCTTGACGAGGTCCTTCTGCTTCTTCTCGTCGATGTTGAGGGTGATCGTCCAGCCGCCGGCCTTGATGTCCTCCTCGCTGACGCCCTGGCGCATCAGCTCCTGGTTGGCGGCCTCGACGATGTATCCGGTCTGGCCCTCCATGCCGGGGGCGGGCTTGGCCTTCTGCGGCACGGGGAACTTCATGCCGGCGCGCTCGGTCGACGAGAGCCAGCCCTCGCCGACCATGTTGTCGAGGACGTAGTTCCAGCGCTCCTCGACGAGCTTGCGGCCGGTGGTGCTCGCGGTGGTCCAGTCGTACTGGTTGGGCGCCTGGAGCAGCGAGGCGAGGTAGGCGCCCTGGGCGGTGGTGAGCTCGGTGGCGTCGACGCCGTAGTACGAGCGGGCGGCGGCCTGGATGCCGTAGGAGGAGCGGCCGTAGTAGCTCGTGTTCATGTACCCGGCGAGGATGTCGCTCTTGCTCGTCTCCTGGTCCACCTTGATGGCGATGACCATTTCCTTGAGCTTGCGCGTCGCCGTCTGGTCCTGGCTCAGGTAGAAGTTCTTCACGTACTGCTGGGTGATGGTCGAACCACCCTGCTTGCCCTGGCCGGTGAGCGTCGACCAGGCGGCGCGCGTGGTGCCCTTGATGTCGACGCCGTTGTCCCGGTAGAAGCTCTTGTTCTCGGCGGCGACGAAGGCCTTCTGGACCGGCGCGGGGATCTTCTCCAGGCCGACGATCTCGCGGTTGATCTCGCCGGTGCGGGCGAGGATCTTGCCGTTGGCGTACTTGTAGATGTTGCTCTGCATGGTCGCCTCGGCGTTGGCCGTCGGCACGGGGACCATGATGTAGACGATGTACAGGGCGCCCATGGCGAGCAGGCAGAACACGAAGAAGGTGCCCAGGAGCTTCTTCCAGGAGAAGAAGCGGCGTATGCCGCGTTTCTTCGCCTTGCTCTTGTCCGGTCGGCCCATGGGTCCTGTCGCTCCACTCGTCGTGTGTCTCGGCGCCTCGGCTGTCGCGCGTCCGCGCCGGATCAGCTCAGCAAGCTAACACCGACAACGCAGACAAAGGGCAACCGATCACGCCTTTTCCGGACGTGAGAATCAGCACCCACCCCCAGAGGAACCGACGCTCGAACGGGCCCGATGGTTGCGCGCCCGCAGCAATCGAGATCAGTCGGTGAGGAGCGCTCCGCGCCACTCGCGGCAACTATGCATCGTGCATATACACCCCGTGTACAGTGACCCGCATGTCCATCGGTCACGCCCTTCTGGGGCTCCTGGAATCCGGACCGCGCCACGGCTACGACCTCAAGCGCGCCTTCGACGAGCGGTTCGGTCACGACCGGCCCCTGCACTACGGCCAGGTCTACTCGACCATGTCCAGGCTCCTGAAGAACGGCCTGGTCGTCGTCGACGGCATCGAGGCGGGCGGCGGGCCCGAGCGGAAGCGGTACGCGATCACCGAAGCCGGCATCACCGATGTCGCCGCGTGGCTCGCCACCCCCGAGAAGCCCGAGCCGTACCTCCAGTCCACGCTCTACACCAAGGTCGTCCTGGCGCTGCTCACCGGCCGCGGGGCGGCCGACCTCCTCGACACCCAGCGCTCCGAGCACCTGCGGCTGATGCGCGAGCTCACCCGGCGCAAGAAGGACGGCGACCTCGCCGACCAGCTCATCTGCGACCACGCCCTCTTCCATCTGGAAGCGGATCTGCGCTGGCTGGAACTGACCGCCGCCCGCCTCGACCGGCTCGCCGAGGAGGTCCGCCGATGAACACCGCCCCGCTCCTGCGGGCCACCGGCCTCGACAAGGCCTACGGCTCCACCCCGGCGCTCGCGGGCGCCGACTTCTCCCTCCGGGCCGGCGAGGTCGTCGCCGTGATGGGACCGTCCGGCTCCGGCAAGTCCACGCTGCTGCACTGTCTGGCCGGAATCGTGCGCCCCGACGCGGGCACGATCACCTACGACGGGCGGGAGCTCACCGCGCTCTCCGACACCGCGCGCAGCTCCCTGCGCCGGACCGACTTCGGCTTCGTGTTCCAGTTCGGCCAGCTCGTCCCCGAGCTGACCTGCGTCGAGAACGTCGCCCTCCCGCTCCGTCTGAACGGCGAGCGCCGGAAGGCCGCCGAGGCCAGGGCCGCCGAGTGGCTCGCCCGCCTGGAGGTCGACAGCGTGGCGGGCAAGCGCCCCGGCGAGATATCCGGCGGCCAGGGACAGCGCGTCGCCGTCGCCCGTGCCCTCGTCACCGCCCCGCGGGTGATCTTCGCCGACGAGCCGACCGGCGCGCTCGACTCCCTCAACGGCGAGCGGGTCATGCGGCTGCTCACCGACGCCTCCCGGGACACCGGTGCCGCCGTCGTCCTCGTCACCCACGAGGCCCGCGTCGCCGCCTACTCCGACCGGGAGATCGTCGTACGGGACGGCTCGGTCCGGGACGCGGAGTGGGCGGCATGAGCCTTGCCACCTGGGCCCGCGACCTGGCGCTCGGCGCCCGGTTCGCGGTCACCGGGGGCCGCCCCGGCCTCCTCCGTACCCTGCTGACCGCGACCGGCGTCGGCTTCGGCGTGGCCCTGCTGCTCACCGCCGTCTCGCTGCCCGGCATGACGTTCCAGCGGGAGGTACGGGAGTCCCAGCGCGCCGTCGACGGCAGCGAACTGGTCGAGTCGCCCCGGCCTGACTCCTTCCTCCACCTCGGCCGGTCCACGGTCTACCGGGACGACGTCGTCACCGGTCTGCTCGTGCGGCCCGAGGGCGACGCGCCCCCGGCCCCGCCGGGCACGGCGAAACTGCCCGCCCTCGGCGAGATGGCCGTCTCCCCCGCGCTCCGCGAACTGCTCGACTCCCCCGAAGGCGCCCTCCTCAAGGAGCGGCTCCCCTACAAGGTCTCCGGGACGATCGGCCCGGCCGGACTCATCGGCCCGGCCGAACTGCGGTACGTCGCCCAGGTCGACTTCCTCACCACCGACAACTTCGACGGGCGCGGCACGCGCTACGGCTGGTCGGTGCCCGAGGAACCGCTGAACGCGTTCCTGATCCTGCTCGTCATCGTCGCCTGTGTCGTCCTGCTGCTTCCGGTGCTCGTCTTCATCGCGACCGCCGTCCGGTTCGGCGGCGAACAGCGCGACCGGCGGCTCGCGGCGCTGCGGCTGGTCGGCGCGGACACGGCGATGACCCGCCGGATCGCGGCCGGCGAGTCCCTCGCGGGCGCGCTGCTCGGTCTCCTGGTGGGCCTCGGACTCTTCGCGGTGGCGCGGCAGTTCGCCGGGTCCTTCACCATCTGGGACGTCAACGCCTACCCCTCCGACGTCGTGCCGATGCCCGCGCTCGCCGCGCTCGTCCTCGTCGCGGTCCCGGTCTCCTCGGTCGTGGTCACGCTCTTCGCGCTGCGCGGCGTCGTGATCGAGCCGCTCGGGGTGGTCCGCGTCTCCACGCCCCGGCGCCGCCGGCTGTGGTGGCGGCTGCTGCTCCTGGCGGCCGGCGCGGCCCTGCTCGTCCCGCTCATGGGCCAGATCTCGGTGACCCAGACGAGCGTCGACACCGTGGGGATCGCGGCCGGCACCACGCTCGCCCTGATCGGTCTCACCACGCTCCTTCCGTGGCTCGTCGAGGCCTGCGTGAAGCGCCTGCACGCCGGTCCGGTCGCCTGGCAGCTGGCGGTCCGCAGGCTCCAGCTGAGCAGCGGGACGGCGGCCCGCGCGGTCAGCGGCATCGTCGTCGCGGCGACCGGGGCGATCGCCCTCCAGATGCTCTTCCAGGCGATGGAGAGCGACTTCACGGAGTTCTCGGGCCAGGACACGTCCCGCGCCCAGATCGCGGTCGGCGCCCATGCGCGGACCGCCGACGAGGCCCGCGGGATCATCTCCCGCGTCGAGCGGACCGAGGGCGTCACCGGGACGATCGGCATCGTCCAGTCGAACGTGTGGCGGTCCGGGCCTCTCAAGGACGGCGAGGAGTTCGCCCCGATGGCCTCGCTCAGGGTCGGCGACTGCGCCTCCCTCAAGGAGTACGCGACGCTGCCCTCCTGCACGGACGGCGACGTCTTCGTCTTCCTCGCGCACGGCGCTCAGGGCAGCCCGGACGACAGCCGGGTCACCAGCGCCGCACGCCCGGGCGCCGTGGTCGCCCTGCGCGACCCACATCCGCACCCGAGCGCGCCGAAGCCCCCCAAGGGCACCAAGATGCCGCAGTGGCGCATCCCGGCCGGCGCCCGGATCGTGGACTCCCGGCCCGACCCGACCGGCATGTACGAGTACGGAGTCCTCGCCACCCCGTCGGCGATCGACGCCGGACTGCTCGACGAGCCCTACGCGCAGGCCATGGTCCGGCTCGACCCGGCAGTACCGGACGCCGCCGAGCACGTACGGAACACGGCGGCGGCCATCGACCCCACGTCCTGGGTCCGCACCCTGCAGGACATCGAGCGGGACGCCGCGTTCTCCAGCGTCCGCACGGGCATCCTGGTCGGCTCCACCCTGACGATGCTCCTGGTGGCGGCCTCGCTCCTGGTGGCGACGCTGGAGCAGCTCAGGGACCGCAAGCGGCTGCTCTCCTCGCTCGTCGCCTTCGGCACCCGCCGCTCGACCCTGAGCTGGTCGGTGCTGTGGCAGACGGCGATCCCGATCGCCCTCGGTCTCGTCCTCGCCGTGGCGGGCGGGCTCGGCCTCGGGGTGGTCCTGCTGAAGATGGGCGGGCAGCGCGTCCACGACTGGTGGGTCTTCCTGCCGGTCGCCGGGATCGGTCTCGGGCTGATCGCGGCCGTGACGCTCCTGAGCATGCCGGTCCTGTGGCGGCTGATGCGGGCGGACGGGCTGCGCACCGAGTAACCCGTCGAGCGGATGTACGCCGGGTGGGCGCGGATTCCTGGGGCCGGGGGGCTCCGGGAACCCGCGCCCACCGGCGTACCGACGTCAGGAACCCGCGCCCACCACCCGTACCGGCAGCCCCTTCATCGCGCCCCGCAGCTCCTCCGCCAGCTCCTCGAACTCGGCGTGCCGGGCCGCGCCCGTCCGCATGGCGAGGGCGATCCGCCGCGAGGGCGCCGGTTCCGTGAACAGCCCCGTCCACAGGGCGCTGTTACGGGCTGTCTCGACGGTCACGGCGGTGCGCGGCAGCAGGGTCACCCCGAGGCCGCCGGCCACCAGCTGGACCAGGGTGGAGAGCCCCGCGGCGGTGGTGGTGACCTCGGCGCCGCCGGTGCGGCCGGCCTCGCGGCAGATGTCGAGGGCCTGGTCCCGCAGGCAGTGCCCCTCGTCCAGGAGCAGCAGCCGCAGCTCCTTGAGGGCCTCGCGCGGGATGTCGTCCCGCCCGGCCAGCGGATGCCCCTGCGGGGTGACGAGCACGAAGTCCTCGTCGAAGAGCGGCAGTTCGGTGACGCCGGGCACGCCCAGCGGCACGGCGAGCAGGAGCAGGTCGAGCCGCCCGGCCGCGAGGCCCTCCAGGAGGGAGGAGGTCTGCTCCTCGTGGACCTGGAGGTCGAGGTCCGGGTAGCGCCGGTGGACGAGCCGCAGGACGGTGGGCAGCAGGTACGGCGCGACGGTCGGGATCACCCCGAGCCGCAGCACCCCGGTGAACGGCGCCCGGGCCGCCTCCGCCTCCTCCATCAGCTCGGCGACCGCGTCGAGGACGGCCCGCGCGCGCACCGCGAGCCGCTCGCCCGCGGGCGAGAGCAGCACCTTCCGCGTCGTACGCTCAAGGAGCTGGACACCGAGCGCCTCTTCGAGAGCCGAAACCGCGCCCGAGAGCGCGGGCTGGCTCATGCCGATGGCCGCCGCCGCATCGCGGAAGTGCAGATGCTCGGCGACCGCGGCGAAGGCTCTGAGCTGCGAAAGGCTCGGCTGCTTGCCTCGGTGCGGGCTGTAGGGCGGGGTGTACGGGGACGCCACTGATAACCACCTTCGATCAACACGACCCACTCTAGCTATTTCACTGATCAATGCACTCCGTGCCATGCTGTGAACACGTCCAACCCCCACCGGAAGACCCCAAAAGGGACCCTTCCTGTTTCGCAAGGAGAGCGCGTGCTCACTGTCGGTGACAAGTTCCCCACCTACGACCTGACCGCCTGCGTGTCGCTGGAGAGCGGCAAGGAGTTCGAGCAGATCGACCACAAGGCCTACGAGGGCAAGTGGCGCGTGGTGTTCTTCTGGCCGAAGGACTTCACCTTCGTCTGCCCCACCGAGATCGCCGCGTTCGGCAAGCTGAACGACGAGTTCGCGGACCGCGACGCCCAGATCCTCGGCGTCTCCGGCGACTCGGAGTTCGTGCACCACGCCTGGCGCAAGGACCACGCCGACCTGCGTGACCTGCCCTTCCCGATGCTCGCCGACTCGAAGCACGAGCTCATGAGCGACTGCGGCGTCCGCGGCGAAGACGGCTTCGCCCAGCGCGCCGTCTTCATCGTGGACCCGAACAACGAGATCCAGTTCACCATGGTGACCGCCGGCTCCGTCGGCCGTAACCCCAAGGAGGTCCTGCGGGTGCTCGACGCCCTGCAGACCGACGAGCTGTGCCCGTGCAACTGGAACAAGGGCGAGGGCACCCTCGACGCGGCCGCGTTGCTCTCGGGCGAGTGATCTGAGATGGCTCTCGACGAACTCAAGGCCGCCATACCGGACTTCGCCAAGGACCTGAAGCTGAACCTCGGTTCGGTCATCGGCAACAGCGAGCTCCCGCAGCAGCAGCTCTGGGGCACGGTCCTGGCCTGCGCGATCGCCTCGCGCTCGCCGATCGTCCTCAAGGAGCTGGAGCCCGAGGCCCAGGCCAACCTGAAGCCCGAGGCGTACCAGGCGGCCAAGTCCGCCGCCGCGATCATGGCGATGAACAACGTCTTCTACCGGACCCGGCACCTGCTGTCGGACCCCGAGTACGGGACGATGCGCGCCGGACTGCGGATGAACGTCATCGGCAAGCCGGGCGTCGAGAAGGTCGACTTCGAGCTGTGGTCGCTGGCCGTCTCCGCGATCAACGGCTGCGGCCAGTGCCTGGACTCGCACGAGCAGGTCCTGCGCGAGGCCGGTGTCGACCGCGAGACGATCCAGGAGGCCGTGAAGATCGCCGCGGTGATCCAGGCCGTCGGCGTCACGCTGGACGCGGAAGCGGTCCTCGCCTGACACGGCATGACCGTCGTACGAGGAGGGCCCCGGGGCTTCACGCCCCGGGGCCCTTCCGTCGGTACCGTCCGGCTACTTCTTGAGCGCGGCCATGAGGGCCAGCAGGTCCTGCGTCATCGGGACCTCGATTCCGGAGAGGTCGATCGGCTTGGACTCCCCGACGGGGTTCCCCTGCTCATCGGTCTCGTACTGCTGGTAGACGCTCAGCTCGATCTCGACCTGCCCGTCGAGCACCCTGAGCTCCCCGCCCTCGCCGCCGCGGTCGGCGAAGAAAGCCTTCTCCCCGATGCCGTCGATCGGTGTGGTGAGTTCGTAGTACTTCGCCCGCGACGCGAACTCGGGCTCCGGGTCCGTCACCTTGTGCAGGGTGTACCTGAGGGAGACGCTGTGCCCGGACTCCGGCGGGCCGAAGGAGATCGGGCAGAACGCATCGTACAAGGCCGGGTCGTCCATCCCGGGCCCCGTGCCGTCCACGCTCCGCTTGCCGAGGATCCCCGCGAGCGCCTTGAACTCCGCCCTCTCACAGACGTTCTCCACGGCCTTGTACCCGCCCAGGTCCGGGCCCGCGGCCTTCCGCTGTTCGTACGTGTAGAGCCCGCCGCCCCACACCGCCGACGCCAGCACCGCGCCGCCGAGCGCCCACAGCCAGGGGCGGCGGGCGCCGGGCGGGCCGGGCGGCGGGGTCTCGGTGAGGACCTCGGAGGTGACGAAGGCGTCGCCGCCGTCCAGTTCCGGCTCGGATATCACGTGCTGCTCTCCCCCTTGACGGCCACCGCACCCGGTGCCGGGGTCGGGGCCACTTCGAACGCGGTCGCGCCGCGCGGTTCCGGTGTGCTGCGCAGGGCCTGTTCGGTGCTGTACGCGCGCAGGTAGCCGACGACCGTGTTCGACACGGCCACCAGCGGGACCGCGACCACGGCGCCGCCGATGCCCGCGGTCAGACCGCCGGCCGCGACCGCGAGGACGACGGCCAGCGGGTGGACCCGTACCGCGCGGCCGAGGATGAACGGCTGGAGCACATGGCCCTCGATCTGCTGCACGGCGAGGACGACGACGAGCACCATGAGCGCGGTGAACAGGCCGTTGGTGACGAGGGCGACGACGACCGCGAGGGCACCGGAGATCACCGCGCCGACCAGCGGGATGAAGGCGAACAGGAAGATGAAGACGGCGAGCGGCACGGCCATCGGCACGTCGAGGAAGTAGAGGCCGAGGCCGATGAAGACCGCGTCGATCAGGGCGACGAGCACCGTGCCGCGCACATAGGCGGTGAGGGTGCGCCAGGCGCGCGGCCCCGCGCCGGCGACGCCGGGCCGGGCCTGGGCGGGGACGAGCTTGAGCGTCCACTCCCAGACCTTCTTCCCGTCGTAGAGCAGGAAGAGCGTCGAGAACATGGCGAGCAGGATGCCGGTGAGCGCCTCGACGACGACCGTGACGCCCTGGAGTCCGACCTGGGTGATCTGTTCGGCGTTGGCGCCGACGGAGTCACTGAGGTTCTTGGCGATCCCGTTGATCTGCTGCTCGGTCACATGGAAGGGGCTGTTGAGCAGCGCGAGCTTGAGCTCCTCGATACCGTCCTTGACCTGGTCGGACAGGTTGTCGATGTTGTCCATGACCTGCCAGACCACGAACCAGCCGACCAGGCCCATCACGACGAAGCCGGAGACGGCGGTGACGGCGGTGGCGACACCGCGCGGCATGCCCATGGTGCGGAGCCGGGCGACGGTGGGCTGGAGCAGGGCGGTGACGAGCAGCGCGGCGACGAAGGCGAGGACGACGAGCTGGACGGAGCTGATCACCTTCATCAGCACCCAGAGCGTGCCCGCGAAGACGAGGAGCCGCCAACTCGCCTCCGCCGCGACGCGCATGCCCCAGGGGATCGCGGCGACGGGGTCGGGGCGGGCGGCGACGGCGGGGGCGTACGAAGGAGGGGCGGGGACGGAGCGGCCTGCTCCGTCCGGGGCCTCCTCGGCCGTGGCGACCGCGGCGTCCAAGGCGTCCGTGGCGGTCGGCGCGTCCGCCGGAAGGGGCGGGGCGGTGTCGATGTCCGACGGGGCGGGCCGCTCCGGAGCGGGGGCGGGCACGGGGCCGGTCACGTCCTCGTACGGAACGCTGTCCGGATCTTCTCGTTCCGCCTCGACCCTGCGCTCGTCCAGGCGTTCGCCCATACGGCTCAGGCCCGCGCCAAGCCGTCCCAGCCATCCCGGCAGTCTCGACATCGCTTTCCTCTTCCCCCCGCTCGTTCTTCGGCCCACCCCGCTCCCCCGGAAGCTCGTGGGCCTTCGCAACCTACACGCCCGCACGCAAGAGCCCCCCACCGTAGGACGGTGAGGGGCTCCCGGAGGTTGAGCACGCCGGTACTAGTACCAGCGGTTGGCCTGCCAGAACGACCAGGCGCCACAAGGGCCGCCGTAGCGGCTGTCCATGTAGCTGAGGCCCCACTTGATCTGGGTGGCGGGGTTGGTCTGCCAGTCGGCGCCGGCCGAGGACATCTTGCTGCCCGGCAGGGCCTGCACGAGGCCGTAGGCGCCCGAAGACTGGTTGACCGCGAGGTAGTTCCAGGTGGACTCGTGGTTCACGATGTTGCTGAAGCACTGGAACTGCGAGGCCGGGACCATCTGGCGGGCCATCGCCTTGACCTCGGCGACGGAGTACGACCCCTTCGCGGAGAAGCTGGAGGCGTCGCGGACGGAGGAACGGCTGGCGCGCTCGGCCTCTTCCTTCTCCCGCTCCTTGCGCTCCTCCTCGGCCTTGGCCTCGGCGGCGGCCTTGTCGGCGGCCTCCTTCTTGGCCTCGGCGTCCTGGGCGGCACGGAGCCGGGCGTTCTCCTCCGCGGACTTCCTCACGGCGGCGTCGGCGGCAGCGGCCTGGACGTCGGCCTGCTCCGAGAGCGAGGAGACCTGAATCTGGGCCTGCTCGCCCGCGGGGATGTCCGCGAGCAGCGTGGTATCGGCCGCGGTGGCCTCGAAGTTGTCATCCGAAGCCTGCACGGCGTTGCCCGAGGCAACGCCGACGACGGCGCCGACGGTGGTGACCGCAGTGGCCGAAGCCACCGCGAATCCCCGGACCGAGATCCGGCTCACACGGTTTCCTTCCAGCATCGCCCGCATAGGTGACCACGCGGGCGAAATCGTGCCCCTGGCGCTGGTCTCCGACGTTCTGGGTCACTGAAGACACGGGCCCGTGGTGCTGTGGGCGGCATACGGCTGACGGCTGTTGAGTTGTTCATGGGGTGTGCGCCTCTGGAGGTGCACGTGTGCCGTATGCGGGGCCTGACGGAAGCAAGACTTTGCCGGACGGCGACACCGCAAGGCAATTCTGTGTTGCGTGTGAAAGCTCACACCTCGGCGGACGCAGGTGTTTTTGACGATGCAGCGGACAGGAGAGCGCCGCCCGGCTAAGCTCCTGCGCTTTGCCGGGCGGCGCCAACTGCCGTACGCGTACGAATGCGTACGAAACCGGTCAGATCTGAACGTCCTCCAGCATCTCCGTCACGAGCGCGGCGATCGGGGAGCGCTCGGAGCGGGTGAGGGTGACATGGGCGAAGAGCGGATGCCCCTTCAGTTTCTCGACCACGGCGACGACTCCGTCGTACCGGCCGACCCGGAGGTTGTCGCGCTGGGCGACGTCATGGGTCAGCACGACCCGTGAATTCGCCCCGATCCGGGACAGAACGGTCAACAGGACGTTCCGCTCCAGGGACTGGGCCTCGTCCACGATGACGAACGCGTCGTGGAGGGAGCGGCCCCGGATATGGGTGAGCGGCAGGACCTCCAGCATCCCGCGCCCCAGGACCTCCTCGATGACCTCGCGGCTCGCGACCGAGGACAGCGTGTCGAAGACCGCCTGAGCCCAGGGGCTCATCTTCTCCGCCTCGCTGCCCGGCAGGTAGCCGAGCTCCTGGCCGCCGACCGCGTACAGCGGGCGGAAGACCATCACCTTCTGGTGCTGCCGGCGCTCCAGGACCGCCTCCAGGCCCGCGCAGAGCGCGAGCGCGGACTTGCCGGTGCCGGCCCGGCCGCCCATCGAGATGATGCCGACGTCCGGGTCGAGGAGCAGATCGAGCGCGATCCGCTGCTCGGCGCTGCGGCCGCGGAGCCCGAAGGCCTCCCGGTCGCCGCGGACCAGCTTGACGTTCCCCTCGGAGGTGATCCGGCCGAGCGCCTTGCCGCGCTCGGACTGGAGCACCAGGCCCGTGTGGACGGGAAGCTCGGCGGCCTCGGGCACGTACAGCGTGTCCTGGTCGAAGAGCAGGTCGACCTGCTCCCCGGAGAGCGCGAGCTCGGACATCCCGGTCCAGCCGTTGGCGTCCGTGATGGCCAGCTCGGCGCGGTACTCCTCCGCGAGGAGACCGACCGAGGAGGCCTTGATGCGCAGCGGCAGGTCCTTGGAGACGACCGTGACGTCGTACCCCTCCGCCTGGAGGTTGCGCGCGACCGCGAGGATCCGTGAGTCGTTGTCCCCCAACCTGTAGCCGGCGGGCAGTACGCCGGGGTCGGAATGGTTGAGTTCGACACGCAGGGTGCCGCCGAGCTCCCCGATGGGGAGCGGGGCGTCGAGGCGTCCGTACTTCACCCGGAAGTCGTCCAGCAGGCGCAGGGCCTGCCGGGCGAAGTAGCCGAGCTCGGGATGGTGCCGCTTGGCCTCCAACTCGGTGACCACGACGATCGGGAGCACCACTTCGTGCTCGTCGAACCGGGACATCGCGTTGGGGTCGGCCAGCAGGACGCTGGTGTCGAGAACATAGGTGCGCCGGTCGTTAAGGCGGCGCTTCGTGCTGGTCACCACGGAAGGACAGACCCCCTCTGAAGACCCCTGTGAGGTCGGGGCGCGACGGAACCGGTGTCGCTACGGAATGGGACCGGGTTCAGGCCGCGATGCGCGGGCCGAACCACGGCCCTCCGCTTCTCCCGTACGTGTCCCGCACGGTCGTCCTGGTGCAAGGGGCCTCCCGGGTGGCGGTCTCCGTGCCGCTCACTTCACCAGGGATATGCCCTCGAACCAGCCATGCCATGCCATGGCATATGACGACGTGTTCGTGAACACGAGATGATCGGTTCCGACAGAGTGTGTCCGACGTCCGACCGGCAGGCTCAGGTGCCGTAGCGCCGGTGCCGGGCCGCGTAGTCGCGGAGCGCCCGCAGGAAGTCGACCTTGCGGAAGGCCGGCCAGTGGACCTCGCAGAAGTAGTACTCGGAATGGGCGCTCTGCCACAGCATGAATCCGGAGAGGCGCTGCTCGCCGCTCGTACGGATCACCAGGTCGGGGTCGGGCTGGCCGCGCGTGTACAGGTGCTCCGAGATGTGCTCGACGTCGACGATCTCGGCGAGCTCCTCGAAGCTCGTCCCCCGCTCCGCGTGCTCCAGGAGCAGCGAGCGGACCGCGTCCGCGATCTCCTGGCGGCCGCCGTAGCCCACCGCCACGTTCACCAGTATTCCCGTGTTGGCGTGGGTGGCCTGCTCGGCCTCCTTCAGCACGGACTGGGTACGGGCGGGCAGCAGGTCCATCGTGCCCACGTGGTTGACGCGCCAGCGGCCGTCGGCGGCGAGCGCGCGCACGGCGTTCTCGATGATGCCGAGCAGCGGGACGAGCTGTTCCTCGGGCCGGTTCAGGTTGTCGGTGGACAGCATCCAGAGCGTGACGACCTCGACGTCCGTCTCGGCGCACCAGCCGAGCAGCTCCTGGATCTTGTCCGCGCCCGCCTTGTGCCCCTGCTCGGGGGTCCCGCCGGACGCCTTGGCCCAGCGCCGGTTCCCGTCGAGGATGACCCCGATGTGCTTGGGCACCTGGGCGTGGTCGAGGCGGCCTTCCACCCGGCGTGCGTAGAGCCCGTACACCAGGTCGCGCAGGTTCACTGTTCTTTACCTCTCCATGCAGCGGCGGTCCGCCCGGCAGCGGCGGTCCGCAAGCCGCCACACTACTGCGCACGGGCGACAGGCTCCCAGCCCGGGACTGTCACAGGTCCGTGATAAGCAGAGATACGTGACTGATTCCCCCCTGTACCGCGCCTCCGCGGACCGCTACGACGCCATGGAGTACCGCCGCACGGGCCGCAGCGGCCTCAAGCTCCCGGCGATCTCGCTCGGCCTCTGGCACAACTTCGGCGACGACCGCGCGCTCGACAACCAGCGCGCGATCCTGCGCCGCGCCTTCGACCTCGGCGTGACCCACTTCGACCTGGCGAACAACTACGGGCCGCCGCCCGGCTCCGCCGAGCTGAACTTCGGCAAGCTCTTCGCCCAGGACTTCGCGCCCTACCGCGACGAGCTGATCGTCTCGACCAAGGCCGGCTACGAGATGCACCCCGGCCCGTACGGCGAGTGGGGCTCCCGCAAGTACCTGCTGTCGTCGCTCGACGCCTCCCTGAAGCGGATGGGCCTCGACTACGTCGACATCTTCTACTCGCACCGCTTCGACCCGCACACCCCGCTGGAGGAGACGATGGGGGCCCTGGCCTCCGCCGTGCAGCAGGGCAAGGCGCTGTACGTCGGTGTCTCCTCGTACAACAGCGAGCAGACCGCCCAGGCGGCCGGGATCCTGCGCGAGATGGGCGTCCCGGCCCTGATCCACCAGCCCTCGTACTCGATGATCAACCGCTGGACCGAGGAGGACGGTCTCCTCGACACGCTGGAGGCGGCCGGCATGGGCTGCATCTCCTTCGTGCCGCTGGCGCAGGGGCTGCTCACCAACAAGTACCTGAAGGGCATCCCGGAGGGCTCGCGGGCCACCCAGGGCAAGTCCCTCGACCCGAACCTGCTCTCCGACGAGGTGCTGCGGCGCCTGCGCGGTCTCGCGGACATCGCGGAGCGGCGCGGGCAGTCGCTGGCGCAGCTGGCGCTGTCGTGGGTGCTGCGCGACGAGCGGATGACCTCGGCGCTGATCGGCGCGTCCAGCGTCGCCCAGCTGGAGGAGAACGTGGCCGCGCTCGCGGCCGCGCCGCTGACGGACGAGGAGCTCAAGGAGATCGACTCGTTCGCGGTCGACACCGACGGCACGAACATCTGGGCCGGCCGGGGCTGACCCCCGCCCGCCCAGGGGCGGGAAAGAAAAAACGGGCCGGTCCGTGGGGGGGATACGGACCGGCCCGAGGGGGGGTTTCCACCATAACCCTTCGATAGTCGTGCTGCGCGCCACGTGCGCAGAACTCACCGCCCTGGATTTTCCGGATCCCAGTCGGGACAAGGGTTGTGAGGCCGTGTGGCGGGTTTGCGCCCCGGCGTGGCGGCGGAGTTCCGTCGCGGCGCGGTGTTGACGCACGCACGCTTCAGGGGATCGCGCTGAACGCCCCGAGGAGCAGCCCGAGCAGCGCTCCGACCAGCATGAACGGGCCGAAGGGGATCGCCGAGGAGCGGTCCGCGCGGCGCAGCAGGACGAGCCCGAGGCCGTACACGGCACCGAGGAGGAAGCCCGCGAAGGCCCCGGCGAACAGGACGCCCCAGCCGTACCAGCCGAGGGCGGCGCCCAGCGGAAGCGCCAGCTTCACGTCGCCGAAGCCGAGTCCTGCCGGATTGATCACGAAAAGCACCAGATAGGACCCGCCGAGGGCGAGCGCGCCGAGCAGTGCGTGGAGCCAGGAGCCCGCGTCGTACGGCAGGAGCTCGGCGCCGCCGAGGAGCAGCGGGACGGTCGCGGCGAGCGGCAGGGTGAGCCCGTCGGGGAGCCGGTGGACGCGGGCGTCGACGCAGGCGAGGAGGACGGCGAAGGGCGCGCCGAGCAGCCAGACCGCCAGCTCGGGCCTGGGCCCGCCGGTGGCCGCGGCGAGCGCGGCGCAGGCGAGGGCGGTGAGCAGCGGCGCGGAGAGCGGGCTGGGGGTGGTCGCGCAGTGCTGCCGCCCGGGCCCGCCGAGCCAGCCGCGCGCGGGCCCCGCGAGCGGGTGCCCGGCGGGGCACCGGTCCCGCCACGGCTCCTCGGCCGGCACGGCAAGCCGGTACGCGGCGCGCGGGACGAGCAGCCCGACGGCGGCCCCCCACAGGGCGGCGACGGCGATCAGGGTGACGTACACGGACTGACCCTAGAGGCCGGTGCCGCTACGGTCTGGCGCATGGGGAAATGGGGAGACGGGACGGGGACGCTGACGGTTTCCGAGCTGGAGGTGGCTCTGGAGGTGGCGGCGTCGTACCGGGCGCGGCGGCGGGGGCTGCTCGGCCGGGACGGGATCGCGGGGGCGCTGCTGATCACGCGGACGAACAGCGTGCACACCTTCGGCATGCGGTTCGCGATCGACGTGGCCTATCTGGACCGCTCGCTCCGGGTCCTGTCCGTGGTGACGATGCGGCCGGGGCGCCTGGGCATGGTCAGGCCGCGCGGCCGGCACGTCCTTGAGGCGGAGGCGGGTGCGATGGAGGGGTGGGGGCTGCGGCCGGGAGTCAAGGTCGGGATCACGGCGGGCCCGAGCCGAGCAGGGTGAACGCCCCGTAGGCGGCGGAGGCGAGCGCGAGCCCGGCGAGGACCGGCACGGCGGCACGCGGGCGCAGGCGCGCGAGGGCGACGGCGGGCGGGAGCAACAGCCCGAAGGCGGGCATCATCAGGCGCGGCCGGGAGCCGAAGTAGGCGGCGCCGACGAGGGAGACGAGGACGACGCCGATCGTGTAGACGAGCAGGGGCAGCGGCTGCTTCTGGCGTACGCAGAGGGCGACGAGCCAGCCGAGGAGCGCGAGCGCCGCGCACAGGCCGAGGGCGGCGGGCCAAGGCAGGCCGGCGATGAAACGGGCGAGGGCGACGCCGCCGTCGATGGAGTTGCCCCAGGCGGCCTGAACGTCGAAGTAGGCGGAGGGGGTCCCCTCCCGTACACCCACGTACACGATGTATCCGAGCCATCCCAGCGGGGCGATCAGCACCCCGGCCACCGCCCGGAGGGGCAGCCTCCGCTCCTGTACGAGGGTGACGAGGGCCGTGATCCCGAGGGCGGCGATCAGCGCGGCGGCCGTCGGCCGGGTGAGCCCGGCGGCGGCGCACAGGGCGCCGGCCAGGATCCACCGCCCGCGCAGGACGGCGTACAGCGACCAGGCGGCGAAGGCGGTGAACAGGGTCTCCGTGTACGCCATCGACTGCACGAACGCGGTCGGGTACACGCCCCAGAGGATCGCGAGCAGCACGCCCACGCGCTCCCCGGCCACATGGGCGCCGCACTTGTAGATGCCCCAGGCGGCGGCGAGCGCGGCCGTCCAGGAGACGAACAGTCCGGCGGTCGCCGCGTCGACGGGGAGGACTGCGGCCAGACCCCGCTCCAGGGCGGGGAGGAGGGGGAAGAAGGCGAGGTCGGAGTGGACGTCGCCGTTCGGCAGGGTGACCTCGTACCCGTATCCGTTCTCGGCGACGCGGACGTACCAGACGGAGTCCCAGCGGCCCTTGAGCCGGTGCAGCCCGTCCTTGCCGGTCGCGGCGGCGGCGATCGCGAGGACGGCGAGGCCGATGAGCCGGGTGGCGGCGTAGCCGCCGAGGGCGGTGAGGGTGGGGCTGAGGGGACGGCGGGGACGTATGGGACGACGGGACGAGGGCATCCGCCGATTATCCCGGGCCGGTAGCCGCTCTCACCCGAGGGGCCTTATGCGGACGAACTTCGAGGACAGGACGGGTCCGAGCTGGTGGACGATGGCGTGGCCGGGCTCCTGCGGGGAGGGCAGGTCACCGAGGAACGAGGTGACGATGACCTCGTCGATGCCGATGACGCCGCGACAGCACTGCTCTTCCAGGAAGTCGAGCGTGCGGCGCCAGTCGGCGGCGGTCGGGTCCTCGCCGAGGAAGGAGCGGACGGTGCCCTGGACGACGTCCCAGAAGAAGACGTGCGGCAGGACGTCGCCCTGCGTGAAGACATGGGTCTCGTAAGCGCCCCGGAATTCGGGAATCCGGGTGACGAGATCACTGACCAGCTGGACACTCGGCGTCGACGTCATCGGCAGCCCACTTCGGAACGGTCCCTGCGGTGTCGGGTACTCCGGTCCAGGATGCTCCTCGTTCACCCCCACGTCCCGCCACTTTTGCACTTTCCTGACGACGAGTTTCTCCGGGTTTTCCACAGGGGGTGCGAACTGTCCCTCTTCCGGGGATCGTTGGGCGTATGTACGAGTTGGCCATCCTCGCGAGGGGCGGGGTACTCCTCACGGTCTGGGCGGTCGCGGCGGGCTGGCCCCGGGGCCGGCTGGCACGGCGCCTGCGCCGGGACGGTTGGCAGGGGATCTGCCGGGGCGCGTGGGCGGTCCCGGGGAAGGAAGTGGACTGGCGCGTCCGTGCGACGGCGCTCCAGCTCCTGCGCCCGGAGCTGGTGTGCAGCCACGGGACGGCGGCGCGACTGCACCGCATCGAGCTGCTGAGCGGGGCCGTTGCCCCGGCTTTCCTGGACTTCACGGCACCGGCGACGTCCCGCTCGACGCACGACGCCCTGATACGGATCCGTTCCACGTCCTCCCTCACGGACAAGGACTGCGCGATACGGCGGGGGCTGCGGGTGACGACCCCGGCGAGGACGGTCGGCGACCTCATACGAAGCTGCGGCAGCCGCGAGGAGGCGGTCGTGGCGGCGGACTCGGCGCTGGCGCGGAGGGCGGTCGGGGGCGTACGGCGCGAGCCCCTCGTCCGGTACGAGGACCTGGCCGCCGAACTCGCCGTGCCGAGGCCCGGCGGCCCCCGCGCCCGGGCCTGGCTGTGCCTGACCGAGCCGGCCTCGGGCTCCCCGGCGGAGTCGGTGGCCCGTCTCCGCATACGGGACGCGGCGCTCTTCCCGGAGTCGCAACCGTTGCTCCGCACGGCGGAGGGGCGGGCTCTGCGCCCGGACTTCCTCTTCCGCGAGGCGGGCCTCGCGGTGGAGGTCGAGGGCTACGCCTTCCACGGCACACGCCGTGCCCACGAACGGGACGTCGCCCGCTTCAACGAGCTCCAGTCCTGCCCGGAGGTACGGCGGGTGCTGCGCTTCACGGCCCGGGACGTCTTCTCCCGTCCGGATCACGTGATCGCGACGATCCGGTCGGCCCTGACGGCCATGCGGGCGCCGGCCCCCAAGTGAGGTCCGGGGGGCGGGTGGGGCGGGGGGCGGGGGGCGGGGCCCCTCGTCCTCGGACGGGTCTCGCGTCAGCGTTCGCCGCGCAACGAGATCCGCACGTTCTCGTCGTCGTCGCGCGTGACGAAGAGGCCCGAGCCGCTCACGTCGGTGTGGAACGGGGTCTCGACGCCCATACCGAGGACCTTCGGCGCGCCGTCGGCGGCGGCGAGGTCGAGCTGGGCGACGACCGGTTCACCCCCGGGCGAATCCTCCTGCACCTGGCCGTAGGCGGTGCCGTCGTCGCGAAGCGAAGCAAGGACGATGGTCTTGCGGTCACCGTCGCCCTCCAGGCAGATCCCCTTCTTCCGTTCCAGGTCGAAGACGACAGGGCCCGCTGCCAGGTAGCGGCCCGAGGGCGAGGTGATCACGGAGTAGTCGCGTTCCGCGTCCGAGCTGCCCACTCCCCTGGTCTCCTCGTATCCGCACGCCATCCGGGCCTGGAGCCGGCCCGTACGCACGTCGTGCACCGACCAGACGGGGAGGGCATCCGCCCCGGCCTCGCCGACCGTGTCCCACTGGGCGAGGAGACGACCGGCCCCGACCCCGTACACCTCGCCGTTCCAGTTGCCGAGGAAGCCCGCCTTCGCGGCGACACCGTCGGGCCGGACGTCGTCGCTGAACCACCGGCCGGGGACGCCGAAGCCCCCGCTTCCCGCGGCCACCAGCGGCCCGTCGGCGGAGGCCGCCACCACGCGGTTGCCGGAGCAGCCGCCCACCCCGTCCTCGCACTGACGCAGAAGCTTGTCGGGTTCCTTGTACGGGGTGACCGCGCCGGTCACCACATCCACGGTGTGGGACAACTGCGGGTACATGCCCTCCTCGCCCCAGGCGACCAGCAGCCGCCCGCCGTCCGCCCGCACCCGCACCTCGCCGGGGTCGGCCGACACCGGTACGTCGATCTCCCGCAGCGGCTTCACGGAGGAGCCGGACGCGTCCGCCGCGTACACCGCCAGCCGGACCACCTCGGCGCCCTCGTGGAGCGCGTCCTTGCCCCGCATGCCGTGCGCGTACGCGACGACGTAGCCCCGGCCGTCCTGCTCGACACCTGTCACGTCGGGGATCTCGGCCGCCTCGCCGGACTCGGGATCGCCCTGCGCACCTTCCACGGGCGTCGGCGGCCGCCAAGGAACGGAGGTCCAGCGCAACTCACCGGTGGCGCCCGCCCTGACCCGCAGCGTGTACCCGTCGGACGACACCCGCATCAGCGCGACCGCCTCCTGCCTCGGCACCACCGCGACGGGCACCGTCCACACGGACCCGGGCACCCAGGCCAGGGTCTCGTCCCACCCCTTGGCCGCGTCGTAGGCGGTCGGCACGCTCAGCCGTGCCAGCGGCTCCTTCGGCGTCGAGTCGGTGGCGACGCCGCCCACGCCCTTGCCGTCCGAGCCGCCCGCGCCTGATCCCGGCCCCGTACACCCGGCGACCAAGGCGGCCGCTGCGGCCACCAACGCGGCTCCGGTCATCGCTCTACCTGCCCGCATGTCCCGTTGTCCTTCCTGACGATCAAGCGTGGGCCGAGGGTATGGGCAACATCCACGGGGTCAGGTCGAGGCGCTGGCCAAAACTCAACTGCGCTGCCCTGCCCGCGAAGTGGAGAGGAGGGGTGACGACAAGCCCGCTGCGTACGCCCACCGGTCCACGAATGACCGAAACCGAGCACCGACCCCGACCCTCCGTGTCAGGAGCGGCCGACAGTGCGCGAGACCCGGCGCGGGAGCGTGCCGGATGATGGGGGTGTGCAGCTCCCCTACGTCTACCGCGTCACCAAGTACGACCCCGCCGACCGTGACGAACACGGGTACTACACCGGCAGCGAGGACACCGTCAGCGATCACGGCGAGATCGAGGCGTCTTATCTTGAGGCGGTCGCGGCCTTCGCCGGGGACACCGGCGTCGATCACCTGGCCGTACGTGAACCGCAGGTCCCGTCCTCCGTGCACTTCGGCGTGGAGCCTGCGGTGGACGGCTTCGGGTTGGACGGACTGTTCCCTGCCGGCCCGTCGGGTTTTCACGACGGAGCCGAGGTACCGCTCGCCGTCGGGCTTGAGCTGGTGCGCGCCATGTTGCGCGACAACGGCGCCTGGTGCCGGCTGGAGTCGGAAGGCGCGTTCGCGGTCCATGTGGGGTGGGACCAGTACCTCTACATCGGCAGCATCCGGCCGTGCGGCGAGGCACTGGCCCGAACCCGCGCGCTGGGCCTGTTCCCGGAACGCCTGGACTCCTCTCCGTACGAGATGGAGACCGATGAAGCGGATGTCCAACGGCCCGGCGACGACGAGTTCTGGGCCGGTCTGCGCTGGGCGGTCACCGTGCGCCGCGCCGGGCTCCTCGAAGAGACCTACGTCGAGAACGCCTCACGTTGGCACCGCCTCACGCGCGAGTCCATCGACACGGTTCGCGCCGGGATCGCTCCCCGCGCCCGGCTGGCCGTGTGGCCGGACCTGTCCTCCGATGTCGACGCGGTCATCGGCGCCTTCCCCGCCGAAGGCCTCGTCGAAGGCGTCTGGGAGGAGAAGGACGGACGGATCCAGAGCGCTGTCGCCGACGAGGACGACTACCCGGCGCTGGCCGCCCGGATGTCCCGGGCCGATGCCGCAGCGCTTCTTCCTGCCTATGCCGATGAACGTGTGCCGCTGTCAACCGCTGTCATGCCTGACGACGACGGAGTGGTACGGGCCCGCTGGCAGACCGAGCCGACGCCGAGCGACCGGAACTGGGCCTTCCTCAAGACCCTCCGCCGTGGCGAGACCGTCACCGGCACAGTGACCCATATCGCCGACTTCGGTGTCACCTTCGTGGACATCGGCGGCTTCGAAGCGACGATCAACATCCCGGAGCTGTCGTGGCGCCCCTTCGACCACCCCTCCGACATCGTCTCCGTCGGGCAGGAGATCAACGCCGAGATCCTCGACGTCGACCCGGTCCGTGACCGCGTATCACTGTCCCTCAAAGCCCTGCACAAGGACCCGATGCCGGGTCACCAAACTCCTACCGTTCGGCGTCTTCGTACCACCTGGAAGACCCTGTGACTGAGCGCTTCACTCGGCGAGTTGAGCGCCCCGGTTGGCGGCCATGGCCGGGAGCGGGCGCCAGCTGGCGGGAACGTTGCGCATGACCAGGGCGCAGTCCAGGGTTGCGCTCCCTGGCGGGAAGCGGTCCGGGTCGTCGAAGAAGGAGGACGCGGCGGAGCGAACCCGGCCGGCTTCCACGTGCCAGGCATCGGTGTGCAGTTCCATGCCGTCCAGGTGGCGGCCGGACCTGGCGGCCGAGTAGCCCTTTGCCCCGTCTTGAAAGAAGCGGGAGGCCTCGGCGAGATCGGCGAAGAGCTCGCTGCCCCGCAGCTCGTCGGACGGCTCGACGGTGACGTCCACCCGGGTGTCGCCGTCCCACGTCGCGAAGGCGACACGCACCTGGCCGGGTGTCTCGTGCACCTCGAAACCGGCGCGGCCGTGTTCGCCGGGGAAGACGCGGCCTCCGGCCCAGACGTTGAGCCGCGAGGCGGTATCGCGACGCGGGATGTAGACGCCGGTCTCGACGCCGTCCGGTCCGTCCCATTCGACGGCGATCCGATGCGCCGCGTTCTCGCTCCGCAGCCCGAACATCTTGGGGGCCCAGACCGGCCGGACACTTCCCAGCCGCAGTAGGCAGATGCCCGCGACCGCGTGGCCGTGCACCAGTTGCGGGCGCAGCGGCTGGGGAAGCAGGCGTGCCGCGGCGTCCGGGTCGACCCGGTAGTTCACCAGAAGCCGTCGTTCAACGACGCTGGACAGGCGCGGTTGCCTCATGATCCCTCGCTCTGCGCCCCGGGGCGCCATTTGGTGTGGCGCAGGACGATCTGCTCGGGGCAGACGGCGCTGAGAAACCGACCGATGCAGGTGGCCAGGCGGTCCTCGGCCAATGTGTAGAGGATCCGGTTGCCGTCCCGGCGCTCGGTGACCAGCCCCGCTCCTTTGAGCACGCCGAGATGCCGTGAAATGGACGGCGCGCTGATCGCGAACCTGCTCGCGATCTCGCCTGCCGCGAGCTCGCCACCTCTGAGGTCCTCAAGGATCTGGCGCCTCGTCGGATCAGCGAGTGCACGGAAGGCCCCCGCCTCGTCCTGAGCTTCTGTCATGTTAGATATTTAGCACATAAGCTAAAGATCTAACAACGAGCCCGGCAGTCTTCGCCGGCCTTGTCGCGGCGGTCCCTTGCGTCGTCTCAAAGTCGCACCGTTCGCCAACTCACCAACTGAAGCGCTCAGTCACAGACCCTCGGCTCGGCATCCACTGACGGCTCCGACGCCGTGATCACAGCCCCCACGTGAAGATCACCTCAGTCCTGGGCCTGGCATCCCTGCACGGTCCAGACCTACGGGCCCTGGATCTGCCGGCCGAGGTCAGTAGAGCCAGCGGTCCAGGAAAACCTGGCCAGAGAAACCCTCGTAGCCGTTGAAGGCCGCCGGGTCGATCTCCTTCAGCTCCTCGGCCAGCCGGTTCAGCTCGTCGAAAGCCCCCTCTTCCTCCACTTCAGAGAGGTACTCCTCGGGGCCGTCCGGCTCGCTGAGAAGCTCTGAGGCGGCGACGCAGCTGCCGTAGTGCTGAAGGACGTTGAGCCACACGCCGACACCCGAGTTGGCGAACCACGCCTCCCCATCCGGCATGACGAAGTAGACCGCCCCGGTCTTCGGCTCGACGCCGAACGATGAGCGCTCGGCCTGATCACCGGGGTCCGCCTGCTCGGTGAGACGGTAGAGCGGGCCCCGGGACGTGAGCAGGGCTGGCTCAACCTCGCTCTGCATCACGACTCGTTCGATGAGGCGCGGAGTTACCGGAATGCCCACCTCGACGAGCTGTGCCTTCAGAAGCCCGGGATCCGCCAGCCGGCCACAACGTCCCGTCCGGCTCGCGTGACATGCCCCAGACCAGCCCACTCGGTCAGCTGGTCGTACGTCGCCATCGAACGATCCTCTTCCGTCGGCTGTGGTCCTGACCCTGTCGAGCCGGTCTCAGGTCAAGGCACGGCCGCACGTGCGGGACAGCCCTTAGCGGACCGTCGTCCGGGGGAAGGAGACCTCGACGCGCCGGTTCTTCTTGCGGCCGTCCTCGGAGGAGTTGTCCGCGATCGGATAGTCCTCGCTGTAGCCCCGGACATCGAAGGTCGTCCCGGGGTCGAGACTCCGGGCAAGCACCTGCTGCACGGCGACGGCACGCTGCTTCGAGAGCTTCAGCCCGTGCTCGTACGTCCCGAGGTTGTCGGTGAACCCGAAGACCCGGACGCGGCCGGACCCAAGCTTGTTGACCTCGGCGGCGATGGCGGCGATGCGGGAGGTCGCGGCGGGACTCAGCTTGGCGCTGTTCTTCGGGAACAGCACCTCGGCCTGAAGGGCGAACGTCACGTCCACGTTGGTGTCCTGCCGCCGCTGCGCCCCGCCCTCCTCCTCGACGATCTGCTTGATGTCCAGCACCTTGGCGGGCGCGAGGGTGGCACCGTCGGGAAGCATGAGGCCGGGCGCGTTGGCATTGATGGCGGGCGGCGCGGCGGCGATGCCGGCGGAGCCGGGGGGATCGTCGGCGTGCGCGGTGGGCACGGTGAGCGGCCAGATGCCCACGGAGACGAGGGCCAGGGCGGCCAGGCGGCGGTTCGTCGTCGTCGTCATGGCGTCGCCTCAGGAGAGTTTGAGGGTGGCGGGTTCGAAGGTGGGGAGCTGGAAGGAGACCTCTGTGGTGGAGGCGGGGGGTGCGGGGAATTGCATGAAGACGGGGATCGACCGACCGGCGCCAATGTTGGAAAGCCCGGCAGTGGTCAGCGGGCGCCCGTCCGTGTCCCTCAGTACGTAGTACCGCTTCTTACCCACCGAGTCGACCAATGTGGCTCCGCCTAGGGAGTTTCCATGCTTCACCACCTCTGTCTCATCACCACTGAGACGAGAGGAAACGATGGTTCCCGCGTCGGACGTGTTCGTCAGCTGTCCCTTAATCGTGAGGAAGCCACCCGCGTCGCGTTCGGCAGAAGCGATGCTGAGCTCCAGCCCCTTCTGTCCCTTGAGGACTGCAAGCGTCTCCGAGGTCTGCTCAGCGGGCTCTGAGCCCTGGGTAGGAGCACTCTCCTGAGGCGCAGCCGATGTTGTAGCTTGCCTCTCCGTCTTCGGCTTCTCTTCTGCCCCACAGCCGACCGCAAGAAGGACCAGCGATGCGACTGCGAGGGAGGCCCACCCTCCGCGTGCGTACTGAATGTTCATGAAGCGCACTTCCTTTGCTCGTCGTCACAGGTCATTCGGACAGTCGGACCGTGAAGAGGTCGACGGCGTCGGGGAGGTTCGGGTTCTCGGGGTCGATCTCCCAGGAGTCTCCGTCGCATGCGAGCCCCATGATTGGACCCTGCTCTTCCTCTTCGCCCTGTCCAGGTGCAGACGGCGTTGATGTGGGCGGCTCCGGAGTGGGCACCTGATCCTCAACCATGCAGCGCGGTTCGATCACTGCTTCAGCAGACGCCGTTGCCTGCTGCGACTCCGATCCCGTCGTACGTACTGTCACGCGGAACCCCCAGGTGGCGAGACGCTCGCAGTCCGAGAGGTTCGCCTGATTCCGGGCCGCGAACTCACCCGCTTGTTGGCACGCAGAAGGATCGACGTATGCCACGCCTTGAAGGAAACCAGCCCACTGTTCAGGGTCGAGGACTACTTCGAGCCAGTCGTCCCGCAGCTGCTCCCGAGCATCCTGAGCGGCTGCTAGCGCCGCCGCGTCGGCCGCCGTCTGTGCGCTGTTCCGGGCGAAGGCCCCCTGCCCCACCGCAAAGTAGGCGAAGGCCAGAAACAGCAGACCGGCTATGACAGCGATGTAGACGGGGAACGCCTGCCCCACTTCGCCGCGCCGACGAACCGCGCCTACGAGCCGCCGGTCAACTCGCTGATCTTTGTGGCGATCGCATCCTTGATCGACTGGCCGATGTCCGTGCCGGTGATCGCCACCACGATCGCCACCACCACCACAATGATCCCGAGGTACTCCACCGCCGTCTGCCCGCGGTCCCTCGTGGACCTTGCCGTCCAGCTCCATGCCCGCACCTTGGCCTTGGTCGCGGCCTTCAGCATCGCGTCGTACATCGTGGTCCCCTCCGCGTTCAGACGCCGGTGGTCGTGTCGGCGCACAGGGCCCGTGGGCCCCTCTGTGGGTGCCGGTCATCGGGTCGGCCTGGTGCCCCGCCAAAAGGCTAGGGCCTCGGCGCGCGTGGCGGTGTGGAGTTCAGCGAAGGGAATGGAGCAAGTCGCGACGACTCGCCGGTCGTTCAGGCCCGTGGCAATCAAGTCCCGTCACCCCCACCTCTCTCACACTCGGTCCGCACTCTGTCACATGCGGTTGTGCGTGCGAAGCAGGTTCGTCAACCTGCGGTGAGATTGAGACAGTTGCCGCCGACGTCGTGACCGTAGGTCAGGCGCCGTCCTCGGGGAGCCGTTCTGCGACGAAGCTGCCCCGCTGCGGGAGGGTGATCACCCATCCCTCCGAGCGCAGGAGGGCGACGGCCTGTCGTGCCGTGTCCCTCGCCACGCCATGGTCCGCCACCAGCTTCGACTCGGACGGGATCGGGTCCCTCGGCCGGAGCTCGCCGGACTTGATCCGCTCGCGGATGACTCGGGCCACCTGCTTATAAATGGGCGTCGGGTCAAAACGGTCGATATCCATGTTCGGGACGTTAGCTACGTGCTACACGCTGGGCATATGGGCAACGTCCTAGACGAGGTAGACAAGCCATACAAGTCCAGCTAGCGTTCAAAACGGAAGACCCCGGCGAGTGCGCGAACACTCCCGGGGCGTGGCCAACCTGTGGAAAGCAGGTCAACATGACAGACCTTATCCGCGCCCTCGTTCTGTGGGCGAGGCTGGTGTTCGGGTCCCGGAGAAGCGGCCGGCACCGTGCCCGTACCGCTCTGCGGACAGCCGACCGGTCGCCGTGCCCGACCCCCGCCACAAGCGGGGCCGTGCGGCTCCCCCGCCCGCGTTCCCCCTACGGGCTCGACGAGCCGCTGAACGGGGACGAGACCGCTCTCGTCCGCCCCTACCTGCTCGCGTACTACCAGCGGCAGGAACGGGCCCGGCAGCGGCAGCGGCGGCTCGCCCTCGTCCTCGCGGCGGACTTCGGCATCGATCTGGACACCCGGGATCTGCACGGGCTGGGGGCGGCGTGATCGTGACCTCGATCAGCCCGGACCCCGAGCCCTGCGGCGCCCGGTGGCCCGGTGGGGACCGTCTCGGCCGTCACCGATCGCCGTGCACACTGCCCGCCGGGCACGAGGGCGCGCACCGGGCGGCCCGGCAGCCGGTACGGATGTGCGTGCGCTGCTGCGCGATCACTACGGACCCGGTCGTCGTCTCCGAGGTGCACCAGAGCTCCGGGCCCGGATTCAACGTCTACGCCTGCCCGGAGTGCGCGCCGCACTTCCCGCCCGTGCCGGACGTGCTCGACCTGTTCCACGACCGGGACCGGCGCCGGGGCGGTGGCGGCCTCTGAGCGCGCGCGCCACGAGGGTGCCGCGCCGGCTCACTCGCCGCCCGTGACCGAGCCGAAGTCGGTGCCCGTGCCCAGGAAGAGGCCCGCGCCGAGGAGGATCATCGTCGCCGGGACCATCAGGGTCGTGATGACCATGGTCGCCTTCGGGACGGCCTTCGCCGCCTTGCGGCGGGCGTTCTGGGCGTCCGTCCGTCGCATGTCGTTGGCGATCTGTATGAGGGTGTCCACGATGGGGGCGCCCAGCTCCTCACCCTGCTGAAGCGCCGTGACGAACTGCGCCACCTGCTCCGAGTCGTTGCGGCGGCGCAGTTCGTCGAAGGCCTGGCGGCGGCTGACGCCCATGTCCATCTGGCGCAGGGTGATGCGGAGTTCGTCGGACCAGGGGCCCGCGTACTGCTCCGCGACCCGTTCCAGGGCCTGACGGAAGCCGAGGCCGGCCGAGACGACTACGGCGAGGACGTCCAGGAAGTCGGGGAGGGTGCGTTCGATCTGGTCCTTGCGGATCCGGACGGCCGACCAGATGCCGACCTCCGTCCAGAACACACCGAACGCGAAGAGGAGGAGCGCTACGAGGAACGATCCCCTGGCGAGCATGAGCAGGCCGCCCAGGACGCCCAGGAAGCCGTAGACCGCCCGCCTCGCCCCGTACCGGTCGATGGTGAGTCCGCCGGGGTTGCCCGCGAGGTCGATACGGCGGCGTACGGCGTTGACGCGCTTGGGACCCATGAGGCGGAGGACTGCGGGTGACCAGCGCATGCCGAGCCGGTCGACGGCGGAGTCCACCGCGCCGGTACGGGTCGCGCCGACCTCCAGGGCGAGCTTGAGGTCGTCGGGGAGACGGGCGTCGGCGCGGTAGAGGCGCAGGCCGTAGGCGATGCCGGCGACGGCGAGGCCGGCGAGCAGGGCGAGAAGGAGGTCCATGGCGCGCGCCCGTCCTATACGTCGATCTTGGAGAAGCGGCGGATGGCGGCGAAGCCGACCACGTACAGGGCGCAGGCGGCGACCACCGCGAACTGTCCGAGGGTCGAGCCGGTCATGCGGTCGAGGGCGCCGGGCTGCATGTTGTCGATGAGCAGGAGGGAGCCGATGCCGATGACGGGGACGGAGTACGCGGTCATGCTCACCTGCGACAGCTGGGTGCGGACCTCGCGCCGGGTCTCCTTTCGCTCCTCCAGGGTCTCGGTGAGGTTCCGGAGGGAGGAGACGACGGTGCCGCCCGCCCGGTTGGCGAGGACGAGGGTGGTGACGAGGACGACCAGCTCGCGGGAGGGGAGGCGTTCCGCGAGCTCGCCGAGTGCGTCATCCAGGGACGTGCCTACGGCCAACTGCTGAGCTACCTTCTCCAGTTCATCTCCGGCTGGGGACTCCAGCTCGTCGGCTGCGAGGCTCAGCGCCATACGGAGGGCCAGGCCCGCCTGGGTGGCGTTGGCCAGGATGCGGGAGAGTTCGGGGAGTTGGTTGATGAACTTCTCGATGCGCTTCTGCCGCTGCCAGTTGAGGAAGCCCAACGCCACCCAGACGCCGAGGAGTCCGCAGATCGGGCCGAAGAACGGGGAGAGCGCCGACTGTCCGACGACCCAGAGGACGGCGACCGTCACCGCGAGGCCGACCGTGAACTCGCCCGGTGTGACGTCGAGTCCGGTGGCCGCGATCCGCAGCTCCAGCTTCCGACCCAGGGACGTCCGGCGTACGCGTCGGTCGATGCCCCGGAAGCGGCGCCTGCGGCGGCCGGCCGTCTCGGGCTCGTTCGTCTCGTCGAGCCGGGCGACGAGCGCCGCGTGGCGGCGGGCCCCGCTCGCGTACACCTGGACGCCCGTCACGCCGAGGACGCAGCAGATCAGCGCCACACCGAGCGTCAGCCACACGGGATCGATCGCGGTCATGGACCTCTGCTCCTAGTTCGCTTCTCGGGTGGCGAGCCCGGCGTCGGTCGCGGCCACGCCGAAGGCCTGCGGGATGGGCTGACCGGCCATGTAGAGCCGCTCGGCGACCCGCCGGGGCAGCGGGTGGTACGTGAACTGCCCGTACACCCGGCCGTCGGCCGCGACCGGCTGCGCCTGGAAGCGGCAGATCGTGGCGAGGAGGAACCGCTCGCGCCCGTGGGAGGCGAGGACGGCGATCTCGGTGATCCGGCGGGTGCCGTCCGGGTGCCGGGTCAGCTGGACGAGGACGTCCACCGCGCTGTTGATCTGATCGCGGAGCGCCTCGAAGGGCACCTTCACCTCGGACATCGAGGCGAGCGTCTGGAGCCGCATCAGGGCGTCCTCGGCCGAGTTGGCATGGACGGTGGCGAGCGAACCGTCGTGGCCGGTGGACATCGCCTGGAGCATGTCGAGGGTCTCGCCGCCACGGACCTCACCCACGATGATGCGGTCGGGACGCATGCGCAGGGAGTTGCGTACGAGATCACGGATGGAGATCTGGCCGCGGCCCTCGATGTTCGGCGGGCGGGCTTCGAGGCGGATGACGTGGGCCTGCTGGAGCTGGAGCTCCGCCGAGTCCTCGATGGTGATGATCCGCTCGCCCTCCGGGACGAGACCGGAGAGGGCGTTGAGGAGGGTCGTCTTGCCGGTGCCGGTGGCGCCGGAGACGATCAGGTTGAACTTGGCCTGTACGAGCCCGGAGAGCAGGAGCAGCATCTGCTCGTCGAGCGAGCCGAGGCCGATCATCTCGTGGAGCGTGTACGCGCGGGGGAAGCGGCGGATGGTGAGCGTCGCCCCGGTGAGGGACAGCGGCGGGATGATGACGTTCACGCGCTCGCCGGAGGGCAGGCGGGCGTCGACCATCGGGTTCGACTCGTCGACGCGGCGGTTCACGGTCGAGACGATGCGCTCGATGGTCTGCATCAGCTGGTCGTGGGAGGCGAAGCGGAGCGGCAGCAGCTCGACGCGGCCGGCGCGCTCGATGAAGATCTGGTCGGGGCCGTTGACCATGATCTCGGTGATCGAGGCGTCTTCGAGGAGCGGTTCGAGTACGCCGAGACCGAGGGCCTCGTCGACGACACGGCGGATGAGCTGGGCCCGCTCTGCCGTGGAGAGGACCGGTCCCTCGCGGCTGATGATGTGGCCGAGGACGCGCTCCAGGCGGGCGCGCCGCTCGGCGGCCGCGAGCGCGGACATCTCGGTGAGGTCGATCTCCTCCAGGAGCTTGGCCCGGAAGGCGGCGACGAGGTGACCGTCCTCCCGGCCGGCTCCGGCACCCTTGTCCTCGGGGGCGTTGATCCGGGCACGCAGACTCATGACTTGTCGTCCCTCCTTCTCATTCGTCGTCCTCGGTGGGCGGGGTGCGGGGCATGGTGGCGGTCTTCACGACGGGGTCGAAGTCCCAGAAGGGGAGGACGGGGGGGATCTCGACGCGGACGGTGATCACGGCCGCCTCGCCTCCCTCCCCGCCGCACCCCTCGATCTGGGGATCGACCCAGCCGCTCACGGCCGCGCGACCCGCCGTCCGGCAGTCCGGCGCGTTCTCTTCGTCGGTGGTCGCCGCCCGGGCGGCGGCGCGGGCCGCCGTGCCCGCCTGCTGGGCCGCGTACGCGGCGATGCCGAGCTGGAGGCCCGCGAGCCCGACGATGAGCAGGAGGGGGAGGAAGCCGAGGTACTCGATGGCGGCCTGCCCTCGGTCACGAGCCCTCTTGCGGAGGTGATCCCTCATTGCCTCAGGCCCTCCTCCGAGATCGCTCCCGCCGTGGCCGACACGGGGAAGAGGCCGACCGCGCCCGGGGCGATGGCGGGGACCTGGATCGTCACGGTCAGGGTCGCCATGCCGCCGCTCGGGGAGCAGCTCCCGACCTGCGCGCCACTCCTCCATGCCCCGTCCAGGTGCCGCAGCGCCGCCTCGCTGTAGGCTCCGCCGACCGCGCACGCCCGCGCCCCCTCATCCGCCGCGTTCGCCGCCAGCGTGTACGTGTAGCCGACCAGGACGACCTGCCAGAGCAGCGCCAGCGTGAGCAGGATCAGCGGCACCATGCCGAGGAACTCGATCGCCACCTGCCCGCTGTCTCCGCGCCCTCTGACGTCGTCGTCCCGGTAGGCCCGCATGGCTCAGCGGCCTCCGGTGCGGCGGCGCAGGCCCAGCGAGCCGCGGTCGCCCGCCCGGGCGAGCTCCTTGCCGGGCCTGCCCTGCTGACCGGGGGCGGGGGCCGCCTGGACCAGGCCCAGTTCCCCCGCGAGGGACCACAGGGCCTGCTTGACCGTCGAGCGGGCGTCGAGGTCGTGCAGGCGGCCCGCGTCGACGACGGCCTGGAGTTCCTTGAAGTTGGCGGGGACGGAGACGCCCGCCGTCCGGGTGCCGGTGATCTTCTGGACGAGGGGCGGCTGGATCTCCGTGGACCGGTGGTGGCGGTTGACCAGGGTGACGGTCTCCTCGGCCTTCCGTACCTGGAGGCGTTCCCACATCCGTACGGTCCGCTTGGCGGCCCGTACCGCAATCACGTCCGGGGTGGTGACGAGGAGCGCGGTGTCGGACATCTCGATCGCGGCGGCGTTGGCGCCGGTGAGCTGGGAGCCGCAGTCGACGACCACCACCTCGTGCCGGGCGCGCAGGGCGCTGACGATCTGGCGGGCGGCGCGGTCGGTGACCTCCTCGCCGCGCTCCCCCTCCGCCGGGGCGAGGAGCAGCGCGAGGCCGGTCTCGTGGACGAACACGGCGTCCTGGAGGACCCGGGGCGAGATGTCGGCGATCGCGGCGAGGTCGGCGGCCGACCGCCGGAACTGGACGTCGAGGTAGGAGGCGATGTCGCCGCCCTGGAGGTCGAGGTCGAGGAGGGCGACGGTCCGGCCGGAGGCGCGGGCGGCGAGGGCGAGGTGGACGGCGGTGACGGTGGTGCCGACGCCGCCTTTGGCGCCGCTGACGGTGACGACGGTGCCGCCGGGTCCGGTGGCGAGTTCGGCGCCGGCGCCGAGGTGGCGGCGTACCCCGGCGGACCACTGGGCGGCGGCCTGCACGCGGCTGGCGAGCTCCTCGTAGCCGAGGGGGAGGGTGACGAGCCCGCGCGCGCCGGAGTCCATGGCGGCGGAGAAGAGGACGGGGCTGGCGTCGGCGGTGATGAGGACGACGCCGACGGCCGGGAAGCGGAGGGCGACCTCGCGGACGACGTCGAGCGCGGGGACGGGTCCGATGCGCTCGTGGACGAGGACGACCTCGGGGAGTTCGTCGAGGGACTCGGCGGCGAGCCGGGCGAGGGTGTCGACGAGCTGGGTGGAGTCGGTGACGGGCGCGGCGGGTTCGGCGTCGGGGAGCTGGCTGAGCAGGGTGACGACGGAGCGGGCGGCGTCGGGGTCCCCGACGGCCGGCAGGATCCTGGTGGTCATACCGGCCTCACTTGTCTTTTTCGAGCGTGTAGGTGCGGTCGCCCTGGTCGGCGGGGGCGCCGCCGGTGGCCGGGGCGACGAGGGCGAGGCGTACGTGCTCGGCGAAGGACTCGGCGTACGCCACGCGCTGGGTGTCGAGGGTGGAGAGCGCGAAGCTGATGGGGACGGCCGCGGTGGCGCCGCGGCTCGTGCGGTCGTTGCTGTCGCTGATGGGGGTGAGCTTGCCGACGGAGAGGACGCGGGCGCCGGCGACGATCATCCGCGACTGGGACGGGTCGTCCTTCTTCTCGCCGGCGAAGGTGGCGTAGATGTTGACGGTGGCGCCGGCGTTGATCTTCCCCGCGACGCCGGTGGCGGCGTCGATCATGATCGCGATCTCCTGCTCACCGGGCTTGAGCTCGGGTTTCTGGACGATCATGTCGCTCTGGAGGAGGGAGCCCTTCCTGAGCTCGGTGACGGCGATCCTGCCCTCGATCTGGCGGAGATCGGTGACGGCGGTGTCGGAGAGCCAGCGCTCGGGCATGGAGATCTTCTCGAACTGGCTCGCGTTCAGGGCGCTGTAGGGAGCCACGTTCTTGGCGAGCCGGTACGCGGTGACTTCCGGGCCGACCTTCGCGTTCACGTCGCTGATGACCGTGAGGACGCCGGCGAAGGCGCCGAGGGCGCACAGGACGGAGAGCAGCAGCAGGATCACGCCGCGGCGCTGGCGGGAGTTCATGGCCGGACTTCCTCGATCGGAGACGTGGGTCGGAGCGGGCGGGGGTGGTGCGCGGCGACGGTCACGGGACGGTGCGGGGGTCGATCGCGGAGCCGGGTCCGGCTCCTATGGCCCGCGTGGCACCGCGCCCCGGAGCCGGAGCCGGCATCGAAGCCTGAGCCGGAATCGGGGCCGGTCCCCGGGCCGGGACCGGGTCGAGGGCGGGAGCCGTGTCGCGGGCCGCCCCGAGCACCCGGGTCGCCCCCCGCGCCGGAGCCGCCCCGGACCCCGGCGCCGCCCCGATCGCCGTCGGCACCGCGACCGCCGTCAGCGGGGCCGCGCAGAAGCCGCAGCGGTCGCCGATGAGCTCCATCCCGCACCAGTGGCAGGTCTCGCGCCGTACGGAGGAGACGAGTTGGTAGAGAACGGGCAGGTCGGGCAGGTACGCGACGAACTCCACGAGCTTGCCGGTACCCCACCAGCCGGGCGAGGTCTCGGGCAGTGCGGCCTCTTGGACGGGGCTCTGGATCTGCCACGCGGGGACGAGGGCGGTGGCGGGCCAGTCGGTCTGGAGCTGGCCGCGCGCGACGAGGAGCTGCGTGGCGAACTCCGGTCCCGCGAGGCGCTGGTCGCCCGCGCCGCCGAGCCGGACGATCTGCGGCGTGGGCCCGGCGAGGACGGCGAAGTGAGCCCCGGGCAGCCAGCTCTTGAGGTGGGAGGAGAGGCTGACGGGTACGCGGTCGAGGCGGGACACCGAGCCGAGTACGGCCCCCGCGTAGATGTAGTGGGCGAGCAGCCGGGCGGCGGAGGCGAGTACGCCGGGGCTGAAGTCGCAGGCCGCCAACTGTCGTAGCTGCCGGACGAGTACGGCCGCGCCGAGGGGCGGCAGGTCGGTCCTGACCAGCGCGATCCGGTCGCTTTCGAGGAGCCCGCGGACGGCGTGCAGGCGCCGCTCGACGGCGGCGGGGGCGGAGGTGGGGCAGACGACGACCACGCTTCCGTACCGCGCGAGGAGTTGCTGCATGTCGGCGACGGAGGCATCGAGGGAGCGCGTCTCGGGGGCCGGGAGCACAGCGGCGTTCGGCGTCTGCGGGTCGGTCGGCGGCAGCACCAGGTCGGCGCTGGTGACCGCGATCGCTGTCGGCACGTCAGACCCCCGTCCCCTCCGGCCTCCGGGGTCCCGGGAGCCGCAGATCACCTACCGCGTTCGCGGCGTCACCGCAGGGCGCCGCCGCCTCTGCACTTTATCCACGCCACCCGGGGTGGTGAACACACAATCGGCCAAGCTCCCCCCACTTTCTTCGGGCCCGGCAGTGGGCCCACCGGCCCTTTCACCACGACTTTCACCACGACTTTCACCACAACTCTCACCATGACTCCCACCACGGCTTTCACCACGGCTCCCGCCGCGACTTTCACCACGGCTCCCGCCGCGATGTCGCCCCCGGCGAATGCCGCTTGCCGCCAGAGGTCTTGACAACGCGATTGGTCTGGACCAGCTTGTGCGACAACGGTGGCCACCGTCCGCACCCCCGCAGCAGCCTCGTACCCCCGTACGAGCCCCTCCGTACGACGACGTACGGCACCTCCACATCCCCAACTCCCCCACCGGAGGATGCACGTGGACCGCACCACCACCCGCCCGCACGCACGTCGATGGCTCGGCGGAGCCCTCGCGATCGCCGTCGGCTCCGGGCTCGTCCTCGTCGGCGGAGCCGGCACCGCGCAGGCGGCCGACGTCAACGTCGCCAAGAACGCCGGGTTCGAGAACGGCCTCGCCAACTGGGCCTGTTCCGCGGGGAGCGGCGCCGCCGTCTCCTCGCCGGTACGCACCGGGGCCGGCGCCCTGAAGGCCACCCCGGCCGGCCTCGACAACGCCAAGTGCGTGCAGACCGTGGCCGTCAAGCCCAACTCCACGTACACGCTGAGCGCCTGGGTCCAGGGCGGGTACGCCTACCTCGGCGCGAGCGGCACCGGGACCGGCACGGGCAGCGTCTCCACCTGGACGCCCGACAGCGCCGCCTGGAAGCAGCTCACCACCACCTTCACCACCGGCGCGAGCACCACCTCCGTCGAGGTCTACACCCACGGCTGGTACGGCACGTCCCCCTACCTGGTCGACGACGTGAGCGTCTTCGGCCCCGACGGGGGCGGCGGCCAGGACCCCGACCCCGTCATCCCGGCCACCCCCGCCGGCCTCGCCGCCGGCACGGTCACGTCGAGCTCCGTCGCCCTCAGCTGGGGCGCGGTCTCCGGCGCCACCGGCTACAAGGTCTACCGCGACGGCGCCAACCCCCAGACGGTGACCGGCACGTCCACCACCGTGACCGGCCTCACCGCCGACACCGCCTACCAGTTCCAGGTCGCCGCGACGAACTCCGCGGGCGAGTCCGCCAAGTCCACGGCCGTGTCGGCCCGCACCGCCAAGGTCACCGACCCGGGCCCCGGCCCGGCCGTGCCCAAGCACGCACTCACCGGCTACTGGCAGAACTTCAACAACGGCGCGACCGTCCAGAAGCTGCGGGACGTGCAGGCGCAGTACGACATCATCGCCGTCTCCTTCGCCGACTCGACCACCACGCCCGGCCAGATCGTCTTCAACCTCGACCCGGCCGTCGGCTACGCCTCCACCGCCGACTTCAAGGCCGACGTCGCGGCCAAGAAGGCGGCCGGCAAGTCCGTGATCATCTCGGTCGGCGGCGAGAAGGGCAACGTCACGATCAACAGTGACGCGAGCGCGACCGCCTTCGCGAACAGCGCGTACGCCCTGATGCAGGAGTACGGATTCAACGGGGTCGACATCGACCTGGAGCACGGCATCAACTCCACGTACCTGACCAAGGCGCTGCGCCAGCTCTCCGCCAAGGCCGGTTCGTCGATGGTCCTGACGATGGCCCCGCAGACCATCGACATGCAGAACACCGGCACCGAGTACTTCAAGACGGCGCTCGCCGTGAAGGACATCCTCACGGTCGTCAACATGCAGTACTACAACAGCGGTTCGATGCTGGGCTGCGACGGCAAGGTGTACAGCCAGGGCTCGGTGGACTTCCTCACCGCGCTCGCCTGCATCCAGATCCAGGGCGGTCTCGACCCGTCCCAGGTCGGCCTGGGCGTCCCCGCCTCCACGCGGGGCGCGGGCAGCGGTTACGTCGACCCGTCGATCGTGAAGAACGCGCTCGACTGCCTGACCAAGCTCACCGGCTGCGGCACCTACAAGCCGGCCCAGGCCTGGCCGACGCTGCGCGGCGCGATGACCTGGTCGACCAACTGGGACGCGACGGCAGGCAACGCCTGGTCGAACGCCGTCGGCCCGCACGTCCACAACCTCCCCTAGCGGTTACGGGGATTCCCGCACGCAGCGCCGCCGCTCCCCCGGCGGCGCTGCGTCGCGTTTCCGCGCTGCCACCCACCCGGCCGGAGGCGAGTTCCGGCCGTGCCACCTCGACGGCGGCCGTGCCACCTCGACGGCGACGGCACGCCCGCCACGCCATCGGGCCAGGTGGACGGTTCCTGGGTCGTCTTCACCTAGCTTGTGCTCGATGACGTATCCGCCGATGAGGGTCCCCCACGGGCCGGCATGGCCGAACTCATCGTCTTGACCGGTCCATGACATGCCTTCACCATGTGGCCGGACACCCGCACGAGTTTGTCGCACTCCCCCACACTCCCCACCCAGGAGACACCATGCGACGTCCCACCCGCGGCAGAAGGTCCGCCACCCTCGCGGCCCTCGTGGCGCTCGCCCTCGCGGCGCCCCTCTCCGCTCTCTCCTCACCCGCCGGGGCCGACCCGGCGCCGACCGCCGCCCGTATCGCCTCCGGCGCCGAGGAGGTGATCCGGCAGTACGAGGTCGCCGGACCGTCCACCCCGGCCGCCCGCACCGCGCTCACCGCCACCGGCGTCTCGATCGACGAGGTCGACGCCCGCTCGGTCGTCGTCAGCGCCAACACCGAGCAGCTCGCCCGCCTCAAGGCGCTCGGCTACAAGCCGGTCGCCCTCCCCGGCCCGCCGAACCGCAACACCACCGAGGGCCACACGCACGACGAGGCCCTCGGCCCGCTCGACTTCCCCTCCGCCGACGCGAGGTACCACAACTACGCGGAGATGAACGCGGAGATCGACCAGCGCCTCGCCGCCTACCCCTCGATCATGCGCAAGCAGGTCATCGGGAAGACGTACCAGGGCCGGGACATCGTCGCGATCAAGATCAGCGACAACGTCGCCACCGACGAGAGCGAGCCCGAGGTCCTCTTCACCCACCACCAGCACGCCCGCGAACACCTCACGGTCGAGATGGCGCTCTACCTCCTGCGCGAGCTCGGCGCGGGCTACGGCACCGACTCCCGGGTCACCAACGCCGTGAACGGGCGCGAGATCTGGATCATCCCGGACCTCAACCCGGACGGCGGCGAGTACGACATCGCCTCCGGCTCGTACCGCAGCTGGCGCAAGAACCGTCAGCCCAACTCCGGCTCCTCGTACATCGGTACGGACATGAACCGGAACTGGAACTACAAGTGGGGCTGCTGCGGCGGCTCCTCCGGCTCCAAGAGCTCCGAGACGTACCGCGGAACGGCCCCCGAGTCGGCCCCCGAGGTGAAGGTCGTCGCCGACTTCGTCCGCTCGCGCACGGTCGGCGGCAAGCAGCAGATCACCGCGGCCATCGACTTCCACACCTACAGCGAGCTGGTCCTCTGGCCCTTCGGCTGGACCACCGCGAACACCGCCCCCGGCATGACCCAGGACGACCGCGACGCCTTCGCGACCGTCGGCGGGAAGATGGCGGCGAGCAACGGCTACACCCCCGAGCAGTCCAGCGATCTCTACATCACGGACGGCTCGATCGACGACTACCTGTGGGGCGTGCACAGGATCTTCGGGTACACGTTCGAGATGTATCCGGCGTCGTCCGGCGGCGGCGGCTTCTACCCGCCCGACGAGGTCATCGAGCGCGAGACGAGCCGCAACCGCGACGCCGTCCTCCAGCTCCTGGAAAACGCGGACTGCATGTACCGCTCGATCGGCAAGCAGGCGCAGTACTGCACGGCCTGACCCTCGCACGCAGCACCACAGAGGGCGCCCCGGCGGACCACCGCCGGGGCGCCCTCCCGCATCCGGTGCTCAGCCGAGGACGGCGAGCGCGTCGATCTCGACGAGGAGGCCGGCCGGGAGGCCGACGTACACGGTCGTCCGGGCGGAGGCCGGGTCCGCGAGGCCCTGCTCCTGGAAGTACTGGTTGTAGATCGCGTTCATCTCGGCGAAGTGGTCCACGTCGGTGAGGTAGACGCGCATCATCATGACGTCGTCCCAGCTCGCGCCGCCCTCCTCCAGGATCGCCTTGACGTTGGCGAAGGTCTGGAGGGTCTGCTCGCGCAGGGTCGGGCCCGCGACCGTCGGGGCCTGGCCCTCGACGGCGGGCAGGAAACCGACCTGGCCGGCGACCTGGAGGATGTTGCCCTTCTTCACGCCGTGCGAGAACTTCGCGGGCGGGGCGGTGTGGGTGGCGGGGGTGAGGGCGATCTTCTCGAGGGTCATCCGTTGTCCTTGGTAGGGGTGCTGCCGGAGTACTCCCGGCTGATGTCGTCCGCGGTGCGGCGCACCAGCGGGAGGAGACCGAGGAGTTCCTCGGCCGTGACGACCACGTTGGGCGCCGAGACCGACATGGCGGCGACGACCCGGCCGTCGGCGCCGCGGATCGGGGCGCCGACGCAGTTGATGGACTCCTCGTGGCCGCCGAGGTCGGTGGCCCAGCCCTGTTCGCGTACGGTCGCCAGTTCCTTGAGGAAGGCGGCGGCGTTCGGGGTCGAACGGGGCGTGTACGGGGGGTAGTCGAGCTTCGCGGCGACGGCGCGGCGGTCGGGCTCCGGCAGGTCGGCCAGGAGCAGCTTGGCGACGGCGGCGACGGTGATCGCGACCGGCTTGCCGATGCGGGAGTACATGCGGACCGGGTAGCGGCTCTCGAACTTGTCGATGTAGAGGACCTCGCCCTCCTCGTACACGGCGAGGTGGACGGTGTGCCCGGTCTGCTCGTTGAGGGCGGCGAGGTAGGGGTGGGCGATCTCGCGGACGTCGAGGTTCTCGACGGCTTCCTGGGCGAGCGCGAAGAGGCGGGCCCCGAGTCGGTAGCGCTGGTCCTGCTGGCGGTGGACGAGGCCGTGCTCGTGGAGGGTGCGCAGCAGCCGCAGGGCGGTCGACTTGTGGACGCCGAGCCGTTCGGCGACCTGCCCGAGGTCGGCGGGGCCCTGGGCGAGCAGCGGCAGGATGCTGAGCGCCCGGTCGACGGTCTGGCTCATGGCGTACGTACCTCCTGGTCGTCCCCCGTCCAGCCGGGGCCGAGGTGAAGTGTGCCCCAGGCTCCGGCGTCGAGGGCGGCGAGCCGGTCGGCGTGGGCGCGGCGGGGCGGGACGGCGACGTCGCCGGGGACGGTGAGGGCGGCGGCGGCCATGAGGTGGCCGTGGCGGAGCCGCGTGTCCATGTCGAGGCCGCGGAGGGTGGCGGAGAGGAACCCGGCGGCGAAGGCGTCGCCGGCGCCGACGGGTGCGACGACGTCGACCCGGGGGGCGGGGACGGAGGTGACGGTGTCGGGGGTGGGGGTGGCGGGCGCGCTGGGCTCGGGCGCGGGGCCGCTGCGCGGGGCCTCTCCCCACCCCGCCCCTTCCCGAACTGGGGCTCCGCCCCAGACCCCGCGCCTCAAACGCCGGCGGGGCTGAATCTCAGCCCGCCCGGCGTTTGAGGGCACGACCGCAGGCCGTACGGGGTCCGGGGGCTTGACCCCGGTTTCGGGAAGGGGCGGGGTGGGGGAAGAAGCCGCGCAGCGCTCGAACACAACCGCCCCCTCCCCACCCCGCTTCACCACGAGGACCGCCGGTTCCGGCAGGGCGCCACGGATCGCGGCCGGATCGCGGAGGCCCCACAGCGCCTCCGCCTCGTCGGCGCCGACGAAGACGAGGTCGGCACGGCGGGCGAGTTCGAGGAGCACCTCGGGGGCGGTGCCGTCGCTCCACAGGCCGGGCCGGTGGTTGACGTCGAAGGAGACGAGCGGGCGCCCGGGACGGGGGGCCGTGAGCTCCCGCATCAGGGCCAGGCAGCCGGCCGACAGTGCGGCCGTGATGCCGGTGAGGTGGAGGACGCGGGCGTCGGCGACGGAGTCGTACGGGACGGTGGCGGGCGACATGGCCGAGGCGGCCGATCCTGCCCGGTAGTAGACGACCTCGTGGGCGTCGGTGGCCCGGTCCTCGTCGGTGCGGAAGTAGACGCCGGTCGGCCGGTGCGGGTCGCGGGTGACGGCGGTGACGTCGACTCCGTAGCCGCCGATGGTGTCGACGAGGTGGTCGCCGAAGCCGTCCCGGCCGACGCGGCCGACCCATTTCACGCGGTGTCCGGCGGCGGCGAGGGTGCAGGCGACGTTGGATTCGGCGCCGCCGATCGCGCGGGCGAAGGAGGGGACGTCGGCGAGGCGGCCGGGCCGGGAGGGAAGGAAGGTGACCATGGACTCGCCGAGGCAGACGAAGTCCGGGGGTTCGGGCGCGTGTGAGAGTGCGGACGCGTCCGTGATCGCGTCCGGGGGCGCGTGTCCGCTCACTCTCGGGCTCCCTGTGACTGTGACGGGTCCATTGACCCGGCCTTGGCCCGGATGTTAGACAGCCATGAGCAAGATACGCAATGACCGTTGCACACAGCGCAACACTCGACGAGGAGGCCCCGTGCCCGACCTGCCCGACCTGGCGAACGAGCGAGTCGACCACCGCTTCAAGGGACTGCCCCCGGACGCCGAGGGCCTGACCGTCGGCGAGCTGGCGGCCCAGCGCCGCTCCCTCTTCACCGGCGGCTTCACCACCCCCGTCCTCGCGCTCTCCGCCGAGTCCGTCGAGCACAACCTCCGCCTCCTGGAGGTCTACGCCGAGCGCCACGGCCTCGCCTTCGCCCCGCACGGCAAGACCTCCATGGCCCCCCGGCTCTTCGACCGCCAGCTGGAGCACGGCGCCTGGGGCATCACGGCCGCCATGCCCCACCAGGCCCGCGTCTACCGTGCCCACGGCGTGGCCAGGGTCTTCCTGGCGAACGAGCTCGTCGACGCCGTCGCCCTGCGCTGGCTCGCCGCCGAGCTCGACGCCGACCCGGACTTCCGCTTCGTCTGCTACGTCGACTCGGTGCGCGGCGTCGAGCTGATGGACGAGGCACTCCGCGCGGCGGGAGCCGCCCGCCCCGTGGACGTCGTCGTCGAGCTGGCCGCCGGCGCGACCGGGCGGACGGGCGTACGGACCGAGGCGGAGTGCGCGGCCGTCGCCGACGCGGTCGCGGACGCCCCCACGCTGCGGCTCGTCGGCGTCGCCGGGTACGAGGGCACCATGCCCGGGGCCGACGGCGAGCGGGTCAGGGAGTGGCTGCACCGGCTGGTCGGGCTCGCGGCCGACTTCGACAAGGCCGGCCGCTTCGACCCCGCCATCGGCGAGATCGTGGTGAGCGCGGGCGGGAGCGAGTGGTTCGACGCGGTCGCGGACGTCTTCGCGGAGATCCCCGGACTCTCCCTCCCCGTCCTGAAGCTGCTGCGCTCCGGCGCGTACGTCTCGCACGACGACGGCCAGTACCGCGAGAGGACCCCCTTCAACCGGGTCCCCGAGGAGGGCGCGCTCCAGCCCGCGTTCCGTCTCTGGTCGCAGGTCGTCTCCCGCCCCACCCCGGAGCAGGCCTTCACGAACGCCGGCAAGCGCGACGCAGCCCACGACCTGCACCTCCCCGAGGCGCAGGTGGTCCGCGACGCCCGCACCGGCGAAGTCCGCGCCGCCGAGGGCGTCACGGTCACCGGCCTCTCCGACCAGCACGCGTGGCTGGGCACGGCGCCCGAGGCGGACGTGGAGGTCGGCGACTGGGTCGGCATGGGCCTGTCCCACCCGTGCACGTCCTTCGACAAGTGGCAGCTGATCCCGCTGGTCGAGGCGGACGGCACGGTGGTCGACTACATCCGCACGTTCTTCTAGAAGGAATCGGAAGGATCGGCATGGACCTCGTCTTCCGCGACGCGGAGGTCGTCGACGGCAGCGGCGGCCCGTCCTACCGGGCCGACGTGGCGATCGACGGCGGCCGGATCGCCACGATCGTCAAGGAGGGCGCCGCCGCCGGCTGTCAGCGCCCCACGGCCCGCCGCGTCGTGGACGCCGAGGGCCTCGCGCTCTCCCCCGGCTTCGTCGACATGCACGCCCACAGCGACCTCGCGCTGCTCCGCGACCCGGACCACAGCGCGAAGGCCGCGCAGGGCGTGACGCTGGAAGTCCTGGGCCAGGACGGCCTGTCGTACGCGCCGGTCGACGACCGCACGCTCGGCGAGGTCCGGCGGACGATCGCCGGCTGGAACGGCGGTGCGCCCGGGGACACGACCCTCGACCTCGACTGGCGCACGGTCGGCCAGTACCTGGACCGCCTCGACGGCGCGCACGGCGGCCGGGGCATCGCGGTCAACGCCGCGTACCTCGTCCCGCAGGGGACGGTCAGGATGTACGCGGTCGGCTGGGAGGACCGCCCCGCCACCGGGTCCGAGCTGGACCGGATGCGGCAGCTCGTCGCCGAGGGCCTGGAGCAGGGCGCGGTCGGCATGTCCTCCGGCCTGACGTACACCCCCGGCATGTACGCGCCGGACGCCGAGCTCACCGAGCTCTGCCGGGTCGTGGCGGAGTACGGCGGCTACTACTGCCCGCACCACCGCTCGTACGGCGCCGGCGCCCTCCAGGCGTACGCGGAGATGGTCGCCCTGACCCGCGAGGCGGGCTGCGCCCTCCATCTGGCCCACGCCACCATGAACTTCGGCGTGAACGAGGGCAGGGCGCCGGAGCTTCTGGCGCTCCTGGACGAGGCCCTCGCCGACGGCGCGGACATCACCCTCGACACGTACCCGTACACGCCCGGCAGCACGACCCTGGTCGCCGTCCTCCCGAGCTGGGCGAGCGAAGGCGGCCCGGAGGCGGTGCTGGCGCGGCTCCGCGACGAGGAGACGGCGGACCGGATCCGCCACCACCTCGAAGTCGTCGGCTCGGACGGCTGCCACGGAGTGCCGGTCGACTGGGACACGATCGAGATCGCGGGCGTGACCGACCCCGGTCTCACGGAGTTCGTGGGCCGCCGCCTCGACGGCTGGGCCACGGCCCGGCGCCTCCTGCTCGACGACCGGCTCGGGACGACGATCCTCCAGCACGTGGGCCACGAGGAGAACGTCCGGACGATCATGCGGCACCGGGTCCACACGGGCGGCTCGGACGGCATCCTCCAGGGCCTCAAGCCGCACCCGCGCGCGTACGGCACGTTCCCTCACTACCTCGGCCGGTACGTGCGCGAGCTCGGCGTCCTCTCCCTGGAGGAGTGCGTCGCCCACCTGACCTCCCGCCCGGCGGCCCGCCTCCGCCTCCCGGACCGGGGCCTGGTCCGCGAGGGGTACGTGGCGGACCTGGTCCTCTTCGACCCGGGGACGGTCGCGGCGGGAGCGACGTACGCGTCCCCCCGCACCCTCCCGGTGGGCATCCCGCACGTCCTGATCGACGGCAGGTTCGTCATCGAGGACGGCCACCGCACGGACACCCTGGCGGGCCGCGCCATCCGGAGGACCCCCCGACGAGGTGAGGTGCGGGACACCCCCTGGGTCCGCTAGGTCCGTGCCCTCGTCGCGTCCGGCACAGCGTCCCGCCGCGTAAGGACCGGCCACCGCTCCCGCCGCATCCACAACAGCCCCACCGCCACCACGACACCCGCCACCACGAACCCGTACCAAGGCGTGCGCCCCGACGGTGCCGTCTCGTACACGAGCGCCGCCGACAGCACCACCAGCAGCTGTCCGGCCCGGCTCCGCCAGGCGGCCGCCGCGACGACGGCCGTCCCCCACAGCAGGTACCACGGCTGCACCATCGGCGAGAGCGCCACGAGCGCGACCAGCGAGAGCCCGAGGCCGAGTACGGGGTCCAGCGCCCCCCGCCACGAGCGCCACGCGAGCGCGAGGATCAGCCCGACGGCGACGACGAGTCCCAGCTTCTGGACGACGCCCTTCACCGGATCGGGATCGTCCGCGACGAGCAGCCCGAGCGCGAGCCCGAGGTCGCTCGTCACCGAGAGCGCCGTGTGGATGGCCCCGGCGACGCTCTGCGTCCGCAGCCAACCGAACCCGGTACCGGCGGCCAGCGTCGCCCCCACCGCGACCCCGCCCGCCACGAGCCCCGGCAGCACGAGCCCCTTCACCACACCCCGTACGCCACCGTCCCGGCGCGCGATCATGACGCCGACGAACAGCAGGGCGACCGCCGCCGGCGACTTCACCATCATCGCGAGGCCGACGAGGACGCAGCCGAGCACCCACCGCCCGCGCACCGCGAGGAGCACACCGCCCAGCATGAGGCCGATCATCAGCCCGTCGTTGTGCATGCCGCCGACGACGTGGATCAGCAGCAGCGGGTTGAGCGCGGCCAGCCACACCGCTCCGTCCGGGCCCCCCGCACCCCCGCCGAGCCCCCGTACGGCCCAGACGATCAGCGCGAGCGCGCCCAGGGCGATCAGCCGCATCCCGAGGACGGCCGGCACGATCGCCCCGCCGGTCGCCTTCACGACGACCTCGGCGAGGAGCAGGAAGACCGGGCCGTACGGTGCGGGGGTGTCGGTCCAGTGGCCGCCGACGCTCGCCGCCGCGTCCGCGCCGAGGTCGCCGGGGCCGAGGACGGAGGGCCCGCCGCCGTAGACGTCGTGGCCTTCGAGGACCATCGCGCCCTGCGCGACGTAGCTGTAGACGTCCGCGCTGTAGAGCGGCGGGGCGAGGAGCAGCGGCGCGGTCCAGAGGGCCAGGGTCCCGAGAACCCCGTCCCGCGCACCCCGCGCGAGCAGGACGCCGTACCGCCACCAGGCGGCGACGAGCAGGGTCAGGCCGAGGTACGCGAGGACGGCGCCGGCCACGGTGAGCGCGGAGCCGCGCGGCTCCCACAGTCCCCAGCCGCCGCGTACGGGCAGCGTCCCGGCGGCCCACCCGCCCACGGCGACGGCGAGCGATCCGGCAGCACCCAGCCACCGGCATCCGGAGGCACTGAAAACCCACATGACGCGCCAACCTATCCCGGCCGGGCGGAGGCCTCCTATCTCGGCCGTCGGGAGGGGCCCCGCCCCTTCCCCGGCTTCGTCGGCTCGTCGCCGGTGGGAGCCGTCTCCGTCGTCGGGCCGGCGGCCGGAGCGGTCGTCGCGGACCCGGACGGAGCAGCGGTCGGTTCCCGGTCGCCGGCCGTGGCGGAGGGCGTCGCACTCCCCTGGGGCGATGCGGGCGCGGAGCCGGGGGCGGAGGCACCTCCGGCTCCACCTCCGCCCGAGGCGTCGGACGTGTCGGGCGGACCGGCCTCCCCGTCGCGGGCGGACGGGCCGGACGGATCGGAGGGGTCCGCCTGGATCAACGCGGGCGGCCCGCCGGGGCCGCCGTCGGGGGAGCCCGTGCCGCCCTTCGTGCCGGAGCCGCCCGAGAGCAGTGCGGCGGCGGCCCCGAGGACGGCGATCCCGCCGGCGGCGAGCAGCCACACGGGACCCCGCCCCCGGCGTGCGGGGGCGTGGCGGCGGCGGGCGCCCCGGGGGCCGGCGGCGCCGGGGTCGTGCTGGCTCATGGGCCCGAATTGTAGGGAGCACGACACCGCCGGTGCGACGGGGGTCACATCGGGGTGCCGTGTCCGACGTGTCCCAAAACACGAGGCGTCCCGCCCCACCCCGCCGTAAGCTCTCGTCATGCAGGTGATCCAGTCCACGAAGCTCGCCAACGTCTGTTACGAAATCCGGGGTCCGGTGCTCGAAGAGGCGATGCGGCTTGAGGCTGCGGGTCATCGCATCCTCAAGCTCAACACGGGCAACCCGGCCGCCTTCGGCTTCGAGTGTCCGCCCGCCATCCTCGAGGACGTGCTGCGCAACCTCTCCGAGGCACACGGCTACGGCGACGCGAAGGGCCTGCTGTCGGCCCGCCGTGCGGTGATGAGCCACTACGAGACGAAGGGCATTCCGCTCTCCGTCGAGGACATCTACCTCGGCAACGGCGTCTCGGAGCTGATCCAGATGTCGATGCAGGCGCTCCTCGACGACGGCGACGAGGTCCTCGTACCGGCCCCGGACTATCCGCTGTGGACCGCCTCGGTCTCGCTCGCGGGTGGTACGGCCGTGCACTACCGCTGCGACGAGCAGGCCGACTGGATGCCGGACCTCGCCGACATCGAGCGGAAGATCACCGACCGCACCAAGGCGATCGTGATCATCAACCCGAACAACCCGACGGGCGCCGTCTACGACGACGAGATGCTCCGCTCGCTGACGGAGATCGCCCGCCGCCACAACCTGGTCGTCTGCTCGGACGAGATCTACGACAAGATCCTCTACGACGGTGCGACGCACACGCCGACCGCCGCGATCGCCCCCGACCTCCTCTGCCTCGCCTTCAACGGCATGAGCAAGAACTACCGGGTGGCGGGCTTCCGCTCCGGCTGGCTCGCGGTCTGCGGCCCGAAGCACCACGCGACCTCGTACATCGAGGGCCTCACGATCCTCGCCAACATGCGGCTGTGCGCGAACATGCCCGCGCAGCACGCGGTGGCCGCCGCCCTCCAGGGCCGGCAGTCGATCGAGGACCTGGTACTGCCGGGCGGGCGGCTCCTGGAGCAGCGGGACACGGCGTACGAGCTGCTGACGCAGATCCCGGGCGTGACGTGCGTGAAGCCGAAGGGCGCGCTGTACCTGTTCCCGCGGCTCGACCCGACCGTCTACAAGATCAAGGACGACCGGCAGATGGTCCTCGACCTGCTGCGGGCCGAGAAGATCATGGTCGTGCACGGGACGGGCTTCAACTGGCACGAGCCGGACCACTTCCGGATCGTCACGCTGCCCGCGGCGGCGGACCTGGCGGACGCGGTGACGCGGATCGGCCGGTTCCTGGACGGCTACAGCCAGCCCTGACCCCGCCACACTCAGACATCGCTCAACTTTAGACCGAATCTAAGCTAGGATGGCTCTCAGAGCACTCAGGAGGCCATCCCATGTACGAACCGATCCGCACCAAGTCGGTCCACCGGATGGCCGACGACGACCACGCGTACCCGCACCGCTCCCGCGAGGAGGAGCTGGACATCCAGCTCGCCGGACACCTGTCCGCCCTGCTCGCCGTCACCGACGAGCTCGGCGACACGGAGGCGGGCGAGCTCATCGCCCGTCAGGTGGCGCGGCTGCGCGGCGCACCGCCCGCCCGCCACGCGGGCCTCAGCGGCTCGCCGGCGCGGGAGCTGCACCGCAAGGCGCACGCCCTCGCGGGCCGCGCCCTGGTCGTCGCCGCCTCCCGGGCCGACACGGCCGCCGCGATCCTCGCCGCCGGGCGCATGGACGCGCACACCGCGGCACTGGCCGGGGAACCCACCCTGGCCGCAGCCGGCGCCCCCTGACGGCCCCGGTCCGCGCGGCACGAACCGCGCGGACCGGGCGCCACCCACACCCCTACGGGGTGCCCCCGGCCGTCGGCTCGGTCGCCCTGAAGCCGGCCTCGTACACGACACACCGCGGCACACCCTGTTCGTACGCCTCGGCACCCATGACCACCGTCCGGCCGGTCCCCCCGTCCGCGAGGTCCTCGACGACCCCGAAGCCCCGCTCGACGGCCTTCTCCCGCTCGTCCTGGAACTCCACCGTCACCGTGTAGCTGCCCCTGCGGCCCGCCTGACTGGTGACCGACAGTTCCGCCACCGGCCGCTTGGACACCGGATCGACGGCGCACCGCGCCACCGTCACGTCCTCGGACGGGAACCGCATGTTCTCGTGGTTCTCCCCCACGGCGTAGATGTACGCGCCGATGCCGCCGACCGGCACCAGCACCACGAGCGCGCCCACCACCCACAGCATCACGACCGCCCAGCGTGGCATCGCCTCACCCCCCTGCTCGACGGGCTTCACGGTACATCCCGCTCCGGTTCGGTACCGGGATCGGTACTTCACCCCTCGTACACCCAACTCCCCCTGGAATGTGGGTTTCCGCGAGCACGCTGCCCGCGTGAGACGCATCCTGGGAATCGTCCTGGCCGCCCTGCTCCTCGGCGGCGTGGCCGCCGTCCTCGTGACGGGCGGCGACAAGGACACAGGCACGGCAACGAAGACCGTGCGAGGAGTCATCGGGTCGGAGAAGGCCGAGTTCTTCGCCGACCCACAGGTCGTGAAGGCGCTGGCCGCCAAGGGCTTCGCCGTGGGCACCGAGACCTCCGGGTCCTGGGACATGGACGAACTGCCCCTCGACGGCTACGACTTCGCCTTCCCGTCCTCCAGGGGGCCCGCCGACGGGCTCCGCGCGAAGGCGAAGACGAAGGACAAGGCGACCACCGCCCCGCTGCGGCCCTTCTACTCGCCGCTCGTCGTCGTCGCGCACAGCGCGGCGGCCCGGGTCCTCGCGGGCAACGGCCTCGCGACCCTCGGCCCGCGCGGGACGACCGGCACCCTGAAGATGGACGCCTACCTGGCCGCCGCCCGCGCCGACCGGACCTGGCAGCAGCTCAAGGGCTCCGCCGGGCGCGCCGAGCTGAGCGGCACCCTCTTCATCACCTCCACCGATCCGGTCGCCTCCAACTCCGGCGCCCTCTACCTGGCGGCCGCGAGCTACGTCGCCGACGGCGGCAAGGTCGCGGGCGACGCCGCCGCCGTGACCCGCACCGCCCCGCTCATGCGCAAGCTGATCCAGGTGCAGGGCGCCCAACAGGCGGGCTCCGACGCCCCGTTCCGCGACTTCATCAGCGGCGTCGGCAACCCCCTGGTCCTGGTGTACGAGTCCCAGGTCGCCGCCCAGCTCCTCGCGGGCAAGCCCATGGGCGACCTCGTCGTCCTCTACCCGGACACCACCGTCAACAGCGACCACACCCTCGTCCCGCTCACCGAGAACGGCCGGGCGCTCGGCGAACTCCTCGCCACCGACCCCGAACTGCGCAAGCTCGCGGTCCGCCACGGCTTCCGGCCGCAGGGCGCGGCGAGCGAGTTCACCTCGGCCACCGAACACCACGCCGCCTACCTCAACCAGACACTGACCGGCGTCCGCCAGGCGCCCGTGCCCACCAGCAAGGTGCTGCACGAGATGGCGCTGCGGGCCCGCGACCAGGGGGACACCGCATGACCACGCCCGAGGATCCGAGAAGAACGATGGCCCTGACACCGCCCGGGAACGACAGCCCGCTCGTCCTCACCCCGCCGGAGCCGGTGGCGCCCGTCCGCGCCGAGCAGGTCTCCGGCGTCGTCCCGCTGGACGAGTCCACCCGTACCGAGATGTCCCGGCGGGCCGTCGAGTACGTCGGATCGCTCTCCGGACTCGACCCGCGCTCCCCCGAGTTCTCGGGCCGCATCGGCGAGATCACGGCGCTCGGCGCGGGCGAGATGCGCTCCGCCACCCAGCAGTCGAACCGGATGCTCGACCGCACGGTCCGCTCGCTCGGCACCGGCGCGTCCGCCGGCGACGCCCAGACCCGGGTCGGCGCCTCGCTCGTCGAACTCCGGCGCACGGTCGAGGACCTGGACCCCCGGGACACCCCCGCCAAGGGGTTCAAGGGCCTCCTCTCCAAGCTCCCCGGCGGCAACAAGCTGCGCGACCACGTCGCCAAGTACGCCTCCTCGCAGGCCACTCTGAACCGGATCGTCGGCGCACTGCGCGGTGGCCAGGACGAACTGGAGCGCGACAACGCGGCGTTGCAGACCGAGCGGGCCCGCCTCTGGGAGACCATGGGCAAGCTCCAGGAGTACGCGGTGCTCACCGAGGCCCTCGACGCGGCCGTGGAGGAGCGGATCGCCCTCACCCCGGACCCGGCCCAGGCGGACGCGCTGCGCGCCGACGTCCTCTTCCCGGTCCGGCAGAAGCACCAGGACCTGCTGACCCAACTCGCCGTCTGCGCCCAGGGGTACATGGCGATGGACGTGGTCCGCCGGAACAACGCCGAGCTGATCAAGGGCGTGGACCGGGCGGCGACGACCACCCTGTCGGCGCTGCGGATCGCCGTGATGCTCGCCACCGCGCTGGAGCACCAGCGGAACGTCACCGAACAGGTCAACGCGCTCCGGTCGACGACGGAGAACCTCATCGCCACCAACGCCGGGATGCTGTCGGAGCAGGCCGGCGAGATCCAGCGGATCGCGGCGGACCCGGCGGTGGGCGCGGAGACGCTCCGCACGGCGTTCCAGCAGATCTACACGACCCTCGACGCCATCGACACGTACAAGGTCCAGGCCACGGAGTCGATGGCCGCGACCGTCCGGTCCCTGACCTCCGAGCTCCAGCAGGCGAGCTCCCACCTGGAGCGCAGCCGCCGCACCGGCGCCCTGGAAGGCGGCGGCCCCGCATGAAGACCATCCGTCGCCCAAGGACCCTCACCCGGACCCTCGCCGGCCTCGCCCTCGCCCTGCTCGTCACGGCCACCAGCGGCGCCTGCTCCACCATCGACAACAGCTCCTCCGGCGGCCAGGGCAGCCGCCCGACCCCGGACCGGCACGGCACGAGCTACGCCCCCGGCACTCTCCGCGTCCTCGCCTCCTCCGAGCTGGCCGACATGGCCCCCGTACTGGAAGAGGCCCGCAAGGCGACCGGCGTCACCGTCCGCCCCACCTACGCCGGCACCCTCGACGCCGTCGAGCAGATCGCCTCCGGCAAGGCGGAGAAGGCGTACGACGCGATCTGGCTGTCCTCCAACGACTACCTCAGGCTCCGCCCGGACACCGCCAAGCGGATCACCGGCGAGACCCCGATCATGACCTCGCCGGTCGCCCTCGGGGTCCGGCCCGCCGCGGTCGCCCGCCTCGGCTGGGACCCCGCCAAGGTCACCTGGTCGCAGCTGCACAAGGCGGTCGCCGAGAAGAAGCTGACGTACGGCATGACGGACCCGATGCGCTCCAACTCCGGTTTCTCCGCGCTGGTCTCGGTCGCCTCGGGGCTCTCCGGCGCCCAGTCCGCGCTCACCGAGCAGGACGTCACCCGGTCCACTCCCCGGCTGAAGGAGTTCTTCGCGGGCCAGAAGCTGACCTCCGGCTCCTCCGGCTGGCTCGCGACCGCCTACGGCCGTCGCGCCGACGTCGACGCGCTCGTCAACTACGAGTCCGTGCTGCTGTCCGCGCCCGGGAAGCTCACCGTGATCCGCCCGTCGGACGGCGTCGTGACCGCCGACTACCCGCTCACCCTGCTCACCTCCGCCCGCACCGAGGCGAAGGAGGCGGCCGGCCGGCTCACCACCTACCTGCGCACCCCCGAGACCCAGCGGCGGATCACGGACACGACCCTGCGCCGCCCGGTCGTCCTCGGCGTCCCGCCGGCGTCCGCGCTCGCCGAGGACCAGCGGCGCGAGCTGCCGTTCCCCGGCAGCCGGGCCGTCGCCGACGGGCTGCTCGACGCGTACGACAACACCCTGCGCAGGCCCTCCCGCACGGTCTACGTGCTCGACACGTCCGGCTCCATGGCGGGCGAGCGCCTCGAACGCCTCAAGACGGCGCTCGCCGAGCTCACGGGCGACTTCCGGGACCGGGAGGAGGTCACCCTGATGCCCTTCGGCTCCGCGGTGAAGCAGGGCGAGGTCCGTACACACACGGTCGACCCGGCCTCGCCGAAGGCGGCGCAGGACGCGATCGGGACCGACGCCCGGAACCTCTCGGCCTCCGGCGGCACCGCCATCTACTCCAGCGTCCAGGAGGCGTACCGCTTCCTCGGCGCATCCCCCGGCGGCGACACGTTCACCTCGATCGTGCTCATGACGGACGGGGAGAACACCGACGGCGACCCGGCCTCCGCCTTCGACACCTTCTACCGCTCCCTGCCCGCCGAGCAGCAGCGCACCCCGGTCTTCCCGATCCTCTTCGGGGACTCCGACCGCGGCGAGCTCGACCACATCGCGAGCCTGACCGGCGGCAAGCTCTTCGACGCCCGACAGGGTTCGCTGGACGGCGCCTTCGAGGAGATCCGTGGCTACCAGTAACCGCCTCCTGCGGTACGCCGAGTCCCGCAAGAACCTGACGGGCTGCGCCGCCGGCCTGGCCGGTCTCGCCCTCACCCTCACCGGAGCCGCGGGCTCCCTGTGGCCGCTGGTGGTCGTGGGCCTGTACGGGGCGGGGGCGCTGATCGCCCCGCCCGAGCGCCCGGACACCCCGCACTTCCCGAGCGCCGACGAGCAACTGGACGCCCTTCGGGCCGACTTCGTCAAGCTGCGCGCGTATCTGACCGAGGTGGAGCTGCCGTCGGCCACCCGCGAGCGGCTCACCGCCCTCGGCACCCTGATCGAGGCCCTGCTCGAACCGGGCTGGGTGAGCGACCCGGAGCACCTCCACGTCCTGGCCCGCGCGGTCCGCCTGGACATCCCGGAGGCCGTCGACACCTTCGTACGGACGCGGTGGTGGTCGCGGTTCACCTCGGGCTCCGAGGCCCCTGAGAGTCACCTCGAACGGCAGCTGGCCGCGCTCCACGAGGAGGCGACCGCGATCGCCACCGCCCTCCAGGAAGCGGAAGCGATCCGTCAGCAGATCCACACGGAGTACGTGGAAGGACGCGGCAACTGATCGGTTATGTTCCGCACATGTCACTCACTGATCGCCCCGCGTCCCGCCGCACCATCCTGACCGCCCTGGCAGCCGCCACCGTCGGTGCCCCGCTCGTCGGCCAACTCGCCGTCTCGGCACCGGCCTACGCCGGCACCGAGAACGACCTCTACGACAGCAACACCGACCTCTACACCAGCACGGAGCACCCGGTCACGGAGGGCACGGACTACGGCCGTCGGTACAAGCGCCACGAGCAGCTCGACAGGTACCTGTCCAAGCCGTCCGCGCCGCCGAAGACGGCGATCATGGCCATCCACGGCGGCCAGATCGAGCGGGGCACCTCCGAACTCTGCCTGGCGATCGCGGGCTACGACCCGGCGAACGTGGAGCTGGCGGACGTCACCCAGGGCTTCCACGACTACTGGATGTTCGAGGGCATGCGCTCGGAGAACAACAGGGACTTGCACGTCAGTTCGGTGAACTGCGACGACCACGTCGCCGTGGGCATCGCCGCGAGCCACCTCAACGTGCTGAGCCTGCACGGCTGCCAGTACAGCCAGCTGAACATGCCGCAGACGGCGATCTGGCCCTCGACCGCCGACCCGAAGCTGGTCGTCGTCGGCGGTCTCAACGCGGCCTTCCGCGCGGCCCTCGTGAAGGAGCTGAACCAGGCCGGCTTCCCGGCGGTCGACGCCTTCGCCCCCGAGCACCGGGAGAACCTCAAGAACTACGCCGGCGGCGTGACGAACAACATCTGCAACCGGACGGCGACCGGCGCCGGAGCCCAGCTGGAGATCACCGAAGACATGCGCAGGTCCCTCTTCGGCCCCCAGGCCACGGACTTCGACTGGAAGAGCGGCCGACTCGAGACCTGGGACAACGAGCGCTTCCGCGGCTTCCGGGACGCCTGCCGCCGGGCCATCGCGACCGTCGAGTCGAGCCAGGTCATCCTCTGACCCCGTACGCCGGACATGCGCCGGCCCCCGGAGCCTGAGGGGGCTCCGGGGGCCGGTTGCGTCGTGGTGGGCCGTCGTGACCCCACTGGTCAGGGCGGTGTTTCGGGGCAACCCACCACGAGTCTCGAAGGGGCGACTAGCCCAGGCGCTCCACGAGCGCGTTGTACTGGTCCCACAGCTCCTTCGGCGTGTGGTCGCCGAAGGTGTTCAGGTGGTCGGGGACGAGGGCGGCCTCTTCGCGCCACACGTCACGGTCGACCTTGAGGAGGAACTCCAGGTCCTCGGCCGGCAGGTCGAGGCCCTCGGTGTCGAGGGACTCCGGGGTCGGCAGGATGCCGATCGGGGTCTCGACGCCCTCGGCCTTGCCCTCCAGGCGCTCGACGATCCACTTCAGGACACGGCTGTTCTCGCCGAAGCCGGGCCAGACGAACTTGCCCGCGTCGTTCTTGCGGAACCAGTTCACGTAGTAGATCTTCGGCAGCTTCGCGGCGTCGGCGTTCGCACCCACCTTGACCCAGTGGGCCATGTAGTCGCCCATGTTGTAGCCGCAGAACGGCAGCATGGCGAAGGGGTCGCGGCGCAGCTCGCCGACCTTGCCCTCGGCGGCGGCGGTCTTCTCGGAGGCGACGTTCGCACCGAGGAAGACGCCGTGGTTCCAGTCGAAGGACTCGGTCACCAGCGGGACGGCGGAGGCGCGGCGGCCGCCGAAGAGGATCGCCGAGATCGGCACGCCCTTCGGGTCCTCCCACTCCGGCGCGATGATCGGGCACTGCCCGGCCGGGACGGTGAAGCGGGCGTTCGGGTGGGCGGCCGGCGTCTCGGACGCGGGCGTCCAGTCGTTGCCCTTCCAGTCCGTGAGGTGCGCGGGGGCCGTCTCGGTCATCCCCTCCCACCACACGTCGCCGTCGTCCGTGAGGGCGACGTTCGTGAAGACGGAGTTGCCCCACATGGTCTTCATGGCGTTGGCGTTGGTGTGCTCGCCGGTGCCGGGCGCGACGCCGAAGAAGCCGGCCTCGGGGTTGATCGCGTAGAGGCGGCCGTCCTCGCCGAAGCGCATCCAGGCGATGTCGTCGCCGATGGTCTCGACCGTCCAGCCGGAGATCGTGGGCTCCAGCATGGCGAGGTTGGTCTTGCCACAGGCCGACGGGAACGCGGCGGCGACGTACTTCGACTCGCCCTGCGGCGGGGTGAGCTTGAGGATCAGCATGTGCTCGGCGAGCCAGCCCTCGTCACGCGCCATGACGGAGGCGATGCGGAGCGCGTAGCACTTCTTTCCGAGCAGGGCGTTGCCGCCGTAGCCCGAGCCGTACGACCAGATCTCGCGGCTCTCGGGGAAGTGCGAGATGTACTTGGTGGTGTTGCAGGGCCACGGCACGTCGGCCTCGCCCTCGGCGAGCGGCGCGCCCAGCGTGTGCACGGCCTTGACGAAGAAGCCGTCGGTGCCGAGCTCGTCCAGGACGGCCTGTCCCATGCGGGTCATGGTGCGCATGGAGACGGCGACGTACGCGGAGTCCGTGATCTCGACGCCGATGGCGGAGAGCGGGGATCCGACGGGGCCCATGCAGAAGGGCACGACGTACATGGTGCGGCCGCGCATCGAGCCTCGGAAGATGCCCTCGGAGCCCGCGAAGAGCTCCTTCATCTCGGCCGGGGCCTTCCAGTGGTTGGTCGGGCCCGCGTCCTCCTCCTTCTCGGAGCAGATGTACGTCCGGTCCTCGACGCGCGCGACATCGGAGGGGTCGGAGGCCGCGTAGTACGAGTTCGGGCGCTTGACCGGGTCGAGCTTCGTGAAGGTCCCCTTGGCGACGAGCTCCTCGCACAGGCGCTCGTACTCCGCCTCGGACCCGTCGCACCAGACGATGTTGTCCGGCTGGGTGATCTCGGCGATCTCGTTCACCCAGGAGACGAGCTCCTGGTGCTGGGTCGGGACGGTGGTGGGAGCCGCGTTGTCGCGCGCCACGATTGCTCCTTGTTGAGGGGTTTTTTTGGTGTATGCCCCGTGGGGGCCGCGACCCGGATGCTTCGTAGCTGCTCATCCGGTGCCGACCGCACTCATTTGATCATCCGATGTTAGCGCCCATATGTCCAGAGGGCCGCACACGTGAGCATCGCCACTCATATCCGGGACCTACGGGCGCGTAGGTACGATTCGTTGTCATGACTGCAGCCACGCCGGAAGTGACCCCGATCGAGCTCCCGACGAAGCCCAGGCTCAGAGGATGGCTGCACGCGGGCATGTTCCCCGCCGTGATCGTCGCCGGTCTCGTCCTGGTCGCCTTCTCCGGCTCTCCCCGGGCCCGCATCGCCTGCGGAATCTTCGCCCTCACCGCCTGCCTGCTCTTCGGCATCAGCGCGCTGTACCACCGCGGCACCTGGGGCCCGCGCGGCGAGGCGATCCTCCGGCGCCTCGACCACGCCAACATCTTCCTGATCATCGCGGGCACCTACACCCCGCTCACCCTGCTGCTGCTCCCCGACTCCACGGCCAAGCCGCTCATGTGGGCGATCTGGGCGGCGGCCCTCGCCGGGATCGCCTTCCGGGTCTTCTGGGTCGGCGCCCCCCGCTGGCTGTACACGCCCTGCTACATCGCGATGGGCTGGGCCGCCGTCTTCTTCCTGCCCGATTTCATGCGCACGGGCGGCATCGCCGTCCTCGTCCTGGTGATCGTCGGCGGACTGCTCTACAGCGCGGGCGGGGTCATCTACGGCATCAAGCGCCCTAACCCGTCCCCGCGCTATTTCGGCTTCCACGAGGTCTTCCACTCGCTGACCCTGGCCGCCTTCATCGCCCACTACGTGGGCATCTCCCTGGTGGCCTACCAGCACGCCTGACGGACCTCGCCGGCCCGACTTCACGGACGGGCCGGCGCCCCCAGCGCGCCCCGGACGATCCGCGCCGACTCCGGATTGTCCGCGCACTCCCACACTCCGTGCGGGCAGTAGTCCGTCACCGTCTGGTAGACGGGCCGGTGCGCCGCGAACCAGTCGAGCATCCCCCGCACGTACACCGGATTGTCCCCGTTCCTGAAGAGCCCCCACTCCGGGTACGAGACGGGCTTCCCGTGCGCCGCCGCGAACCGCACGTGGTGTTCGAGCCCGTACTCCTCGGTCACCTGCTCCTCGAAGGAGAGCCCGGCCGGCTGGTCGTAGGCGTCCATCCCGATGATGTCGACGACGTCGTCCCCCGGGTAGCAGAGCGGCCACGCCACGGCGTCGAGCCCCCGGCTCGGGGTGAAGTCGAAGCGGAACCGCTGCCCCGCCACCTCCCGCAGCACCCCCACGACCCGCCGCCAGTACGCCTTCCAGGCCGTCGGGTCCGGGCCGCAGCGATGGCTGTACGTGGTGCCGTTCATCTCCCAGCCGAGCACCAGGACCGCGTCGCCGAGCCCGTGCTCCACGAGCCGCTCCCCCAGCACCCGGAAGTGCGCGTCGAAGGCACCGCCCGCCCCTTGCCGCAGCCCCGTGCGCACCTCCGTGTCCGGGAGCCCCGCCTCGTTGCGGTCGAGCAGCGGCACGTTCAGGACGAAGAGCCGTCCCGGCCGCTCCTCCTTCCACCGCGCCCAGGGCCCGAAGAGCGCCGGATGCCCCTCGATGTTGGACCAGCGGTCGCCGGGCAGGTACGTGTGCCCGACGGTCAGCGTCTCGCCGCCAAGCCAGGCCTGCACCTGCGCGATCCGCCGCACCCCGGCCTCGTCGGAGCCGGTGAAAAAGCCGGAGGGCACCCCCGGCAGCGGCTCCGGCGTCACCGGGGCCCGGCTTCCGGTGTGCCGCCCGCCGGGCGCGAGCCGCTCGTAGGGCAGCAGGAACACGAGAACGGCCGCGAGCAGCACGATCAGTGCGGCCCGCGGCCGGGACATCCAGGGGGAGGGTTTCACGTCAGCTCGTCCAGAATTCCCACCAGCGGGTCAGGATCAGCATCCCGATGATCCCGATGTGCAGGACGGGCAGGGCGAAGGCGAACTCGCCGAGGAAGGTCCGCACCCCGGCCGGGGCGGGCAGCAGCCCGGCCCGGACGTTGTGCGAGGTCACGTACCAGAACATGACGATGGTGGCGACCCAGGCCAGGCAGCACCACAGGCAGAGCGAGTTGATCTCGTACAGCGACTGGTACATGAGCCAGGTGCAGAAGCCGACCCCGAAGAGCATCCCGGCGTTCAGGCCGAGCCAGAACCAGCCCCGGTAGCGGGCCCCGGCGAGCAGCCCGGCACCGGCGGCGACGACGACGGCGTACGTGACGAGCCCGAGCATCGGGTTGGGGAAGCCGAAGACCGCCGCCTGCTCGCTCTTCATGATGTTGCCGCAGGAGACGACCGGGTTCAGGCTGCACCCGGGCTGGAAGCCGGGGTCCTCCAGGAGCTTGAACTTGTCGATCGTGATCACCCAGCCGGCCAGGACGCCCGCCGCCCCCGTGACCATCAGCATCCAGGCGAAGGCCCGGCCCGCGCCGAGCCCCGTCCCCGCGGTCTCCCGCGCGGACTCCTCCTGCCGCTGCCCGGGCATCCCGCCCCGTACGTTCACCGTCGCCATGCCGCGACCGCCTTCCGTTCTCTCGCGCTCAGCCCTGGAGGCGCCGCACCGGCATCAGGACGTGCGCGCACTCCGCGAGCATCTCCTCGTCGGAGACGAAGGAACGCAGCCGCGCCTCGTCGACCGGCTGCCCGGGGACGGCCTCGGGCCAGGGGCGCACGGAGCAGATGAGGTAGACCTGGCCGCGCTCGCGGGCGGCCGCCTCCCACTCGTCGGGCACCGGGCACTGCACCTTGAGGAAGGGCAGGTTGAGCACGGCGGAGCCGCCCTCGACGAGCAGCGTCGCGTTGATCCCGGCGTCCTTCTCCAGGTCGAAGAGCCGGTCGCCGACCGAGAGGTTCATGGACTCCAGGGCCGTCCGCATCGCCTGCTGACCGGCCTCCGGGCCGTCCCGGCCGTCGCCGAGCGAATACGCCATGAGGAACGGCGTGCCCGCCGAATCGGCGGAGGGTTCGCTGGACCACGGAATCACCGTGAGAGTTCCCAGCGGAGAGGCGCTGCGCGCCGAGGAAACGACATTGGAAGTGGTCATGAATCCGGATGCTAGTGGCCCAACCCCCCTCCCTCTTCGCCGATTTCACCCGAACGGTCGATATTCACGCCGCTGGCATTTCGAACGCAACGAACCCGGGTTTTCATCGTTGTGCCCTGAGGGCAATTGCCGACCCGAGGAGATCACTCATGATCGTCCCGCGCCGCGTCGCACTGCGGTCCCTCTTCGCCGTGGCGGTCGCCGCCTTCACCGGGGGCGCGCTCGGCCGCATCGCGACCCGCACCCCGCCGGGAGCACCGTCCGGGGCGCCGCGCGGCTCGCGCGACCCGCTCGCCTTCGACGAGATGTACGGAGGCCACCGCATCCGGGGCTTCTCCGGACCCGGCGGCACCCCGGCGGCCTTCGTCGACGGCCGGCCGCTGCATCTGATGCGCTGCGCCGACGGCGGTTACGTCTCGCCGATCGACCACTACGCGTCCTGCCCGACGCCGCTGGCGGCCACCCGCGCCGCCGTGGACGAGCTGGGCGCCGCCCCGCTGTCCCGGTTCGCCGCCGCCCATGGCGTCCACACCGACCCGACGGGAGGGAGCCCGCGTGGTGTACACGCGTAAGAACCAGCGCGACCTGACCGGCGCCGAGCGCCGGAAGTTCGTCGCCGCCGTCCTGGAGCTCAAGCGGACCGGCGCGTACGACGAGTTCGTTCGCACCCACATCGACCACTACACGGCCGACGGGGAGGGGCGGCTGCGGACCGCCCACATGGCGCCGAGCTTCCTGCCCTGGCACCGCAGGTTCCTGCTGGAGTTCGAGAAGGCGCTGCGCCGGATCGACGGCACGGTCTCCGTCCCCTACTGGGACTGGACCCGGGACAACAGCCCGGCCTCGTCGATCTGGGGCGAGGACTTCATGGGCGGCAACGGGCGCCGCGCCGACCTCCAGGTCATGACCGGCCCCTTCGCCCACTCCACCGGGCGGTGGAACGTCACGTACGCGATGTCCGAGACCCGCTTCCTGACCAGGGACTTCGGCCGGCCCCGCGATCCGGTCGCGCTTCCCACGCAGGCCCAGCTCGACGAGGTGATGCGGGAGCGGGTGTACGACGTGGCGCCCTGGAACTCGACGAGCGCGTCCGGCTTCCGCAACCGGCTGGAGGGCTGGGCCTCGGGCCAGGGCAACGAGCGGTTCCGCGTCCACAACCGCGTCCACCGCTGGGTCGGCGGGCTGATGCTCGGCGGCGGCTCCGTCAACGACCCGGTCTTCTGGCTGCACCACTCCTTCGTCGACCTGGTCTGGTCGCGGTGGCAGCAGCGCAACCCCGGGGCCGCGTACCTGCCGGCGGAGCCGCCGCCGCTGGGCGACGCGCAGTACCGCAAGGTCGTCGCCCGGCACGAGCCGATGGCTCCCTGGGGGGTCACTCCGGCGGAGCTGTTCGACCACAGCCGGATCTACCGGTACGCCTGACCCCGCACACAGGTGTGTCCCCCCGGCCGCCGGGCCGGGGGGACACACCTGTCGGACGAGGGGGATCAGCCGCCGTAGCCGCCGTTGTCGTGGCCGTGACCGTCGGCGTTGATGCAGGTGTTGCCGAAGGCCGGGTTGAGCAGGCCGATGACGTTGACGGTGTTGCCGCAGAGGTTGACCGGGACGTGGACCGGGACCTGGACGACGTTGCCGGAGGCGACACCGGGCGAGTGGGCGGCGACGGCCTCGGCGCCCGAGTCGGCGACGGCCAGGCCGGCTCCGCTGAGGGCCACGGCACCCGTGCCGGCGAGAACAGCGGCAGCCTTCGCGATGCGAGACATCAAGAACTCCTTGGACGTGGAAAGCGACCGCAGGAATCACGGCCGACTCCCCTTCAACGCCGGTCACACGGTCTGGTCACGGTCATTGCGCCGAACGAGACGAAAGAAATCCGAAAAGAGTCCGAAAAGAGATTGGCCCGCGGACGGAGGGCGCCCGCCGCCGGTTACGACGGGACGGGCCTCGGTCCACGGGCCGCGGCCATGCGACGAGCCTTCTCTGTAACGATCAACGACCCGTGGGGTGGCGGGGAAGAATCGTGTCTTCACCCGCGCGGGGGGGTGCCGCGGCGTCAGTGCGCGTTCGGCGCCAGACCGAGCTGGGGGTCGAGGGCTCCGCTGAGCACGGGGGTGAGGAGGGCGGCCTGCGGCTTCGCCAGGTCCGGAAGGCCGGCGAGCCCGTTGCCGCGCGGGGACTCCACGGGGTTGCCGACGACGGCGCCGGGAGTGGACGCCTTCATCTCCGAGTGCGGGCTGCTGAGGAGCGCCCGGCCGAGGTCGCTGCCGTCCAGGAGCTCGGGCAGCGGCGCGTCCACGACGGTCTTCGGGAGGGTGCCGGTGAGCGGCACGCTGGGCAGGGTGAAGTCCGGCAGGGAGCCGAGGCCCTTCTGGAAGCCGGTGGGCGCGCCGGGCACCGGGACGGGCACGCCGGTGGCCACCGTGGGCGCGTCCATCGGCAGTACGGGCTCAAGTCCCTGGAGCGGAACGATCACCGGTGCCTCGACGGCGGCGGCCGGGGCGGCCATGGCGGCGGAGGCGAGCGCGGTCATGAGGATTCCCATGCCGGCGTGAGAGCGCAGAGTCATGCGCTGTAGAACGAGCCGTTCGGGGGAAACGTGGCGGAATACCCCCGTGTGCAGCAACGCGTGAGGCCCTCACCGGTGAAGGTGAGGGCCTCGCTTGACGTTCCGTCAGCCCAGGGGGCCGTCAGTGACGGCGGGAGATCCGTCCGCCCCGGAGGTAGACGACGGTGCCGCCGATGATCAGCGCCGCACTGATGGCGGCCGCGCCCATGAGCGCGGGGTCGCTGCCGGTGTCGGGGAGTTCGGGCCCCGGCGGGGTCGTCGGGGTGCTCGGCTCGTCGGTCGGCGGGGTCCACGGCGGGGAAGTGGGCGGAGTGGTCGGCGGAGTGGTCGGCTCCTCACAACCGGGCTCCGGCTCCTCACCGGGCGCGGGCTCCTCGCACTCACCGGGCTCGTCCGGGTTGGTCGGAGGCGTCCACGGCGGCGAAGTGGGCGGAGTCGTCGGCGGAGTGGTCGGCTCCTCACAACCGGGCTCCGGCTCCTCACCGGGCGCGGGCTCCTCGCACTCACCGGGCTCGTCCGGGTTAGTCGGCGGGGGCGTGGTGTGCGGCGGAGTCGTCGGCGGCTCGGTGTGCGGAGGCTCGGTCGTCGGAGGCTCCGTGTGCGGAGGCTCGGTCGTCGGAGGCTCCGTGTGCGGAGGCTCGGTCGTCGGAGGCTCAGTGTGCGGAGGCTCGGTCTGCGGCGGTTCGGTGTGCGGAGGCTCGGTCTGCGGCGGTTCGGTGTGCGGCGGAGTCGTCGGGGGCTCCGTGTGCGGCGGAGTCGTCGGGGGCTCCGTGTGCGGCGGAGTCGTCGGGGGATGGGTCGGCTCGCCCGGCTCGTCGCCATAGCCGCCGGGTTCCCCCGCCTGGGCGCAGAGGTCGCCGACGGCCGCCGCGGCGAAGCCGCCGAGCTCCATGCTCTTGCCGCAGACGTCCGCGGGCAGGGGGCCCTGGACCTGACCCCCCGTACCGGGACCGGGGGAATCGCCCGTACCGGCATGGGAGTTGGCGGCAAGGGCGAATCCGCCGGTCAGCGACAGGATGCCGGTCGCTGCCGCTGCGGTGAGTACTTTCCTGCTGATGATGGACCGCATACCGCTCTTCCTCTGGAGAAAGGGAGAGACCGGCGAGGATCCCCCCTCGCTCCGACCGGCCAGTCCACGCCGACGTTCGCGTGGGATGGACCAGACAGTAGGGAGCGGGGCCCCACGTCAAGCGGGGGCCACACGGCGGCCGATCAGAAAATCATTCGATCAGCCGCCCAGCGGGAGACCGCCGAGCAGCGCGGAACCGCCCTTGCCGGCCTCGTTGAGCTGGCCCAGGGTGTCCGTGGCGGCCTTCACCGGGGAGCCGTCGGTGGTGCTGCTGAGCACGTCCGTCTTCAGTCCATTGGCGGCGATCGCCTCCAGGCCACCGTTCAGGCTGGTGGGGGTCAGCGCCTCCGTGGCCATGGCGGGCGCGGCGGCACCCAGCGCCGCGAGCGAACCGGCGACGATCGCGGCGACCTTGGTGGACTTCATGGGGAGAATCCTTCCTCTGTACTTTCAAGTCACGTTCCACACAGGGTTCTTGGCCGAATCCCGCGTGTTCTTCTGCCTTCTGTAACGAGAGGTGCGCTCCCCGGAAACTCCGGGAGGAAGGATTTCTCGACACTGCACCCGATCGATGTCGACCGGTGCTATTTGTCGCGCGAAGGCCCGTACCGGTGCGGCGGACGCCGGGCCGGTACGGGCCTTCGCGGGGACTACCTGACGGGAAGCGGGGGCTTGACCGGCAGGTCGGGGACGTCGACAGGCGGCTTCACGGGCGCGTCGACCGGCAGCTCGGGCGGGTCGACGGGCAGCTCCGGCGGATCGACGGGCAGCTCGGGCGCGGTGACCGGGAGCGCCGGAAGGGCGGGCAGTCCGGCCAGGTCCGGTGCGGGCAGACCGCTGCCGAGCACGGTGGCGACGGCCAGATTGACCAGTGACGTCAGGGTCGCGGTCACCTGCGGTACGACTCCGGCGGCATCGCCCGAGGTGACGGCGGCGAGCAGGCCGGCGACGGCCTTCTCAACCGTGGCGAGGGCGTCGTCCACGATGTCCGCGGGCGCGGCGGCGGCCTTCGCACCGGCGGCGACGGGCAGGCCCACCGGCGGCTTCACGGGAAGGTCGGGCGCGGGGAGATCCGGGGCCGGAAGGTCCGGCGCGGGCAGGTCCGGGGCCGGGAGATCCGGCGCGGGCAGGTCCGGGGCCGGGAGATCCGGGGCTGGGAGGTCCGGGGCCGGGAGGTCCGGGGCCGGGAGGTCCGGGGCCGGGAGGTCCGGGGCCGGGAGGTCCGGGGCCGGGAGGTCCGGGGCCGGGAGGTCCGGGGCCGGGAGGTCCGGGGCCGGGAGGTCCGGGGCCGGGAGGTCCGGGGCCGGGAGGTCCGGGGCCGGGAGATCCGGCGCGGGGGTTTCCGGCAGGGGGGCCGGGGCCGTGTTCTTGGCCTGGTCGACGGCCGCCGCGATCTTCGTTTTGAGGGCGTCGGCGTCGGCCGCGGGCAGTTGGCCCGCGTCGGCCTTGAGGGCTGCCGTGACGAGTTCGGTCACGGGGGTCGTCACCGAGCCGAGCTCGCCGAGCGCCTCGGCCTGGGTCAGCAGGGCGGCGGCTTCGGGGAGGGGCGCGTGGGCGGCCCGGTCGGCCGCGGAGGACGGATGGTGTTCGCCGGCGACGGCGGGTCCCGCCGCGCCGAGGGTGATGGCGGCGGATATCGCCAGGGCAGTGAATCGGCGTGTAGCCAGGGGACGCATATGTGTTCCTTTTCCTTATGCGTCGGACAACTTCTCTCCCACCGTGCCTGCGGGTATAGCCCTCCGCAACCGGGGAACTACTGAGCGCCACGTCTCCGTTCGAGTGAATCCACCCTCCCGGCCTGCCCCTCGAAGGGGCGTACGCCGTTGCACCGACCGGCGCACGACGGTGCGGCCGAACGAGTAGCCCACCAGTCCCCGCAAGGGAAAAGCCGGTGCGCCCACCCCGATCGGGGTGGGCGCACCGGCTTCGGAAGGACCGATCCGCTGTGCGAGATCAGACGTTGGCGCAGAAGTTGCCGAAGGTCGGGTTCAGCGCGCCGATGACGCTGACGGTGTTGCCACAGAGGTTGACCGGGATGTGGACCGGGACCTGGACGACGTTGCCGGAGCCGACACCCGGGGACTTCACGGCCGCACCCTCGGCGATGGAGTCGGCGGCGGCGACACCGGCGGCACCGGCGACCGCGGCGGCGGCACCGACGGTCAGGACAACGGCCTTGGCGATACGGGACATGGGGAAGTGCTCCTCGATCGAATTCATCCAACTCGGACTGCGCGGACTGTTCGGCCCGGCTCTCTCAACAACGCATCGGCCTTTCATCGGTTGCTCTCCCGAACGGGTGACGTTCAACCGATCTTTGGGCCATAAGAGGGCCATTGGAGGGACTGGGCGTGGAACAGCGCAACACGCTCAACGAGGAACCTGCCGCGCAGATACGGGAGTTAGCGTTTCCGAGCATCTAATGCTTACTATCGCCCCGCGTCGGGGTTATAACGTTCCCGAACGTTGCTTCCGGGCCGACCGCGCGTTCACCCATTTCGTGCGGACGACACCTCCCCCTCTCCCGGCCTTCTCGGGTCTTCCCTTCCTCCCCTCATCAAAGCGGAGAACCTGTATGCGGAATTCAGCGTTTCCTGCTGTGCGTCGCAGTGTGGTGTGCGCCCTGTCGTGTGCGGTGCTGTCCGCCGCGCTGCCGGTCGCCTCCGCCGCCGCGCCCCGGCCCGGTGAGGCCGCCCGCGTCCCCTTCGCCCCGCGCTACGAGGCCGAACAACACGGCGGGATCGTGCGGGCCGCCAACACCTCGGCGAAGGGCGCGAAGGGCACCGAGTCGGTCAACGACGACGCCTCGATCGCGTACGTCGACGTCGACAGCGACCCCAACACGTACAACTCCAGCCGTGCCGAGCTCCCGGTGCCCTCGGGCGCCCGGGTGAGCTGGGCCCGTCTGTACTGGGGCGGGAACCTGCGGGTGGGCGAGCAGAAGCCGCCCGCGGACAACGGGCGCGTCCTGATCGCCGAGCCCGGCGGCCAGTACAAGGCGCTGCTCGCCGACACCCTGATCGGCCACCGCACCGCCGGCGGCGCCGACGCCTTCCAGGCCTCCGCCGACGTCACCGAGCTGGTCCGCTCGGCCCGCTCGGGGCAGTGGACCGTCGCCCAGGTCAATGTCGCCATGGGGCGTTCGAAGGTCGGCGGCTGGGGTGGCTGGACGCTCGTCGCCGCGTACGAGAAGGCCTCGGAACCACTGCGCCGACTGGCCGTCTGGGACGGTTTCGAAACGGTCGGTCCGGGGGACGGTGAGCTGCGTGTCCCGGTCGGTGGAAAGCGTTATCCGAAGGGCGTGGGCGGACGTCTCGGCGTGATCGCCTATGACGGCGACCGCGGTACTTCCGGTGATTACCTGGCGGTCGAAACGAGCCCGTCCCGGAGCGTCCGAATGGCCGATTCCGCTAATTCTTCCGACGACGTCATGAACTCCAGCATCACCGAATTCGGCACCGGTCGGACGGTCCGTTATCCCGATGGTACGAACACTCTGGGGTACGACTCCGACGTCTTCGACCTGCGGGGGGCGCTGCGCGAGGGGGGCGATCGTGTCCATGTCCGGTTCGGCAGCCGGAAGGACACCGTCTGGCTCGGTGCGCTCTTCCTCCAGGCCGACGTCCGGCGCTGACGTGCGGCCTCCACGAGCGCCGGAAGCGCCGGACCCCGCGTCCGTCACCGTCCTGCACACGGTCCAGCCCGGTGACGGCGGGGTCGCCCGTGTCGTCGTCGACCTCGTCCGCGCCCAGCGCGCCGCCGGCCTGCGGGTCGCGGTCGCCTGTCCCCCGGGCACCTCCCTCTCCGCAGCCGTCCGCGCCGAGGGCGCCGAGACCCACGACTGGCGGGCCGGCCGGGACCCCGGTCCCCGACTGGTCCGCGAGACGAGGGAGCTGGCACGGGTGATCCGTACCGTCAGGCCCGGTCTCGTCCACGCGCACAGCGCCAAGGCGGGGCTGTGCACCCGACTCGCCCTGCGCGGACGGGTTCCGACGGTGTATCAGCCGCACGCCTGGTCCTTCGAGGCGGTCACCGGGACGACCGCGTCGCTCGCCCGCCGCTGGGAGCGGTTCGGCGCCCGCTGGACGGACCGGATCCTCTGCGTCAGCGAGGCCGAGCGCCGTACCGGCGAGGCCGCCGGGGTCGTGGCGGACTGGTCCGTCGTCCACAACGGTGTGGACGTGGCCCGGTTCGCGACCGACGGCCCGCCCGGCAACCCCGTACCCACCGTCGTCTGCGTGGGCCGGCTCTGCCGCCAGAAGGGGCAGGACGTGCTGCTCGCCGCCTGGCCCGCCGTCCTCGCGGAGGTGCCCACGGCCCGTCTCGTGCTGGTCGGCGACGGCCCGGACGGCGAACGGCTGCGGGCGGCGGCGGGCCCCTCGGTCCGCTTCACCGGCGCCGTCGACGACACCGTCCCCTGGTACCGGGCCGCCGACGTGGTCGTCCTGCCGTCCCGCTGGGAGGGCATGGCGCTCGCGCCCCTGGAGGCCATGGCGAGCGGCCGGCCGGTCGTCGTCAGCGATGTCGACGGGGCGCGCGAGAGCCTGCCGCCCACCCATGAACCCCTGTGCCTGGTCCCGCCCGAGGACCCGGCCGCGCTCGCCGCCGCTCTCGGCCGCCTCCTCGGCAGGCCGGAGCTGCGGCACCGTCTGGGCCGCGAGGCCCACGAGCACGTACTCAGCAGTTTCGATGTCCGGCGCACCGGCGCGGCCGTCGCGGACGTCTACCGCGAACTGGCCGGCGTGCGGGGGGCCGAACACAGAGAGCCGATTGCGCAGTGACCACGGAAAGTACCAGCGTTCCTCCCTCGCCGGGCCCCTGGCCCACGGCGGGCCAGGCCTTCGGCCTCGCCTCCCTCGCGCCGCGCCGCGCCACGACGGACCGGCTCGCGCTGCCGCGCCGCCCCGCCCGGCGGCGGTCCGGCGCCTGGCCGCTCGCGGCGGTCGACTGCCTCGCCGTCCTGGCCGCCGCCTCGCTCCTGAGCGCGGCGCACCACGACGCCCGGCTGCTGCTGCCGATCACGGCGCTCGTCCTCGTCCTCGACGGGCACGGGGGGCTCTACCGGCCGGCCGCGCACACCCGGCTGCTCGACGAGCTGCCCGCGCTCGCCTCCCGCGCCGGGGTCGCCTGGTGTCTGGCGGCGGCCGCCGTCGCCGCGTACTCGCCCGCCCTGGCGTTCGGGCCGCTGCGGCTCTGCGCCGCGTACGGCACGCACGTCGCCGTCGTGTGCCTGGTGCGCGCGCTGCTGCTTGCCCGCAGGCGGCGGGTGGCGCGGGAGCGTCCCCGCTCGGCGCTGGTCATCGGCGGGACGGGGGCCGCGCGCCGGTTCGCCGCGGCGGCCGCCCAGCACCCGGAGTACGGGGTGCGGCCGGTCGGGATCGTCGGCGTGCCGGAGCAGGGCGGAGCCGCCCGGGCGGTCGGGGAGGCCGGACTTCCGGTCCTCACCACGACCGAGGAGATCCACCGGGCCGTCATCCAGAACAGCGTGTGCGACGCGGTGTTCCTCGACGACGACCCGGGTCTCGTCAACCTCTTCCAGCACTACGGCTGCACCACCTGGCGGGTGGGCGGCCAGCGGCAGGCCGGGCCGATGGGGGAGCACGTCTGGGGGTACGCCTGGCGCCGGATCGTCCCGCTGGGCGAGCGCCGCGGGCTGACCGCCAAGCGCGCGCTCGACATCGCGCTCGCCGCGCCCGCGCTCGCGCTCGCGCTGCCGGTGCTGCTGCTGTGCGCACTCGCCGTGCGCGTCTCGGACGGGCCGGGCGTCCTCTTCCGGCAGGAGCGGGTGGGCCAGCACGGCCGCCACTTCACGCTCCTCAAGTTCCGTACGCTGCGGCCGACCGACGACACCGAGTCGGCGACCCGCTGGAACGTGGCGGGCGACCGGCGGATGAGCGCGGCCGGCGGTTTCCTGCGCAAGAGCTCGCTGGACGAGCTGCCGCAGCTGTGGAACATCCTGCGCGGGGACATGAGCCTGGTCGGGCCCCGGCCCGAACGCCCGTACTTCGTCGCCCAGTTCAGCAAGCTCCACACCGGTTACGCGGCCCGGCACCGGATGCCGGTGGGGCTGACGGGGCTTGCGCAGGTGCACGGGCTGCGCGGCGACACCTCGATCGAGGACCGCTGCCGTTTCGACAACCACTACATCGACCACTGGTCGCTCTGGCAGGACGTCTGCATCCTGCTGCGTACGGCGGCCGGGCTCGTCCGACCCACAGGGAGCTGAGGATGGCCACGGCCGTGACGCCGGTGCCGGCGGTCGACCCGGACGCGAGGAACCGGACCCGCGAGGACGTACGGGACCGGGCCCGCGACGACGTACGGGACTGGGCCCGCAGGGCCGGGGCGCTGTCCCCGGTCCTCGCCGTGATCGCGCTGCTGCTCGTCCCGGGCGGCGGCGGGGCGCAGGGCGGCACCGGCGGCACGGGCACGATCGCGGACGCGGCCTCCGGGCTCCTCGTCCTGATCTGTTTCGTGCGGGTGCTGCGCGGTGGCACCCGGCCGCTGACCCGGGCGGCGGCCGTCGTCCTCGGCCTGCCCGTCCTCGGGATCTGTCTGGCCGCGATCACCTCGAACGACCCGGCGGCGAGCCTGCCGGGCGTCGCCCGCTACGTACAGATCTTCGTCCTCGTCCCGGCGGCCGTGCTCCTGATGATCCGCGACCGGCGGGACTTCGCCGTGGTCGCCTGGGGTCTCGTCGGGCTCGCGCTGCTCCAGGGCGCGGTGGGCGTGCTCCAGTACCTGACCGGTACGGGCGCCTCGTACATGGGCGAGGACATCCGGGCCGTCGGCACCTTCGGGCCGACCGATGTGATGGGCATGGCGACGGTCGTGTCGTACGGGCTCGTCATTGTCACCGGGATCGCGCTCGGCAGCGGTCCCGGCCGGACCCGGACGGCGGCGCTGGTCTGCGCGGGGCTGCTGTTCCTGCCGCTGGTGCTGTCGTTCAGCCGGGGCGCGTGGATCGCGACCGTGCTCGCCTGCGGGATCCAGCTGCTGCTCGCCGGGCCGCGCCGGGCGCTGCGGGTGGCGCTCGCGGCGGGGGCGCTCGGCGTCGTCCTCGTCGGCGGTCTCGGGATCGGTTCGGAGATGGTGAAGGAGCGGGTCGCCAGCATCACGCAGGTGGCGGCGGCGCCGGACCAGTCGGTGACGGACCGGTACACGATGTGGGCGGCGGCCGGACGGATGTGGAGCACGGAGCCGGTCACGGGCGTCGGCCTCAAGGGCTTCCCCGCGTACCGCGACTCGAACGCCTCGCTCGCGCTGTCGTCCGGAAGCGACACGGCGGGCGCGGGCGCCGTCTTCCAGCGGCAGCCGCTGCTGTCCCCGCACAACATGTACCTGCTGGTGCTCAGCGAGCAGGGCCTTCTGGGGCTGTTCGCGCTGGCGGGCAGCTGGGTGGCGCTGCTCGTCGGCGCGCTGCGCCGACGGCGTCTCGGCGCGGACTGCGCACTGGTCGCGGCGGGCCTGCTGTCGTGGCAGCTCATCGACTTCTTCTACGCGGACATCGGCGGCCCGTCGACGGTCCTGATGTCGGTCGTGTTCGGCCTGGCGGTCTGGTGGTCGCTGGCGGAGGTGCGGCGTGCGTGACCCGTGGGCCGGGGAGCCGGAGCCCACGGACACCCCGTGGCCCGGCGCCCCGCGCTCCGCTCCCCGGCCGCCCTGCGGCACCCCGCTGACCGACCCCTGGCCGACCGCGCCTCCGGGGCCCACGGACTCTCCGTGGGCCCCGGAGGCGCCGGTGCTGCCGGGGGCGGGCGCGGGGGTGGGGACGGAAACGGCCGTACGGGGGGCGGAGACCGCCGTACGGGCGGACGGGGTGCGGGCGGACGGGGTGCGGGCAGCCGGCGTGCGGGCGCCGCGCGGGCGCCGGGCGCATGCCCGGGCGCGCGTACGGGCCGGGGCCGACCGCGTGCAGGGGCGGGGCTTCCTCGCGAAGGCCGCCGCCGTGACCGCCGGGCTCACCGCCCTCGGGGCCCTGCTCGGGCTCGTACGCGACCAGATCCTCGCCGGGTACTTCGGCGCGGGCGCGGAGACCGACGCGTTCCTGGTGGCGTGGACGGTCCCCGAGTTCGCCTCGACGCTGCTCATCGAGGACGCGCTCGCGCTGATCCTCGTGCCCGCCTTCTCCCGGGCGCTCGCCCGCCGCTCCGGCAGCCTGTTCGGGGATCCGGTGCGCGCCCTCGTGCGCGGCACGCTCCCGCGGCTCACCGTCGCCGTCTCGGTCGCCGCCGCCGTACTCGTCCTGGCGGCGCCGCTGATCGTCTCCACCCTCGCGCCCGGCCTGCCCGACCCTCAGCTCGCCGTCGACTGCACGCGGCTGACCGCGACCTGCGTGCTGTCCTTCGCCCTGGTCGGGTACTGCTCGGCCGCGCTCCGCGCGCACGGCTGCTTCCTGTCGCCGGCCTCGATCTACGTGGCGTACAACGTCGGCATCATCGGCACGATCCTGGTGCTGCGCGAGCCGTGGGGGGTGCGGTCCGCCGCCGCCGGGGTCGCGGTCGGCGGGGTCCTCATGGTCCTCGTGCAGGCCCCCTCGCTCCTCCGTGAGCTGCGGGCCCGCCCGGTGCCGAAGGAGGAGCCGACGGCGCTCGCGCCCGAGAGCGGGCGCGGCGGGCAGGAGGGGCGCATCCTGGTCCTCGGTCTCATCGCGCCGGTCGTCGCCTTCTCGCTCTGCCGCCAGTCGCAGACGCTGATCGAACGGTTCCTCGCCTCGCCGCTGCCCGCCGGGGCCATCTCGCATCTGAACTACGCGCAGAAGGTCGCGCAGATGCCGATGATCCTCTCCCTGATGCTGTGCACGGTCAGCTTCCCCGTGGTCGCCCGTGCCCTCGCGGCGGGCGAGACCGAGGCGGCCCGCCGCCGGGTCGAGCGGGATCTGCTGCTGGCCGCCGTCGTCGTGCTCGTCGGCGCCTCGACGGTGATCGCCGCCGCCCCCAGCATCGTCGAACTCCTCTTCGAACGGGGAGAGTTCGACCGTACGGACACCGTCGCCACCGCCGCCGTCATGCGCGTCTACGCCCTCGGCCTCCTCGGCCAGACCATGGTCGGCGCCCTCGTCCGCTGCTATTTCTCCGCCGCCCGCCCCCTCTGGTACCCGGCCGCCGCCATGGCCGCCGGGCTCGCCACGACCACCGTCGCCGGGATCCCCGGCGCCCACTACTGGGGCGCCGTCGGCATCGCCGCCGCGAACGCCCTCGGCATCACCTGCTCCGCCGTCCTGCTGCTGCGCGGCGCCCACCGCCAGACCGTGCCCGTCCAGGTCGACCGGCTCGGCGAGGGGCTCCTCCGGCTCGCCACCGCCGGCGCGTGGGCCACCGGCGCCGGCTGGCTCTGCTCGGTCGGGATCGGCTCCCCCGCCCTCGCCCTCACCGTCGCCGCCCTGGTCGTCATCGGCGTCTTCCTGCTCTTCATCGCCTGCGCCGCCAAGGCGCCGGAGATTCCGCCCCTGCCCCGCTCCGCCTCCCGGAGGACCGACCATGCCCGCCCCCACCGCGCTGCGCCGACTGCTGCCGAAGCCGCCCCTGTGGGTGAAACCGCCCCTGTGGGTGGCGATGTACCACTCGATCACGGACCCCGGTGACGACCCGTACCACGTCACCGTCTCCCCGGTCCGCTTCGCCCGGCAACTGCACTGGCTCGGCGACCGGGGACTGCGCGGGGTCTCGGTGCGGGAGCTCCTCGCCGCCACCGCCGCCGGGCGCGCCAAGGGGCTCGTCGGCCTCACCTTCGACGACGGCTACGCCGACTTCCTCGACTCGGCACTGCCGCTGCTGCGCCGGCACGGCTTCACCGCCACCGTGTACGTCCTGCCGGGCCGGCTCGGCGGCGAGAACGCCTGGGACACCGAAGGACCGCGCAAACGGCTCCTCGACGAGGACGGCATCCTGCGGATCGCGGAGGCCGGCATGGAGATCGGCTCCCACGGCCTCACCCACGTCGCCCTCACCGAGGCCGACGACACGGCACTCGCGGACGAGACCCGGCGCAGCCGGGAGCTCCTGGAGGAGATGACCGGCGAGACCGTGGACGGCTTCTGCTATCCGTACGGGAAGGTCGACCCGCGCGTGATCCACGCCGTACGGAAGGCCGGCTACCGCCACGCCTGCGCGATCGACCCCGGCCCGCACACCAGCGCGTACGCCCTGCCCCGCGTCCACATCGGCGAGGACGACACGTCCTGGCGGCTCACCGCCAAGCGCGTGCTGCACCCGCTGCGCCGCCGCCACCCCGTCGACGTGTTCCCCTCGCAGGCCCAGGCCGGACCCGCCGTGGTCGGTGCGCCATGAGGGTCCTGCACGTCATCACCGGGCTCGGCATCGGCGGCGCCGAGCAGCAGCTGCGGCTCCTGCTGCGCCACCTCCCGGTCCAGCACGGGGTCGTCACCCTCACCAACCCCGGCGCCGTCGCCGCGGGCATCGAGTCCGACGGCACGCCCGTCACCCACCTGGGCATGGCCGGCAACCGCGACCTCGGCGCGCTCCCCCGCCTCGCGCGGATCGTCCGCCAGGGCCGCTACGACCTCGTCCACACCCATCTCTACCGGGCGTGCGTGTACGGCAGGCTCGCGGCCCGGCTCGGCGGGGTCCGCCGGGTCATCGCCACCGAGCACTCGCTCGGCGAGGCCCAGATCGAGGGCCGCCCGCTCTCCGCGGGCACCCGCGCCCTGTACCTGGCGTCCGAGCGGCTCGGCACGTCCACGGTCGCCGTCTCGCCCAGCGTGGCCCGCCGCCTCGCCGACTGGGGGGTGCCCCCGGACCGTATCCGGGTGGTGCCCAACGGCATCGAGACCGGCCGCTTCGCCTTCGACGACCGCGCCCGCCGCCTCACCCGGGGCGTCCTCGGCATCCCCGAGGACGCCCATGTCGTCGGCGGGGTGGGGCGGCTCACGCCCGGGAAGCGGTTCGACCGGCTCGTCCGGGCCGTGGCCTCGGTGCCGGAGGCCCGGCTGCTCCTCGTCGGCGAGGGCGAGCACCGCGCGGAGCTGCTGCGGATCGCCCGGGAGTGCGGGGCCGCCGACCGGGTACTGCTCGTCGGGGCCTGCGAGGACCCGCCGTCCGTCGCCTCGCTCGGCCCCTCGCTGCCCGAACTGCTCTCCGCCATGGACGTCTTCGTGTCCACGTCCCCCGACGAGACCTTCGGGCTCGCGGTCGTCGAGGCGCTCGCCGCGGGCCTTCCCGTGCTGTACGTGGCCTGCCCCGCGATCGACGACCTGCCGCCGGACGCGGCTCCGGGCGCGCGCCGGATCGGCGAGTCCGTGCCCGAGCTGGTCTCCGCGCTGCGCGGCATCCGGGACGCCCGGCTCACCCGCCTCCCCCAGCCCGCGGCCGCCCGCCGCTACGACATCACGCACAGCGCAGGGCAGTTGATGTCCCTCTACGACCAGGCCGTCCACGGCACCCCGTCCCCCGCGAAGTGAGAGAGCCCGCACGATGAACACCACCCCAACCCGCACCTTCCCGCCCGCCGGCCTCCGTCGCCCGGGCCGCTGGGCCGTGCTCCCCGCCGCCGTCCTCGCCGGAGCGGTCCTCGGCGGCGGATACGGAGCGCTCAAGACCCCGCAGTACGCGGCGATCAGCTACGTCATCGTCGTCCCGGCCGAGAAGTCCGACCCGGCGGCGGCGCTCGGCTTCGCCCAGGCCTACGGGCGGGTCGCCACCGACATCGCGGTGACCGGCGACGCCCAGGTGTGGGCGGGCGTCACCGCCGACACGCTGCGCAAGAGCGTGCAGGCCGCGACCTCGCCGGACGCGCCGATGATCTCGATCACCGCCCGGGCCGAGAAGCCCGCGAAGGCCGTGTCCATGGCCGACGGGGTGGCCCGCGCTCTCGTCCTCAACAGCACGCACGTCGCGGGCAGCACGGGCGTCAAGGTCGTCCAGTTCTCGCGCGCCACCAAGCCGGTCGCGCCGGTGTCCCCGTCCGCGCCGCTCTCCGCGCTCGTCGGCGGCTGTGCCGGCGGGCTCCTCGGCGGCCTGGTCCTGCTCGTCCGCCCGAAGCGCGGCGCCGCGCGCGGCGAGGCCCGGCACTCCCGGCAGCCCGCCACCGCCCCGGGCACGCCCGCCGCGGCCTCCACCACGTCCGCCGCCGTGCCCGCCCCCGCGGTCGCCTCGCACCAGCCGGAACCGGAGGCGGTGTGACCCCGAGAACCCTGCGGACCGAGGTCTGCCGTGACGAGGAGCGCTTCGGGCGGCTGGCGGCCGAGTGGACGGCGCTGTACGGGCGCTGCTCCTCCGCCACCCCCTTCCAGTCCCACTCCTGGCTGCACTCCTGGTGGCTCTCGTACGGTCGGCCCGGTGCGCTGCGGGTGGTGCTCGTACGACGGGAGAGCGGCGAACTCGTCGCCGCCGCGCCCCTGATGCGGGCGCGCGGGCCGCTGCCCGTCCTCACCCAGCTCGGCGGCACCATCACCGACTTCACGGACGTGCTGCTCGACGACGACTGCCCCGAGGCGGCGCCCGCCCTGGCCCGGGCGCTCGCCCGGGCGGCCCGCGGCGCGGTCATCGACCTGCGGGAGGTACGCCCCGGCGCGGCCACCGAGCGGATCTCCGCCCACTGGCGCGGACCGCGCCGCCGGCTCCCGGACTCGCTGTGCCTGGAGCTGCCCGCCGTCCCCATGGAGGGGCTGCTCGAACGGATCCCCTCCGGGAAGGCCCAGCGGGTCCGCGCCAAGCTCCGCAAGCTCGACGCCCTCGGCATCGACTCGCACGTCGTCACCGGCGACGAGGTCCCGGCCGCCCTCGACCGGCTCCTGAAGCTCCATCAGCTCCAGTGGCAGGGGCGCGGAGTGACCGCCGAGCACACGAGCCGGCGCTTCGCCCAGCACCTCACGCGGGCCGTGCGGCCCATGGTGGAGCGCGGGGACGCGATGGTCACCGAGTTCCGGCTCGCCGGAGACGTGGTGGCCGCCGACCTGACCCTGATGTCCCCCCGACTCGCCGGCGGCTACCTCTACGGTGCCGACCCCGAACTGCGGGCCCGCAAGGTCGACGTGGCGACGATGCTGCTCCGCCACGGGGCCCGCGAGACGAGCACCGGCGGGCGGGCCACGCTGAGCATGCTGCGCGGCACCGAGGCGTACAAGCAGCACTGGCGCCCCGAGGCCGTCCGCAACCAGCGGCTGATGCTCGCCGGACGGCGTACGGCCCCGCTCCTGTGGCTGCGCGCGGGCGCCGCCGACGGTCGCCGCTGGGCGGCCCGCCAGGCCCGGGAGCGGGCCTGGGTGGGGCGGGCACTGGCCCGATTGCCCGGACGGACGCCGAACGGCGGCGGATGAGTTTCCTCCACCGCCGCCGTTCGGATCCGTCGGGTCCGGTCAGAAGGGCCAGACACCCTTCAGCGCGTCCTTCCAGTCGAGGTCGACCTCGTCCTTCCAGGAGTCCTTCGGGACGCAGACGGGCCCGCCGATCCAACTCTCGACCCACGAACCGAGGTTCACGGTCCAGCAGTCGGGCTTGGGCTCAGGCTTCGGTTCCGGCTTGGGCTCAGGCTTCGGCTCAGGCTTCGGCTCAGGCTTCGGTTCCGGCTTGGGCTCAGGCTTCGGTTCCGGCTTGGGCTCAGGCTTCGGTTCCGGCTTCGGTTCCGGCTTCGGTTCCGGCTTCGGTTCCGGCTTGGGCTCAGGCTTGGGCTCCGGCTTCGGCACCGGGACCGTCGGGTCTGTCGGCTCGACAGGGTCGGTCGGGTCGGTCGGGTCGACCGGATCCACAGGATCGACGGGATCGACCGGATCCACGGGGTCGACGGGGTCGACGGGGTCGACGGGGTCAACCGGATCCACCGGATCCACCGGATCAATCGGGTCCACCGGGTCCACCGGGTCGACCGGGTCCACCGGGTCCACCGGGTCCACCGGATCCACCGGAATCTCCGGGATTTCCGGGATTTCCGGGATTTCCGGTTCCAGCCCGTACAACATCTGCCGGAACACCAGCGACGACTTCGGATTGTCGTCGCACTGCCAGACGCCGTGCGGACAGTAATCCGTGATCGTGTGATACAGCGGCTTGTGCTGTTTCATCCACTCCAGCATGCGCCGCATGTACACGGGATTGTCGCCGTTACGGAAGAGCCCCCATTCGGGGTAGGAGATCTGCTTTCCGTGCTCCGCGGCGAAATCGACCTGCTTCTGGAGCCCGTACGGCTCGCTCACGTGTTCGTCGAAGCTCATTCCCGGCGGCTGGTCGTACGAGTCCATGCCGATGATGTCGACGACGTCGTCACCCGGGTAGCACTCGGTCCACGGGACGGCGTCGCGGCCGCGGCTCGGGTTGAAGTCGAAGCGGAACTCCTGCCCGGGGACGGAGCGCATCGCGGTGACGATGCGGGTCCAGTACTTCTTCCAGGCCGTGGGGTCCGGCGCGCACCGGTGGGTGTACGTCGTGCCGTTCATCTCCCAGCCGAGGACGATGACGGTGTCGGTCGCCCGGAGCTCGACGAGCCGCTCGGCGAGGGTCGTGAAGTGGTGGTCGTAGTACCCGGCCGCGCCCAGCTGGAGCTGTCGGCGGACCTCGTAGTCGGAGACGCCGGCCTCGTTCCGCTCCAGCATGGGGACGTTGAGGACGAACAGTCGGTCGTCCTGCTCGTTGCGCCAGTCCGCCCAGGCGTCGAGGAAGCCGGGCGGGCCCTCGATGTTCGACCAGAGGTCGCCCGGCAGGTAGGTGTGCCCGACGCGGAGTTCGCGGCCGCCGAGCCACCGTTCGAGCTGCCCGATGCGGGCGACCCCGAGCGCGCCCGAGTCGAGGAAGGCTCCCATGGCGCTGGAGAGAGTCGGTCCGGGGTCCTTCGTCGTTACGGAGTCGGTGGCGTGGGCGGGGGACGACAGGACGACCGATCCCGAGGCGAGGAGACCGGCGGTGAACACCCCCAGCCACGCTCTCGATGTTCTCCGCTGTGCAGCTGCCATGGCCGCTCCTTCACGTCGCTCGCTTTTTGATGATCCGTCAATCCGATACTCCGAAAGTATTCCTAATGAGCCGACCGTGAACTCGGCTTCCCTCTGATCAGTAGTCCATTAGAGGATTTCATCGCCCAGTTGGGGCACCCGAGATGAAGGGCATGCCGTGCCGCGCCGTCAGAGTTTCGACACCCGCGTACCCACCGTCCTTGTGCGACTCGACCCGAACCCCTTTCATCACGGCACTCTCGGCGCCGCGCGATCACTGGGACGAGCGGGAATCCCGGTCCATGCCGTCATCGAATCGAGCACCAGTCCCGTCGCCCGGTCCCGCTATCTCCGCTCGGCCCGCCCGGGCCCGGCCACACCGTCCTCCGCCGGGCTTGCGGAACTGCTGGTGCGAATCTCCGACGAGATCAGCCACGACATCGACGGCCGGGTACCCGACGGTGCCTCACATCCCGTGCTGGCCCTCCCCCTGGACGATGTCAGCGCCCTCGCGCTGGCCCGGCGGCGCGCCGAGCTGTCCCCGCGCTTCCTGCTGCCCGAGCAGACCGAGGAGCAGCTCCTGCGGGTCGCGGACAAGGCCGCGCTCGCCAGGACCTGCGCGGCGCTCGGTCTGCCCCATCCGCGGACCGAACTCCCCACCGGCGCCGACGAGGCCGCCGCCATGGCCTGGTCGCTCGGCCTCCCGGTGGTCGCCAAGTGGAGCAGGCCCTGGTCGCTGCCGGCCGGCCGCGGGCTGCGCAGCACCTCGATCGTGCGGTCCCTCGCGGAGGTACGGGAGTTGTACGGCCGCACTCCCGAGGCCGGCAGCCGGCTGCTGCTCCAGGAACTCCTACCGGCGGGCCGGGACCTGGACTGGTTCTTCCACGGGTACGTGGACTCCGCCGGCCGCTGCGCGACGGGGGCCACCGGACGCAAGGAGCGCTCCTGGCCCGACGGCGCCGGGCTCACCGCCGTGGGCCGCTGGGCGGCGAACCCGGCCGTGGACCGGACGGCCCGCGAGCTGCTCGACGCGCTCGGCTACCGGGGCGTGTGCGACCTGGACTTCCGGCTCGACCGGTCCACGGGCGCGTACCACCTGCTCGACTTCAACCCCCGGCCCGGCGCGCAGTTCCGGCTCTTCGCCGACCCCGAGGGGCTGGACGTCGTCCGGGCGGCGCACCTGGACCTGACCGGCCGTCCGGTGCCGCCGCACACCCCGGTATACGGCCGCCGGTTCGTCGTCGAGAACTACGCGGCGCTCTCGCTCGTCACCTCCCCGAGCCGCCGGTACGCGGCCGCGCCCGGCGCCGCGCGGCAGCCGCGTACCGAGCGTGCCTGGTGGGCGGCCGACGACCCGGCGCCCGCGCTCGCGATGGGCGTCGCCTGGCTAGCGCACCTCCTGCGCAAGGCCTTCGGCGCGGTCGTCCGGCGGCTCGGGGCCGGCCGGACCGGGCATCCGGCCGTCATCCCGGCGCCGTCGGCCCGCACCACCCCCGACCAGCTCACCCCACGATGAGAACGATGAAGGCGGAAGGCACGATGTCGAAGTCGATGTACGACCTGGTGGTCGTCGGGGCCGGACCCTACGGTCTGTCCGTGGCCGCGCACGCGGCGGCCCACGGGCTGAAGCTGCGGACCTTCGGCCGCTCGATGGCGTCCTGGCACGCCATGCCGCCGGGCATGTTCCTGAAGTCGGAACCCTGGGCCTCGCACCTCTCCGACCCGGAGGGGGCGTACGGACTCGACGCGTACGCCGTGACGCGGGGCGTCCGCGCCGAGCACGGCGTGCCGCTGCCGGTCGACTTCTTCGCCTCGTACGGTGACTGGTTCGCCCGTCAGGCCGTGCCCGCCCTCGACGAGCGCCTGATCGCCTCGGTCGCGCCCACGGCCGGGGGCTTCGCGCTGCGGACGGAGGACGGTGAGCCGCTCCGTACGCGGACGGTGGCCCTCGCCATCGGGGTGCTGCCCTTCCTGGAGGTCCCCGGGCCGCTGCGGGGGCTCCCCCGGCGGTACGTCACCCACTCCAGCCACCACGGCACGCTCGACCGCTTCGCCGGGCGGGACGTGACCGTCGTCGGCGCCGGTCAGGCCGCCCTGGAGACGGCCGCGCTCCTCACCGAGCAGGGCGCGGCCACCGTCCGGATCGTCGCCCGCGCGGACCGGCTGAACTGGAACACCCTGCCCCCGGCCCTCGACCGCGGCCCGTGGCGCACGGCGCGCGCCCCGCACACGGGCCTCGGCTGCGGCTGGCGCAACAAGCTCTACGCGGACACGCCGGGGCTCTTCCGGCGGCTTCCGGCGGCCACCCGGGAGCGGATCTTCGACTCGGCGCTCGGCCCGGCGGGCGCGTGGTGGCTGCGCGAGCGGTTCGCGGCGGTCGGGGACGTACGGCTCGGGCAGCGGATCACCTCGGCGACCGTGACCGGGGACGAGCGGCTCCGGCTCGACATCGCCGGGTCCGGCGGGTCGACGGTCCTGGAGACCGATCACGTCGTCGCGGCGACCGGCTTCACGCCGTCCCTGGAGCGGGCGGGGATGCTCGACCCGGCGCTGCGCGGGGCGCTGCGGACGGTCGGCGCGGTCGGCGCCCCGGAGGTCGGCGGCCTCTTCGAGTCCTCGTGGCCGGGGCTCTTCCTCGCCGGGCTGCTCACGGCCCCGTCGTACGGGCCGTCGATGCGGTTCGTGCTCGGCGCCGAGTACACGGCGGGCCGGCTGGTGAAGGGGGTCCGGCAACGGCTGCGGTCCGGAACCCGGCGCGGCACGGTGGCCCGACCCCGTACGGACGAGAAGGCCGCCGTCGGGGCATAGCCGAGGGCCGGCCCCGGAGAGCGGGTGCTCTCCGGGGCCGGCCCCTGTGCCTGCGGACCGCTGGGGACTCAGAAGTTGCCGCAGAAGTTGCCGACGGCGGGGTTGAGCACGCCGATGACGTTGACGCTGTTGCCGCAGACGTTGATCGGGATGTGGATCGGGGCCTGGACGACGTTGCCCGACAGGACGCCCGGCGAACCGATGGCCACGCCGTGCGCGTCCGCGTCCGCGAAGGCTGGCGACGCCACACCCATGGCCATGACGATTCCGGCGATGACGGCCGCGGCCTTCTTACAGTTCATTGCGTCTGGATCCTTTCCTCGGCGGAATACCTTTCCGCTGCACACCACACAACGAACACGCCTCACAAAGGAAACCTCGACATCGGCGACGTCACCTCTTTCACTCCATTGCCCCCACGAAACAGGGCCGGAGGGAACGAGAAACGTTCCCTCCGGCCCTGTTTCGTGCGCGGTGCGGATCAGCCGTTGTAGGCGCCGTTCCCGGAGAGGACCGGGATGTCCTCCAGGATGTGCGACAGCGGCTCGTCACCCTTGGCCTGGGTGGAGTTGTCCGCGCACTGCTGGTTCTGCGGGGACGACAGGACGTTGATGTCCTGGGCGGTGATCGGGATGGCGCCGATGAGCGAACCGAGGTTGCCCTTGACCGGGACGCCGAGGCACAGCTTGTTCAGCGAGCCCTGGACCGCCGCGAACTGCGGGCTCATGTCACCGGCGGTCTTGGAGTTGCCGTACGACTGGTGGGCGCCGTTGCCGCTGAGGGAGGTCGTGCCGCCGTCGTTGGCGATGGCGAGCGCCGGAGAGGCCGCCGCAGCGGAAGCGCCGACAACAGAGGCCGTCACAGCCGCAGCCGCCATAATCTTCTTGATCACGGTGATTCCGTTCCTGTTCCCACCAATCGACCTGATTGATGCGACGGGATCAACTGCGGCCGGGGGCATTGGTTCCGGCCCTTCACTCGTTCGACTGGGACTCCGTTTCGCGCTGTCGCGTGCGCTCCGCCAAGGGGGTGACACAGCGGAACCCGGGCGTCCGGAGGCCAGTTGATCAGGGCGCTCCCTGCACGGAGCCGGTTCTAGAAGGGAACTCCCGTGATCAAGAAGGTTATGGCCACTGCGGCCGCAGCCGCCTCCATCGTCGGCGTCTCCGCCGCGATGGCGACCCCGGCGCTCGCCATCGCCAACGACGGCGGCACCACCTCGCTGAGCGGCAACGGTGCCCACCAGGAGTACGGCAACTCCGCCACGTACGGCAACATGAGCCCGCAGTTCGCGCTCGTCCAGGGCTCCCTGAACAAGCCCTGCGTCGGCCTGCCGGCCAAGCTCAACGCCGGTTCGCTGATCGGTCTCGTCCCGATCACCGTCCAGGACATCAACGTCCTGTCCTCCCCGCAGAACCAGCAGTGCACCGAGAACTCCACCCAGGCCAAGGGTGACGAGGCTCTGTCGCACATCCTGGACGACATCCCGGTCCTGTCGGGCAACGGCGTCGGCAACAACTGACGTCCGGCTCACGCGTAAGGGGCCGCCCTCTCCGGGCGGCCCCTTACGCGTGCGTACTACGGCTACGAGCGCGGCCAGACGGGGGTGGCCATCAGCCGCTCCCACTCCCGGTCCGGCATTCCCGGTACCGTGCGCCCCGCCTGCACCCACTGTGTCACCAGTGCGGAATAGACCGGGAATGGCGTGCGGTCGACGGTCGGTGGGTCACTCACATATCGGCTCTTCGGAATGAAGGCCATCCGTTCCCATTTCCCGGGACCCGGCGCCATCTTCGCTCCCTCCACTGCGATTCACGCATCATTGCAAGGATTACACAGGCGCCGCAGGAGAGTGATTCGCTCTGCCCATGTCGCGTCGCGTACCTCTGTGCGAGGTGGGTCGAATTAGCGTGCGGGCATGAATTTCGCGCGCCCGAAGCGGCCCCGGAGTCTGCTGCTCGCCCCCGCGGCTCTCACCGCGCTCATCGCCCTCGTTCCCGGCGCGCTCGCCGCCGCCCCGACCGAACTCCCGTCCCCGGAACAGGGGCTGAACCTCCTGGTCGTCGGCCTCGACACCCGCAGGGGCGTCACCGAGGAGGAGAAGGAACGTTTCCGTCTGGGCGGGAAGGAGTGCGACTGCACGGACGTGATGATGCTCGTGCACGTGTCGGCGGCGAACGACCGGATCGACGTCGTGAGTCTGCCGCGCGACTCGCTCACCTCCTTCCCCGCCGACCACCGCGACCGGCGGACCGGCAAGCTGCACGCCGCCCACCCCGCGAAGATCAACAGCGCCTGGGCGGAGGGCGGTTCCTCGTTCACCGTGGAGATCGTCGAGTCGATGACCGGGCTGCCCGTCCACCGGTACCTGGAGATCGACTTCCGGCGCTTCATGGACACCGTGGACCGCGTCGACGGCGGGGTGCCCATCTGTACGGCGGAGCCCCTCAAGGACCCCTCCACCGGCATCGACCTCCAGCCCGGGACCAAGCCCGTCGGGGGCGGCGAGGGCCTCCAGTACGTCCGCTCGCGGAAGGCGGACGGGCAGATGGACTTCGGCCGGATCCACAAGCAGCAGAAGTTCGTCGTCAACACCCTGGAACGGCTCCGCGAAGGGATCCTCGACGACCCGGAGCGGCTGACGGACTTCGCCGCGACGCTGCGCGGGACGGCGGCGGCCGAGCGCGGGATCTCGACGGCGGAGCTGCTGACGCTCGCCGCCCGGCTGAGGGACCTGCCCCCGGACCGTACGGAGTTCGCGACCGTGCCCGTACGGGGCTTCAATCCGGACATCGCGGGTGTCGGGTCCACGCTCGCCTGGGACGAGGAAGGCGCGGCGGAGGTCTTCGGGCGGCTGCGCGAGGACCGGCCGCTGCCGGCCGCCGAGGAGGTCGCGCCCAGCGCGATCCCGGTGGGCACGTACGCGCCGGCCGCGGGGTCATCGCTCATCTGCCCGTAGTCCGTCCGGTGGACTTACCGGAACCTCCGTACGTCCGACCAGTTGATCAGCACGGCTCGGCACTCAGCGGGGCCAGTACCCGAAAGGCCTGAACAATGAAGAAGCTCTTGGCTACGGCTGCTGTGGCCGCGTCGGTTCTCGGCGCGACGGCGGCGGGTGCCGGACAGGCGCTCGCGATCGCCGACGACGGTGGCACCACCTCGCTGAGCGGCAACGGTGCCCACCAGGAGTACGGCAACTCCGCCACGTACGGCAACATGAGCCCGCAGTTCGCGCTCGTCCAGGGCTCCCTGAACAAGCCCTGCGTCGGCCTGCCCGCCAAGGTCAACGCCGGTTCGCTGATCGGTCTCGTCCCGATCACCGTCCAGGACATCAACGTCCTGTCCTCCCCGCAGAACCAGCAGTGCACCGAGAACTCCACCCAGGCCAAGGGTGACGAGCCGCTGTCGCACATCCTCAGCGACATCCCGGTGCTGTCCGGCAACGGCGCCGGCAACAGCTGAGCGACGACGCCCGGCACGGCGGCGGCCCCGCCGCCCCTCCTCGGAGGGGTGGCGGGGCCGTCGCCGTCCGGACAGGCCCTAGCGCGCCGGATTCGCCGTCTCGGCGAGCTCCGCCGGGTCGGTGACCGGGGCCTCGCACACGAAGTGACGGCAGACGTACGCGGCGGGCCCGCCGGCCACCAGCGGCCGGTCCTTCAGGAGCGGGAACTCCTCGCTGTCGGGGGCGCCGGTCGCGAGCACCGCGCCGGGGGCGGTGGCCAGGAGCGCGGTACGGCGCAGCTCCTGGAAGGCCTCGTCGGCGGGGGCGCCGACGACGGCGATCTCGCGGGGCCCGTCGAGGAGGGCCTCGGCGACCGCCAGGCCCCAGCCGATGAAGCGGGGCGCGCGGGGGCCGAGGGCCTTGACGACGCCGAGGGCTCCCTCGGCGGCGGTGCGGTGGGCCTCCGAGCCGGTGTGGGCGGCGTACGAGAGGAGCGCTCCGGCGGCGGCGGTCCAGCCCGAGGGTGCGGCGTTGTCCGTGGGGTCCTGCGGGCGGCGGATGAGGGCCTCGGCGTCGTGGGCGGTGTCGTAGAGCGCGCCGCCCTCGCCGGTGAAGCGGTCGAGGACGATGTCCAGGAGGAAGCCGGCGAACTCGAGCCAGGCGCCTTCGCCGGTGACGGCGGCGAGGGCGAGGAAGCCCTCGGCGACGTCGGCGTAGTCCTCCAGGACGCCGTCGTTGGTGCCGGCCCGGCCGTCCTTGGAGGTGCGGGTGAGCCGGGCGGTCTCGTCCATGTGGACCCGGACGAGCAGGTCGGCGGCCTCGGTGGCGCGCTCGACGAGGTCGGGGCGGTCGAAGAGGGCGCCGGTCTCGGCGAGGGCGGCGATCGCTAGGCCGTTCCAGGCGGCGACGACCTTGTCGTCGCGGCCGGGGCGCTCGCGCTCCTCGCGGGCGGCGAGGAGCCGGGCGGCGATGGAGGCGATGCGGTCGGCGTCGGCGACTCCGGCCTCCTGCGGGAGCTGGAGGACGGAGCTGCCGTGCTCGAAGGTGCCGTCCTCGGTGACACCGTAGTGGGCGGCGGCGAGGGCGGCGTCCTCCGCGCCGAGGACGGCGGTCAGCTGCTCCGGGGTCCAGGCGTAGTAGGCGCCCTCGACGTGCTTGCCCGTGCCGTCGTCGCTGTCGGCGTCGAGGGCGGAGGCGAAGCCGCCCTCGGGGGTGCGCAGTTCGCGGACCATGAAGTCGGCGGTCTCCAGGGCGACACGGCGGGCCAGGTCGCTGCCGGTGGCCTTCCACAGGTGCGCGTACACCCGGCAGAGCAGGGCGTTGTCGTACAGCATCTTCTCGAAGTGGGGCACGACCCAGGCGCGGTCGACGGCGTAGCGGGCGAAGCCGCCGCCGAGCTGGTCGTAGATGCCGCCGCGGGCCATGGCCTCGCAGGTGTCGGCGGCCATCTGGAGGGCGCCTTCGGAGCCCGTACGGGCGTGGTGGCGGAGCAGGAACTCCACGGCCATCGACGGCGGGAACTTGGGGGCGCCGCCGAAGCCGCCGCGGGTGGCGTCGTACTCGCGGACGAGGCCGAGAAGGGCCTGCGCGAGCTCCTCCTCGCCGGGGACGCCGTCGCCGCCGTAGGCGAGGGAGCGGCCCGCGAGGTCCTTGACGATCCGGTCGGCGACCTCGCCGACCTCGTCGCGGCGGTCGGCCCAGGCGCCGCGGACACCTTCCAGGACGTCGGGGAAGGAGGGCATGCCGTGGCGGGGCTCCGGCGGGAAGTACGTGCCGAAGTAGAAGGGGGCGGCGTCCGGGGTGAGGAAGACGGTCATCGGCCAGCCGCCCTGGCCGGTGGCGGCCTGGACGGCCTCCATGTAGACGGCGTCGACGTCGGGGCGCTCCTCGCGGTCGACCTTGACGGCGACGAAGTGCTCGTTGACCAGGTCGGCGGTGGCGTCGTCCTCGAAGGACTCGTGCGCCATCACGTGGCACCAGTGGCAGGAGCTGTAGCCGACGCTGAGCAGCACCGGGACGTCGCGGCGGCGGGCCTCCTCGAAGGCCTCGGCCGACCAGGGCCACCAGTCGACCGGATTGTCGGCGTGCTGAAGGAGGTAAGGGGAGGTCTCATGGGCCAGTCGGTTCGCCATGGTGCCCATCCTGCCCTGCCGTCGGGGGCAGAGCGTCGTCACACCCGGCCGAGGCGGGTGATGAGCGGTCCCAGGGACCAGCCCGTTCGGCGCAGGCCCGCCCAGGCGCAGCAGGCGGCGATGGCGAGCGCGGTCAGGGCGGCGCCGGGCGCGGTCGGCAGCCCGTTCATGACGAGGACGCCGGTCAGGACGACGACGAGTCCGTCGAACTGCCACAAGAAGACCCGGACGGCGGAGAGGTCGCCCAGCGGCGTGATGATCGGAAGCAGCAGTTCGACGGGCAGATTCGTCTTCATCTCGCGCAGGAACCTGGCGCCGAGCACGAGCGCCACCGTGCCTGTGACGAGGAGTGCCGTGTCGGCCCCGGCGGCCTGAAGCGGCCATCGCGTCGTGATCGTGACACCGCTCGCCAGGCCGACCGAGACCACCACCGCGACGACCGGCCAGGCCAGGGTGCGGGCGAGCGTCCCGCCCCACCACTCGCCGAGCAGCGGGGCCAGGGTCAGTTCGTCGCGCAGTCCGCGCCAGGTCTCGCCGACCCACCCGGACCCCAGGTACACGCCGACCGCGCCGGCCAGCCAGGCCGGCGTCGCGAGCCTGGCGTCCGGCTCCGCGACGCCGAGCGTCAGCACGGCGGCGCCGGCCGGCAGGAACACCGCGGCGGCGATCGCGCGGCCTCTCGTGCGCAGGGCGCGGACCGCTCCCTGGGCCAGGTGGCCGCGCAGCCGCCCGTCCGGACGCGTCAGGGCGTGTGTGAGCCCGCGCGGCTGCGGGCGGTACAGGTCGAGCGCGTGGTGGAGCGTGCCGGTCCAGGCGAAGGTCTGGGCCTCGGCGGCACGCGCCGATTCGCGGGCGAGCCGGGCGAGATCGACCGTACGGACGGACCGGAAGGCGGACCGGCCGAGCGCCGCCGCCGCGACCGCCAGCACACCGGTGACGAGCCACAGGCCGTCCCCGCCCAGGAAGGCGGACCGGCCGAGCAGCGCCACGGCGGCCGCCACGGCGGCCACGGCGGAGGCGAGCAGGACGTTCTCGCGCACCGTCCGGACCTGGCCCCACAACCACGCCACGGAGACGACGGCGCCGATGCCCGCCGCGACGGCCACGCCCTGCGGCAGGAGGCCGCTTCCCGGGCGGTCGAACAGGTCGGTCGCGAGGAACGTCGCCGTGCACACCGCGAGGAGCGTGCCGAGTCCCGCGTACGCCAGCCGGCGGCGGGCGAACGTGCCGAGGTAGTGCGTCGGGGACAGGTCGGTGGACATGAACACGTGCAGCAGGAACGGTTTGAGCACCAGCGGTCCCCAGAACCGGCCGGTGAGCTGGGCGCCCCAGACCGCCGCCGCCGCGACCAGGCAGGCCACGGGCATCGCCGCCCCGGCGGACCCCAGGGTGAGCAGCGCCCGCGTGGTGCGCACCAGGTAGACGACCGGCGCCACGTAGACGGCGCCGAGGATGACGGTGAGGTAGACGGTGTACGCCCAGTCCTGCACGGTGGCGCGGTCACCGCGGTGGGCGTACCGGTGGCGTACGGCGTGGACGCGGGCCCTGGGGCCGGACTCGACCTCCTCGGTGGTGCCGGCCGTCGTCATCCCAGCTCCACGACGCCGTCGCAGGCTTCCACCATGGCCGCCTCATGGGTGGCGACCAGGAACGACGTGCCCTGCCCTGCGCGCTCGGCGAGCAGGGCGGCGACGAGGGCGACGTGCTCGGTGTCGAGATGCCGCTCGGGTTCGTCGAGGAGGACGACGTCGGCGGGGCGGACCAGGGTCAGCGCGAGGTGGAAGAGCTGTAACTGGCCGGAGGAGAGCTGGGAGGGGAACCGCGCGCCCAGCGCGGTGAGACCCAGTCGCCCGGTGATCTCTTCGGCGCGCCCGACGGTCGTCGTGGTGTTGCCGTACCAGGAGGCGGCGACCAGGGTGACCTGCTCGCGGATCGTCATGTCACGGGCGACGGGCACCGGTTCGACGAGCGAGGCCACGAGCCGCCGGTGCCGGGGCCTGGCCATGTCGACGGTCTCGCCCCGCACGAGGACGGCGCCGTCCGTCAGCCGCCGGCTTCCCAGGAAGGCCCTGAGGAGGGTCGTCTTCCCGGAGCCGTTGCTTCCGGTGAGACACCGGAACTCGCCCGGCGGCACCGCGAACGTCGTCGGCGCCAGCAGGGTGGTCCCGTCCAGGACGACCGTGGCGCCCTCCGCGGCGATCGCGGACACGTCGTCGCTCACCGCGCCGCTCGCTAACCGGTCGGTAGGCATCCCTGAACCTTCTTGTCTGGGCAGGCGTACGGACGCCCCCCGTCCCGTGGACAGGGGGCGTCGTCGCTACTTTCCGGTGGCGCCGGCCTTGGCCGCCGGGGTGTCCGCGGTGGCCGCCGGGTCCGGGGCCTCCTCGAAGGAGACCTTGCCCATGTGGCGGTTCATCGACTTCATCAGCAGCCAGACCGCGACGGCCATGACCGCGAAGACGACGAAGCCGAGGACGCCGGGGGTCACCTTGTTCTTGTCCAGCTCTTCGGCGGCGAAGGGGACAAGCTGGGTCAGTGCCAGGTGTGCGCTCATGTCAGGCATTGTCGCGGATGCCCGCGAAGAGATCTTCCTCGGGGAGGGAGGTCGGGACCAGCGCCTTGCTGAGCTCGTACTCCTCCGTCGGCCAGACCTCCTTCTGGATCTCCATCGGGACCCGGAACCAGCCGCCGTCGGGGTCGATCTGCGTGCGGTGGGCGATCAGGGCCTTGTCGCGGATCTCGAAGAAGTCGGCGCAGGGCACGAAGGTGGTCAGCGTCCGCTCCTTGCGCTCGAACTCGCTCCAGCGCTCCAGCCACTCCCCGTAGGGGGACTCCAGGCCGCGGGCGAGGAGCGCCTCGTGCAGGGCGGTGGTGCGGGGACGGTTGAAGCCCTGGTTGTAGTAGAGCTTCAGGGGCTGCCAGACCGGGCCGAACTCGGCCTCCGGGTACTTCTCGGCGTCGGTCGCGCCGTCGAAGGCCACCATCGTGATCTTGTGGGTCATGATGTGGTCGGGGTGCGGGTAGCCGCCGTTCTCGTCGTAGGTCGTGATGACCTGCGGGCGGAACGAGCGGATCTTGCGGACCAGCTCTCCGGCCGCGGTGTCGACGTCCTCCAGGGCGAAGCAGCCCTCGGGGAGCGGGGGCAGCGGGTCGCCCTCGGGCAGTCCCGAGTCGACGAATCCCAGCCATTCCTGGGAGACGCCGAGGATCTCGCGGGCCTCGTCCATCTCCTTGCGGCGCACCTCGTGGATGTTCGCCTCGACATAGGCGTCACCCTGGAGCTGGGGGTTCAGGACCGAGCCGCGCTCGCCGCCCGTGCACGTCACCACGATGACGTCCACCCCCTCGGACACGTACTTGGCCATCGTGGCCGCACCCTTGCTCGACTCGTCGTCGGGGTGGGCGTGAACGGCCATCAGTCGCAGCTGGTCAGTCAAGACTCGATCCTCAGTGATTCGACGCGGAGGCAGGCTTCTATAGTGACGGAATCGGGGGAACGAAAATTCCGCCACCCCCGGCTTCGAGAGGATCCACCATGAGCGCGGTGCGAGAGCAGCTGCCCGAAGGGCGCTACGGGCGCTCCGCGGACGAGCGGGCCGACCGCAAGCTCAAGGTGGCCGGCGCCGTGCTCGGCGTCCTCTTCCTCGGCATGATGGGCTGGTTCGGCTGGCACTACGTCGTCGACAGCAAGATCAGCGCCGAGATGATCAAGTTCGACGTGGTGAGCCCCACCGAGGTGCAGGTGCACCTGGAGATCCGCAAGGACGAGGGCGTCAGGGGCGTCTGCACGCTGCGGTCACGGGCCGAGGACGGCGCCGAGGTGGCCCGCAAGGACGTGCGGATCGACGACCCCTCCGGCCGGGTCGACAACGTCTTCACGCTCCGTACGACGGCGCTCGCGACGAGTGCCGAGCTCGTGGGGTGTACGGCTCGGTAGCCGTGGGTAGGGACCGGGTGACGAGTCCCGGCGGGTCACGAGCGTGACCTGGGCTGACGCCATCTTGATGATGTATGTCCTCCCGCTTTTCGCCACTCATTGTTAGGCTCGTGGTTTCGCCCGCTCGGGAAGCGCCTGCTTCCCGTGTAGGGCGATGCTTTGTATTCCCAGTACCTACGAGGAGCACCTGTGACCCAGACCAGCGACAACGTCACCTGGCTCACCCAGGAGGCGTACGACAAGCTCAAGGGAGAGCTTGAGTACCTGTCTGGTCCCGCGCGTACCGAAATCGCGACCAAGATCGCGGCGGCGCGCGAAGAGGGAGACCTGCGCGAGAACGGCGGGTACCACGCGGCCAAGGAGGAGCAGGGCAAGCAGGAGCTCCGGGTCCGCCAGCTCACCCAGCTGCTCGAGCACGCCAAGGTCGGCGAGGCCCCGGCGGACGACGGCGTCGTCGAGCCCGGCATGGTCGTCACGATCGCCTTCGACGGCGACGAGGACGACACGATGACCTTCCTGCTCGCCTCCCGCGAGTACGCGAGCGACGACATCGAGACCTACTCGCCGCAGTCGCCGCTCGGCGTCGGTGTCAACGGCAAGAAGGCCGGTGACGACGCCGAGTACGAGCTGCCGAACGGCAAGAAGGCCACGGTGAAGATCCTCAGCGCCACGCCGTACGGCCGCTGAGCCGCCGCCTTCCACGGCTTCGTGTGACGGGCCGGACCCCTCGGGGGTCCGGCCTTTTCCCTTGCATGCACATGCAATGATGCGGCCCTGACGTTGCGTCATCAGAGTTGCGTCATCAGGGGGGATGGGCACAGTGCTGGGACCGCTGCGTGAGGGCACGCCACGGCAGATCGGACCGTACGAGGTGCTGGCCCGGCTCGGCGCCGGCGGCATGGGCGAGGTCTTCCTCGGGCGGGGAGCGGCCGACGGGGTCTTCGTCGCCGTGAAGACGGTGCGGCGGGACGTCGCCGGTGATCCCGCCTTCCGCGACCGGTTCCGGCGCGAGATCCGGGTCGCCGCACTCGTCGCCAGCCCCCACGCCGCGGCGCCCGTCGGCGGCGACGCCGACGCCGAGGTGCCCTGGCTGGCCACCGCGTACGTCCCCGGGCCCAGCCTCTCCCAGGCCGTGCGGCGCGGCGGCGCGCTGCCCGTCGCCACCGTGCGCGCCGTCGGCGCCGGGGTCGCCCGCGCCCTCGCCGACCTGCACGCGGCCGGGGTCCTGCACCGGGACCTCAAGCCCGGCAACGTCATGCTCTCCGTCGACGGGCCCCGCCTCATCGACTTCGGCATCGCCCGCAGCGCCACCGCGACCACCATGACCGCGACGGGGGTGATGGTCGGCACCCCCGCCTTCATGTCCCCCGAGCACGTGGCGGGCGCGCGACGGGTGACCGCCGCCTCCGACGTCTTCTGCCTCGGCTCGCTGCTCTGCTACGCGGCGACCGGCGAGGACCCCTTCGGTGACGGGCCGCTCGCCGCCGTCCTCTACCGGGTCTCACAGGCGGAAGCCAACCTGAGCCGGGTGCCGGAGGAGCTGCGCGGCACCGTCGCCGCCTGTCTGGCCCTGGACCCGGCGGACCGGCCCACGCCGGGGGAGCTCGCGGAGCTGCTCGGCGAGGGCGCGGGGAGTCGTTTCCCCTGGCCGAAGGGCGTACGGGACCACATCGGCGAGTACGGGACGGAGCTGGCCCAGCTCGTGGCCTCCGGCGGTCCGCTTCTGGAGGTCGCGCCCGCGCCCTCGATCGATCCCCGGGGGCCTGTCGTGACCTCGGGGGTGCCGGGGCTGCATTCCGTGCCGACGCAGGGGCCGGTCGCGCGGCCCGACGCCCCTCCGCGTCGGCGGCGGGGGCGGGTGCTCGCCGCCGTCCTGGCGCTCGCGGTCGTGGCCGGGGGGCTCGGCACGTATCTGTTGTGGCCGGAGAGCGAGACGAAGAAGCCCTCGGCGCCGCCGAAAGCCGCCCCGCCCGCCGGGCCGCGTGTCCCGGGCGTCGACGACCGGGGCCTCGCCGACGCCTCGGGCGTCGTCCCGCAGAGCACGGCCCAGCGGCCGGCCGACTGGAAGCCGTGGCAGGCGAAGCTGACCGCGCCGGCGCTCGGCTGCTCGGCCGGGGAGAAGGTGCTGGTCTGCCGGACGACGGACGGGCGGTACGAGGCGCTGGATCCGGCGAGCGGGAAGAAGCTGTGGGACGTGCCCCGCGCCAAGGACACGCCGCCCGAGACCTACATCAGCACCTCCGGTTACCCCTTCGTGGGCGGGGGCGCCACACGTCCCACGGTCCACGACGGGAACGTGGTGCTCGTCGCCGGAGCCTCGCTCCAGGTCCGTGACGCGCGCACGGGGGCGGTGCGCTGGGAGAAGCCGGCCCTGGGTCCACAGAACTTCTGGGACACCCGGCCCGTCGTCGGCGACGGGATCGTCTTCGCGGCGACGAAGCTCGCCGAGGACAGCACCGAAACGCTGGTCGCTCTGACGGCGTTCTCCCTGGCCGACGGACGGCGGCTCTGGTCGCACGGTCTCACCAACGGGGACATCTCCAGCGCCGAACGCAAGGCGTACGAGTCGGTGGCCTACGCCAAGGGCATCGTCTACGCGCTCAGTCAGGGCGGGCTCGTGGCGTACGACGGCAAGAAGGGCACTCAGCTCGGACAGGTGGACCCGGACTCCAAGGCGTGCCGCGAGCTCAAGGTGCTCGGTGCGTCGGCGTACTGCGCCGGCGCCGGGTCCGGCGAGGACACCGACACGGCGCTGCATCTGCTCGACGCCCGCACTCTCGCCTCGAAGGCCTCGCTGCCCGGCGCGCTCGCCTCGACCACTCCCACGTCCGTCGGTCCGCACGCCGTCGTGACCTTCGACAAGGGTCTGCGGATCCTCGACCCTCGCACGGGGAAGACGGTCGCCACGCACGCGGCCGAGGCCGCGCCCGCCGGCCTCGGCCAGAGCTGGTCGTCGCCCCTGATCGCCGGCGATCAGGTCGTGTACGCCGACTACTCCTCGCTCTACACCGTGCGGATCGGCGCCGACGGCAAGCCGGGCGGGCTCAACGTGACACCGGTGCCCGGGGCGCCGGGACCGCGTGCCGAGGAGGAGTTCTACGACCCGAGAATGGGCGAATTGATCTTCAAGAAGATCCGGCAGCCGGAGGTCCTGCCCGTGGGCGGAATCGCGTACGTCGTCTTCGACAAGGGTGTCGTCTCCTCCGTCGAACTCCCCAAGTGACGCTCTGAAAGGACCTGTTCGGTGCTGGAAGCTCTGCCCCCGGGACAGCCCCCGCGACTCACGGGGCCCTACCGACTGCTCGCCCGGATCGGCGCGGGCGGCATGGGCGAGGTACATCTCGCCTGCCGGGCCGACGAGCCGACCGCCGATCCGTACCGGATGGTCGCCGTGAAGACCGTGCGGGAGGACCTGGAGGTCGACGGGGACTTCCGGACCCGGTTCCGGCGGGAGATCGCGGCGGCGCGGACCGTGGACGGGCCGGGGGTGGCGCGGCTCGTGGACGCCGACGCCGAGGCGCCCTCGCCGTGGCTGGCGACGGAGTACGTGCCGGGGCCCTCGCTCGCCGAGGCCGTCGTGCGGTCGGGGGCACTGCCCGTCGCGGCCGTACGGGCCCTGGGCGTCGGGCTCGCGCGGGCTCTGGCGGACGTGCACCGGGTGAAGGTCCTGCACCGGGACCTCAAGCCCGCGAACGTCCTCCTCGGTGCGGCCGGGCCGAAGCTGATCGACTTCGGCATCGCGCATGCCTTCGAGGCGACGGCGCTGACCTCGACCGGGCTCGTGATCGGCTCCCCCGGGTTCATGTCGCCGGAGCACCTGGTGGGGAGCCGGGCGGTGGTGCCCGCGTCGGACGTGTTCTGCCTGGGCGCGGTGCTCGCGTTCGCGGCAAGCGGCCAAGGGCCGTTCCATGACGAGGAGATGGCCGCGGTGATCTATCGGATCACTCGCGCCGACGCCGAACTGTCCGGGGTTCCGGAGGAGTTGCGGACCGTCGTGGAGCGGTGCCTGCGGCTCGATCCCGCCGAGCGGCCCTCGGCCGAGGAGTTGGTGGGCCTGCTCGGTGGCGGGGGCGCTCCGGCGGCCTTCCCTTGGCCCGGTGGGGTGTTGTCGCTGCTCGCCGAGCACGGGGAGGCCGCCCGGCAGGTCGGGGAGGCGGCGGCGTCGGGTGCGGGCGTGGCCGATCTGCCGACGCTCGGGCCGGTCGTGCCGTACTCCCCCACCGCGATGACGGACCGGCCGGTGACGCCGGCCGCCGCACCCACGCGGTCTCGGCGGCGCTGGGGCGCCGCCGTGGCCGGGGCGGTGGCGGTGGCCGTGCTCGCGACGGTGGGTGTGGTACTGCTCAACCGGGCCGATGGGGCGGGGAGTTCGGCCGGCGGGGTCGCGGGGTCGCCGAGCACCGCCCCCGGTACGTCGGGGGCTCCGGCTCCGCGGACGCTGAGCCAGGTCGTCCTGCCGTACGGCGGCGCGGGCCACACCAACGACTTCGGCACGGCGGGCACCGACCGCGCGTACCGCCCGGCCGAGTGGTCGCCATGGATCACCGAGGTGGAGCCGGGCAGCGGCACCTGCGCGCTCTCCCCGAAGGTCCTGCTCTGCCCCGGGCCCGGCGGCGCGGCCACCGGGCTGAGCGCGGCGGACGGCAAGCAGCTGTGGAAGGTACCGGGCCGGGGCGAGGGGCTGCGCAGCGGCGCCCAGTATCCGGCGGTCGTCGGCGACACCGCGTATGTGACGGGGCCGGACGGGGTCGTCGCCTACGGGGTCCTGGACGGCAGGGAGCGGAACCGGATCCCGGGGCCCGGGGGCGATTGGGCCGTGAAGGGGACGGACCTGCTGGACGGGGTCCTCTACTCCACGTACGTCAACGTGCGCGACGAGCGGACGGGGCTCGTGACCGCCGTTCGCCTCGGCGACGGCAAGGAGCTGTGGCGGACGCCGCTCGACGCCCTGCCGGAGCAGCCGGTCGTGGCGGCCGGGCGGGTGTTCGTCCCGCTCGGCGTCGTGCCGGTGGCCCTGGACGCCCGTACGGGCAGGGAGACGGCGCGAGGCACGGAGGCCTGCAGCGTCTTCACCGTCCACGAGAAGAGCGGCAGCGTGCTGTGCTCGGGGCGGCAGGAAGGCACCGTCGGCGTCCTGGACGCCACGACGCTCACGATGCGTCGCACGCTGGGCAGCCAGGTCTCGGCCGGGCCCGCCGTGAACGCGGACGGGCTCGTCGCCGTCGTCGAAACGGACGGTGGCCTCGTCACGTACGACCTGAAGAGCGGCCGCGAGCGGTGGCGGGCGTCGGGGCACTCCGGGGAGCGGGTGTACCTCGCGGGTGACCGGGTCGTGGTCGCGGGCGCGACGAATGTGACCTCCTTTCCGGCCTCCGGTCCCACCGCCGAGGACGACGGGGAGGCCTACGAGCCCAACCTGCCCGACGGCGTCCCCCTGCAGCAGGCGGCCGGAGATGTACTGGCCGCCGGAGGGGCGGTGTTCCTCGCCCTCCCCGACGGCCTCGTCGTCTCCGGGTATCTGCCCTGAGCGGGGCGGTCAGCCGTCCGCGCGGCGGTACTTGCGGACCGAGAGCGTACGGAAGATGGCGACGATCAGGATCGAGTAGATCAGCGACGCCCACACCGGGTTCTGCATCGGCCAGGCGTCGGAGGGGGAGACGCCCGGGTCGCCGAAGAGCTTGCGGCAGGCCTGCACGGTGGCGCTGAACGGGTTCCACTCGGCGATGGGCTGGAGCCAGGACGGCATCTGGCTGGAATCCACGAACGCGTTCGAGATGAACGTGACCGGGAAGAGCCAGATGAGGCCGCCGGACGTCGCCGCCTCCGGGGTGCGGACCGAGAGGCCGATGAGGGCGCCGATCCAGGTGAAGGCGTAGCCCAGGAGGAGAAGGAGGGCGAAGCCCGCCATGATCTTCCCGAAGTTGGTCGGTGCCGCGTAGCCCGGGCGCCAGCCGATGATCAGCGCGACGATCGCGAGGACGAACAGGGTCAGCGCGGTCTGGACGAGGTCGGCGAGGGTGCGGCCGGTGAGGACCGCGCCGCGCGCCATGGGCAGGGAGCGGAAGCGGTCGATGAGGCCCTTGTGCATGTCGTCCGCGATGCCCGCGCCCGCGCCGGCCGTGGCGAAGGTGACGGTCTGCGCGAAGATGCCCGCCATCAGGAAGTTCTTGTAGACGTCCGGATCGGTGCTGCCTCCGATGCTCATGGAGCCGCCGAAGACGTACGTGAAGAGGATCACGAACATCACCGGCTGGATCAGCCCGAAGAGGATCATCTCGGGGATCCGGGTCATGCGGATGAGGTTGCGCCGGGCGATGACCAGGGAGTCGTTCACGGTGCTCACTTGGCCGTCTCCTTCGTCAGGTCACGGTCACGGCCCCGGCCGTCCTTGCCACGGCCGTCCGTGCCACGGCCGTCCGTGCCACGGCCGTCCGTGCCACGGCCGTCCGTGCCGCGGCCGTCCTCCGGGGGCGGCCCGCCGTTCTCCTCCTCCGTCAGTGCGGCCGCGTGGCCGGTCAGGGAGATGAAGACGTCGTCGAGGGTGGGGCGGCGCAGGCCGATGTCGTCGATCTCGACGCCGACGGCGTCCAGGTCCCGGATGACCTCGGCGAGCAGCTTGGCGCCGCCCGAGACGGGGACGGTGAGCTTACGGGTGTGGTCCTCGACGGAGACCTCGCTCTCCCCCCGGCCCGCGATGCCGTAGCGGGCGAGGACGCCGCGGGCGCCCGCGATCATCGCCGGCTCGTGGACGACGACCTCGACGCGCTCGCCGCCCGTCTGGGCCTTGAGCTGGTCGGAGGTGCCGCGTGCGATGACCTTGCCCTGGTCGACGACGCAGATGTCGTGGGCGAGGTGGTCGGCCTCCTCCAGGTACTGCGTGGTGAGGAGCAGCGTCGTACCCCCCGCGACGAGTTCCTTGATGACCTCCCACAGCGCCTGCCGGTTCCGGGGGTCGAGGCCGGTCGTCGGCTCGTCCATGAACATGACCGGTGGGGAGACGACGAGGGCCGCCGCGAGGTCGAGGCGCCGGCGCATGCCGCCGGAGTACGTCTTGGCGGTGCGGTCGGCGGCGTCCGCGAGCCGGAACCGGTCGAGAAGTTCGTCGGCCCGTACCTTCGCCGCCTTCGCCTTCATCTGGTACAGCCGGCCGACCATCTGGAGGTTCTCGCGGCCGGTGAGGTACTCGTCGACCGCGGCGAACTGGCCGGAGAGGCCGATCGAGCGGCGGACCTGTTCGGGATGCTTGAGGACGTCGATTCCGGCGACGACGGCCCGGCCGCTGTCGGGCTGGAGGAGCGTCGTCAGCACGCGCACGGTGGTGGTCTTCCCCGCGCCGTTCGGGCCGAGCAGGCCCAGGACAGTGCCCTCGGGTACGTCGAGATCGACGCCGTCCAGAGCTCGTACGTCACCGAAGGTCTTCACCAGACCCTCGGCGTAGATCGCGCCTGGCATGTGGGTTCTCCCAGGGAGATTCGGGCGTTTCCTACCGATCCTAGGTTTATCGGGCGGGCCTCGCCCAGTGAATTTGTGATCCGCGCCACACGATCGCGGGGTCGGGTGGGGTAGGCGGGGCGGTGCGGCGGCGCGGGTCAGCCGAGGACCGTGTAACCCGCGTCCCGCAGCGCCTCCTCGACCTCCCGGCAGTGCTCCGGGCCCTTCGTCTCCAGGTGCAGCTCGACCTCCGCCTCCGTCAGACCCAGGCGCGGATCCGTCCGCACATGGCTCACGTCGAGGACGTTCGCGTCGACCACCGTGAGGACCGCGAGCAGCGTCGCCAGCGCGCCCGGCCGGTCCGTCACCCGCAGCCGCAGGCTCAGATAGCGGCCCCCGGCGGCCATGCCGTGCCGCAGGATCCGCTGGAGGAGCAGCGGATCGACGTTCCCGCCCGACAGGATCGCGACGACGGGCCCCTGGAAGGCCCTCGGGTCGGCGAGGAGGGCCGCCACCGGGCTCGCACCGGCCGGTTCGACGACCAGTTTGGCCCGCTCCAGGCAGAGCAGCAGCGCCGACGACAGGTCGTCCTCGGAGACGGTACGGACCTCGTCCACGTACTCCTGGACCAGGGCGAACGGCACGTCGCCCGGCCGCCCCACCTTGATCCCGTCCGCCATCGTCACCGGCGACTCGATCACCACCGGATGCCCGGCGGCCAGCGACGGCGGATACGCGGCCGCGCCCTCCGCCTGCACGCCGATCACCTTCACGTCCGGACGCAGCGACTTCACCGCGAGCCCCACGCCGGCCGCGAGACCGCCGCCGCCGACGCCCACGAGGATCGTCCGGACCTCCGGGCACTGCTCCAGGATCTCCAGGCCGACCGTGCCCTGCCCCGCGATGATGTCGGGGTGGTCGAAGGGGTGGATGAAGACCGCGCCCGTCTCCCGGGCGTACGCCTCCGCCGCCGCCAGCGTCTCGTCGACGACATGGCCGTGCATCCGGACCTCGGCGCCGTACTCCCGGGTGGCCGCGACCTTCGGCAGCGGGGCGCCGACCGGCATGAAGACCGTCGCGTGCACGCCGAGCAGCTTCGACGCGAGCGCGACGCCCTGCGCGTGGTTGCCCGCCGACGCGGCGACGACCCCGGCGGCCCGCTCCTCGGGCCGCAGCCCGGAGATCCGTACGTACGCCCCGCGCAGCTTGAAGGAACCGGTCCGCTGGAGGTTCTCGCACTTGAGCTGGACCGGCGCCCCCACCAGCGACGACAGATGGCGGCTGCCCTCCATCGCGGTCACCCGGGCCACCCCGGACAGCATCTTCTGCGCCCCCCGCACGTCGTCCAGCATGAGGTGGTGCAAGGGGTCTCGCGTACGGAAGCTCATGACAGCAAGTCTCGCAGCTCACCGCCCTCGTGGCCGCTCGGCGGGCGGGTGCCGAATCCGGTTTGCGCAGCCCCGGTACGGACCCCCTCGGGTCCGCGTACTCTGTCCCCCACCGACCGACCACCCCCGCACGAGAGAGACCCCAGCCATGCCCACATCTCAGGACATGACGACTGAGCTCGACCCCGGTCTCCTCGACGCCCTCCAGCACCAGGTGGCCGTCTTCGCCCGCCGGGCCGAGCAGACCCGCCTCGGCGGCACGGGACAGCTCCGCAACTCGATGGACCGCGCCGCCTACCTCCTCCTCAACCGGCTGGACCAGGAAGGGCCGATGGGCGTCAAAGCGCTCGCGGCGGGCATGGGGATCGACTCGTCCACGGTCACCCGTCAGGTCGCCCCGCTCGTCGACACGGGCCTGGTCAAGCGGACCTCGCACCCGGAGGACGGGCGCGCGGTCGTGCTCCAGCTGTCGCCGCGCGGCCTCGCCCGCCTGGAGGAGGTCCGCTCCTCCCGCCGCCAGCTGATGGTGGAGGTCACGGACGGCTGGACGCAGGCCGAGCGCGAGTCCTTCTGCACGCTGCTCACGCGCTTCAACACCGCCCTGTCCGCACGGCAGTCGGCGCACACGGGGCATCCGGGGGCCGGTTCCGGGGGTACGGCGACGGAGTCCGCGCCGACGTCTTGAGCCGAGGGTCGTGAGCCGAGCCTGTTGAGCCGCGGCTCTTGACCCTGGCCTCCCGCTGCCCTCCTATGAGGGGGTGCGCGAGCATCGGATCGGACCTGGCAGCGAACAGGCCCACCGCACCCGGGAGTTCGAGACGTTCGTGGCCGGGGCGGCGGGACGGCTGCTGCATGCCGCGACCCTGCTCACCGCCGAGTCCCGTACCGCCAACCCCCACGCCAGGGCGCTGCTGAGCGCCGCCCTCGCCCATACGTACGCGGTGTGGGCGCGGTTGCGCGACGAGGACCCGTACGACCTCACCCGCCGCGATCTCGCCGCCCGCTTCGCCCGCACCGCGTGGCGGCACCACGGCGGACACGGCCCGCTGGCCGCGCTCGGCCCGCAGGAACGTCTCGTCGTCGTGCTGCGGCTCTACGAAGGGGTGGCCGAGGAGCAGGTCGCGGCCCTGCTCGGGCTGTCCGAGGCGCGCGTCCGCGCCGTCTGCGCGCGCTCGGTCGCCGCGCTCCGGGCCGCGGCGCGCGGCGCGGCCGCCGCCTCGCAGGGGCCGGGTGGTCCCGGTGGTCCCGGTGGTCCCGGTGGTCCCGGTACTCCCGGAGCTCCCGGAGCTCCCGGAGCTCCCGGAGCTCCCGGAGCTCCCGGAGCTCCCGGTCGGAAGATCGCCGCGTGACCCGGCACGAGGACAAGGAGGCGGCGGTCCGGCGGATGCTGGACACCCCGCACCCGCCCGTCCCCGCGGATCTCGCCGTACAGGCCGTGGAGCGCGGGTCGCGGCGGGCGCGCCGGGAGCGGATGGCGCGCCGGGTGCTGTGGTGCCTGTTCGTCGTCGCCGTGTTCGCGTTCGTGGTGTGGGCGTCGGTGGAACGGCCGTGGGAGGTCCCGCCCGCGCAGACGACGCCACCGCTCGAAGGGTGGTGACAAGAGGCCGGGCCTAGCCTGGAGGAGGGGCCTACTGGAGGTCGCCATGGCCAGGAAAGCAACGGACTGCCGGGACACCCCGAGCGTCTCCGGCTGCTCGCTCTACATCTCGGGCGAGGAGGAGGAGGTCGTCCGGGCCGCCGTCGAGCACATGGTGTCCGTACACGAACACACGGACACACTCGAACTCCGCGCGGAGGTGCGGGCCGCACTGAAGGACCCGCTGCCCGGGAGCTGAGCCGCGCTGAGCCGAACCGAGCTGAACCGAGCTGAACCGAGCTGAGCCGAGCGACGGAGGGCCCGGGCACCGTAACGGGACCCCGGACCCTCCGTACCGGCGTCGGCTAGCCCAGGGCCTGGCGGAGGTCCGCCAGGAGGTCCTCGACGTTCTCGATGCCCACCGAGAGGCGGACGAGGTCGGCCGGGACCTCCAGGGCGGAGCCCGCGACGCTCGCGTGCGTCATGCGGCCCGGGTGCTCGATGAGGGACTCGACGCCGCCCAGCGACTCACCGAGGGTGAAGAGCTGCGCGCGGTTGCAGACCTCGACCGCCGCCTCCTCGCCGCCCTGCACGCGGAAGGAGATCATGCCGCCGAAGGACCGCATCTGCTTGGCCGCGACCTCGTGCCCCGGGTGCTCCGGGAGGCCCGGGTAGAGGACCTGGGTGACCTTCGGGTGCTGGGTCAGCATCTCGACGACCTTCGCCGCGTTCTCGCTGTGGCGGTCCATGCGCACGGCGAGGGTCTTGATGCCGCGCAGCACGATCCACGAGTCGAACGGTCCGGCGACCGCGCCCATCGCGTTCTGGTGGTACGCGAGCTCCTCGCCGAGCGCCTCGTCGGCCGTCACGAGCGCGCCGCCGACGACGTCCGAGTGGCCGCCCATGTACTTGGTGAGCGAGTGCACGACGACGTCCGCGCCGAGCGCCAGCGGCTGCTGGAGGTAGGGCGAGGCGAAGGTGTTGTCGACGACGAGCTTCACGCCGGCCTGGCGGGCGACGCCCGCGACGGCCTCGATGTCGGTGATGCCGAGGAGCGGGTTCGAGGGGGTCTCGACCCAGATCAGCTTCGTACGGTCGTTGACGGCGTCCCGCACCGAGTCGATGTCGGAGGTGTTCGCCACCGAGAAGTCCACGCCCCAGCGCTGCACGACCTTGGCGAAGAGCCGGAAGGTGCCGCCGTAGGCGTCGTTCGGGATGACCACGTGGTCGCCGGGCGCGAGGAGGGTGCGCAGCAGGCAGTCCTCGGCGGCGAGCCCGGAGGCGAAGGCGAGACCACGCCGGCCGCCCTCCAGGGCCGCCAGGTTCTCCTCCAGGGCGGTACGGGTCGGGTTCGCGCTGCGGCTGTACTCGTATCCGCCGCGCAGCCCGCCCACGCCGTCCTGCTTGTAGGTGGACACCTGGTAGATGGGCGGGACGACCGCGCCGGTCAGCGGGTCGGCGGTGTTGCCCGCGTGGATCGCGCGGGTCTCGAAGCTCTGGTGAGAGTGCTGGTCGCTCATGAGTCAGGAGCGTAGTCCTGAGCGCCCCCCGCCGCTTCGTTCGTCTCACCGGGTGTCCTGGACAATGGACGCATGGAGATTCTCTGGTTCCTGATCGCGCTGGTGCTGCTGGTCAGCATCCTCGGCCCCTACCTGCGCCGCCGCAGGGGCGGTGTCGGGATCCGACAGGTCGCGCCGGGCGCACCGGACGCGGCGGACCCGGAGGCGTACGGCTTCGTGCGGCAGGAGGAGCAGGACGTACGGCTGCCGGGGGCCGACGAGGAGCTTCTCCACGTCCTCGACGTCGTCCAGGCCACCCAGGACTGGCGGGCCGCCTCGCGGCTGCTGGCCGAGACCGGCAAGGACGGCGAGGTGCGCTGGCAGCGCGTCCAGGCCTTCGCGGGCGCCGCCTCCCTCGAACTCCAGGAGCGGCCCGGTGTGGGCGGGGCGTGGCTGCGGGCCTGGCGGGCGGACGCGCCGAAGGACGCGGGCGGGGCGGCCGTGCACGGCGAGTTCCTGGTGCAGCAGGCGTGGCGCTCCTCGGCTGCCGGGACGGACGACTTCCGGATCATCCTGGAGGAGGGGCTGAAGGTCACCGAGGAGGCGGCGCTGCTCGCGCCCGGCGACCCCGTCCCGTACATCACGCAGCTGGCCGTGGCGCGTGGGCTCGGCTACAGCCACGAGCAGTTCGACCAGGTGTGGGCGAAGGTCATCGACCGCGCTCCGCAGCACATGGGGGCGCATCTGGCGGCCCTGCACTACTGGTGCGAGAAGTGGCACGGTTCGCGCGAGGAGGCCGACCACTTCGCGACGACGGCCGCCGCGCGCGCCCCGCGGGGCTCGCTGCTCGCGGCGCTGCCGCTGTTCGCGGTGTACGAGCACGTGCCCGACGTGGTGCTCGTACAGGACTTCTTCCGTACGGCCGTGGTGAGCAAGGCGACGGAGGGCGCGCTGTACGCGGTCCACTCGGCTCGGCCCGAGGACCCGATGCTCGCGCACGTCCGGCACCTGCTCGTCTGGTTCCTGGTGCGCGGCGAGCGCTGGGGCGAGGCCATGCACCAGCTGGTGCACGTCGACGGGCACGTGGGCGCGGTGCCGTGGACGCTGAGCGGGGACCCGGCGGCGGAGTACACGGTCTTCCGGAACCTGGCGGTGGCGGGGTACGAGGCGAACGGCGGCAGCCCGGTGACGCTGCCGCGCTGAGGCGGGGCTGGACCGCTGAGGGCCGGAGGGGAATCCCTTCCGGCCCTTCCTTGTTGTGTCGACTGCCGACGTCGAGGAGAGATGCAGCATGTTCCTGTCCCGCACCCCCGTCCTCCCCACCCCCGAGCAGGCCCTGCGCGGCCGCCCGGAGCCGGAGTTCTCCGTCCCGGATCGCCACACGGTCCTCGGCAACCCGCTCCTCGGCCCCTACCCCGAGGGCCTGGAGGTCGCCGACTTCGCCCTGGGCTGTTTCTGGGGTGCCGAGCGCAAGTTCTGGCAGACCGAGGGCGTCTGGACGACCCTCGTCGGCTATCAGGGCGGCATCACGCCGAACCCGGTGTACGAGGAGGTGTGCTCCGGTCTGACCGGCCACACCGAGGTCGTCCGGGTCGTCTTCGACCCGTCGAAGGTCTCGTACGCGTCGCTCCTGAAGCTCTTCTGGGAGTCCCACGACCCGACGCAGGGCTTCCGTCAGGGCAACGACGTGGGCACCCAGTACCGCTCCGCCGTCTACACGCACAGCGCGGCCCAGGCCGAGCAGGCCGAGGCCTCCCGCGCGGCGTACCAGAAGGTCCTCGCGGGCTCCGGCTACGGCGAGATCACCACGCACGTCCTGCCGGCGGACGAGGAGCGCCCGTTCTATCCGGCGGAGGCGTACCACCAGCAGTACCTGGACCGCAATGTTGGCGGCTACTGCGGCATCGGCGGCACAGGCGTGGCATGTCCGATCGGCATCGCGCCCGCTGACGAGTGACGATCGCTTGGTGCATGCGCGGGCAGACTCGTTCGCGGGGTTGGCCGTGGCCAGTGGTTGGGTAGGTTCGCGGGAGGCTCGCAGTGAGCCTCCCGACGCTGTGGGACGTACATGCGCTTCAACAACATGATCTACTTTTCGCGACGCAGACTGAACGCGTTCTTCCCTGAGCGCGCCGCGCGCCGCATGCCGGTCTTGAGCGCGGAAGTGGATCTGCAGGTTGCAACGGTGGCGGTGTCACCCGCTCCACCCAGAAATCCGACCGAATCGGAGCTTCACCGGCTCCGCCAAGTACGGCGACAGCTTGAGCGCGAATCCTCCTACTTCCATGCTCCAGGGTTGGCTGTGGGTGAGTGGATCGTCTTCGACCTTGAGATGGGATGGAGCACGTCACACGAAGACAGCAAGCTGCCCGACTTTGACGACGTCGTGTTCTTCATCGGGTCCCTGCGAGGCGAGCGGACTCTGGATGGAACCCCCGTCGATTTGATGCTCTGCGGTTCCACGGAGCATCTCCTCAAGAAGACGGCAACGGCGGGCAGGATGGGGTCGGGTACCCAGTGGCTGCACGACTTGGTCCTCAAGATCAACGACGCGGATGGGAACGGACTCACAGGCATCCCGGAAATGCTGACGGCTGCGGCCTTGGCCGTGCCACGAGTCAACCGCCCCGATCAGGTGGCGCGATGGGTGTTCGACATCGCCAAAGGCCACCATGCGCCGCAGCATCGGGCAAGAGTCCATGGGCTGGCCCGAGTGGACCTACACATTCCGGAGTCGGAGTTTCAACCGCGTCTCATTGTGGCCACCCCGCTGTACGTCCACGACGCCTCGAAGAAGCCGGCGCGATGGATGACACGTCTACGTCTTCACCGTGACCTGTATCGGCGCCATCGCCGGTCCATCTGGCAGTGGCGCCCCGATCTGCCACCACGTGACCGAGGCAGGCTCTACTGCCCACCCGGGCAGGCCGAAGCCGCTGAAGCCTCGGAGTGAGAGCTCGCCGCACCTTGTAGGACAGGGATCCCCTGGTGGCCTTGTACGTCTCAGCTTGCCTTCAGTCGCGCCACTGCGGGACCAGCAGGTCAGGGTTGAACGGGCGACGACCTCCGCCCCCCACCGGCCGCACGATCACCGTGTGCAGTACCTCCCGGACCAGCGTGCGCTTCTGCACCAGGTCCAGCCTGCCCGAAGCCCACCGCTCGCGTACGTCACCCGTGACCTCAACGGCCCGTTGCTCACTCAGAGCGTGACGCGTCCTGTCCGCACGGAGTTCCTTGACGCGCGCTTCCATCTTCTGGCTTTCAGGGAAGAACAGCTCGTCCGGCATCCGGTCTTCCTGCCATGCCTGGAGGAACGTGCGCTGCTTGGCCATCAGACGGTCCAGCTCCTCCTCCCCTCCCCACTTCTCGTGGGCGCGCGTCGCCCTGGCAGCCCTCTCCTCCAGCTTCGCGAGTACGGCTTCCGTGATGAACTCATCGATCTTGGCGCCGTTCCGTCCGGTACCGCCGCATCCGCCCATCTCCTTGCTGGGACACTGGTAGAGATACCCCCCAGAGAGGTCGGCTCGCGCGGTTGCCCTAAGGGGCGAGTTGCAGATCTGACCGTCAGCGCAAGGCTTTCCGCACCGGAGGATTCCCGTCAGCAGATACGACGGGGTGCGATAGTCCGTGACCGATCCGTCAGCCTTCACGTTGGGACCGACGCGGGCCGAGAAGATGGCGTCGATGGCCATCCACTCCTTGGGCGTGATGACGGACTCCCAGAGACCCGTAACCGGAACGCCGTTGGCATCGCGAACCAACTCACCGTTGTGCTTCCGCCAGCCGCACAGCCGAGGGTTCCACAGCGCGAGCTTGAGTGAGCGGCTCGCCCAATCCTTGCCGTTGATCGTGCGAACGCCGCGCTCCCGCCACTCGCGGAGGATGGAGTGCAGGGACCTGCCCGCGATCACCTCGCGGGCGGCCTTCGCCAACCACGCCGCTTCCTCGGGCTCCAGCGTGAGCTTGTCGACCTGCCAGCCGAACGGACGCTTGCCACCAGCCGGGATACCTGACTCCGCGCGAGCGCGGTGCGAGCGGCGCGCACGCCGCTGCATCTTGCGCACCTCCATCTTGGAGATGACGACGCCGAAGAGCCCCATGGACTCCACGTCCTCGCTATAGAGGTTCTTCGACCCCTTGGCGTCGGCGTAGAGCCGGCCTTCTTCGTACGTGATCGCGTCCACGAACCGTTCGTAGTCGCCCGCCAGGCGCGCAAGCCGGTCGTCCGCGACCACGATGACGCCCTGCACAGGCTGTCCGTCGGGCATGTGGCCCGACTTCAGCGCCTTGACCATGGCCTCGAAGTCCGGACGCACCACCGACGCCTTGGCCGCCGACAGGTCGTTGTCTGCGTAGCGGTGCACGATCGTCCAGCCGAGACGGGCCGCCGTCTCACCGTTCACCTTGTGTTGATCCTCGACGCCGTGACCGTCCTTGGCCGTGTCGACGGAGACACGCGCATACGAGACAACCGGGATGACCGATGCCGCTTCGCTCACTTCCCACCCCTCACTAAGAGTTACTAATCGTACACGTAGGGAAATGCTGTGATCGGCATTACCCGGACAAGAACCCGACCGGCTGGCGCGGCATCGGAGTCTCCTGCCTGTTCGTTGTCGGGGACGCCGGGAAACGTCAACGGGGTCGGTTTCCGGCGGTGTTACTCTGGCGCCATGCAGTTCTGCCACGCTCAGGCCCGTTACATGAGGCTGCGCCGCTCCTAGCGGCGGGCCCCTCTTCACGCGTCTCACTCTCCGCGCGTCCTCGCATTCCTGCGTCGGTACTCGCGCTCTCGCGTTCGTTCAGGCCCTCCGCTTCCGGGTCCCGCCGGTGCGGCTCTTCGTGCTGCCCCGGCTCCGAACGGTTTCGCGGAGCAGACTCATGCCATATTCCCCGCAGGGCGGCCGACACGAGCTCGGCCAGAACTTCCTCGTCGACCGGTCCGTGATCGACGAGATCGACGGCCTGGTGGCCAGGACCAAGGGTCCGATACTGGAGATCGGTCCGGGTGACGGCGCCCTGACCCTCCCGCTGAGCAGGCACGGCAGGCCGATCACCGCCGTCGAGCTCGACGGCCGGCGGGCGCAGCGCCTCGGTGTCCGTACCCCCGGTCACGTGACCGTGGTGCACCACGACTTCCTGCACTACCCGCTGCCGCGCAACCCGCACGTGGTCGTCGGTAACGTCCCCTTCCACCTGACGACGGCGATCATGCGGCGGCTGCTCGACGCCCAGCACTGGCACACGGCCGTCCTCCTCGTCCAGTGGGAGGTCGCCCGGCGCAGGGCCGGCGTCGGCGGGTCGACCCTGCTGACGGCCGGCTGGGCGCCCTGGTACGAGTTCGATCTGCACTCCCGGGTCCCCGCGCGCGCCTTCCGCCCGATGCCGGGCGTGGACGGTGGGGTCCTGGTGATCCGGCGGCGGTCGGCGCCGCTCGTGGGCCAGGTGAAGACGTACCAGGACTTCGTACGCCAGGTGTTCACCGGCAGGGGGAACGGGCTGAAGGAGATCCTGCGGCGTACCGGGCGGATCTCGCAGCGGGATCTGGCGGCGTGGCTGCTGCGGAACGAGATCTCGCCGCACGCGCTGCCGAAAGACCTCAAGCCCGGGCAGTGGGCGTCGCTGTGGGAGCTGACCGGCGGTACGGCCGACGGTGCCCTCGCCGGTGCGGGGGGCGGCGCGGCCGGATCGCTCGGGTCGGCCAGGGCAGGGGCCGGTCACCCGGGCGGGCGGGCCTCCGCGAGCCGTCGGGGGGTGCCGCAGGCGCGGCGCGGCCGGGGGCGGGTCGTACGGAGCTCCACCGGGACCGAGCAGGGGCGGGGCAGGGGCCGGGGTCGACCGGAAAGCTCCTGACCTGTGCCTGATCCGTATCTCGTGCTCGTCTCGGCGGTCTCACCCGTTCCCCTCCCGCTCGCACATGGCGGGAGGGGAGTGGCGGGGCTGTGTGCGGGGCTGCGGGGCGGTTATCTGCCCGTGCGGCGTCCGTACGACGAGCCTCGCGCGCCCTGGCGTCCCTTCGTCTGGCGGACCTGTGCGCGGGGAGCGCAGGGGTCGCCGCCGCGCGTGGGGCCGAATCTGCGGCCCTCGGGCGTCGCGGGGGGTGTCCGGTCGGGCCTGGCAGACGTGGAACGGGTCCTGTTCGCCTCCGGCTCGTACTCCCTGCCGCCGCCGCCCTGGGCGGGCATGCGCGCGCCGGTCGCTCCCGGTGCGTACCCCGGCTGGGAGGCCTGGAAAAGGGCGATCCATTGGGTGAGGGTCAGGTCCTTCGGCAGTCCGCCGTCCGGAATTCCGTGGCGGTCGGCGAGGGACCGGTAGGTCCGTTTGGGGATGTGGCGCCGGAGGATCTCGGCGAGGCCGCGTCCGGGTCCGGTGAAGACGGCTTCGGCGAACTGCTGGAAGGCGCGGCTCGCGCTCTCCGGCAGCAGGGGCCGGGGGCGCCGTCTGATCGTCAGGATGCCGCCGTCGACGCTGGGCATCGGACGGAACGACGTGGCGCGGACGCGGTCGTGGAGCGTGAACTCGTACCAGGGGGCCCAGGAGGTCGTGAGCAGCGATCCGCCGCTGCGACCGGCGCGTTTACGGGCGACCTCCCACTGCACGATCAGGGCCGCCGACTGCCAGTTCGTCGATTCCAGGAGACGCCGGAGGATCTGGGTCGTGATACCGAAGGGGACGTTTCCGACGACGGTGTCGATCTCGCGCGGAAAACGGAAGTCGAGGAAATCTCCTTGGAATACGGTGACCTTTTCCCGGTCGAACTTCCTCCGTATGTGCGCGGCCCAGTGCGGGTCCATCTCCACGGCCGTCACGGTGTCGAAGGAGTGGAGCAGCTCCTCGGTGATCGCGCCCTTTCCGGGGCCGATTTCGAGAACGTGTCTCCCGTCTCCCTCGACCTGCCGGACGAGATTGCGCACGGCTCTGTCGTCCTGGAGGAAGTTCTGCCCTAATTCGCGGCGGAGGACGTCGCGATCCGCTCGTCTCGGTATGGAGTCGCGCACTGCCATGAACGATCCCCTCCCTGGCTGCCGTGGTCAATGGACTTGGCACGGACCATACCTCACGGTCCGTCGCCTGACAGGAGAGCGAGTTGACGTAGTGACGGCTTTCCGTACGGGAGTTGGGAGCGGGCCGAGAGGGCGGGGTGAGGGGTGAGCGGAAGAGGGCGGGAGGGCCGGCTCAGGGTCGCCTTCCCCCAAGTGAGGTGCGGCGGAGTGGTATTGGAGGGGCCGGGAGGCTTGCTGCGCGAAGACCCTCCAACGCGCCTCCGGTGGGGTCGGGTTGAGGTCGCTGCTCGTCGGCCACTCCCGCCGTCGGGGCCGAACTATGTCATGTCGGGGATGAAATCAAGCCATTCCCCCGGGAACGGCTGTTACCCCTCCCTTTACCTGGCGTGGATTTCCCCACCATTGGTATAGAGCGTGAGTCGACACGACACCATGGGGACCGCGCATGCGGCGGACACCACCCCCCGGCGCCCCGACAAGGGGGGTCCGCGACCCTGCCGGACTCCCGTGGCCTGGGGTCTACGCCAGGTATAGGGGGAACGTAGGGGGAGCATAGGGGGGGTGCCCTGAGGTTGGGTGAAAGCGCGGCTTCCGGAAACGGAGCCGGATGTCTTCAGCCGGAATTACCAGGACCGGCGCGAGAACACCGGTGACAGGGCCCTGGGGCGGCAGCGTGGGACATGGGGGGAGTGCGGGTCCGACGGGGGTTGCCCCCTGCCGGCTCTGATCATGCGGAGCACTCCTTCTCTCCTGCTTCCCACCGGTGATGTGCGCGCCGAATTGATTCGTGGAGAGATGTCGACAGTGTCCAAGAGTGAGTCCGAGGAATTCGTGTCCGTGTCGAACGACGCCGGTTCCGCGCACGGCACAGCGGAACCCGTCGCCGTCGTCGGCATCTCCTGCCGGGTGCCCGGCGCCCGGGACCCGGGAGAGTTCTGGGAGCTCCTGACGGCGGGCGGCCAGGCCGTGACCGACATCCCCGCGGACCGCTGGAACGCGGGCGACTTCTACGACCCGGACCGCTCCTCCCCCGGCCGCATGAACAGCCGGTGGGGCGGGTTCGTCGAGGACGTCGACCGGTTCGACGCGGCCTTCTTCGGCATCTCGCCCCGCGAGGCCGCGGAGATGGACCCGCAGCAGCGGCTCGCCCTGGAGCTGGGCTGGGAGGCCCTGGAGCGCGCCGGGCTCGACCCGTCCTCACTCGCCGGCACCCGTACCGGCGTCTTCGCCGGCGCCATCTGGGACGACTACGCCACCCTGAAGCACCGGCAGGGTGCCGCCGCGATCACCCCGCACACCGTCACCGGCCTCCACCGGGGCATCATCGCGAACCGGCTCTCGTACACGCTCGGGCTCCGCGGCCCGAGCCTGGTCGTCGACTCCGGCCAGTCGTCGTCGCTCGTCGCCGTCCACCTGGCGTGCGAGAGCCTCCGGCGGGGCGAGTCCGAGCTCGCGCTCGCCGGCGGCGTCTCGCTCAACCTGGTGCCGGACAGCACCATCGGCGCGAGCAAGTTCGGCGGTCTCTCCCCCGACGGCCGCGCCTACACCTTCGACGCGCGCGCGAACGGCTACGTACGCGGTGAGGGCGGCGGTTTCGTCGTCCTGAAGCGGCTCTCCCGGGCGATCGCCGACGGCGACCCGGTGCTCGCCGTGATCCGGGGCAGCGCCGTCAACAACGGCGGTGCCGCCAAGGGCATGACGGCCCCCGACGCGCAGGCGCAGGAGGCGGTGCTCCGGGAGGCCCACGCGCAGGCCGGGACCGCGCCGGCCGACGTGCGGTACGTCGAGCTGCACGGCACGGGCACCCCCGTGGGCGACCCGATCGAGGCCGCGGCGCTCGGCGCCGCCCTCGGCACCGGCCGCCCGGCCGGACAGCCGCTCCTCGTCGGCTCGGTCAAGACGAACATCGGGCACCTGGAGGGCGCGGCCGGGATCGCCGGCTTCATCAAGGCCGTCCTGGCGCTCCAGGGCCGCGCGCTGCCCGCCAGCCTGAACTACGAGACCCCGAACCCGGCGATCCCCTTCGAGGAACTGAACCTCAGGGTGAACACGGCGTACCTGCCGTGGGAGCCGGAGCGCGACGGACAGCGGATGGTCGTCGGCGTGTCCTCGTTCGGCATGGGCGGGACGAACGCGCACGTGGTGCTGGAGGAGGCCCCGGACGTCGAGGCAGCGGAGGGCGACGGGCCGTCGGCCGTCGGCGGTGTGGTGCCGTGGGTGGTGTCCGCGAAGACCCCGGCCGCGCTGGACGCGCAGATCGGGCGCCTCGCCTCGTACGCGGGCAGCCGTACGGACGTCGATGCGGGTGCGGTCGCGCGCGTACTGGCCGGTGGGCGTGCGGAGTTCGAGCACCGGGCCGTCGCGATCGGTGCCGGATGGGACGGCCTCGTACAGACCTTGGCCGATCCGGAAGGGCTGATACGCGGCACGGCCTCCGGCATGGGCCGGGTGGCGTTCGTGTTCCCCGGGCAGGGCACGCAGTGGGCCGGGATGGGCGCCGAACTCCTGGGTTCTTCCGAAGAGTTCGCCGCCTCGATGGCCGAATGCGAAGCCGCGCTCGCCCCGTACGTGGACTGGTCGCTCGAAGCCGTCGTCCGGCAGGCGCCCGGCGCGCCCACCCTGGAGCGGGTCGACGTCGTCCAGCCCGTCACCTTCGCCGTCATGGTCTCCCTCGCCCGCGTCTGGCAGCACCACGGCGTGACCCCGCAGGCCGTCATCGGACACTCCCAGGGTGAGATCGCCGCCGCATACGTCGCCGGAGCCTTGAGCCTGGACGACGCCGCGCGTGTCGTCACCCTGCGCAGCCAGTCCATCGCCGCACACCTCGCGGGCAAGGGCGGCATGCTCTCCCTCGCGCTGGGTGAGTCTGCGGTTCTGGAGCGACTGGGCGCCTTAGACCGGTTGTCGGTCGCCGCCGTGAACGGACCTGCCGCCACGGTGGTGTCGGGTGACCCCGTACAGATCGAGGAGCTTGCGCAGGCGTGCAAGGCCGACGGGGTCCGTGCGCGGATCATCCCCGTCGACTACGCCTCCCACAGTCAGCAGGTCGAGATCATCGAGGACGAGCTCGCGGAGGTCCTCGCCGGGCTCACCCCGCAGGCGCCGCAGGTGCCGTTCTTCTCGACGCTCGACGGCGCCTGGATCACCGAGCCGGTCTTGGACGGCGGTTACTGGTACCGCAACCTCCGCCACCGCGTCGGCTTCGCCCCCACCGTCGAAACGCTGGCCACGGACGAGGGCTTCACCCACTTCGTCGAGGTCAGCGCCCACCCCGTCCTCACCATGGCTCTGCCGGAGACCGTCACCGGTCTGGCGACCCTGCGGCGTGACAACGGCGGCCAGGACCGCCTCGTCACCTCCTTCGCCGAAGCATGGGCCAACGGCCTCGCGATCGACTGGAGCCCGCTCCTCCCCCCCGCGACCGGCCGGCACCCCGACCTCCCGACGTACGCCTTCCAGACCGAGCGCTACTGGCTGGGCGAGATCGAGGAGCTCGCCCCCGCGGCCGAACTGCCGGTCCGGCCCGCCGTGCTCCGCCCGGAGGCCGCCGAGCCGGCGGCGCTAGACCGGGACGAGCAGCTGCGCGTGATCCTGGACAAGGTCCGGGCGCAGACGGCCCAGGTGCTGGGGTACGCGTCCGGGGGCCGGGTCGAGGTCGACCGGACCTTCCGTGAGGCCGGTTGCACCTCCCTGACCGGTGTGGACCTGCGCAACCGGATCAACGCCGCGTTCGGCGTACGGATGGCGCCGTCCATGGTCTTCGACTTTCCCACCCCCGAGACGCTCGCGGAGCAGCTGCTCGTCGAGATGCGCGGAGAGGCCCTGGGGAAGCGGGGGGCCGGGGTCGGGTCCGGGGCCGAGTCGGCTCCGGTGGCGGCGGTGGCCGGTGCCGTCGACGAGCCGGTGGCGATCGTGGGCATGGCGTGCCGCCTGCCGGGCGGTGTCGCCTCGCCGGACGACCTGTGGCGGCTGGTGGCCGGGGGCGGGGACGCGATCTCGGACTTCCCGCAGGACCGCGGGTGGGACGTGGAGGGGCTGTACCACCCGGACCCCGAGCACGCCGGTACGTCGTACGTCCGCGAGGGCGGGTTCATCGAGAACGTCGCCGGTTTCGACGCGGCGTTCTTCGGGATCTCTCCGCGCGAGGCCCTCGCCATGGATCCGCAGCAGCGTCTCCTCCTCGAAACCTCCTGGGAGGCCGTCGAGGACGCCGGGATCGACCCGACTTCCCTGCGGGGACGGCAGGTCGGCGTCTTCACCGGGGCGATGACCCACGAGTACGGGCCGAGCCTGCGGGACGGCGGGGAAGGCCTCGACGGCTACCTGCTGACCGGCAACACGGCCAGTGTGATGTCGGGCCGCGTCGCGTACACGCTGGGCCTGGAAGGCCCCGCCCTGACCGTGGACACGGCGTGTTCGTCGTCGCTGGTAGCCCTGCACCTCGCCGTGCAGGCCCTGCGCAAGGGCGAGGTCGACATGGCCCTCGCCGGCGGCGTGGCCGTGATGCCCACGCCCGGGATGTTCGTGGAGTTCAGCCGGCAGCGCGGCCTGGCCGGGGACGGCCGGTCGAAGGCGTTCGCCGCGTCGGCGGACGGCACCAGCTGGTCCGAGGGCGTCGGCGTCCTCCTCGTCGAGCGCCTTTCGGACGCGCGCCGCAACGGACACCAGGTGCTTGCGGTCGTGCGTGGCAGCGCGGTCAACCAGGACGGCGCGAGCAATGGCCTTACGGCTCCGAACGGGCCGTCGCAGCAGCGCGTGATCCGGCGGGCGCTGGCCGATGCCCGGCTCACGCCGGGTGACGTGGACGTCGTCGAGGCGCACGGCACGGGCACGCGACTCGGCGACCCGATCGAGGCCCAGGCCCTCATCGCCACGTACGGGCAGGGCCGGGACGGCGAACAGCCTTTGAGGCTCGGGTCGTTGAAGTCCAACATCGGACACACCCAGGCCGCCGCCGGTGTCTCCGGCGTCATCAAGATGGTCCAGGCGATGCGCCACGGGCTGCTGCCCAAGACGCTGCACGTGGACGAGCCGTCGGACCAGATCGACTGGACGGCGGGCGCGGTCGAACTCCTCACCGAGGCCGTGGACTGGCCGGAGAAGGGCGATGGCGGACTGCGGCGGGCGGCGGTCTCTTCCTTCGGCATCAGCGGGACGAACGCGCATGTCGTACTGGAGGAGGCCCCGGCTGTCGAGGCAGCGGAGGGCGACGGGCCGTCGGCCGGCGGTGGCGTGGTGCCGTGGGTGGTGTCCGCGAAGACCCCGGCCGCGCTGGACGCGCAGATCGGGCGCCTCGCCTCGTACGCGGACGGTCGTACGGACGTCGGTGCGGGTGCGGTCGCGCGTGTACTGGCCGGTGGGCGTGCGGAGTTCGAGCACCGGGCCGTCGCGGTCGGCGCCGGACGGGACGAGCTCGCGGGGGCGCTGGGCGCTCCTGAGGGCCTGGTCCGGGGTGTGGCCTCCGGTGTGGGTCGGGTGGCGTTCGTGTTCCCCGGGCAGGGGACGCAGTGGGCCGGGATGGGTGCTGAACTCCTCGATGTGTCGGAGGAGTTCGCGGCGGGGATGGCCGAGTGCGAGGCCGCGCTCGCTCCGTATGTGGATTGGTCGCTTGAGGCCGTCGTCCGGCAGGTGCCCGGCGCGCCCTCGCTGGAGCGGGTCGACGTCGTCCAGCCCGTCACCTTCGCCGTCATGGTCTCCCTGGCACGGGTGTGGCAGCACCACGGCGTGACCCCGCAGGCCGTCATCGGACACTCCCAGGGTGAGATCGCCGCCGCATACGTCGCCGGAGCCTTGAGCCTGGACGACGCCGCGCGTGTCGTCACCCTGCGCAGCCAGTCCATCGCCGCACACCTCGCGGGCAAGGGCGGCATGCTCTCCCTCGCGCTGGGTGAGTCTGCGGTTCTGGAGCGACTGGGCGCCTTAGACCGGTTGTCGGTCGCCGCCGTGAACGGACCTGCCGCCACGGTGGTGTCGGGTGACCCCGTACAGATCGAGGAGCTTGCGCAGGCGTGCAAGGCCGACGGGGTCCGTGCGCGGATCATCCCCGTCGACTACGCCTCCCACAGTCAGCAGGTCGAGATCATCGAGGACGAGCTCGCCGAGGTTCTCGCCGGGCTCACCCCGCAGGCGCCGCAGGTGCCGTTCTTCTCGACGCTCGACGGCGCCTGGATCACCGAACCCGCCCTCGACGGCACCTACTGGTACCGCAACCTCCGCCACCGCGTCGGCTTCGCCCCCGCCGTCGAGATGCTCGCCGCGGAAGAGAACTTCACCCACTTCGTCGAGGTCAGCGCCCACCCCGTCCTCACCATGGCCCTCCCCGACACCGTCACCGGCCTCGCCACCCTCCGCCGCGACGAGGGCGGCCAGGAGCGTCTGGTCGCGTCCCTCGCCGAGGCGTGGGCCAACGGCCTCCCCGTCGACTGGAGCCCGCTCCTCCCCGCCACCACCGGCCGGCGCCCCGGCGTCCCGACGTACGCCTTCCAGACCGAGCGTTACTGGCTCCAGAACACGCCCGCCCCCCTCACCACCGCCGACGACTGGCGCTACCGCGTCGAGTGGAAGCGGCTCGCGGTCACCGAGGAGACCGCGCGCGCCGGACTGTCCGGTCGCTGGCTCGCCGTCACCCCCGAGGACCACTCCTCGCAGGCTGCCGCCGTGCTCACCTCGCTCGTCGACGCCGGCGCCCGGGTGGAGGTGCTGGCGGCCGGGGCGGACGACGATCGCGAGGCCCTCGCCGCCCGGCTCGCCGGAGTGACGGCCGGTGACGGATTCACCGGTGTCGTCTCGCTCCTCGACGGACTCGTGTCGCAGGTGGCGTGGGTGCAGGCGCTCGGTGACGCCGGGATCGGCGCGCCTCTGTGGTGTGTCACCCGAGGTGCGGTCTCCCTCGGGCGCCACGACTCCCCCGCCGACCCCGACCAGGCCATGCTCTGGGGCCTCGGCCGCGTCGTCGCCCTCGAACACCCCGAACGCTGGGCCGGTCTCGTCGACCTCCCCGCGGACGCCGACCAGACCGCTCTGGCCCACATGCTCGTGGTTCTCGCCGGCCGCACGGGCGAGGACCAGGTCGCCGTACGCGCCACCGGGCTCCACGCCCGCCGTCTCGCCCGCGCACCCCTCCACGGACGCCGGCCCTCCCGCGACTGGCAGCCCCACGGCACCGTCCTCATCACCGGAGGCACCGGGGCCCTCGGCAGCCACGCCGCCCGCTGGATGGCCCACCTCGGAGCCGAGCATCTGCTTCTCGTCAGCCGCAGTGGGGAGCAGGCCCCCGGCGCCGTCCGACTCGCCGACGAACTGCGCACATTGGGCTCGCATGTCACTGTCGCCGCCTGCGACGTCGCCGACCTCGACGCCATGCGCACCCTCCTCGGCACCATCCCCACCGACACCCCCCTCACCGCCGTCCTCCACACCGCCGGAGCGCTCGACGACGGCGTCGTGGACACGTTGACCGCCGCGCAGATCGAGCGGGCCCACCGCGCGAAGGCTGTCGGTGCCGCGGTGCTCGACGAGCTCACGCAGGACCTCGACCTCGACGCGTTCGTGCTCTTCTCCTCGGTGTCGAGCACCCTGGGCATCCCCGGTCAGGGCAACTACGCCCCGCACAACGCCTACCTCGACGCCCTCGCCGCCCGCCGCCGGGCCGGCGGCCGGACCGCCGTCTCGGTGGCCTGGGGGCCGTGGGACGGCGGCGGCATGGCCGCCGGTGACGGAGTGGCCGAGCGACTGCGCCGCCACGGTGTGCCCGGCATGGACCCGGAACTCGCCCTGGCCGCACTGGAGTCCGTGCTCGGCCGGGACGAGACCGCGATCACCGTCGCGGACATCGACTGGGACCGCTTCTACCTCGCGTACTCCTCCGGCCGCCCGCAGCCCCTGGTCGAGGAGCTGCCCGAGGTGCGGCGCATCATCGACGCGCGGGAGAGCGCCACGGCCGGGCAGGGCGGGAACCCGTCCGCGGGCGGGAACCCCCTGGCCGAGCGGCTGGCCGCCGCGGCTCCCGGCGAGCGTACGGAGATCCTCCTCGGTCTCGTACGGGCGCAGGCCGCCGCCGTGCTCCGGATGCGCTCACCGGAGGACGTCGACAGCAGCCGGGCCTTCAAGGACATCGGCTTCGACTCGCTCGCCGGTGTCGAACTCCGCAACCGGCTGACCCGGGCGACCGGGCTCCAGCTGCCCGCGACGCTCGTCTTCGACCACCCGACGCCGCTGGCCCTCGCGGCCCTGCTCCGTGCCGAGTTCCTCGGCGAGGAGGAGACGGCGGCGGACACTGGGACGTCGGTCGCGGGCCCGGGCGATGCCGACACCGATCCGATCGCGATCGTCGCGATGAGCTGCCGCTACCCCGGTGGCGTCCGCAGCCCGGAGGATCTGTGGCGGATGCTGTCCGAGGGCGGCGAGGGCATCACTCCGTTCCCGGCCGACCGCGGCTGGGACCTGGACGGTCTGTTCGACGCGGACCCGGACGCGCTCGGCAGGGCGTACGTCCGCGAGGGCGGGTTCCTGCACGACTCGGCCGAGTTCGACGCGGAGTTCTTCGGTGTCTCGCCGCGCGAGGCGCTCGCCATGGACCCGCAGCAGCGGTTGCTCCTGGAGACGTCCTGGGAGGCGTTCGAGCGGGCCGGCATCGAGCCGGGCTCGCTGCGCGGCAGCAGCACCGGTGTCTTCATCGGCCTCTCCTACCAGGATTACGCGTCCCGCGTCCCCAACGCCCCGCGTGGCGTCGAGGGTTACCTGCTGACCGGCACCACCGCCAGCGTCGCGTCCGGCCGCATCGCGTACACCTTCGGTCTCGAGGGCCCGGCGACGACCGTCGACACCGCCTGCTCGTCCTCGCTGACGGCCCTGCACCTGGCGGTGCGGGCGCTGCGCGGCGGCGAGTGCACGATGGCGCTCGCCGGTGGCGTGGCGATGATGGCGACTCCGCACATGTTCGTGGAGTTCAGCCGGCAGCGGGCGCTCGCCCCGGACGGCCGGAGCAAGGCCTTCTCCGCGGACGCCGACGGGTTCGGCGCGGCGGAGGGCGTCGGGCTGCTGCTCGTGGAGCGGCTCTCGGACGCGCGACGCAACGGACACCCGGTGCTCGCCCTGGTCCGCGGCACCGCCGTCAACCAGGACGGTGCCAGCAACGGTCTGACCGCGCCCAACGGCCCCTCGCAGCAGCGGGTGATCCGGCAGGCGCTGGCCGACGCCCGGCTGACGCCCGGCGACATCGACGCCGTCGAGACGCACGGCACGGGCACCGCTCTCGGCGACCCCATCGAGGCCCAGGGGCTGCAGGCCACGTACGGGAAGGAGCGGCCCGCGGAACGTCCGCTCGCCATCGGCTCCGTGAAGTCCAACATCGGGCACACCCAGGCCGCGGCCGGTGCGGCGGGCATCATCAAGATGGTCCTCGCGATGCGCCACGGCACCCTGCCGAAGACCTTGCACGCCGACGAGCCGAGCCCGCACGTCGACTGGGCGAACAGTGGCCTGGCCCTCGTCACCGAGCCGGTCGACTGGCCGGCCGGCACCGGTCCGCGCCGGGCCGCCGTCTCCTCGTTCGGCATCAGCGGGACGAACGCCCACGTGGTGCTGGAGCAGGCGCCCGATGCGCCGGATGCAGTCGAGGTGGCCGACGTGGCTGGCGGGCACCTGCCCTGGGTGCTGTCCGCCAAGGACGAGCAGTCGCTGCGCGGCCAGGCCGCTGCTCTGCATGCCTGGCTGAGCGGCACCGGTAGCGACGTCGGCAGCGACCCCGCCGGTCTGCGGGACGTCGGGTACGCGCTCGCCACCAGCCGTACCGCCTTCGCCCATCGCGCCGCCGTGACCGCCGCCGACCGGGACGGGTTCCTGGACGGACTGGCCACGCTGGCCGGAGGCGGCACCTCGGCCCACGTCCACCAGGACACCGCCCGGGACGGCTCCACCGCGTTCCTCTTCACCGGCCAGGGCAGTCAGCGCCCCGGCGCCGGCCGTGAGCTGTACGACCGGTACCCCGTCTTCGCCCGGGCGCTCGACGAGATCTGCGCCCACCTCGACGGTCACCTCGAACTGTCCCTGCTCGACGTGATGTTCGCCTCCGAGGGCAGTGCGGAGGCCGCGCTGCTCGACGAGACCGGGTACACGCAGTGCGCGCTGTTCGCCCTGGAGGTCGCGCTGTTCCGGCTCGTCGAGAGCTGGGGCATACGGCCGGCCGCGCTGCTCGGCCACTCGGTCGGCGAGATCGCCGCCGCGCACGTCGCCGGGGTGTTCTCGCTCGCCGACGCCGCACGCCTGGTCGCCGCCCGCGGCCGGCTCATGCAGGAGCTGCCCGCCGGCGGCGCGATGCTCGCCGTCCAGGCCGCGGAGGACGAGATCCGCGCCTGGCTGGAGACAGAGGAGGAGCGGTACGCGGGCCGCCTCGACGTCGCCGCCGTCAACGGCCCGCAGGCGGCCGTCCTGTCCGGCGACGCCGACGCGGCGCGGGAGGCGGAGGCGCACTGGTCCGGTCTCGGCCGCAGGACCCGCGCGCTGCGGGTGAGCCACGCCTTCCACTCCGCGCACATGGACGCCATGCTCGACGGGTTCCGTGCCGTCTTGGAGACGGTGGAGTTCCGGCGCCCCTCCCTGACCGTGGTCTCTAACGTCACCGGCCGGGCCGCGGAGCCGGACGACCTGTGCGACCCCGAGTACTGGGTGCGGCACGTCCGCGGCACCGTCCGCTTCCACGACGGCGTCCGCGTCCTGCGCGACCTCGGCGTGCGGACCTGCCTGGAGCTGGGCCCCGACGGGGTCCTCACCGCCATGGCCGCCGACGGCCTCGGCGCCGACTCCGGCTCCGGCTCCGACGCTCCCCGGCCTCTGCTCGTGGCGCTGCTGCGCCGCAAGAGGCCGGAGACCGAGACCGTCGCGGACGCCCTCGGCAGGGCGCACGCGCACGGCACCGGACCCGACTGGCACGCCTGGTTCGCCGGATCCGGGGCGCGCCGCGTGGACCTGCCCACGTACGCCTTCCGGCGTGACCGCTACTGGCTGGACGCCCCGGCGGACGACACCGCCGCGGACACCGCCGGGCTCGGACTCGGCACCGCCGACCACCCGCTGCTCGGCGCCGTGGTCAGCCTCCCGGACCGGGACGGCCTGCTGCTCACCGGCCGTCTCTCGCTGCGCACCCACCCGTGGCTCGCGGACCACGCCGTACTGGGAAGCGTCCTGCTCCCCGGCACCGCGATGGTCGAACTGGCCGCCCACGCCGCCGAGTCCGCAGGACTGCGCGACGTACGGGAGCTGACCCTGCGCGAGCCGCTGGTCCTGCCCGAGCGCGACGGCGTCGAGCTGCGGGTGACGGTCGGGGAGCCCGCCGATGACGGAGCGCGGCCCGTGTCCCTCCACTCCCGGATCGCCGACGCGCCCGCCGGTACCCCGTGGTCCTGCCACGCGACCGGCGTGCTGGCCACCGACGGGCCCGAGCGGTCCGCCGAGTCCGACCGTGTGGCCGTGTGGCCGCCGCAGGGCTCCGAAGAGATTCCGCTCGACGGCCTGTACGAGCGGCTCCACGGCAACGGCCTCGCCTTCGGTCCGCTGTTCCAGGGGCTGAGCGCGGTGTGGTGGTACGAGGGCGAGGTCCTCGCCGACATCGCCCTGCCGGCGGACGCGCCCGCGCACGCGGCTGCGAACGCGGCTGCGGCGGCCCGCTACGGCATCCACCCCGCCCTGCTCGACGCGTCGCTGCACGCCATCGCGGTCGGCGGGCTCGTCGACGAACCCGAGCGCGTACGCGTCCCGTTCCACTGGAGCGGTGTCACCGTGCACGCGGCCGGTGCCTCGGCGGCCCGGGTCCGCCTCGCACCCGCGGGGAAGGACGCCGTCTCGCTGTCCCTGACGGACGGCGAAGGACGCCCGCTGGTCTCCGTGGAACGCCTCACGCTGCGCCCGGTCTCCGCCGGCCAGGCGGCGGCGAGCCGCGTCGGCGGGCTGATGCACCGGGTGGCCTGGCGTCCGTACGCCCTGACCTCCGCCGGCGTACAGGACGGGTACACCGGCCTGTACGGGCCGACGGCCGTCCTGGGCAAGGACGAGCTGAAGGTCGCCGCCGCCCTGGAGTCCGCGGGCGTCGAGGTCGGGGTCTACCCCGACCTGGCCGCGCTGACCCGGGACGTGGCGGCGGGCGCCCCGGCGCCCCGTACCGTCCTGGCCCCGCTGCCCGCGGGCCCCGCCGACGGCGGCGCGGCGAGCGTACGGGGCACGGTGGGCCGCACCCTGGAGCTGCTCCAGGCGTGGCTCGCCGACGAACACCTCGCGGACGCCCGGCTGGTCCTGGTCACCCGCGGTGCGGTCCGCGACCCCGAGGGGCCCCGCGCCGACGACGGCGGCGAGGACCTGTCGCACGCGGCCGCCTGGGGTCTCGTGCGGTCCGCGCAGACCGAGAACCCCGGCCGGTTCGGCCTGCTCGACCTGGCCGACGACGCCCCGTCGTACCGGACCCTTCCGTCGGTGCTCTCCGATGCCGGGCTGCGCGACGAGCCCCAGCTCGCCCTGTACGACGGCACCGTCCGGCTGGCCCGCCTGGCCTCCGTCCGCCCCGAGCCGGGCGCCGACGTGCCGGGGCTCGACCCGGAGGGCCTCAACTCGGAGGGAACGGTCCTGCTGACCGGCGGCACCGGCGCGCTGGGTGGCATCGTGGCGCGCCATGTGGTGAGCGAGTGGGGTGTGCGGCGTCTGCTGCTCGTGAGCCGTCGCGGCCCGGACGCCCCCGGGGCGACGGAGTTGGTGACCGAGCTGGAGGGTCTCGGGGCCGTGGTGTCGGTAGCCGCCTGCGACGTAGCCGACCGCGAAGGCCTGACCGGCGTACTGGCCGGGATTCCGGCCGAGCACCCGCTGACCGCTGTCGTCCACACGGCGGGAGTCCTGTCGGACGGAACCGTGCCGTCGATGACGACGCAGGACGTGGAGCACGTCCTGCGTCCCAAGGTCGACGCCGCTTTCCTCCTCGACGAGCTGACCTCGACGTCCGCATACGACCTGTCCGCGTTCGTCATGTTCTCCTCCGCCGCCGCCGTCTTCGGTGGCGCCGGCCAGGGCGCGTACGCGGCAGCCAACGCCACCCTCGACGCCCTCGCCTCACGCCGCCGGGCAGCCGGACTCCCCGCCCTCTCCCTCGGCTGGGGCCTCTGGGCCGAGAACAGCGGCATGACCGGCGGACTCGGCCAGGCGGACCTGCGCCGGATGAGCCGCGCGGGCATCGGCGGGATCAGCGACGCGGAGGGCACCGCGCTCCTCGACGCCGCCCTCCGCGACGGCCGGTTCCCGGTCCTGCTGCCCCTGCGCCTCGACGCCGCCGGACTGCACGACGCGGCCGGGAACGACCCGGCCGGGATCCCCGCGCTCTTCCGGGACGTCGTCGGCACCGGGACTGTCCGGCCCCGGCCGTCCGCGGCCTCCGCCACGGCGACGCCGGGGACTCCGGGAACGGAGACCGGCCCCGGCCAGGCCGCCCCGGCCGCGGCCACGCTCGCCGAACGGGCCGCCGCCGTGGACGGGCCCGCACGGCAGCGCCTGCTCCTGGAGTTCGTCGTCGGCGAGGTCTCCGAGGTACTCGGCCACGCCCGCGGCCACCGGATCGACGCCGAACGGGGCTTCCTCGACCTCGGCTTCGACTCCCTCACCGCGGTCGAACTCCGCAACCGCCTCAACTCCGCCGGCGGCCTCGCCCTCCCGGCGACCCTGGTCTTCGACCACCCGAGCCCGGCCGCACTCGCCGCCCACCTGGACGCCGAACTGCCGCGCGCAGCCGAAGACGAAGCCACCGAAGACGTAGCCACCGAGGCCGGGACCGCGACCTCCCGGAGCGTCGCCGACACGGACGCGCTCCTGGCGCAACTCACCCGCCTGGAAGGCACCTTGGTGCTGACGGGCCTCTCGGGCGCCCCCGGGAGCGAAGAGGTCCTGGAGCAGCTGCGGTCACTGCGCTCGATGGTCACGGGCGAGGAGGGGATCGCAGCCGGGTCCGGAACCCCGGATGCGTCCGGGGTCATGGCCGAAGACCCGGCCTGGTTCGGGGGCGGGAGCGGGAGCGGGAGTGAGGGCGGCGCGGGAGTGCCGGACTTCATGACCGCCTCGGCCGAGGAACTCTTCGGCCTCCTCGACCAGGACCCCCGCACGGACTGATCCCTGCCGCACGGTCGCCTCCCGCCCGGACCCCGTCCCGGGCACCTCGACTCGAATCACGTCATGCGCGCCTCGGGCGCCTCCAGGAACTCAAGGGGACAGCGTGTCCACGGTGAACGAAGAGAAGTACCTCGACTACCTGCGTCGGGCCACGGCGGACCTCCACGAGGCCCGCGGCCGCCTCCGCGAGCTGGAGGCGAAGGCGGGCGAGCCGGTGGCGATCGTGGGCATGGCCTGCCGCCTGCCGGGCGGTGTCGCCTCGCCGGAGGACCTGTGGCGGCTGGTGGCGGGTGGCGAGGACGCGATCTCGGAGTTCCCGCAGGACCGCGGCTGGGACGTCGAGGGCCTCTACGACCCGGACCCGGAGGCGACGGGCAAGACCTACGCCCGCGAGGCCGGATTCCTTTACGAGGCGGGCGAGTTCGATGCCGACTTCTTCGGGATCTCGCCGCGCGAGGCCCTCGCCATGGACCCGCAGCAGCGGCTCCTCCTGGAGGCGTCCTGGGAGGCGTTCGAGCACGCCGGGATCCCGGCGGCGACCGCGCGCGGCACGTCGGTCGGCGTCTTCACCGGCGTGATGTACCACGACTACGCCACGCGGCTCACCGACGTCCCGGAGGGCATCGAGGGGTACCTCGGCACCGGCAACTCCGGCAGCGTCGCCTCGGGCCGGGTCGCGTACACGATGGGCCTGGAGGGCCCGGCGGTCACGGTCGACACGGCCTGCTCGTCCTCGCTGGTCGCCCTGCACCTCGCCGTACAGGCCCTGCGCAAGGGCGAGTGCGACATGGCCCTCGCCGGCGGCGTCACGGTCATGTCGACGCCCAGCACCTTCGTGGAGTTCAGCCGGCAGCGCGGACTGGCCCCGGACGGCCGGTCGAAGTCCTTCTCGTCGACGGCGGACGGCACGAGCTGGTCCGAGGGCGTCGGCGTCCTCCTCGTCGAGCGCCTGCCGGACGCGCGCCGCAAGGGTCACCGCGTGCTCGCCGTGGTCCGGGGCACCGCCGTCAACCAGGACGGTGCGAGCAGCGGTCTTACGGCTCCGAACGGGCCGTCGCAGCAGCGCGTGATCCGGCGGGCGCTCGCCGACGCCCGCCTGACGACCGGCGACGTGGACGTCGTCGAGGCCCACGGCACGGGCACACGCCTCGGCGACCCGATCGAGGCCCAGGCCCTCATCGCCACCTATGGGCAGGGCAGGGACGGCGAACAGCCGCTGCGGTTGGGATCGTTGAAGTCGAACATCGGGCACACGCAGGCGGCCGCCGGTGTCTCCGGCGTCATCAAGATGGTGCAGGCGATGCGCCACGGCGTCCTGCCGAAGACACTCCACGTGGAGAAGCCGTCGGACCAGGTGGACTGGTCGGCGGGCGCGGTCGAGCTGCTGACCGAGGCCATGGCGTGGCCGGAGAAGGGCGACGGCAGCCTGCGGCGGGCGGCGGTCTCGTCGTTCGGCGTGAGCGGGACGAACGCGCACGTGGTGCTGGAGGAGGCCCCGGACGTCGAGTCGCTGGGCGCCCCGGCTGACGGGCCGTCGGCCGTCGGCGGTGTGGTGCCGTGGCTGGTGTCCGCGAAGACCCCGGCCGCGCTGGACGCGCAGATCGGGCGCCTCGCCTCGTACGCGGACGGTCGTACGGACGTCGACGCGGTTGCGGTGGCGCGCGTACTGGCCGGTGGGCGTGCGGAGTTCGAGCACCGGGCCGTCGCGATCGGTGCCGGTCGGGACGGCCTCGCACAGACCTTGACCGATCCGGAAGGGCTGATACGCGGCACGGCCTCCGACCTGGGCCGGGTGGCGTTCGTGTTCCCGGGGCAGGGCACGCAGTGGGCCGGGATGGGTGCTGAACTCCTCGATGTGTCGGAGGAGTTCGCGGCGGGGATGGCCGAGTGCGAGGCCGCGCTCGCTCCGTATGTGGATTGGTCGCTTGAGGCCGTCGTCCGGCAGGCGCCCGGCGCGCCCACGCTGGAGCGGGTCGACGTCGTCCAGCCCGTCACCTTCGCCGTCATGGTCTCCCTCGCCCGGGTGTGGCAGCACCACGGTGTGACGCCGCAGGCCGTCGTCGGGCACTCCCAGGGCGAGATCGCCGCCGCGTACGTCGCCGGTGCGCTGAGCCTGGACGATGCCGCCCGTGTCGTGGCCCTGCGCAGCAAGTCGATCGCCGCGCACCTCGCGGGGAAGGGCGGCATGCTCTCCCTCGCGCTGAGCGAGGACGCCGTCCTGGAGCGACTGGCCGGGTACGACGAACTCTCCGTCGCGGCCGTCAACGGACCGACCGCCACCGTCGTCTCCGGCGACCCGATACAGATCGAGGAACTCGCCCGCGTCTGCGAGGCCGATGGGATTCGTGCGCGGATCATCCCCGTCGACTACGCCTCCCACAGTCAGCAGGTCGAGATCATCGAGGACGAGCTGGCGGAGGTCCTCGCCGGGCTCACCCCGCAGGCGCCGCGGGTGCCGTTCTTCTCGACGCTCGACGGCACCTGGATCACCGAACCCGCCCTCGACGGCACCTACTGGTACCGCAACCTCCGCCACCGCGTCGGCTTCGCCCCCGCCGTCGAGATGCTCGCCGCGGAAGAGAACTTCACCCACTTCGTCGAGGTCAGCGCCCACCCCGTCCTCACCATGGCCCTCCCCGACACCGTCACCGGCCTCGCCACCCTCCGCCGCGACGAGGGCGGCCAGGAGCGTCTGGTCGCGTCGCTCGCCGAGGCGTGGGCCCACGGCCTGCCCATCGGCTGGGACTCCCTCCTCCCCGCCGTCACCTCCCACCCCGACCTGCCCACGTACGCCTTCCAGCGCCGCCACTACTGGCTCCACGACTCCCCCGCCGTCCAGGGCTCCGTCCAGGACTCCTGGCGCTACCGCATCGACTGGAAGCGCCTCACGACCGGCGAGCCGACCGTGCTCTCCGGGCGCTGGCTCGTCGTCACCCCCGAGGACCGCTCCTCCGAGGCGGCCCCGGTGCTCGCCGCGCTGTCCGGCGCCGGCGCCGAGCCCGTACAGCTGGACGTGTCCGCGCTGGGCGACCGGCAGCGGCTCGCGGAGGCGCTGGACGAGGTCCTGGCGGCGGCCGGTGGAGCCGTCGACGGCGTCCTCTCGCTCCTTGCGTGGGACGAGCGCGGCCACCCCGGTCACCCCGCCCCCTTCACGCGGGGCACCGGCGCCACCCTCACTCTGGTGCAGGCACTGGCGGACACCGGCGTCGGCGCCCCGCTGTGGTGCGTCACCCGCGGCGCGGTGTCCGTCGGCCGGGCCGACCACGTCATCTCCCCCGCCCAGGCCATGGTGTGGGGCATGGGCCGGGTCGCCGCCCTGGAGCACCCCGAGCGGTGGGGCGGACTGATCGACCTGCCCTCGGACGCCGACCCGGCGGCCCTGGACCGGATGGCGATGGTCCTCGCCGGCGGTACGGGCGAGGACCAGGTCGCCGTACGCGCGTCCGGGCTGCTCGCCCGCCGTCTGGTCCGCGCCCCCCTCGCCGCCCACGGCACGGCCTCGCCGTGGTGGCGGGCCGACGGCACCGTGCTCGTCACCGGCGCCGACGAGCCGGCGGCCGCCGAGGCCGCCCGCCGGCTGGCCCGGGACGGAGCGGCACACCTCCTCCTCCATACCGACCCCTCCGACCCCTCCGACACCGCCGACGCGGACCTCGCCGGACTCGTCGCCGAACTCGCGGACCTGGGCGCGGCGGCCACCGTCGTGACCTGCGACCTCACGGACGCGGACGCGACGGCCCGACTGCTGGCCGCCGTCCCCGACGAGCACCCGCTCGGCGCCGTGCTCCACCTGCCGCCCACGGTCGAATCCGACCCGCTGACCGCGACCGACCCGGACGCCCTCGCCCGCGTCGTGACCGCGAAGGCCACCGCCGCGCTGCACCTGGACCACCTGCTGCGGGAGGCCGCGGCGACCGCAGGGCCCGGACACCGTACGCCCGCCCTCGTCCTCTTCTCCTCCGTCGCCGCGATCTGGGGCGGCGCAGGTCAGGGCGCGTACGCCGCCGGTACCGCGTACCTCGACGCCCTCGCCGGCCGGCACCGGGCCGAAGGCCCCACTGTGACCTCCGTGGCCTGGAGCCCCTGGGAGGGCAGCCGCGTCACCGAAGGGACGACCGGCGAGCGGCTGCGCCGCCTCGGCCTGCGGCCCCTCGCCCCCGCGACGGCGCTCACCGCCCTGGACACCGCGCTCGGCCACGGCGACACCGCCGTGACGATCGCCGACGTCGACTGGTCGAGCTTCGCGCCCGGTTTCACCACGGCCCGGCCGAGCACCCTCCTCGCCGACCTGCCCGAGGCGCGCCGCGCACTCGACGAGCAGCAGACGACGACCACCGACGACACGCACCTGAGCCGCGAGCTCGCCGGCCTCACCGCCGCCGAACAGCAGCACCGCATACAGGAGTTGGTCCGCGAGCACCTCGCCGTGGTCCTCAACCACCCCTCCCCGGAGGCCGTCGACACCGGGCGGGCTTTCCGTGACCTCGGCTTCGACTCGCTGACGGCGGTCGAGCTCCGCAACCGCCTCAAGAACGCCACCGGCCTGGCCCTCCCGGCCACCCTCGTCTTCGACTACCCGACCCCCCGGACACTCGCGGAGTTCCTCCTCACGGAGATCCTCGGCGAGCAGGCCGGTGGCGCCGAGCCGGCACCCGTGGACAGCGGCGCCGTCGACGAGCCGGTCGCGATCGTCGGCATGGCCTGCCGTCTGCCGGGCGGTGTCGCCTCGCCGGACGATCTCTGGCGGCTGGTGGCGGGGGGCGGGGACGCGATCTCCGGCTTCCCGCAGGACCGCGGCTGGGACGTGGAGGGCCTGTACGACCCGGACCCGGACGCGTCCGGGCGGACGTACTGCCGCGCCGGCGGATTCCTGGACGACGCGGGCGAGTTCGACGCCGACTTCTTCGGGATCTCGCCGCGCGAGGCCCTCGCCATGGACCCGCAGCAGCGCCTCCTCCTCGAAACCTCCTGGGAGGCCGTCGAGGACGCCGGGATCGACCCGACCTCCCTGCGGGGACAGCAGGTCGGCGTCTTCGCGGGCACCAACGGCCCCCACTACGAGCCGCTCCTCCGCAACACCGCCGAGGACCTGGAGGGCTACGTCGGTACGGGCAACGCCGCCAGCATCATGTCGGGCCGCGTCTCGTACACGCTCGGCTTGGAGGGCCCGGCGGTCACGGTCGACACGGCCTGCTCGTCCTCGCTGGTCGCCCTGCACCTCGCCCTGCAGGCCCTGCGCAAGGGCGAGTGCGGGCTGGCGCTCGCCGGCGGCGTGACGGTCATGTCGACGCCCACGACGTTCGTGGAGTTCAGCCGGCAGCGCGGGCTCGCGGAGGACGGCCGGTCGAAGGCGTTCGCCGCGTCGGCGGACGGGTTCGGCCCGGCGGAGGGCGTCGGCATGCTCCTCGTCGAGCGCCTCTCGGACGCGCGCCGCAACGGCCACCGGGTCCTTGCGGTCGTGCGTGGCAGCGCGGTCAACCAGGACGGTGCGAGCAATGGCCTTACGGCTCCGAACGGGCCGTCGCAGCAGCGGGTGATCCGGCGGGCGCTCGCCGACGCCCGCCTGACGACCGGCGACGTGGACGTCGTCGAAGCCCACGGCACGGGCACACGACTCGGCGACCCGATCGAGGCCCAGGCCCTCATCGCCACCTACGGGCAGGGCCGGGACGGCGAACAGCCCTTGAGGCTCGGGTCGTTGAAGTCCAACATCGGGCACACGCAGGCCGCCGCCGGTGTCTCCGGCATCATCAAGATGGTCCAGGCGATGCGCCACGGCATCCTGCCGAAGACACTCCACGTGGACAGGCCCTCGGACCAGATCGACTGGTCGGCAGGCACGGTCGAACTCCTCACCGAGGCCATGGACTGGCCGGAGAAGGGCGACGGCGGACGGCGCCGGGCAGCGGTCTCTTCCTTCGGCATCAGCGGCACGAACGCGCATGTCTTACTGGAGGAGGCCCCGGCCGCCGAGTCGCTGGGCGCCCCGGGCGACGGGCCGTCGGCGGGTGTGGTGCCGTGGCTGGTGTCCGCGAAAACCCCGGCCGCGCTGGACGCGCAGATCGCGCGGCTCGCCTCGTACGCGGACAGCCGTACGGATCTGAACGCGGGTTCCGTGGCACGCGTACTGGCCGGCGGACGTGCGGAGTTCGAGCACCGCGCAGTCGCGATCGGCGCCGGACGCGAGGACTTCGCGGGGGCGCTGGACGCGCCCGAGGGGCTGGTCCGGAGTGTGACGTCGGGTGTGGGTCGGGTGGCGTTCGTGTTCCCGGGGCAGGGGACGCAGTGGGCCGGGATGGGCGCCGAACTACTCGATGTGTCGGAGGAGTTCGCGGCGGGGATGGCCGAGTGCGAGGCTGCGCTCGCTCCGTACGTGGACTGGTCCCTTGAGGCCGTCGTCCGGCAGAGCGAGGGTGCGCCCACCCTGGAGCGGGTCGACGTCGTCCAGCCCGTCACCTTCGCCGTCATGGTCTCCCTCGCCCGCGTCTGGCAGCACCACGGCGTGACCCCGCAGGCCGTCATCGGACACTCCCAGGGTGAGATCGCCGCCGCGTACATCGCCGGCGCGCTGAGCCTGGACGACGCCGCCCGTGTCGTGGCCCTGCGCAGCAAGTCGATCGCCGCACACCTCGCAGGCAAGGGCGGCATGCTCTCCCTCGCCCTCAGCGAGGACGCCGTCCTGGAACGACTGGGCGCCTTCGACGGGCTGTCCGTGGCAGCGGTCAACGGGCCCACCGCCACGGTGGTGTCGGGTGACCCCGCACAAATCGAAGAGCTTGCCCGCGTCTGCGAGGCCGACGGGGTCCGCGCGCGGATCATCCCCGTCGACTACGCCTCCCACAGCGCCCACGTCGAGATCATCGAGAAGGAACTCTCCGAGGTCCTCGCCGGACTCGCCCCCCAGACGCCGCGCGTACCGTTCTTCTCGACGCTCGACGGCGGCTGGATCACCGAGCCCGCCCTGGATGGCGCGTACTGGTACCGCAACCTCCGCCACCGCGTCGGCTTCGCCCCCGCCGTCGAAACCCTCGCCACGGACGAAGGCTTCACCCACTTCGTCGAGGTCAGCGCCCACCCCGTCCTCACCATGGCCCTCCCCGACACCGTCACCGGCCTCGCCACCCTCCGCCGCGACCAGGGCGGCCGGGACCGCCTCGTCACCTCCCTCGCCGAAGCCTGGGCCAACGGCCTTCCCATCGACTGGAGTTCCCTCCTCCCCGCCACGGCCGGCCACCACCCCGACCTCCCGACGTACGCCTTCCAGACCGAGCGCTACTGGCCGCAGCCCGACCTCTCCGCCGTCGGTGACATCACCTCCGCCGGTCTCGGGGCGGCCGAGCACCCGCTGCTCGGCGCGGCCGTCCCGCTCGCGGACTCCGACGGCTGCCTGCTCACGGGGAGCCTTTCCCTCCGTACGCATCCCTGGCTGGCCGACCACGCGGTGTCCGGCACCGTGCTGCTGCCGGGAACGGCGTTCGTGGAGCTGGCGTTCCGGGCCGGGGACCAGGTCGGCTGCGATCTGGTCGAGGAGCTCACCCTCGACGCTCCGCTCGTCCTGCCCCGTCGCGGCGCGGTCCGCGTGCAGCTGTCCGTCGGCGCGAGCGACGAGTCCGGCCGCCGTACCTTCGGCCTCTACGCGCACCCCGAGGACGCGCCGGGCGAGGCGGAGTGGACGCGGCACGCCACCGGTGTGCTGGCGGCCCGTTCGCAGCGCACCCTTCCCGTCGCCGACACGGAGGCCTGGCCCCCGCCGGGCGCCGAAACGGTGGACGTGGACGGTCTGTACGAGCGCTTCGCGGCGAGCGGCTACGGCTACGGCCCCCTCTTCCAGGGAGTCCGCGGCGTATGGCGGCGCGGCGACGAGGTGTTCGCCGACGTGGCCCTGCCGGCCGAGGTCGCCGGCGCCGAGGGCGCGCGGTTCGGTCTCCACCCGGCGCTGCTCGACGCCGGGGTGCAGGCGGCCGGCGCGGGCGGGGCGTTCGGCGAGGGCACACGCCTGCCGTTCGCCTGGAGCGGGATCTCCCTGTACGCGGTCGGCGCCACCGCCCTCCGGGTGAGGCTGGCCCCGACCGGGCCGGACACGGTGTCCCTGAGCGCGTCCGACGCCACCGGGCAGCCGGTGTTCGCCGCGGACTCCCTCACGGTGCTTCCCGTCGACCCCGCGCAGTTGGCAGCCATCAGCGACCCGACGCCGGACGCGCTGCACGTCCTGGAGTGGACCGCTTGGGACGGCGGTGCCGCGCAGGCGCTCCTGCCCGGCACGGTCGTGCTGGGCGGCGGCGATGCCGACGGCCTCGCCGCGGCGCTGCGCGCCGGTGGCACCGACGTCCTTCCCTTCCCGGACCTCGCCGCTCTGGCTCAGGCCGTCGACCGGGGCGAGACCCCGGCCCCGACGACCGTCCTGGTGGCCTGCCCCGCTCCCGGCCCCGGTGGGCCGGAGCAGGTCCGCGAGGCCCTGCACGGGTCGCTGGCGCTGATGCAGGCGTGGCTCGCCGACGACCGGTTCACCGACGCGCGTCTCGTGCTCGTGACCCGCGACGCGGTCGCCGCCCGCTCCGGCGACGGGCTGCGGTCGACGGGACAGGCCGCCGTATGGGGCCTGGGCCGGTCCGCGCAGACGGAGAGCCCGGGCCGGTTCGTCCTGCTCGACATCGACGCCGACATCGACATCGACGGCGACGGCGACGGCGACGGCGAGACCATCGCCGAGAGCCTCGCGACCGCCCTCGGCTCCGGCGAGCCGCAGCTCGCCGTGCGGGGCGGCGCGCTCCTCGTACCCCGGCTGGCACGGGCCTCCGCGCCCGCCGCGGCCGACGGCCTCGCCGCTCTGCCGCTTCCCGCCGCTCCGGCCCTCTGGCGTCTGGAGCCCGGTGCGGACGGCAGCCTGGAGAGCCTCACGGCGGCGCCCGGCGACGCCGATGCCCTCGCCCCGGAGCAGCTCGCCCCGGGCCAGGTCCGCATCGCCGTACGCGCCACCGGTCTCAACTTCCGCGACGTCCTGATCGCCCTCGGCATGTACCCCGACCCGGCGCTGATGGGCACCGAGGGCGCCGGTGTGGTCACCGCGACCGGCCCCGGCGTCACGCACCTCGCCCCCGGCGACCGTGTCATGGGCCTGCTGTCCGGCGCGTACGCCCCGGTCGTCGTCGCCGACGCGCGGACCGTGGCGCGGATGCCCGAGGGGTGGACGTTCGCCCAGGCCGCTTCCGTACCGGTGGTGTTCCTGACGGCCGTCTACGCCCTGCGCGACCTGGCGGACGTCAAGCCCGGCGAGCGCCTGCTCGTCCACTCCGCCGCCGGTGGCGTGGGCATGGCCGCCGTGCAGCTCGCCCGGCACTGGGGCGTGGAGGTCCACGGCACGGCGAGCCCCGGGAAGTGGGCGGCCCTGCGCCGCCTCGGCCTGGACGACGCGCACATCGCCTCGTCCCGGACCCTCGACTTCGAGGACGCGTTCCGCACCACGTCCGGCGGAGCCGGCATGGACGTCGTCCTGAACTCGCTCGCCCGCGAGTTCGTCGACGCCTCGCTGAGCCTGCTCGGACCGGGCGGCCGCTTCGTGGAGATGGGCAAGACCGACGTACGCGACCCGGAGAAGGTCGCCGCCGACCACCCCGGTGTCGGCTACCGCGCCTTCGACCTCGGCGAGGCGGGGCCGGAGCGGATCGGCGAGATGCTCGCCGAGGTACTCGCTCTCTTCGAGAGCGGGGTGCTCCGGCACCTGCCCGTCACCACTTGGGACGTCCGCCGCGCCCGCGACGCCTTCCGGCACGTCAGCCAGGCCCGTCACACGGGCAAGGTCGTCCTCACCATGCCGTCGGGGCTCGACCCGGAGGGAACGGTCCTGCTGACCGGCGGCACCGGCGCGCTGGGTGGCATCGTGGCGCGCCATGTGGTGAGCGAGTGGGGTGTGCGGCGCCTGCTGCTCGTGAGCCGTCGCGGCCCGGACGCCCCCGGGGCGACGGAGTTGGTGACCGAGCTGGAGGGTCTCGGGGCCGTGGTGTCGGTGGCCGCCTGCGATGTCGCGGACAGGGAAGGCCTGACCGGCGTACTGGCCGGGATTCCGGCCGAGCACCCGCTGACCGCTGTCGTCCACACGGCGGGCGTTCTGTCGGACGGAACCGTGCCGTCGATGACGACGCAGGACGTGGAGCACGTCCTGCGTCCCAAGGTCGACGCCGCTTTCCTCCTCGACGAGCTGACCTCGACGTCCGCATACGACCTGTCCGCGTTCGTCATGTTCTCCTCCGCCGCCGCCGTCTTCGGTGGCGCCGGCCAGGGCGCGTACGCGGCGGCCAACGCCACCCTCGACGCCCTCGCCTCACGCCGCCGGGCAGCCGGACTCCCCGCCCTCTCCCTCGGCTGGGGCCTCTGGGCCGAGAACAGCGGCATGACCGGCGGGCTCAGCGACACCGACCGCTCGCGGCTCGCCCGTTCCGGGGCGACGCCCATGGACAGCGAGCTGACCCTGTCCCTCCTGGACGCGGCGATGCGCCGCGACGACCCGGCGCTCGTCCCGATCGCCCTGGACGTCGCCGCGCTCCGCGTCCAGGAGAGGGACGGCATGCTGGCGCCGCTGCTCAGCGGGCTCACCCGCGGGTCGCGGCCCGGCGCCACGCCGGCCGCCCGGCGCAGGACCGCCGCCGGCGGCCCCGCCGAGGGCGACACGGACCTCGGCGGGCGGCTCGCCGCGATGACGCCGGACGACCGGGCCGCGCACCTGCGGGACCTCGTCCGTACGCACGTGGCGACCGTCCTGGGACACGGCACCCCGAGCCGGGTCGACACCGAGCGGGCGTTCCGCGACACCGGCTTCGACTCCCTCACCGCCGTCGAACTCCGCAACCGTCTCAACGCCGCCACCGGACTGCGGCTCCCGGCCACCCTCGTCTTCGACCACCCCACCCCCGGGGAGCTCGCCGGGCACCTGCTCGGCGAACTCGCCGCTGCGGCGGGCGGGGCCTGGACGGACGGATCCGGATCCGGATCCGAGGGGGCCGCGCCCGCGACGGACCGGCAGACGACGGCGGCCCTCGCCGAACTCGACCGGCTGGAAGGGGTACTCGCCTCCCTCGCGCCCTCTGCCGGCGGCCGCCCGGAGCTCGCCGCCCGGCTCAGGGCGCTGGCCGCGGCCCTCGGCGACGACGACGCCCCCGACCTGGACGAGGCGTCCGACGACGACCTCTTCTCCTTCATCGACAGGGAGCTGGGCGACTCCGACTCCTGACCTGGCCTGACCCACCCACTCACAGCACTGACACCACCGGCACCACCAGCCCCTCACACACGGAACGGACAGGCGAGAACGGGAGCCATGGCGAACAACGAAGACAAGCTCCGCGACTATCTCAAGCGCGTCACCGCCGAGCTGCAGCAGAACACCAGGCGTCTGCGCGAGATCGAGGGACGCACGCACGAGCCAGTGGCGATCGTGGGCATGGCCTGCCGCCTGCCGGGCGGTGTCGCCTCGCCGGAGGACCTGTGGCGGCTGGTGGCCGGGGACGGGGACGCGATCTCGGAGTTCCCGCAGGACCGCGGCTGGGACGTCGAGGGCCTGTACGACCCGGACCCGGACGCGTCCGGCAGGACGTACTGCCGGTCCGGCGGATTCCTGCACGACGCGGGCGAGTTCGACGCCGACTTCTTCGGGATCTCGCCGCGCGAGGCCCTCGCCATGGACCCCCAGCAGCGCCTGTCCCTCACCACCGCGTGGGAGGCGATCGAGCACGCGGGCATCGACCCGACGACCCTGAAGGGCAGCGGGCTCGGCGTCTTCGTCGGCGGCTGGCACACCGGCTACACCTCGGGCCAGACCACGGCCGTGCAGTCGCCGGAGCTGGAAGGCCACCTGGTCAGCGGCGCGGCGCTGGGCTTCCTGTCCGGCCGTATCGCGTACGTCCTCGGTACGGACGGACCGGCTCTGACGGTGGACACGGCCTGCTCGTCGTCGCTGGTCGCCCTGCACCTCGCCGTACAGGCCCTGCGCAAGGGCGAGTGCGACATGGCCCTCGCCGGCGGCGTCACGGTCATGCCCAACGCGGACCTCTTCGTGCAGTTCAGCCGGCAGCGCGGCCTTGCCGCAGACGGCCGCTCGAAGGCCTTCGCCACCTCGGCGGACGGCTTCGGTCCGGCGGAGGGCGCCGGCGTCCTGCTGGTGGAGCGTCTGTCGGACGCGCGGCGCAACGGTCACCGGGTGCTCGCCGTGGTTCGGGGCAGCGCGGTCAACCAGGACGGCGCGAGCAACGGCCTCACGGCTCCGAACGGGCCGTCGCAGCAGCGCGTGATCCGGCGGGCCCTGGCCGATGCCCGGCTCACCCCGGGTGACGTGGACGTCGTCGAGGCCCACGGCACGGGCACACGCCTCGGCGACCCGATCGAGGCCCAGGCCCTCATCGCCACGTACGGCCGGGAGCGCAGCGACGCACAGCCCTTGCGGCTGGGCGCGTTGAAGTCGAACATCGGACACACCCAGGCGGCCGCCGGTGTCGCCGGCGTCATCAAGATGGTGCAGGCGATGCGCCACGGGCTGCTGCCGAAGACCCTGCACGTGGACGAGCCGTCGGACCAGATCGACTGGACTGCGGGCACGGTCGAGCTGCTGACCGAGGCCATGGCGTGGCCGGAGAAGGGCGACGGCAGCCTGCGGCGGGCGGCGGTCTCTTCCTTCGGCATCAGCGGGACGAACGCGCATGTCGTACTGGAGGAGGCCCGGGCCGCCGAAGACACCCCGGCCGCCGAGCCGTCGGCGGGTGTGGTGCCGTGGATGGTGTCCGCGAAGACCCCGGCCGCCCTCGACGCCCAGATCGGACGACTCGCCGCCTACGCGGACACCCGTGCGGACCTGGATGCGGCCGGGGCGGCCCGTGCGCTGCTCGACGGGCGCACGGCGATGGAGCACCGAGCGGTCGCGATCGGCGACAGCCGGGAGGCCCTGCGGGACGCGCTCCGGATGCCGGAAGGGCTGATACGCGGCACGGCCTCCGCCGTGGGTCGGGTGGCGTTCGTCTTCCCGGGCCAAGGAACCCAGTGGGCCGGGATGGGCGCCGAACTCCTCGACACATCCAAGGAGTTCGCCACCGCCATGACCGAGTGCGAGACCGCATTCACCCCGTACGTCGACTGGTCACTCGAAGCCGTCGTCCGGCAGACGCCCGGCGCGCCCACCCTGGACCGGGTCGACGTCGTCCAGCCCGTCACCTTCGCCGTCATGGTCTCCCTCGCCCGCGTCTGGCAGCACCACGGCATCACCCCCCAGGCCGTCATCGGACACTCCCAGGGCGAGATCGCCGCCGCGTACGTCGCCGGAGCCCTCACCCTCGACGACGCCGCCCGCGTCGTCACCCTGCGCAGCAAGTCCATCGCCGCACACCTCGCAGGCAAGGGCGGCATGCTCTCCCTCGCCCTCAGCGAGAGCGCAGTCCTCGAACGGCTGGTGACCTTCGACGGGTTGTCGGTGGCAGCGGTCAACGGACCTACCGCCACCGTCGTCTCCGGCGACCCGGCCCAGATCGAAGAGCTCGCCCGCGTCTGCGAGGCCGACGGGATCCGCGCCCGGATCATCCCCGTCGACTACGCCTCCCACAGTCAGCAGGTCGAGACCATCGAGAAGGAGCTCTCCGAGGTCCTCGCGGGTCTGACTCCCCAAGCTCCCCGAGTGCCGTTCTTCTCGACCCTCGAAGGCGCCTGGATCACCGAACCCGCCCTCGACGGGGCTTACTGGTATCGCAACCTCCGCCACCGCGTCGGCTTCGCCCCCGCCGTGGAAACGCTCGCCACAGAGCAGGGCTTCACCCACTTCGTCGAGGTCAGCGCCCACCCCGTCCTCACCATGGCCCTCCCCGACACCGTCACCGGCCTCGCCACCCTCCGCCGCGACCACGGAGGCCAGGACAGCCTCGTCAGCTCCCTCGCCGAAGCCTGGGCCAACGGCCTGCCCATCGACTGGGACTCCTTCCTCCCCGCCGCCGCCTCCCGCCCCGACCTGCCCACGTACGCCTTCCAGACCGAGCGCTACTGGCTCCAGGACTCCGCTCCCACCAGCGCCGCCGACGACTGGCGCTACCGCGTCGAGTGGAAGCCGCTGACGACCGCCGGCCAGGCGGACCTGTCCGGCCGGTGGCTCGTCGCCGCCGAGGGCCGGCCCGACGCCGAGCTGCTGGACACGCTGAAGGCCGCCGGGGCGGACGTGGAGGTGCTGGAAACCGGGGCGGACGACGACCGCGAGGCCCTCGCCGCCCGGCTCGCCGGGCTGACGGCCGGTGACGGATTCACCGGTGTCATCTCACTCTTCGACGGACTCACGCCCCTCGTCGCCTGGGTGCAGGCGCTGGGCGACGCCGGAATCAAGGCGCCTCTGTGGTGTGTCACCCGGGGCGCCGTCTCCCTCGGGCGCCACGACTCCCCCGCCGACCCCGACCAGGCCATGCTCTGGGGCCTCGGCCGCGTCGTCGCCCTCGAACACCCCGAACGCTGGGCCGGTCTCGTCGACCTCCCCGCCCAGCCCGACGCGGCTGCCCTCGCCCACCTCGCCACCGCCCTCACCGGCAACACCGGCGAGGACCAGATCGCCATCCGCGCCACCGGACTCCACGCCCGCCGTCTCGCCCGCGCACCCCTCCACGGACGCCGGCCCACCCGCGACTGGCAGCCCCACGGCACCGTCCTCATCACCGGAGGCACCGGAGCCCTCGGCAGCCACGCCGCCCGCTGGATGGCCCACCACGGAGCCGAACACCTCCTCCTCGTCAGCCGCAGCGGCGAGCAGGCCCCCGAAGCCACCCGACTCGCCGACGAACTCCGCACATTGGGCTCGCGTGTCACTGTCGCCGCCTGCGACGTCGCCGACCCCGACGCCATGCGCACCCTCCTCGACACCATCCCCACCGACACCCCCCTCACCGCCGTCCTCCACACCGCCGGAGCGCCGGGCGGTGACCCGCTCGACGTCACCGGTCCCGAGGACATCGCCCGCATCCTGGGCGCGAAGACCCGCGGCGCGCAGGTGCTCGACGACCTGCTCCGCGACACTCCCCTGGACGCCTTCGTCCTGTACTCCTCCAACGCCGGGGTCTGGGGCAGCGGCGGTCAGGGTGTCTACGCGGCGGCCAACGCCCACCTCGACGCCCTCGCCGCCCGGCGCCGTGCCCGTGGCGAGACCGCGACCTCGGTCGCCTGGGGACTCTGGGCGGGCGACGGCATGGGCCGGGGCGCAGACGACGCGTACTGGCAGAGGCGCGGCATCCGCCCGATGAGCCCCGACCGCGCCCTGGACGAGCTGGCCAAGGCCCTGCGCCACGACGAGACCTTCGTCGCCGTGGCCGACGTGGACTGGGAGAGGTTCGCGCCCGCGTTCACGGTCTCCCGCCCCAGCCTCCTGATCGACGGTGTCCCGGAGGCCCGGCAGGCGCTCGCCGCGCCCGTCGCGCCCGCCGGCGCCCCGGCTCCCGGCGACGCCGCGTCGGCGCGCGCCGGGCAGTCGTCGGCGCTGGCCGCGATCGCCGCGCTCCCGGCACCCGAGCACCGGCCCGCGCTCCTCACCCTCGTCCGTACGCACGCGGCCGCCGTACTCGGTCATTCCTCCCCCGACCGGGTGGCTCCCGGCCGGGCCTTCACCGAGCTCGGTTTCGACTCGCTGACGGCCGTGCAGCTCCGTAACCAGCTCTCGGCGGCGGTCGGCAGCCGGCTCCCCGCCACCACGGTCTTCGACCACCCGACGCCCGCCGCGCTCGCCGAGCACCTCCATCAGGAGTACCTCGCGCCGGCCGAACCGGCCCCCACCGACTGGGAGGGGCGGGTACGCCGGGCCCTGGCCGAGCTGCCTCTCGACCGGCTGCGGGACGCGGGCGTCCTCGACACGGTCCTGCGCCTCACCGGCATCGAGCCCGAGCCCGTACCCGGCGGCCCGGACGGCGCCACCGCGGGCCCCGACGCGGAGCAGGAGCCGGCGGCGTCGATCGACGACCTCGACGCCGAGGCCCTGATCCGCATGGCCCTCGGCCCCCGCACCACCTGACGCAGGTCGCCCCCCCCCACCCACACCTGCGCCCCCACACGCCCACAACCCCATCCACGAGCGGAAGACCACACCCAGATGACGAGTTCCAACGAGCAGTTGGTGGACGCTCTGCGCGCCTCTCTGAAGGAGAACCAAGAACTCCGTGAAGAGAGTCGCCGCCTTGCCGACCGTCGGCAGGAGCCCATGGCGATCGTCGGCATGAGCTGCCGTTTCGCGGGCGGTATCCGGTCCCCCGAGGACCTCTGGGACGCCGTCGCCGCGGGCAAGGATCTCGTCTCCGACGTACCGGAGGAGCGGGGCTGGGACATCGACTCCCTCTACGACCCGGAGCCCGGGCGGAAGGGCACGACGTACGTCCGCAACGCCGCGTTCCTCGACGACGCCGCCGGCTTCGACGCGGGGTTCTTCGGGATCTCGCCCCGCGAGGCCCTCGCCATGGACCCGCAGCAGCGGCAGCTCCTCGAAGCCTCCTGGGAGGTCTTCGAGCGGGCCGGCATCGACCCCGCGTCGGTCCGCGGCACCGACGTCGGCGTGTACGTGGGCTGTGGATACCAGGACTACGCGCCGGACATCCGGGTCGCTCCCGAAGGCACCGGCGGATACGTCGTCACCGGCAACTCCTCCGCCGTCGCCTCCGGGCGCATCGCGTACTCCCTCGGCCTGGAGGGACCCGCCGTGACCGTGGACACGGCGTGCTCCTCGTCGCTCGTCGCCCTGCACCTCGCCCTGAAGGCCCTGCGGAACGGCGACTGCTCGACCGCCCTCGTCGGCGGCGTGGCCGTCCTCGCGACACCCGGGGCGTTCATCGAGTTCAGCCGTCAGCAGGCCATGGCCGCGGACGGCCGGACCAAGGGGTTCGCCTCGGCGGCGGACGGCCTCGCCTGGGGCGAGGGCGTCGCCGTGCTCCTCCTCGAACGGCTCTCCGACGCGCGGCGCAAGGGACACCGGGTCCTGGCCGTCGTGCGCGGCAGCGCCGTCAACCAGGACGGTGCGAGCAACGGCCTCACGGCGCCGCACGGCCCCTCCCAGCAGCGGCTGATCCGACAGGCGCTGGCCGACGCGCGGCTCACGTCGGCCGACGTGGACGTCGTGGAGGGCCACGGCACGGGGACCCGCCTCGGCGACCCGATCGAGGCGCAGGCACTGCTCGCCACGTACGGGCAGGGGCGTGCCCCGGGGCAGCCGCTGCGCCTGGGCACGGTGAAGTCGAACATCGGGCACACGCAGGCCGCTTCCGGTGTCGCCGGTGTCATCAAGATGGTGCAGGCGATGCGCCACGGCGTCCTGCCGAAGACCCTGCACGTGGACGAGCCGACGGACCAGGTCGACTGGACGGCCGGCTCGGTCGAGCTGCTCACCGAGGCCATGGACTGGCCGGAGCGGCCGGGCCGGCCACGGCGGGCGGGCGTCTCGGCGTTCGGCGTGGGCGGGACGAACGCGCATGTCGTCCTCGAAGAGGCTCCGGCCGTCGAGAAGGCGGAGGACGTCACGCCGTCGACCGTCGGTGGCGTGGTGCCGTGGCCGGTGTCCGCGAAGACCCCGGCCGCCCTCGACGCCCAGATCGGACGACTCGCCGCCTACGCGGACACCCGTACGGGCCTGGACCCGGCCGCGGCGGCCCGCACGCTGATCGACGGCCGTACGGCCATGGACCACCGCGCGGTCGCGATCGGCGACAGTCCGAAGGCCCTGCGGGACGCCCTCCACATGCCGGAAGAACTGATACGCGGCACGGCCACCGACCTCGGCCGCGTGGCGTTCGTCTTCCCCGGCCAAGGAACCCAGTGGGCGGGAATGGGCGCCGAACTCCTCGACACGTCCGAGGAGTTCGCGGCGGCCATGGCCGAGTGCGAGACCGCACTCGCTCCGTACGTCGACTGGTCGATCGAAGCCGTCGTCCGGCAGACGCCCGGCGCGCCCACCCTGGACCGGGTCGACGTCGTCCAGCCCGTCACCTTCGCCGTCATGGTCTCCCTCGCCCGCGTCTGGCAGCACCACGGCGTGACCCCGCAGGCCGTCATCGGACACTCCCAGGGCGAGATCGCCGCCGCGTACGTCGCCGGAGCCCTCACCCTCGACGACGCCGCCCGCGTCGTCACCCTGCGCAGCAAGTCCATCGCCGCACACCTCGCCGGCAAGGGCGGCATGCTCTCCCTCGCCCTCGGCGAGGAAGCGACGCAGGAGCGGATCGCGGACCTCGTCGGCCTCTCGATCGCCGCCGTCAACGGCCCCACCGCCACCGTCGTCTCCGGCGACCCGACCCAGATCGAGGAACTCGCCCGCGCCTGCGAGGCCGACGGCATCCGCGCCCGGATCATCCCTGTCGACTACGCCTCCCACTGCGCCCACGTCGAGACCATCGAGAGCGAACTCGGCAAGGCCCTCGCCGGGCTCACCCCGCGTGCGCCGCAGATCCCGTTCTTCTCCACCCTCGAAGGCGCCTGGATCACCGAACCCGCCCTCGACGGCACCTACTGGTACCGCAATCTCCGCCACCGCGTCGGCTTCGCCCCCGCCGTCGAAACCCTCGCCACCGACGAGGACTTCACCCACTTCGTCGAGGTCAGCGCCCACCCCGTCCTCACCATGGCCCTCCCCGGCACCGTCACCGGCCTGGCCACCCTGCGCCGCGAGGACGGCGGACGGCACCGCCTGACCACGTCCCTCGCCGAGGCGTGGGCCAACGGCCTCCCCGTCGACTGGGACTCCTTCCTCCCCGCCGCCGCCTCCCCCGCCGACCTCCCGACGTACGCCTTCCAGCACCGCTCCTACTGGATCAGTCCCTCGGCCCCCGGCGAAGCACCCACGCACACCGCTCCCGAGGCCGGGCTCGAAGCCGAGGCCGGCCAGGCGTGGGGGCTCGACGTCGCCGACCTCGACGAGGAAGGCCGGCGCGGCGCCGTACTCGCCATGGTGCTGCGGCAGGCGGCCGCCGTGCTCCGGTACGACTCGCCCGACGAGGTGTCCGTCGACCGGCCCCTGCGGGAACTCGGCTTCGACTCGCTGACCGCCGTCGACCTCCGTAACCGCATCAACCGGCTGGCCGGGCTCCACCTGCCGCCCACCGCCGTGTTCGAGCACCCCACGCCCGCCGCGCTCGCCGACCGCGTCAGCGCCGAGCTGGCCGAGCGGAACTGGGCCGTCACCGAACCCCGCGACCAGGCGGAACCCGCCGTCCCGGCCGCGGCCCAGACCCCGGCCACGGACCGTTCCCGCTCCGCCTCCCGCGCCGACGGGGGGATGTTCCGCGCCCTGTTCCGGCAGGCCGTGGACGACGGCCGGTACGGCGAGTTCCTCGGCGTCCTCGCCGAAGCCTCGGCGTTCCGCCCGCAGTTCGCCACGCCCGAGGCCTGCCCGGAGCGGCTCGAACCCGTGCTGCTCGCCGGCGCTCCGGCGAACCGTACGAAGGACCGTGCCCTTCTCGTCGGCTGCACGGGCACCGCGGCGAACGGCGGCCCGCACGAGTTCCTGCGGCTCAGCGCCTCCTTCCAGGAGGAGCGGGACTTCCTCGCCCTGCCCCTGCCCGGCTACGGCACAGGCACCGGTACGGGCACGGGCGGCGCCCTCCTCCCGGCCGACCTCGACACCGCGCTCGACGCGCAGGCCCTGGCGGTCCTCCGGGCCGCCGGGGACGCCCCGGTCGTCCTCCTCGGGCACTCCGGCGGCGCCCTGCTCGCCCACGAGCTCGCCTTCCGCCTTGAGCGGGCCCATGGCGCCCCGCCCGCCGGCATCGTCCTGGTCGACCCCTATCCGCCGGGCCACCAGGAGCCCGTCGAGGCGTGGAGCAGGCAGCTCGGCGAGGGTCTGTTCGCGGGCGAGCTCGAACCGATGGCCGACGCGCGGCTGCTCGCCATGGGCCGGTACGCCCGGTTCCTCGCCGCACCGCGTCCGGGCCGCAGCAACGCGCCCGTCCTCCTGGTGCGCGCCTCCGAACCGCTGGGCGACTGGCAGGACGAGCGCGGCGACTGGCGCGCCCACTGGGACCTTCCGCACACCGTCGCGGACGTTCCCGGCGACCACTTCACGATGATGCGGGACCACGCGCCCGCCGTCGCCGGCGCCGTCATCGCCTGGCTCGACGGCATCGAGCGGAACACCGCGCAGGGAGAGAACCAGTGAACGACAGACCCCTGAACGGACCCGTGAACAGACCCCTGAACGTGGACAGCGGCCTGTGGATCCGGCGCTTCCACCCCTCGCCGAACAGCACGGTGCGGCTGGTCTGCCTGCCCCACGCCGGTGGCTCCGCCAGCTACTTCTTCCGCTTCTCCGAGGAGCTCCACCCCTCCGTCGAGGCCCTGTCGGTGCAGTACCCCGGACGTCAGGACCGGCGCGACGAACCGTGCCTGGAGAGCGTCGAGGAGCTCGCCGAGCACGTCGTCGCGGCCACCGAACGCTGGTGGCAGGAAGGCCGGATGGCGCTCTTCGGGCACAGTCTCGGAGCCTCCGTCGCCTACGAGGCGGCCCGGATCCTCGAACAGCGGCACGGAGTACGGCCCGAGGGCCTGTACGTCTCCGGCCGGCGCGCCCCGTCCCTGGCGTCGGACAAGCTCGTCCATCTCCTGGACGACCAGGCGTTCCTCGCCGAGATCCGGCGCCTCAACGGCACCGACGACCGGTTCCTCCAGGACGACGAGCTGCTGCGGCTGGTGCTGCCCGCGCTGCGCAGTGACTACAAGGCAGCGGAGACGTACGAGCACCGGCCCTCCGCCAAGCTCACCTGCCCGGTGATGGCGCTGGCCGGCGACCGCGACCCGAAGGCGCCGCTGAACGAGGTGGCCGAGTGGCGCCGGCACACCAGCGGGCCGTTCTGCCTGCGGGCCTACTCCGGCGGCCACTTCTACCTCAACGACCAGTGGCACGAGATCTGCAACGACATCTCCGACCACCTGCTCGTCACCCGCTGCGCACCCGATCCCCGCGTCGTGCAGCCTCCGACCCGTCTTATCGAAGGAGCCGCGAAGAGATGGCAGAACCCACGGTGACCGACGACCTGGCGGGGGCCCTCACACAGCCCCCGCTGGGCCGCACCGTCCGCGCGGTGGCCGACCGTGAACTCGGCACCCACCTCCTGGAGACCCGCGGCATCCACTGGATCCACGCCGCGAACGGCGACCCGTACGCCGGCGTGCTGCGCGGCCAGTCGGACGACCCGTATCCGGCGTACGAGCGGCTGCGCGCCCGCGGCCCGCTCTCCTTCAGCCCGACGGGCAGCTGGGTCACCGCCGATCACGCCCTGGCGGCCCGTGTCCTCTCCTCGGCGGACTTCGGCGTGTCCGGCGCCGACGGCGGCCCCGTGCCGCAGCAGGTCCTCTCCTACGGGGAGGGCTGCCCGCTGGAGCACGAGCGGGCGCTGCCGTCGGCGCGCGACGCGGCGGAGGCCGGGCACCGCACCGAGGTCGAGCGGATCCACCGGGAGACCCTGGAGGGGCTCGCCCCGGACGTGTCGGCGTCGTACGCGTTCGAGCTGGTGGGCGGTTTCGTCCGTCCGGCGGTGACGGCCGCGGCAGCCGCCGTGCTCGGTGTTCGCGAGGACCGGCGCGGGGAGTTCGGCGACCTGGTGGAGCGGCTCCGGCCGCTGTCCGACAGTCTGCTGGCCCCGCAGTCCCTGCGGACGGTACGGGCGGCCGACGGCGCGCTGGCCGCGCTCGCGGCGCTGCTCGCCGACTCCTCCGGCCGGACGGACGGGGCCCTGCTGTCGGCGCTCGGTGTCACCGCCGCCGTCCAGCTCACCGGCAACGCCGTGCTCGCCCTCCTCGCCCACCCCGAGCAGTGGGGCGAGCTTTGTGCCCGGCCCGGGCTCGCCGCGGCCGCGGTGGAGGAGACCCTCCGCTACGACCCGCCGGTGCAGCTGGACGCCCGGGTGGTCCGCGCGGAGACGGAGCTGGCGGGCCGACGTCTTCCGGCCGGCGCCCATGTCGTCGTCCTCACCGCCGCCGCCGGCCGCGACCCGGAGGTCTTCACGGACCCGGAGCGCTTCGACCTCGCGCGCCCCGACGCCACCGCGCACCTCGCGCTGCACCCCGCCGGCCCGTACGGCCCGGTGGCGTCCTCGGTCCGGCTCCAGGCGGAGGTCGCGCTGCGGACCCTGGCCGGGCGTTTCCCGCGGCTGCGGCAGGCCGGGCCCGTGCTCCGCCCCCGCCGGGCGCCCGTCGGCCGCGGGCCGCTGAGCGTCCCGGTGAGCGCCTGAGACACCGGGACGCGGTCCTCCCCGGCCGCCGCCCCACCCCGCCCCGCCCCTCCACCGGCAGGAAGGACAACGACGCCATGCGCGTCCTGCTGACCTCGTTCGCACATCACACGCACTACTACGGCCTGGTGCCCCTGGCCTGGGCGCTGCTCGCCGCCGGGCACGAGGTGCGGGTCGCCGGCCAGCCCGCGCTCACGGACACGATCACCGGGTCCGGGCTCGCCGCGGTGCCCGTCGGCACCGACCACCTCATCCACGAGTACCGGGTGCGGATGGCGGGCGAACCGCGCCCCAACCACCCGGCGATCGCCTTCGACGAGGCCCGTCCCGAGCCGCTGGACTGGGACCACGCCCTCGGCATCGAGGCGATCCTCGCCCCGTACTTCTACCTGCTCGCCAACAACGACTCGATGGTCGACGACCTGGTCGACTTCGCCCGTTCCTGGCAGCCGGACCTGGTGCTGTGGGAGCCGACGACGTACGCGGGCGCCGTCGCCGCGCAGGTCACCGGTGCCGCGCACGCCCGGGTCCTGTGGGGGCCCGACGTGATGGGCAGCGCCCGCCGCAAGTTCGTCGCGCTGCGGGACCGGCAGCCGCCGGAGCACCGCGAGGACCCCACGGCCGAGTGGCTGACGTGGACGCTCGACCGGTACGGCGCCTCCTTCGAGGAGGAGCTGATCACCGGCCAGTTCACGGTCGACCCGACCCCGCCCAGCCTGCGTCTCGGCACCGGCCTGCCCACCGTCGGCATGCGTTACGTCCCGTACAACGGCACGTCGGTCGTGCCCGGCTGGCTGGGCGAGCCGCCCGCGCGGCCCCGGGTCTGTCTCACCCTCGGTGTCTCCGCGCGTGAGGTTCTCGGCGGCGACGGTGTCTCGCAGGGCGACATCCTGGAGGCGCTCGCCGACCTCGACATCGAGCTGATCGCGACGCTCGACGCGAGCCAGCGCGCCGAGGTGCGCAGCTACCCGAAGCACACCCGGTTCACGGACTTCGTGCCGATGCACGCGCTGCTGCCGAGCTGCTCGGCGATCATCCACCACGGCGGGGCCGGCACCTATGCGACCGCCGTGATCAACGCGGTGCCGCAGGTGATGCTCGCCGAGCTGTGGGACGCGCCCGTCAAGGCGCGGGCCGTCGCGGACCAGGGGGCCGGGTTCTTCCTGCCGCCGGCCGACCTCACCCCGCAGGCCGTCCGGGACGCCGTCGTCCGCATCCTCGACGACCCCTCGGTGACCGCCGCCGCGCACCGGCTGCGCGACGAGACCTTCGGCGACCCCACCCCGGCCGGGATCGTCCCCGAGCTGGAGCGGCTCGCCGCACAGCACCGCCGCCCGCCGGCCGGCGACCGTCCCTGACCCCCGTCGGAAGACCGCTCGGATACCACCCGGACACCGCCCGGAACCACCCGGACATCGCCCGGACATCGCCCGGGAAATCCTCAACCCTCAGCCCGAAAGCAGGAGTTCCGTGTACGAAGTCGACCACGCCGACGTCTACGACCTCTTCTACCTCGGTCGCGGCAAGGACTACGCCGCCGAGGCCTCCGACATCGCCGACCTGGTGCGTTCCCGTACCCCCGAGGCGTCCTCGCTCCTGGACGTGGCCTGCGGCACGGGCACCCACCTGGAGCACTTCACCAAGGAGTTCGCCGACACCGCGGGCCTGGAGCTGTCCGAGGACATGCTCACCCACGCCCGTACGCGGCTGCCCGACGCGACGCTCCACCAGGGCGACATGCGGGACTTCCGGCTCGGCCGCCGGTTCTCCGCCGTCGTCAGCATGTTCAGCTCCGTCGGCTACCTCCGTACGACCGGTGAACTCGACGCGGCCGTCGCGTCGTTCGCGCAGCACCTGGAGCCCGGCGGCGTCGTCGTGGTGGAGCCGTGGTGGTTCCCGGAGACCTTCGCCGACGGCTGGGTCAGTGCCGACGTCGTCCGCCGGGACGGGCGCACCGTGGCCCGCGTCTCGCACTCGGTGCGCGAGGGGAACGCGACGCGCATGGAGGTGCACTTCACGGTGGCCGACCCGGGCCGCGGCGTACGGCACTTCTCCGACGTCCACCTCATCACCCTCTTCCAGCAGGCGGAGTACGAGGCAGCCTTCACGGCCGCGGGGCTGCGCGTCGAGTACGTGGAGGGCGGCCCGTCGGGCCGTGGCCTCTTCGTCGGCGTCCCCGCCTGAGGCCGCTCGGCCCCCACACACAGACCCCCCGGGGCAACGCCCCGGGTGCACCAAGCACAGAGAGAGAAACGAACCGTGACAGGTAAGACCCGAATACCGCGCGTCCGCCGCGGCCGTACGACCCCCAGGGCCTTCACCCTGGCCGTCGTCGGCACCCTCCTGGCGGGCACCACCGTGGCGGCGGCCGCTCCCGGCGCCGCCGACACGGCCAACGTCCAGTACACGAGCCGGGCGGCGGAGCTCGTCGCCCGGATGACGCTCGACGAGAAGATCGGCTTCGTCCACTGGGCCCTGGACCCCGACCGGCAGAACGTCGGCTACCTCCCCGGCGTGCCGCGTCTCGGCATCCCGGAGCTGCGTGCCGCCGACGGCCCGAACGGCATCCGTCTGGTGGGCAGGACCGCCACCGCGCTGCCCGCGCCGGTCGCCCTGGCCAGCACCTTCGACGACACCATGGCCGACAGCTACGGCAAGGTCATGGGCCGCGACGGACGCGCGCTCGGCCAGGACATGGTCCTGGGCCCGATGATGAACAACATCCGGGTGCCGCACGGCGGCCGGAACTACGAGACGTTCAGCGAGGACCCCCTGGTCTCCTCGCGCACCGCGGTCGCCCAGATCAAGGGCATCCAGGGTGCGGGTCTGATGACCACGGCCAAGCACTTCGCGGCCAACAACCAGGAGAACAACCGCTTCAGCGTGAACGCCACGGTCGACGAGCAGACGCTCCGCGAGATCGAGTTCCCGGCGTTCGAGGCGTCCTCCAAGGCCGGCGCGGCCTCCTTCATGTGTGCCTACAACGGCCTCAACGGCAAGCCGTCCTGTGGCAACGACGAGCTCCTCAACAACGTGCTGCGCACGCAGTGGGGCTTCCAGGGCTGGGTGATGTCCGACTGGCTCGCCACCCCGGGCACCGACGCCATCACCAAGGGCCTCGACCAGGAGATGGGCGTCGAGCTCCCCGGCGACATCCCGCCGGGCGAGCCCTCGCCGCCTGCCAAGTTCTTCGGTGACGCGCTGAAGCAGGCCGTCCTGAACGGCACGATCCCCGAGTCGGCCGTGACCAGGTCGGCGGAGCGCATCGTCGGGCAGATGGACCGCTTCGGTCTGCTGTCGGCGACCCCGGCGCCCCGGCCCGAGCGCGACAAGGCGGGTGCCCAGGCGGTGTCCCGCAAGGTCGCCGAGAACGGCGCGGTGCTCCTGCGCAACGAGGGCCAGGCCCTGCCGCTCGCCGGTGACGCCGGCAAGAGCATCGCGGTCATCGGCCCCACGGCCGTCGACCCCAAGGTCACCGGCCTGGGCAGCGCCCACGTCGTCCCGGACTCGGCGGCCGCGCCGCTCGACACCATCAAGGCCCGCGCCGGCGCGGGTGCGACGGTGTCGTACGAGACGGGTGAGGAGATCTTCGGGTCGCAGATCCCGGCGGGGAACCTCAGCCCGGCGTTCCACCAGGGCGTGCAGCTCCAGCCGGGTCAGGCCGGGGCGCTGTACGACGGCACGCTGACCGTGCCCGCCGACGGCGAGTACCGCATCGCGGTCCGCGCCACCGGTGGTTACGCCACGGTGCAGCTCGGCAGCCACACCATCGAGGCCGGCCAGGTCTACGGCAAGGTGAGCAGCCCGCTCCTCAAGCTGACCAAGGGCACGCACAAGCTCACCGTCTCGGGCTTCGCGATGAGCGCCACCCCGCTCTCCCTGGAGCTGGGCTGGGTGACGCCGCAGGCGGCCGACGCGACGATCGCGAAGGCCGTGGAGGCGGCGATGAAGGCCCGTACGGCCATCGTCTTCGCCTACGACGACGGCACCGAGGGCGTCGACCGTCCGAACCTGTCGCTGCCGGGTACGCAGGACAAGCTGATCGCGGCGGTCGCCGACGCCAACCCGAACACGATCGTGGTCCTCAACACCGGTTCGTCGGTGCTGATGCCGTGGCTGTCGAAGACCCGCGCGGTCCTGGACATGTGGTACCCGGGCCAGGCGGGCGCCGAGGCCACCGCCGCGCTGCTCTACGGTGACGTCAACCCGAGCGGCAAGCTCACCCAGAGCTTCCCGGCCGCCGAGAACCAGCACGCGGTCGCCGGCGACCCGAACCGCTACCCGGGCGTCGACAACCAGCAGCAGTACACCGAGGGCATCCACGTCGGGTACCGCTGGTTCGACAAGGAGAACGTCAAGCCGCTGTTCCCGTTCGGGCACGGCCTGTCGTACACCTCGTTCACGCAGAGCGCCCCGACCGTCGTGCGCACGTCCACGGGCGGTCTGAAGGTCACGGTCACGGTCCGCAACAGCGGGCAGCGCGCGGGCCAGGAGGTCGTCCAGGCGTACCTCGGTGCCAGCCCGAACGTGACGGCCCCGCAGGCGAAGAAGAAGCTGGTGGGCTACACGAAGGTCGCGCTCGCCGCGGGCGAGTCGAAGACGGTGACGGTGAACATGGACCGTCGTCAGCTGCAGTTCTGGGACGCCGCGGCCGACTCCTGGAAGACCGGAACGGGCAACCGGCTCCTGCAGACCGGTTCGTCCTCCGCGGACCTGCGCGGAAGCACCACGGTCAACGTCTCGTGACGTGACACGCACGAAGACGGCGGTGCCCGCCACCCGGAAGGGTGGCGGGCACCGCCTTTCGGGCCTGGTACGCCGGTCAGCCGGCGTGCAGCGCCCACTCGCGTACGGCGTCGATCACCCGCAGCGCCTGCTCGCGCTCCAGGTGCGGGCCGATCGGCAGGCTGAGGACCTGCCGCGCGAAGCTCTCGGCGCGCGGCAGCGAGCCCTCCGCCGGGGCGTCGCCCGCGTAGGCGGGAGAGAGGTGCACCGGCACCGGGTAGTGCGTGAGCGTGTCGACGCCGCGGGCGTCCAGGTGGTCCCGCAGGTCGTCGCGGCGGTCCGTGCGCACGGTGAAGAGGTGCCAGACCGGGTCGGTGTCGGCTGCGGTCACCGGCAGGGTGATGCCGGGGAGTCCGGCGAGCCCGGACAGGTACTCCGCGGCCAGCGCCGACCTGCGGCCGTTCCAGTCGTCCAGGTGGGCGAGGCGGATCCGCAGGACGGCCGCCTGCATCTCGTCCAGGCGGGAGTTGGTGCCCTTCATCTCGTGGCTGTACTTCTGCCGGGAGCCGTAGTTGCGGAGCATCCGCAGCCGTTCGGCGAGCTCGGGGTCGCCGGTCACGACGGCGCCGCCGTCGCCGAAGCAGCCGAGGTTCTTGCCCGGGTAGAAGCTGAACGCGGCCACCGACGAACCGGCGCCGATCCGCCGGCCCCGGTAGCGGGCGCCGTGCGCCTGCGCGGCGTCCTCCACGATGTGCAGGCCGTGCCGGGCCGCCAGGTCGCGGAGGGCGTCCAGGTCGGCCGGGTGGCCGTAGAGGTGGACGGGGAGGAGTGCCCGGGTGCGGGGGGTGATCGCCTTCTCGACGAGCAGCGGGTCCAGGGTGGGGTGGTCCTCGTGGGGTTCGACGGGCACGGGGGTCGCGCCGGTGGCCGACACCGCGAGCCAGCTGGCGATGTACGTGTGCGAGGGGACGATCACCTCGTCGCCGGGTCCGATGCCGAGGCCGCGGAGCGCCAGCTGGAGGGCGTCCATGCCGCTGTTCACGCCGACGGCGTGGCCGGTCTCGCAGTAGGCGGCGAACTCGCCCTCGAAGGCTTCCAGTTCGGGTCCGAGGAGGTAGCGCCCGGAGTCGAGGACGCGGGCGACGGCGGCGTCGGTCTCCGCGCGCAGCTCCTCGTAGGCGGCCTTGAGGTCGAGGAAGGGGACGCGGGGGGTCACGAGGCCACTCCCGCGGCGAGCTCCGGCGCGGGTGCCTTGAGCGGCTCCCACCAGTCGCGGTTCTCCCGGTACCAGCGGACGGTGCGCGCGAGGCCGTCCGCGAAGGCGACCTGCGGCCGGTAGCCGAGCTCGCGCTCGATCTTCCCGCCGTCGAGGGAGTAGCGCAGGTCGTGGCCCTTGCGGTCGGCGACCTTCCGGACGGACGACCAGTCCGCGCCGAGCGACTCCAGGAGCATGCCGGTGAGTTCGCGGTTGGTCAGCTCCAGGCCGCCGCCGATGTGGTAGACCTCGCCGGCCCGGCCGCCCGCGAGGACGAGCGCGATGCCCCGGCAGTGGTCGTCGGTGTGCACCCACTCGCGGACGTTGGCGCCGTCGCCGTACAGGGGCAGCGTCCCGCCGTCGAGGAGGTTCGTCACGAACAGCGGGATCAGCTTCTCGGGGTGCTGGTACGGCCCGTAGTTGTTGCAGCAGCGGGTGATCCGCACGTCGAGGCCGTACGTCCGGTGGTAGGCGCGGGCGACGAGGTCGGATCCGGCCTTCGAGGCGGCGTAGGGGGAGTTGGGCTCCAGCGGGCTGCTCTCAGTCCAGGAACCGGAGTCGATCGACCCGTACACCTCGTCGGTGGAGACGTGCACGACCCGTCCCACGCCGGCGTCGACGGCGCACTGGAGGAGGGTCTGCGTGCCCTGCACGTTGGTCTCGGTGAACACGGACGCGCCCGCGATGGAGCGGTCGACGTGGCTCTCGGCCGCGAAGTGGACGACGGCGTCGACGCCGCGGAGCTCCCGGGCGAGGAGCTCGGCGTCGCGGATGTCGCCGTGGACGAAGCGCAGTCGCGGGTCGCCGGCCGCGGGGGCCAGGTTGGCGATGTTGCCCGCGTAGGTGAGGCTGTCGAGGACGATCACCTCCTCGGCGGGCACGTCGGGGTACGCCCCGGCGAGGAGCTGCCGCACGAAGTGCGAGCCGATGAAGCCCGCACCTCCGGTCACCAGAAGCCGCACTGCTGTCTCCCTTTCGGTGGCGCGGTGGGTCGCGCTGTCGGTCGCGATGTCGGTCGCGCTGTCGGTCGCGCGTACGCGGCGGTCGCGAGGCGTCGCCCTCACGGGGCTCCCTCGCGGCCGGCGATCTCCATCAGATACGTGCCGTACTCGGTGCGGGAGAGACGTTCTCCCAGGCGGTGGCAGGCCTCGGCGTCGATGAAGCCCATCCGGAAGGCGATCTCCTCTAGGCCGGCGATCCAGACGCCCTGCCGCTCCTCCAGGACCTGGACGTACTGCGCGGCCCGGAGGAGCGAGTCGTGGGTGCCGGTGTCCAGCCAGGCGAAGCCGCGGCCCAGGTCGACGAGTTCGGCCCGGCCCCGCTCCAGGTAGACGCGGTTGACGTCGGTGATCTCCAGCTCGCCGCGCGCCGAGGGCCGGATGTTCTTGGCGATGTCCACGACGTCGTTGTCGTAGAGGTAGAGGCCGGTGACGGCGAGGTTGGAGCGCGGCTTGACGGGCTTCTCGACGAGGCCGGTCAGCCGGCCCTCGGCGTCCACCTCGGCGACGCCGTACCGCTCGGGGTCCTTGACCGGGTAGCCGAAGAGCACGCAGCCGTCGAGCCGCGCGATGCTGTCCCGCAGGAGCGTGTACAGGCCGGGCCCGTGGAAGATGTTGTCGCCCAGGATCAGGGCGCAGGTGTCGTCGCCGATGTGGCCGGCGCCGACGAGAAGCGCGTCCGCGATTCCCGCGGGCTCTTTCTGTACCGCATAGTCGAGTTCGATTCCGAGGTGGCTGCCGTTTCCGAGCAGCGACTCGAAGAGTTCGATGTGCTGGGGGGTGGAGATGATTTGTATCTCGCGAATACCGCCGAGCATGAAAACCGACAGCGGATAGTAGATCATCGGTTTGTTGTAGACCGGAAGAATCTGTTTCGAAATCACCGAGGTCGCCGGATGCAGTCGAGTTCCGCTCCCGCCGGCCAGGACTATTCCCTTCATTCCCGGAAGCTAGCAGGAGAAGGCCGGTATTAACGGTTGGCGTGGCGGAGATAGGGGGCGCTAGGGGATGCGCAGGGGGAGTGTCGCCGCGCCTTTGGGGGGGGGTGGGAAAACGCCGAGGGCCCGGCCGTCCGGCCGGGCCCTCGGAAGGGGAGTGCGTGCGGGTGCGGGTCAGCGCAGGAAGCCGCGGACCTCCTCCCAGCCGTCCGCGGCGTCCCGCTCCAGCTGGTTCAGGCGGGCGGTGACGACCTGGTCGAAGCCGTCCATGAAGTACTCGTCGCCGTCGTGGGGCGCCACCTGGCCGCCGCGCTCGACGAAGTCGCGGACCACCTCGGTGAGGGAGGTGTCGGGGTCCACGCGGCCCGCGATGTACCGGGTGGCGCCGTCCAGGTCGGGGAAGCCGGCCTCGCGGTACAGGTACACGTCGCCGAGGAGGTCCACCTGCACCGACACCTGCGGGTGCGCGGTGGGCCGCATGGTGGCGGGCTTGATCCGCAGCAGTTCGGCGTCGGCCCCGGCCCGCAGGCTGTTCAGGGCGTAGCCGTAGTCGATGTGGAGTCCGGGGGTGCGCTCGTTGACCCGCTCCTCGAAGGCGTTGAGGGCCTCCTGGAGCTCGGCCCGCTCCTCCTGGGGCAGCTTGCCGTCGTCACGGCCGCTGTAGTCCTCGCGGATGTTGACGAAGTCGATCGTCCTGCCCTGCCCGGCCTCGTCGAGGTCGGCGATGAAGTCGACCAGGTCGAGCAGGCGCGAGGCGCGGCCCGGGAGCACGATGTAGGCGAAGCCGAGGTTGATCGGCGAGTCGCGTTCGGCGCGCAGCTGCTGGAAGCGGCGGAGGTTCTCGCGGACGCGGCGGAAGGCGGCCTTCTTGCCGGTGGTCTGCTCGTACTCCTCGTCGTCGAGGCCGTAGAGCGAGGTGCGGATGGCGTGCAGGCCCCACAGGCCGGGCTGGCGCTCCAGGGTCCGCTCGGTGAGCGCGAACGAGTTCGTGTAGACGGTGGGCCGCAGGCCGTGCTCGGTGGCGTGCGCGGCCAGGGTGCCGAGGCCGGGGTTGGTGAGCGGCTCCAGGCCGCCGGAGAAGTACAGGGCGTACGGGTTGCCCGCGGGTATCTCGTCGATGACCGACCGGAACATGGTGTTGCCGGCGTCGAGGGCGGACGGGTCGTAGCGGGCGCCGGTCACGCGGACGCAGAAGTGGCAGCGGAACATGCAGGTCGGGCCGGGGTAGAGGCCGACGCTGTACGGGAAGGCGGGCTTCCTGGCGAGGGCCGCGTCGAAGACGCCGCGCTGTTCGAGGGGTAGCAGGGTGTTCTTCCAGTACGCCCCCGCGGGGCCGGTCTCGACCGCGACGCGGAGCTCCGGGACCTGCCCGAACAGGGCGAGGAGGCGCCGGAAGGCGTCCCGGTCGACGCCCAGGTCCTGGCGGGCCTCCTCCAGCGGGGTGAAGGGGCTGTTGCCGTAGCGCACGGCGAGCCGGACCAGCTGCTCGGCGGTGCTCCCGGCCTCGTCGGGCGGTACGAGGCCGCCTGCGACGAGGCTCTGGCCGACGGCGTGGACCGCCGCCCCGATATCGGCTCCGGGATGCGCGCAGCGTTCGGCCGGGGCGGTGGCGGCGGGGGCAGGGGCGGTCATCAGGAGCGTCCAATCGTGGGCGTGGATGTCTGGGGGGCCGGGTCGTGGTGGCGCGCGGTCAGTTCGTGGCCCTTGGCGGCGCAGAGCCGCAGCACGTCGCCGACGCGGCGGATGTCGTCGTCGCCGACGGCGGTGCCGGTCGGCAGGGAAAGCACGCGTTCGGCGAGGCGTTCGGTGTGCGGCAGCGGGGCGTGCGTCCGGCCGCGGTACGGCTCCAGCTGGTGGCAGCCCGGGGAGAAGTAGGCGCGGGCGTGGATCCCCTCGGCCCGCAGGACGTCCAGGACGAGGTCGCGGTGGATGCCGGTGGTGTCCTCGTCGATCTCGACGATCACGTACTGGTGGTTGTTGACGCCGTGCCGGTCGTGGTCGGCGACCAGGACGCCGGGGATGTCCGCCAGCTGCGCGCGGTAGGCGGCGTGGTTGCCGCGGTTGCGGGCGGTGACCTCGGGGAACGCGTCCAGCGAGGTGAGTCCCATCGCGGCGGCGGCCTCGCTCATCTTGGCGTTGGTCCCGCCGGCCGGGCTGCCGCCGGGCAGGTCGATGCCGAAGTTGTGGAGGGCGCGGATCCGGGCGGCGAGGTCGCCGTCGTCGGTGACGACGGCGCCGCCCTCGAAGGCGTTGACGGCCTTGGTGGCGTGGAAGCTGAAGACCTCGGCGTCGCCGAGGCTGCCGGCGGGCCGGCCGTCGACCGCGCAGCCGAGGGCGTGCGCGGCGTCGAAGAACAGTCTCAGGCCGTGCTCGTCGGCGACCTTCCGCAGCTGGTCGGCGGCGCAGGGGCGGCCCCAGAGGTGGACGCCGAGGACGGCCGAGGTGCGGGGGGTGACCGCGGCGGCCACCTGCTCGGGGTCGAGGTTGCCGGTGTCCGGGTCGACGTCGGCGAAGACGGGGGTGAGGCCGATCCAGCGCATCGCGTGCGGGGTGGCGGCGAACGTCATCGACGGCATGATCACTTCGCCGGTCAGGCCGGCGGCGTGCGCGAGGAGCTGGAGTCCTGCCGTGGCGTTGCAGGTGGCCACGGCGTGCCGGACCCCGGCGAGGCCGGCGACGCGCTGCTCGAACTCGCGGACGAGCGGGCCGCCGTTGGACAGCCACTGGCCGTCGAGGGCCCGGCCGAGCCGCTCGAAGAGCTTGGCGCGGTCGATGCGGTTGGGCCGCCCCACGAGGAGCGGCTGGTCGAAAGCGGCGGGGCCGCCGAAGAATGCGAGGTCGGATAAGGCGCTTTTCACGGATGTTCCCTCCGGGCCACCGTCACGAAATGATTCGCCGATCCGGGAATCCCGAACGAGGTCGCCGCGCTCCACCGTGACGTACGACGCGATGGTCGATTGTGGTGGTCGATTTCGGGGGGACTCTAATCCGCGTGCAACGGACCGACAAGAGCGCACTGCGCGCTTCGGATGTGCTTCGGATCACATCCACTCCCCGGGTATTCCATCGGCGGCGCTAATGTGGTGATGCTTGTCAAGATCCGGGAATCAGCGGAGCCGCCGGGAGGGCCGGGGCGCGCTCCGCGGAAGAGCACGCGCGAGAAGTTCCGTTCCTCTTCCCGTTTCCGTTCCGCTTCCGGTTCCCAGTCAGGAGTTCTCAGTGCGCCGCCCCCACGAGGGAACGACCGTTTCGCCCCCGGTACTCGACCTGGCCACCCTGGGGCAGGACTTCGCGGCCGACCCCTACCCGACGTACGCGAGACTGCGCGCCGAGGGCCCGGCCCACCGGGTGCGCACCCCGGACGGGGACGAGGTGTGGCTGGTCGTCGGCTACGACCGGGCGCGCGCGGTCCTCACCGACCCGCGGTTCAGCAAGGACTGGAGGAACTCCACGACTCCGCTGACCGAGGCCGAGGCCCAGGTCAACCACAACATGCTGGAGTCCGACCCGCCGCGGCACACCCGGCTGCGCAAGCTGGTGGCCCGTGAGTTCACCATGCGCCGCGTCGAGTTGCTGCGCCCCCGCGTCGAGGAGATCGTCGACGGCCTCCTCGACGCCATGCTGGCGGCGCCCGACGGGCGCGCCGACCTGATGGAGTCCCTGGCCTGGCCGCTGCCGGTGACCGTGATCTCCGAACTCCTCGGCGTGCCCGAGCCGGAGCGCGCCGCCTTCCGCGGCTGGACCGACGCCTTCGTCTTCCCGGACGACCCTTCCGCGGCCCAGACCGCCATGGCCGAGATGAGCCGCTACCTCTCCCGGCTCATCGAATCCAAGCGCGCGCGGCCCGGCGAGGACCTGCTCGGCGCGCTCGTGCGGACCAGCGACGAGGACGGCTCCCGGCTGACCCCCGAGGAGCTGCTCGGCATGGCCCACATCCTGCTGGTCGCCGGCCACGAGACCACGGTCAACCTGATCGCCAACGGCATGCACGCGCTCCTCTCGCACCCGGACCAGCTGGCCGCCCTGCGCGCCGACATGACGCTCTTGGACGGCGCGGTGGAGGAGATGTTGCGCTACGAGGGCCCGGTGGAGTCCGCGACCTACCGCTTCCCGGTCGAGCCCGTCGACCTGGACGGCACGGTCATCCCGGCCGGCGACACGGTCCTCGTCGTCCTGGCCGACGCCCACCGCACTCCGGAGCGCTTCCCCGACCCGCACCGCTTCGACATCCGCCGGGACACCCGCGGTCATCTCGCCTTCGGCCACGGCATCCACTTCTGCCCAGGTGCCCCACTGGCCCGGATGGAGGCCCGGATCGCGGTCCGCGCCCTTCTCGAACGGTGCCCGGACCTGGCCCTGGACGTCTCCCCCGGCGAACTGGTCTGGTACCCGAACCCGATGATCCGCGGCCTCAAGGCCCTGCCGATCCGCTGGCGGCGAAGCCGGGAAGCCGGCACGCGCACCGGCTGAAACCCGCGTCCGCCGTGGCCGGGCCGTCCCGTACGGCCCGGCTGATCGGTCCCCATTCTCCGTAACAAGAGCTGGTTAGAGTGATCATCGGACGGCCGAAGGGTTCGGCACCCGGACGAGGGGGACTTCCGCGATGAATCTGGTGGAACGCGACGGGGAGATAGCCCATCTGCGGGCCGTTCTTGACGCATCCGCCGCCGGTGACGGGACGCTCTTACTCGTCTCCGGACCGGCCGGCAGCGGGAAGACGGAACTGCTGCGGTCGCTCCGGCGTCTGGCGTCCGAACGGGGCACGCCCGTGTGGACGGTCCGTGCGCTGCCGGGCGACCGCGGCGTCCCGCTGGGCGTGCTCTGCCAGTTACTCCGGAGCGCCGAGCAGCACGGTGCCGCCACGTCCGCCGTCCGCGACCTGCTGGACGCCGCCTCGCGGCGGGCCGGGAACCGCACGTCCCCGGCCGACGCCCCGCTCCGCGTCGACGAGACGCACCAACTGCACGACTGGCTGCGCTCCATCTCCCGCCGTACCCCGTTCCTCGTCGCCGTCGACGACCTGACCCACGCCGACACCGCGTCCCTGAGGTTCCTCCTCCACTGCGCCGCCCACCACGAGCAGGGCGGCATCGGCTTCGTCCTGACCGAGCGCGCGTCCCAGCGCGCCGGGTACAGGGTGTTCCGCGCGGAGCTGCTCCGCCAGCCGCACTGCCGCAGCATGTGGCTCTCCGGCCTTCCCCCCGGCGGGGTACGCCGGTTCCTCGCCCACCACTACGGCCCCGAGGCGGCCGAACGGCGAGCTCCCGCCTACCACGCGACGACCGGCGGGAACCCGCTGCTCCTCCGGGCGCTGACCCAGGACCGGCAGGCGGCCCGCACCACCCTCGGCACCGCGGGCGACGACGATCCCGTGTACGGCGACGCCTTCGCCCAGGCCGTCCTCGACTGCCTGCACCGCAGCGCCGACGGCACGCTGGAGACCGCCCGCTGGCTCGCCGTCCTCGAACAGTCCGACCCGCTCCTCGTGGAGCGGCTCACCGGCGCGACGGCCGCCGCCGTCGAGCGTCACCTCCAGGAGCTCGCCGCCATCGGCCTCCTCGACGAGGACGGCACCCTGAGGCATCCCGCGATACGCGAGGCCGCCCTCCAGGACCTGCCTGCCGCGGACCGCACCGAGCTGCACCAGCGCGCCGCGGAGCAGTTGCACCGCGACGGCGCCGACGAGGACACCGTGGCCCGCCATCTGCTCGTCGGCGGCGCCCCCGACGCCCCCTGGGCGCTGCCCCTGCTCGAACGGGGCGCGCAGCAGGCCCTGTTCGACGACCGTCTCGACGACGCGTTCCGGATCCTCGAGTTCGCCGTGCGTTCCAGCACCGACAACGCCCAGCTGGCCCGCCTCGCCCCGCATCTGGTCGCGGCCTCCTGGCGGATGAACCCGCACATGACGACCCGGGCCCTCGCGCTCTTCGACCGGCTCCTCGGCGGCGAACTGCCCCCCAGCCACCCGGTCATGGCGCTGATCCGCTGTCTCGTCTGGTACGGGCGGCTGCCCGAGGCCGCCGACGCGCTGTCCCGGCTGCGGCCCGCCACGGACGGCGACGCCCTGGAACTGTCCCTCACCCGGATGTGGCTGGCGGCGCTGTGCCCGCCGCTCCTGGAGTCCCTGCCGCCGGCGCCCGAGCCGGAGCGGGGGCCCGTGCCGGTGCGGCTCGCGCCCCGGACGACCGCGCTCCAGGCCCAGGCGGGCGTCTTCCAGCGAGGCCCGGAGAACGCGTCCGTCGCGCAGGCCGAGCAGATACTCCAGGGCTGCCGTCTTTCGGAGGAGACGTACGAGGCCCTGGAGACCGCTCTCCTGGTCCTCGTCCACGCCGACCGGCTCGACCGGGCGCTGTTCTGGTCGGACGCGCTGCTCGCCGAGGCCGCGGAGCGGCGGTCGCTGGGCTGGGAGGCGGTCTTCGCCGCGACCGGGGCGATGATCGCGATCCGCTGCGGGGACCTCCCGACGGCGCGGGAGCGGGCCGAGCTGGCGCTCTCCCACGCGGCGCCGGAGAGCTGGGGTCTCGCCGTGGGCGTGCCTCTCTCCGCGCTGCTCCTCGCGTGTACGGAGGCCGGCGAGTACGAGCAGGCGGAGCGGGTCCTGCGGCAGCCGGTGCCGGACGCGATGTTCGACTCGCGGCACGGCATGGAGTACATGCACGCCCGGGGCCGCTACTGGCTGGCGACGGGACGGCTGCACGCGGCGCTCGGCGAGTTCATGCTCTGCGGGGAGATCCTGGGCAGCTGGAACCTGGACCAGCCCTCGATCGTGCCCTGGCGGACCTCGGCCGCCGAGGTGTACCTGCGGCTCGGCAACCGCCAGAAGGCCAGAGCGCTGGCCGAGGCCCAGCTCGCCCTGGTGCGGCCCGGGCGTTCCCGCACCCGGGGGCTCACCCTGCGGGTCCTCGCGGCGGCGGCGGAAGGTCAGCAGGCGGAGCGGCTGCACGCGGAGGCGGTCGACATGCTGCACGACAGCGGGGACCGGCTCGAACACGCCCGTGCGCTGGCCGGGATGAGCCGCCACCAGCAGGCCCAGGGGGACAACTACCGGGCCCGGATGACCGCGCGGCTCGCCGGTGACATGGCCTGGGCCTGTGGCGCGTATCCGCTGGCCGAGGAGATCGTTCCGGGCCGCGGCGGCCGCCGGGCGAAGGCCGTGAACCCCGACCTCGAACTGCCGGGCGGCCCGGACGTCGGGCTGCTGTCGGAGGCCGAGCGGCGGGTCGCGGCCCTCGCGGCCAGGGGGTTGACGAACCGCCAGATAGCGCGCCGGCTCTGTGTCACCGCGAGCACGGTCGAGCAGCATCTGACGCGGGTCTACCGCAAGCTGAACGTGACCCGCCGGGCGGACCTCCCGGTGAGCCTCGCACAGGACAAGTCCGTCACCGCGTGAGGCGCGTCCCGGGAGGCCGGACGGCCTCCCGGGACGCCGGGATCACACGGTGGTGCCGAGCGGGGTGCCGACCGGTGAGCCGAGCCCGCCGCCGTCTGCTCCGTCGGCTCCGTCACAGGGCCTTGCTGAAGAGGGCGGGCGCGATCACCGCGGCCTCCGGGCCGTACGTGGCGACGAGCCGCTCGTGGAGTCCTTCCCGCGTGACCTCGTACGTCTGCGGTCCGACCGACTCCAGGGCGAAGGTGGCCATGGCGGCACCCGCCCGGGCGGCGTCGACGATCTCCAGGCCGGAGGCCAGGGCCGCCAGGAAGCCCGCGCGGAAGGCGTCGCCGCCGCCGGTGGGGTCCGCGGCGTTCGTCGCGGGCACGGCCGCGCTCTCGATGCCCGGCCCGTCGGCCGTGTCGATGCGGCACCCCTTGGCGCCGAGCGTGGTGATCCAGGTCCCGACCCGGGCGAGCACCTCCGCCTCGGTCCAGCCGGTCTTGCTGAGCAGCAGCGCCCGCTCGTACGCGTTCGTGAACAGCAGCTCGGCTCCGTCGACGAGCTCCCGGACGCTGTCGCCCTCCAGCCGGGCGAGCTGCTGCGAGGGGTCCGCGGCGCGGCGCAGGCCCAGCTCGCGGCAGACCCGGGTGTGGCGCACCATCGCCTCGGGGTCGTCCGCGCCGACGAGGACGAGGTCGAGCCCGCCGGGCCGCCGGGCCGTCTCGCCCAGGTCGATGTCGCGTGCCTCGGCCATCGCGCCCGCGTAGAACGAGGCGAGCTGGTTGCCGTCCTCGTCGGTGGTGCACATGAAGCGGGCGGTGTGCTGCCGGTCCGACACCCGTACGGCGTCGGTGTCGACGCCCGCGGCGCGGAGCAGCTGACCGTACCCGTCGAAGTCCTTGCCGACGGCGCCGACGAGGACGGGGCGGCGGCCGAGCAGGCCGAGGCCGTACGCGATGTTGGCCGCGACGCCGCCGTGCCGGATGTCGAGGGTGTCGACGAGGAAGGACAGGGACACGTGGGCGAGCTGGTCCGGCAGGATCTGCTCGGCGAAGCGGCCCGGGAAGGTCATGAGATGGTCGGTGGCGATCGACCCGGTGACGGCTATGCGCATGTCAGATCCCCGCGGCCTTCTTCAGGGCGTCCACGCGGTCCGTGCGCTCCCAGGTGAAGTCCGGCAGCTCGCGGCCGAAGTGGCCGTAGGCCGCGGTCTGCGAGTAGATCGGGCGGAGCAGGTCGAGGTCGCGGATGATCGCGGCCGGGCGGAGGTCGAAGACCTCGCCGATGGCGTTCTCGATCTTCTCGGTGTCGACCGTGTTCGTGCCGAAGGTCTCGACGAAGAGGCCGACGGGCTCGGCCTTGCCGATCGCGTAGGCGACCTGGACCTCGCAGCGCGAGGCGAGGCCCGCGGCGACGACGTTCTTCGCGACCCAGCGCATCGCGTACGCGGCCGACCGGTCGACCTTCGACGGGTCCTTGCCGGAGAAGGCGCCGCCGCCGTGCCGGGCCATGCCGCCGTACGTGTCGATGATGATCTTCCGGCCGGTGAGGCCGGCGTCGCCCATCGGGCCGCCGATCTCGAACCGCCCGGTCGGGTTCACGAGCAGCCGGTAGCCGTCGGTGTCCAGCTTGATGCCGTCCTCGACGAGCTGCGCGAGCACGTGCTCCACGACGAACTTCCGTACGTCGGGGGCGAGCAGCCCCTCCAGGTCGATGTCGGAGGCGTGCTGCGAGGACACCACGACCGTGTCGAGGCGGACCGCCCGGTCGCCGTCGTACTCGATGGTGACCTGGGTCTTGCCGTCGGGACGCAGGTACGGGATGGTCCCGTTCTTGCGGACCTCGGTGAGGCGGCGCGAGAGGCGGTGCGCGAGGTAGATGGGCAGCGGCATCAGCTCGGGCGTCTCGTCCGAGGCGTAGCCGAACATCAGGCCCTGGTCGCCCGCGCCCTGCTTGTCGAGCTCGTCGCCCTCGTCCCTCTGGGAGGCACCCTCGACCCGCTTCTCGTACGCGGTGTCCACACCCTGCGCGATGTCCGGGGACTGCGACCCGATGGACACCGACACGCCGCACGAGGCTCCGTCGAAGCCCTTCTTCGAGGAGTCGTAACCGATCTCCAGGATCTTGCTCCGGACCAGGGCGGGAATGTCCGCCCACGCCTTGGTGGTCACCTCGCCGGCGACGTGCACCAGGCCGGTGGTGATCAGCGTCTCGACGGCGACGCGCGAGGTGGGGTCCTCTCGCAGCAGTGCGTCGAGGATGGTGTCGCTGATCTGGTCAGCGATCTTGTCCGGGTGACCCTCGGTGACGGACTCCGAGGTGAACAGACGACGGGACACAACGCTCCCTGGGGTTGCAGCGGCTGCTGACGACATATGACGGGCCGGAAGCGGACCGGCCGGCGGACGGCCGAACCGGATCACATTGAAACCGTCCCGCTCCGGACACCGCCAGTGATCCTGCCCCCTGAACAGACCCGTAAATCCCCCTGCCCCACCCCCTATTGGAGCGCGCGAAGCGGAAACCGCGCGGCGACGCGACCACCCCCCTGCCTAGGGGCGTTGACGCCCCACCGTGGGGCTGATGAGGTCCCTGTGCTCCTGACCTGTGCTCCCTGACCTGTGCTCCTGACCGACCCCCGCGGCCCGGCCGCGCGCGACCCGTGGAGAGCGCCCCACATGCCCGACACCCGCACCACCGGCGAACCCGGCCGCACCCTGCCCCGGATCGCCACCGCCGCCGCGCTGGCCCTGGCCCTCGGGCTGCCCATGGCCCACCCGGCGGGCGCGGAACCGGCGGATCCGGGCCCGGCCCCGGCGCCCTCTTCGGGCAGCGCCGTCACGCCCACGCCGCAGCAGTTCGCCCACCGGGCCGACGCCGTCACCGTCACCCCGACCGTGACCCTGGTGACCGATCCGCGGACCGACCCGGCCGCCCTCCAGGTGGTCGAGAAGGCCCTGCGCGACGCGGGCGCCCGCACCCTCCAGCGCGCAGCCGCCCCCGTCCGCGGCCAACTGACCGTCCACATAGGCGGGGTGCGGGAGAACCCGGCCACGGCCGGGGCCCTTTCCGCCCTCGGCGTCCCCGGCCCGGCCGGCCTGCCCGCCGACGGCTACGTCCTCGCCGCGGGCCGCGCCGCCGACGGCACGGAGCGGATCGCGCTCTCCGGCGTGGACGCCCGGGGCACGTACTACGCCGCCCAGTCCCTGCGCCAACTCCTCCCGCGCACCGCCCTGTCCGGGGCCCGCCTGCGGGGCGTGACCGTGCGGGACTGGCCGGCCGCCCCGGCGCGCGGCGTCGTCGAGGGCTTCTACGACACCCCGTGGACCCATGCCACCCGCCTCGACCAGCTCGACTACTACGCCGAGCACAAGCTCGACACCTACATCTACTCGCCGAAGGACGACCCCTACCTCCGGGCCAAGTGGCGCGAGCCCTACCCGGCCGCCGAGGTGACCCGGATCCGGGAGCTGTCCGACCGGGCCCGCGCCCGGCACGTCGACTTCACCTACGCCGTCTCCCCCGGGCTCTCCGTCTGCTACAGCGCGCCCGAGGAGGCCCAGGCGCTGATCGCCAAGCTGGAGAGCGTCCGGGACATCGGCGTCCGCTCGTTCTCCGTACCGCTGGACGACATCAGCTACACCACCTGGAACTGCGCGGCCGACAAGGAGCGCTTCGGCACGGGCGGCGGCGCCGCGGGCGAGGCCCAGGCCCTGTTCCTGAACCGCGTGAACGACGGCCTCCGCGCCGCCCACCCGGACGCCGCCCCGCTCCAGACGGTGCCGACGGAGTACGACGACCTCGAAGCGACGCCGTACAAGAAGGCGCTCGAGACGAAGCTGGCGCCCGGCGTGCTCGTCCAGTGGACCGGCACCGCGGGCATCGCCCCGGCCATCACCCGCGCCCAGGCGGCCGAGGCCAAGCGGCTCCTCGGCCATGACGTCCTGCTCTGGGACAACTTCCCGGTCAACGACTACGTCCCCGGCCGGCTGATGCTCGGCCCGCTGGAGGGCCGCGAGAAGGGCCTCCCGCAGGACCTCGCCGGCTACACCGCGAACCCGATGCCGCAGGCCGACGCCTCCAAGATCGGCCTGTTCACGGTCGCCGAGTACCTCTGGAACGACCGCGCTTACGACCCGGCCACCGCCTGGACCGCCGCGCTGGCGGAGCGGGCGGGTGGCGACCGGCGCGTGCGGCAGGCGCTGCGGACCTTCGCCGACGGCAGCTTCTTCTCCCGGATGACCGGCCGCCAGTCCCCCGAACTCGCCGCCGCCATCGCCCGCTTCCGCAGCGCGGCGCCCGCCGACCGCACCGCCGCCACGGCCGTACTGGACGGGAAGCTCGCCGTCTTCGAGGGCGCCCCGGCCGTCCTCCGCGCCGACCTGCCCGACCGCCGCTTCGTCGAGCAGACCGGCCCCTGGCTGAACTCCGCCGAGGCCTGGGGCGCGGCGGCCCGCACCGCGCTCGCGCTGACCGGCGCCGTCCGCGACGGCGACACCGGTGAGGCCGCGCGGCTCCGCGCGCTCCTCCCCGGCCAGGTCGCGCACGCCCAGTCCTTCACGTACACCCACCTGTACGGGCTGAAGATCCCGGTGATCGTCGCGGACGGCGTCCTCGACGCCTTCGTCCTCGACGCGATCGCCGAACACGACGTCTTCCTCGGCGTCACCCCCCGCCCGAAGGGCATCACCAACCTCGAAGCGGACCAGGAGAACCTGATCCCGCACGCCGCCGACGGTAACGACGCGACGCACTTCCGCGGCCTCTGGGACCCGAAGCCCGGCGCCTGGGTCGGCCTCGACCTGCGGGCCGAGCGGGAGATCGGCAGGGTCACGCTGGCGCTCGGCGCGCCCGACCGGCCGCAGGGCCACCCCCGCCGCGGCGTGGTGGAACACTCCCTCGACGGCACGACGTGGCAGCCGCTCGGCGAGCTGTCGGGCGGCCCCGACACCGTGCTCACGGCCCCGGCCGGGACGCGGGCGCGGTACGTCAGGCTGCGGACCACCGAGGCACAGACCGGCCTGGAGACGTGGCTGACGGTGCGGGAGATCCGCGTCGGCTGACACGGCACACGGGCACGGCGAAGGGCCGGGGCGGCGGCACGCCCCGGCCCTCTCGTACGCCTCTACGCCTCTACGCCTCTACGCGCCTATGCGCCTATGCGCCTATGCGCCTATGCGCCTACGCCACGGGATCAGATCGTCGACGTGTCGATGACGAAGCGGTAGCGGACGTCGCTCGCGAGGATCCGCTCGTACGCCTCGTTGATCCGCTCCGCGCCGATCACCTCGATCTCGGCGCCGAGACCGTGCGCGGCGCAGAAGTCGAGCATCTCCTGCGTCTCGGCGATGCCGCCGATCATCGAACCGGCGAGGGTCTTGCGGCCGCCGATGAGGGAGAAGAGGTTGAGCGCGACGGGCTCCTCGGGCGCGCCGACGTTGACCAGGGCGCCGTCCGTCTTCACCAGGCTCAGGTAGGCGCCGAAGTCCAGCGGCGCGGAGACGGTGGAGATGATCAGGTCGAAGGTGCCGGCGAGCTTCGTGAAGGTCTCCGGGTCGCTCGTCGCGTAATAGTGGTCGGCGCCCAGCTTGAGGCCGTCCTCCTGCTTCTTCAGCGACTGGCTGAGGACGGTCACCTCGGCGCCGAGCGCGTGGGCGATCTTGACGCCCATGTGGCCGAGGCCGCCGAGGCCGACGATCGCGACCTTCTTGCCGGGGCCGGCCTGCCAGTGGGCGAGCGGCGAGTAGAGGGTGATGCCCGCGCAGAGCAGCGGCGCGGCCTCGTCGAGGCCGAGGCCCTCGGGGATGCGCAGGGTGTAGTTCTCGTCGACGACGATGTGGGTGGAGTAGCCGCCGTAGGTCGGCTCGCCGTTCTTGTCGAGGGCGTTGTACGTGCCGGTCCCGCCCTGCGTGCAGTACTGCTCCAGGCCCTGCTTGCAGTAGTCGCACTCGCGGCAGGAGTCGACGAAGCAGCCGACGCCGACCCGGTCGCCGACCCGGTGCTTCGTGACCCCGGAGCCGACCTCGGCGACGATGCCGGCGATCTCGTGGCCGGGGACCATCGGGAAGATGCCCTCGCCCCAGCCGTCGCGCGCCTGGTGGATGTCGGAGTGGCAGATGCCGGCGTACTTGATCTCGATGAGGACGTCGTGCTCGCCGACGGGCCGGCGCGGCACGGTGGTGCGCTCCAGCGGGGCGTTGGCGGCGGGTGCGGCGTAGGCGGTGACGGTGGTGCCGTTCGTGGTCATGACCCCAGCCTGCGCCAGGACGCCGGGATCACCCAGCCACCTGTTCTGCCTACGTCCAGCGTGCCTACCACTGGCAGGGACAGGAACGTCCGTCCGCCGGGTCGTACGACCTGGGATAATCGGGTCACATGGATCTCAGTGCCGAACTCAGCGAATTCCTGCGCTCGCGCCGGGCCCGGCTGAAGCCGGAGGACGTGGGGCTGCCGGAGTTCGGGCGCCACCGCCGCGTACCGGGGCTGCGCCGGGAGGAGCTCGCGCAGCTGGCCGGCGTGTCCGTGGCGTACTACACGCGTCTCGAACAGGGCAACGGCCGCAATGTGTCGATGGAGGTCCTGGACTCGATCGCGCGGGCGCTGCGGCTGAGCGACACGGAGCGGGCGCATCTGACGCATCTGGCGAAGCCGACGGTGAAGAAGCGGCAGCGGGCGGCGATCGCGCGTCCGCAGCGGGTCCGCCCGGGGCTCGTCCAACTTCTCGACTCGATGGACGGGGTGCCCGCGTTCCTCCTGGGCCGCCGCCTCGACATCCTGGCCTGGAACCGGATGGCGCGGGCGCTGATGGGCGACTTCGCGGCCTGGGAGCCGGACGAGCGGAACCTGGCCCGGATGATCTTCCGCGATCCGAACGCGCGCGACCTGTACATCGACTGGGAGTGCAAGGCGATCGAGGTCGTGAGCACGCTGCGGCTGTACGCGGGCTGCTACCCGGACGATCCGCTGCTGCTCGCGCTGGTGGGCGAGCTGTCGGTGAAGAGCGAGGAGTTCCGCTCGCTGTGGGCGGCGCACACGGTGGCCGACAAGGGGCACGGCACGAAGCGGCTGCGGCATCCGCTGGTGGGCGAGATGACCCTGTCGTACGAGTCTATGAAGGTGGCGGGCGACGATCCGGACCTGGTGCTCGTGACGTACCACGCGGAGCCGGGGACGGCCTCGGCGGACGCGCTGCGGCTGCTCGCGCAGTGGGGCGTGGACGAGCCGGCCCCCATACGGGAGTGAACGACGAGCCCGTCGGCGTACGGGAGTGAACGACGAGGCCCCCTCCACCAGGAGGGGGCCTCGTCCGCGTACGTGTGCCGGGGGGATCAGGCCTCCGAGCCGGCCTTCCAGTCGGCCCAGTTCATGTTCCAGCCGTTGAGGCCGTTGTCGGGGGCGATCGTCTTGTCCTTGGAGTTCTTGACGATCACGACGTCACCGACGATCGAGTGGTCGAACAGCCAGGCGGCCTGCTGGTTCGGGTCGCCGGCGCCCTTGGCGTCGTTGAGGCCGACGCAGCCGTGGCTGGTGTTGGCCGAGCCGAAGATCGAGTCCGGGCCCCAGTAGTTGCCGTGGATGAACGTGCCCGACGTGGACAGACGCATGGCGTGCGGCACGTCCTTGATGTCGTACTCGCCCTTGCCGTCGTCGTCGGTGAAGCCGACCGTGGCGCCGTTCATCCGGGTCTCCTTGAACTTCTCGGAGATCACCATCTGACCGTTGTAGGTCGGGTTCTCCGGGGAGCCGGCGGAGATCGGGATCGTCTTGATCGTCTTGCCGTCCTGGGTGACCGTCATCGTCTTGGTGGCGACGTCGACGGTGGAGACCTGGTTGCGGCCGATCTTGAAGGTGACGGTCTTCTGCTGGACGCCGAAGACGCCGTCGGCGCCCTCGACGCCGTCGAGGTCCAGCTTGAGCGTGACGGTCGAGCCCTCGGTCCAGTACTTCTCCGGGCGGAAGTCGATGCGCTGGGCGTTGAACCAGTGCCCGACGACCTCCTGGCCGGAGCTGGAGGTGACGGTGATGCCGCCCTGGACGGCCGCCTTGTCGGTGATCGCCTTGTTGAAGTTGATCGAGACGGGCATGCCGACGCCGACGGTCGAGCCGTCCTCGGGGGTGAAGTTGCCGATGAAGCTGTTCGCCTTCGAGACCGTCGTGAAGGACGAGTTCTCGTGGGCCTCCAGGCCCTCCGCGTCCACGGCGGTGGCGGCGATCTTGTAGACCGTGGCCCGCTCCAGCTGCTCGCTCGGCTTCCAGCTCAGCCCGTCGGCCGCTATCTCGCCCTTGACCGCGGTGCCCTCGGCGGACGTCATGGTGACGTCGGTGAGCTTGCCCTCGGTGACGGTGACCTTGGCGTCGTTGTTGATGGACGCGTTCTGCGTGCCGGTCTTGGGCGCGATGACGATCTGCGCCTTGGAGGTCTTCGCCGCCTCCGCGGCCTCGTCGACCTGGGACTGTGACGGTGGCGTCGGGGAGCCGGAGGCGCTGCCGCCCTTGTCGCCGTCGTTGCACGCCGAGAGCACCAATACGCCGCCGAGCACCGCGGCCGCGACCGCCAGGCTCTTGCGGCGCTTGCCGTCCGTCATCACACGCATCTCCATCGTCGCCGAGTCCTGCCAACGCTTGCTTCGCTGCTTACCTAAATACCCATGACACCCCGTCCGGTTCCGGAACCGGACGGTTTGTGGGGAACACCACTGTTCGACACGCACGGGTGGTGCGTCCGGTTCCCACGGGCATGCGAAAGGCCCCGGGACGGTGTCCCGAGGCCTGTGAACAGGTCGCTTTCCGGCCTTACGGCCGGTGCGCGCCCCTAAGCCCGGTCGTCGTCCCCGTCTTCCCCGTCTTCCGCGTCCCCATCTTCCTCTCCGAGGTCCCACTCCAGGGCATCGGGGTCGTACACGACCTCCTCTGTGCTCCAGGAGGCCTGGACCATCTCGATCCCGGGGACGTCGCGGATCAGGTCGAAAGGCTCGACGAGGTGGGCGAGGGCCTCGGCGCTGTCCTCGCGGGCGACGGCGCGGGCCTGGACGCGCTCCTCCTCCGGCATGAACTCGTCGCTGTCGATCCGGGCCTCGGCGGCCTCGCTCAGCTCGGCGGGACCGTCGATCTCCAGAACCACATCGACACGAAGCCGTACATAGCGTGCTGTCTCGGAAGTACTCATGAGTCGGAGCGTAGGGGGCGGCGGGCTCCCGGCTTTCCCGCGACCCGCTGTGTTCATTAGCATCGGCCGCACCGACCGATGCGCGGTTTCCGCAAGGGGGATCGAAATTTCCGTGTCCGCCGCCCGACGCCCACTTCTCACCGCCGCCGCGGCGGGAACGCTGCTGTGCGCCCTGTGGTTCGTACCGTCCGCCAACGCCACCGACGAACAGGGTGGTGTACGGGTCGGGACCGGCGTCGTCCAGGACGACCCGGCCGCGGGCGCCGCCCGCCTCGCGGAGACCGGAAACCTGGACACGACGCCGTACCTGCTCGGCGGGACCGGCTTCCTGGGAGTCGGCGCGGGTTTCGTGGCACTGGCGATGAGACGGCGGGGCAGGGCTTCCTGAGCCACCCGGCCCGGACATGACGGAGGGCCCGCCCCGGATTCCCGAGGCGGACCCTCCGCACTGCTCGACCTGCGCTCTCGCTTACGCCAGCGGCCCGGTGACGGGCTCCACCGCGGCGACGAGCCTGCCCGCGCTCACGAACGCGTCGGCGGCCGCCAGGTCGGGGGCGAGGAACCGGTCCGGGCCGGGCCCGGCGACACCGGCCGCGCGGAGCGCGTCGATGGCGGCCCGGGAGGCGGGCGCCGGGGTGAGACCCTCGCGGAGCTCGATGCCCCGGGTCGCGGCGTACAGCTCGACCGCGATGATCCGGTTGAGGTTGCCGATCGCCGTGCGCAGCTTGCGGGCGGCGGACCAGCCCATGGAGACGTGGTCCTCCTGCATCGCGGAGGACGGGATGGAGTCGGCGGAGGCCGGGACGGCGAGCCGCTTCATCTCGCTGACCAGCGCGGCCTGCGTGTACTGGGCGATCATCAGGCCCGAGTCGACGCCGGCGTCCTCGGCGAGGAACGGCGGCAGGCCGTGCGAGCGGTTCTTGTCGAGGAGCCGGTCGGTACGGCGCTCGGCGATCGAGCCGAGGTCGGCGGCGGCGATCGCGAGGAAGTCGAGGACGTACGCGACGGGGGCGCCGTGGAAGTTGCCGTTGGAGGCGACGCGGCCGTCGGCGAGGACGACGGGGTTGTCGACGGCGGCGGCGAGCTCGCGCTCGGCGACGAGCCGGGCGTGGGCCATGGTGTCGCGGCCGGCACCGGCGACCTGCGGGGCGCAGCGCACCGAGTAGGCGTCCTGGACGCGGGGGGCCTCGCCCGCGAGGGCGTGGCCGGTGAGGCCGGAGCCCTTGAGCACGGCCAGCATGTTGGCGGCGGCGGCGGCCTGGCCGGGGTGCGGGCGGATGGCGTGCAGCTCGGGTTCGAGGACCTTCTCGGTGCCGAGGAGGGCTTCGAGGGAGAGCGCGGCGGTGATGTCGGCCGACTTGTAGAGCGTGTCGAGGTCGGCGAGGGCCATGATCAGCATGCCGAGCATGCCGTCGGTGCCGTTGAGAAGGGCGAGGCCCTCCTTCTCCTTGAGCTCGACGGGCGCGATGCCGTGTGCGGCGAGCAGCTCGCCGGCGGGCTTCAGCTCACCGTCGGGGCCTTCCGCGTCCCCTTCGCCCATCAGGGCGAGGGCGCAGTGGGAGAGCGGGGCGAGGTCGCCGGAGCAGCCGAGGGAGCCGTACTCGTGGACGACGGGGGTGATGCCGGCGTTGAGGACGTCGGCCATGGTCTGGGCGACCTCGGGGCGGACGCCGGTGTGACCGGAGGCGACGGTCTTCAGCCGGAGGAACATCAGCGCGCGCACGACCTCGCGCTCGACGCGCGGGCCCATGCCGGCGGCGTGCGAGCGGACGATGTTGCGCTGGAGCTGGGCACGGAGCTCGTGGCTGATGTGCCGGGTGGCGAGCGCGCCGAAGCCGGTGGAGACGCCGTAGACGGGTTCGGGCTTGGCGGCGAGCGCGTCGATCACGGCCCGGGCGGCGGCGAGGGCGCGCACGGCCTCGGTCGACAGCTCGACGCGGGCGCCGTGGCGGGCGACGTCGATGACGTCCTGCGGGGTCGTGCCGGACGTGCCGAGGACGACTGTCTGCATATCCATATTCAGCACCCTACGGATTGAAGACCGACCTGTCACTAGGTGATTTTGTCACCGGCTCGACAGGGGACGACCCCTTACCGGGTCACGACGGTCGAGCCGGTGATCACCACCGGGGTTCCAGTCTGCCGTCCGAAGCCGTCAACGGCGCAGGAGCGACGCCGGCGGGGACGGGCACTCGGGCGTCCAGGGCCCCTCCATGACAAGGACCACGCCGCCACGTCCACGTGACGTCGAGACGCTCTTCCCGGAACTGGCAGCCCACCGGGGTACGACCACCCGGCTGCATCCACAACCGGGGGCACCCGGGGATGTCGGCGAGCTCCGTCGGCGGGCCGATGCCGTGGCCGCCGGACGAGCCGTGGCCGGTGTGCGGCGAGGGGGGTCGGGGGGACTCACCCGGCCAAGCCGCTAACCAAGCCCCACCCCACCGGCCTGCCACACGCCCTCCGGCCCCGGCCGCTGCCCGAGCCCTGGCGTGACCCCGGCCCCCGGACCGCCCTCCGAGAGTTTTTGCGCAGCTTCCGCCACCGGGTCAAGGGTGGCCGCAGGCCATCGCATCGCGACGCCGAAGGCGCCCTTGACGCGGCGGTGGAAGCTGCGACTCTCGGAAAGAGGGCGGTCCCACCAGAAGCCCACGAAGCAGGCCCACCCCCAGAGCCTCGCCCCCGCCCCGAGCGCCTTCGTAGCGAGCAAGTGTGCGGATCGGCAGCGCACTTCACTCGTACGGGCGGTCTTCACTCTGCGTGTCGTTGCGGGCATATGTCGTGCGGTGCGTTCGCAACAAATCGGCCCCCGTCGACGCGCTGGTCGGTCCCGGTGTCGGACCCGTGTGTAAGCGTGTAGCGCGAAGCATGCGACGTGTTGGAGGGGGAACGGTGGCAGCAAAAAGTGACGGCTGGGCTGGCATGGGCTGGGATTGGACGGATGTCGACGACATTCGCCGGCGTCTCGACGAAGGCGCCGATCCAGAGAAATGGAGCGGGGGCCGACCGCTGCATCGCGCAGCAGTGTTCGGGTCCTCGGAGGTCGTCGCGGAGTTGGCTGGTCGAGTTGCGCATGTGGACGCGCTGGAGAACGGGGTGACGGCACTCTGGGAGGCCGTCGTGTCCAGGAAGCCGGAAAACGCACGAGCCCTCACCGCTGCCGGGGCCGATCCTTGGCGGCTGTCGATCGGCGCCTGGTCACCGGGGCGGCTGAGCCTGGCTGGACCGACGCCGGGCCTGTTCTCGGTACCGGAACGGGTGGGCCTGACCGACACGGAGCGTGCGGCAGCGGAAGAGGCCAATCGGCTCACCACGGCACTGGGCACATTCCACTACGACGGTACGGGGCTGGCCTGCGTGGCCGGCATCGACGCGGCCGAGGCGGTGCGCCGTCTGGAGGCAGCGCCGGTGGAGGACGAAGTCCTCGATGAACTGCTGGAAGATCCGTACGAGTACGGCATGGACGAGAGTTTGCAGATCATCGGCGTGACGTCCGTACCGGGCGGCTGCGTCGTCACACAGCCCTGGGGATACGCGCCGCAAATGCCGGGCGTGCTGACCCGGTTGTCTGCCGACACGGTCTGCTACGGCCTGTACGCCAATCCCAAGAGCGGCAACCAAGGCAGCATCGCCCGTCATGGAACTGTCGAGGGCTGGGACCTGCACCCGGGCGGGGGACCGCACGAGAACGACACTTCCGAGGAAGTGTTGGCTTCGTACCTCTACCAGCACAGCGCCGTGGCCTACTCCTGCGCCTTTGCAGGACTGCGGCCGGCCGACAGGCGTGCCGTGGTCGGACCTCCCGATGTGTGGGTCGAACTGCCCCGCCGCGACTACTGGAGTCACTGACGCGGACAGAGCGCTCAACTGGCAGCTTTCCCTCCCGCCGCACTCCCGGCAGACCCTGTCCGAGACCGCCAAGCACGCCCGCATCGGGGCCTGTTCCTTCGCTCGTGCCAAGCTGCAGCTCAAGCAGGGGCAGGCACCCCTCACCGGCAGGCGCACCGGACCCGCTCACCGTCCGGGTGCGGGGCTACGGGGCGAGCCCCGCGGCCTCACCCCCGCACAGCGCCTCCCCGTACAGCGTCGACAAGGCGCCGTCGATGGGGTGGGGCTGCGGTACGCCGGAGGAGTCCGGCTTGTTCCACCTCTGGAGGTTGACGGCTACGGACATCTGGCGCTTGCCGTCGGCCCGGGTCAGGGAGATCGTCCCGGCGCCCCAGACCGAGCCGTCGTGGCCCCAGAACGTGCCGCAGTCCTTGGTGACCTTGTGCAGGCCGAGCCCGTACTCGATCATCGATCCGTCCAGGGCGATGACCGGGACCGTGCGCTGCATCTGCGCCAGTGACGCCCTGCTGACGATCCCGCCGCCCAGGAGCCGGGCGTAGAAGCGGTTGAGATCCTCCGTGGTCGAGACGAGCGCGGCGCCCGTGCCCGTCCACGACATGTCGTAGACGCTGTAGTCGCGCGGCGGGTCGATCAGGCCGTAGAAGGCCTCGTACATCCGGGAGTGCGGTCCCTCGATGCGCGGCCCGGACGGGAAGGCGGTGTGCCGGAGGCCGGCGCGCTCGATGACGTTCCGGGTGATGTACTCCTCCGCCGGGGTGCCGGTCACCTCCTCCAGGAGTTGGCCGAGGAGCAGCCAGTTGGTGTTCGAGTACACCCCCGGAAGGGCCCCCGGTTCACCGGCGGGCGGCGCCGCGAGCCCCATCTCGATCAGCTCTTCCGGGCGGAACCGCCGGAACCGGTTGTCGTCGAGGCTCTCGGTCGAGATGTCCGGCAGGGAAGGGAACGCCGCGAGCGACGGGAACGCGTAGCGGACGTAGTCGGGGATGCCGCTGGTGTTGTCGAGCAGCATCCGGACCGTGATCCTCATGCCGCGCTCCCCCGGCACCAGCCGAGGCAGGTAGCCGCCGATCGGCGCGTCGAGCCGGATCCGGCCCTGCTCGACCTGCTGCATGACGGCGGCGGCGGTGAAGGTCTTGGTGATGCTGCCGACGCGCTGCCGCATGTCCGCCGTGACGGGGCGGCCGGTCGTGACATCGGCGACGCCCGAAGCGCCGCGCCATGTCCGGCCGTTGTCGCGCACCTCGGCGAACACCCCCGGAACCCCGGCACGGTGGACACCGTCCAGGGCGGACTTCAGCGCCACACGGTCGAGGGCGGGGGCGGGAGCGGGAGCGGGGCGGGGGCCGGGAGCGGGGCGGGGGCCGGGGGCGGGAGCCGCCGCGACCGTGCCCGCGCAGGCGACCAGCGCGGCCACGGTCGCGCACACCACCGTTCGGAGCTTCATGACGTACGTCCTTTCACTGTCGACGACGAGGAGGAAGTGCGATGTCCACGGCTCACTCGGCCAGCGCGCGGCGCAGGGCCGCCCCGAGTTCGGCGATCTGCCGCTGCGAGACCTCGGCGGAGAGGATCGCCTGCGATCCGTGGAAGGTGCCGGGCCACTGGTGGAGCTCGACCGGCACACCCGCCTGCATCAGACGCAGCGCGTAGGCGATGCCCTCGTCGCGGTTCGGGCAGAACTCCGCGGTGGCGATGTACGCCGGTGGCAGGCCGGACAGATCGTCGGCCCGGGCGGGCGCGGCGTACGGGCCGGCCGGCCGGCCGCCCAGGTAGTGCCGCCACGACGCGGCGACCGTGGCGCTGGTGATCCAGGGCGTGTCGGTGAAGTGCACCGACGACCACGTCTCCTGACGGTCGTCGAGGCTCGGCTGGTTGAGCGCCTGGAACCGGATCGCGGGACCCCGCTCGTCCCGCGCCCGCAGGGCCAGCGCGGCCGCGAGGTTAGCACCGGCGCTGTGCCCGCCGACCGCGATCCGCGCCGGGTCGGTGCCGAGTGCGTCCGCGCGCCCGGCCGCCCAGGCCAGTACGGCGCAGGCGTCGTCCAGGGCCGCCGGGTACGGGTCCTCGGGTGCCAGGCGGTACCCCACCGAGACGACCACCGCGCCGGAGAGGTCGGCGACCCGGGCGGCCCACGGATGCTCGGTGTCGAGGTCGCCGAAGACCCCGCCGCCGCCGTGCAGCCAGACGACGGCGCCCTGCGCCCGGTGGGGGCGGTAGACCCGTACGGGCACGTCCGGTGCGCCGGGGACCGTGTGGTCCTCGACGTCCATCCGCGAGGTGTCCGGAGCCGGCGCGGCGGCGGCGCGGGCGGCGAAGTCCGCGCGCCCGGCGACCGGGTCGCTCATGTCCATGAGCGGGAGGAACGGGAGGAACGGTTCGAGTTCGGGATCCATGACGGCCATCCTGGGCGGCGCGCCCCGGGGAGGTCATCCGACGTCCGTCGCGCATCCCGCGCCGAAATCCCGCCGATCGGCGCGCCCTTGCTCTCCACCCCCGCCTATCCTTCCGGCATGGAGGCACTGGCCGTACGACTGTCGGGACTGGATCCGCACGTCGGCGGCGCGATCCGCATCATCGCGTTCTACGACACGCTGATGCGCCGGCGCGTGGATCTGGCGGCGCTCGCGCGGGCCTCGGCAGGTCTGGCCGAGTGCACGGCCGGGATCCGGCTCCACGGCACGGGTCAGGTGATCCGACTCGCGCCCGACGGCAGGCCGCCGGCCGGCCCGCCGGCGCCCGCGTCCTCCACGACGCCGATCACTCTCGACGACGAGGAGATCGGCACGGTGTGGCTGGAGCGCCACGGTCTTCCGAACCCGCTCGACGACGTGCTCCTCGACCGGCTGGCCATCGCCGCCGCCGGGGTCGTCGAGCGCCACGGCCCGGCGCGGACGACCATGGCCGACCCCGCGCTCGTCGAGCTGGCCATCGGCTCCGACACCGACGAGGCGGCCAGAGCCCGGGCGTTACGGCTCCTGGGGTTCGCCGCCGGCGTGCCGGTCCACGTCGTCGCCGTCCGTACACGGCTCCCGCTCGACCGGCTCGGCGCCCTGCTCTGCCCGGCGCGCCCGGTGAAGGCGGCACCACTCGCCGACGTGGGCGTCGTCCTGGCCACCGCGCTCGACCCGGCCGGGTTTCCGGCGGACGTCCGCGCGGGCATCGGCGACGCGGGAAGCCCCGACCGGTCCTGGCGGCAGGCCCGCACCGCCCTCCGCTTCACCACCGCGCGCGAGCCCGTCGTCCGCTACCCGGACCTGGGCGCGCTGGCCCTCCTGGCCGACGTCCCCCCGGACGTCGCACGGGACAACGCCGACGTGGCCGCCGTCGCCCGGCTCGCCGCCGGTCCGGAGGATCTGGAGACGCTGGACACCTACTGCGCCACCGGCTCCCTGCGCCGGGCCGCCGACCTCCTCCATCTGCACCACAGCAGCATCGCCCGCCGGCTGGAGCAGATCTCGAAGACCCTGGGCATCGACGTCACCTGCCCCACCGGCCTGACCCGGGCCAGGCTCGCCCTCACCGCGTGGCGGCTGCTCGGCGACTGAACGCCCGTCGGGGCAGTCGGGGCAGTCGGGGCCGTCCGGTCAGGGCTCCCGAGGCGGACCCTCCGGCGGCCCGTCGGGCAACGGCCCCGGCGACGGCTCGGGCAGCGAACCGGGCAAGGGATCCGGCAGCGGCCCCACCGACGACGGCGGCTCCACCGGTGGCGCGTCCCGGAAGCGGCGGCGGTCGCGGGCGCCGGGCGGGGCGTCGGCGAGGCGGATGACCGTGCCGTCGCGGCCCGCCACGACCGGCTTCGCCGAGCGCGCGGCCTTCGCCTGGTACTGGGCGGCGTCCGCGAGCCGGAAGAGGCGGCGCGCCGACCTGAGCGGCCCGATGGGGTCGCCCGTGGACGCCACCCCGCAGGCCACGCCCTCGCCGAGCTCCAGCTCCGCCGCCCGTACGCAGAGCTCCTCGGCGACGGCGACGACCTCGTCCGCCGTCGGGCCGACCGTGAGGAGGCAGAACTCGTCGCCGCCGAGGCGGGCCGCGAGCGCGCCGGGGAGCCGGGCCCCGCAGCGGGAGAGCACGGAGCCGAAGCGTTCGAGGAGCCGGTCGCCGACGGCGTGGCCGTGGGTGTCGTTGACGCGCTTGAGGCCGTTGAGGTCGCAGACCAGCAGGCTCACGACGGAGCCGTCGACCCGGTAGCGCTCGATGGCCTCGTCCAGGCGGGTGTCGACGGCCCGGCGGTTGGCGAGGCCGGTGAGCGGATCGGTGAACGCGAGCTTGCGGACCTCCTCCAGGCGTTCGGCCTGGGCGATGCCGGCCGCGACGACCGCCGCGAGGACGGTCGCGAAGTCGGCGTCCTCGCGGGTGAAAGGTTTCGCCTCGGGTGGGCGGGCGACGTACAGCTCGCCCCAGGCCCGCCCGTGCAGCACGATCGGGGCGACCACGCAGCAGCCCCGTCCGCGCTTGCGCAGACCCGTCACTCGGCCGGTCGGGACCCGGTCGCCGGCGGTCTCCACCCAGGCGTCCGGCTCGCCGCCGCCCGCCCATTGCTCGTGCAGGAACTCGGTGATCTCGGGGAACTGGTGCACCGGATACGTCTCCGAGTCCGGGAACTCCTCCTCGCCCGCGGCCCGCTCCCCGGCGTTGACCAGGACCTTCAGCCGGCCGAGGTCCCGCTCCCAGACGGAGAGGGCCGCGAAGGTCCCGTCGAGCCCGTCGCAGGACCCGAGCGCCGCCGCCCGCCAGAATTCGCGTGGAGTGTGCGCCGCCGCCATCCCCTGCGCCAGCGCCACTACGGCCCGCAGCCGCACATCCTCACCCATTCCTCCAGCTTAGGGAGTATTAGTCCGTTTTCCCTCGCGAGACGTCACGGAAAGTGACATGAAGCGAAAATCCGGCCGGTGGACTCCCCTCGCCCACTCCCCCACCCCCTCGCTCACTTCCCCGGCCACTCCGGCTTCCGCTTCTCGTTGAAGGCCGCCACGCCCTCGGCCCGGTCCCCCGAGAACGCCACCGAGCGCCACGCCGCGTCCTCGACCTCCAGGCCCGCCCGCAGGTCCAGGCCCTGGCCGAGCCGCATGGCCTTCTTGGCGGCGCGCAGTCCGACGGGCGAGTTGGCCGCGATGCGCCCGGCGAGCTCCAGGGCGGCCGTCCGCGCGTCCTCCTCCAGAAGGTCGACGAGGCCCAGCTCACGGGCCTCCGCCGCCTCCACGCGGCGGGCCGTGAAGACCAGCTCGGCGGCGCGCGCGGCGCCCACCCGGCGCGGGAGGAGCTGCGTACCGCCGCCGCCGGGGATGACGCCCACCGAGACCTCGGGGAGGCCGACGACGGCGGTCGCGTCGGCGACGATCACGTCGCAGGCGAGCGCGAGCTCGAAGCCGCCGCCGAGGGCGAAGCCGTGCACGGCGGCGACGGTCGGCATCGGCAGTTCGAGGACGCCGGTGTAGGCGGCGCGGGCGGTCGGGCGCTGGCGGACGAGCTCGGCGTCGGTGAAGGAGTTGCGCTCCTTGAGGTCGGCGCCGACGCAGAAGGCCCGGTCGTTCGAGGAGGTGAGGACGGTGACGCGGACGGAGGCGTCGGCGGCGAGGGCCGCGCAGGCCGCGCCGAGGGAGCGGGCCATCTCGGAGGAGACGGCGTTCATCGCCTTGGGCCGGTCGAGGACGAGCTCGGCGACATGCCCGTTCCCGTCCTTCCGGACCACCACGAACTCACCAAAACGCTGCTCGGACATGTGCCGCACACCCTCCCGATCCAGGACCCGTTAACGACGGTTAACGGGCGTTCACGGGAGATCCTAGGGCCGCCAGGCCCTCAGGTGGGGCGGCGGGTCAGGAGCCAGGGCTCGACGACGCCGAGACCACGGACCGGCCGCTGCCACATCGGCTGGAGCGCGAAGCGGTACGTGGCGGGCTTCCGGCCCTCCTTCTCCGCGAGGGCCGCCTCCTCGGCCGCCTCCGTCTCCGAGACGGGCGCGTCCCCGGTCCTGGACAGCTCCGCGGCGAGGGCTCCGTCGACGAGCACGGCGTCCTTCGGAGCTATCGAGGTGAGGCGGCTGGCGAGGTTCACGGTCGTGCCGAAGACGTCGCCCATGCGGGTCGTCACCGTGCCGAAGGCGATGCCCACGCGCAGCGCGGGCATCGTCTCGTCGTGGCCGAGGGTCTCGATGAGGCGGAGCGCGATCTCGGCGGCGGTGCCGGGGTCGTCGGCGCAGTAGAGCACCTCGTCGCCGAGGGTCTTGATGAGCCGGCCGCCGTGTGCGGCGACGAGGTCGGCGCAGGTGGTCTCGAAGGCCTCGACGAGTTCGCCGAGCTCCTCCTCCTCCAGGCGGCGGGTGAGCCGGGTGAAGCCGACGAGGTCCGCGAAGCCGACCGCGAGCCGCCGGTCGACCATCTCCTCGTCGTCGGCGGCCTGCACGACCCGGCCGGTGGCGGCGGCGAGCTGCCTCCGCCACACGTAGATCAGGAACTCCTCCAGCTCGGGCAGGAGCAGCTCGACGAGGGGATACGTCACCTCGGTGCGGGTCATGCCGGGCTCGGGGGGCTCGGTGAGGCCCTCCAGGAAGGAGTCGATCTGCCACTCGGCGAGCCGGGCGGTGGTCTGTCCGGTGGAACGGGCGACCTGCACGGCCATGGGCTCGCTGAGCAGCCCGGCCTCGACGAGACCGGCGAGCCGGCGCAGCGCGAGGACGTCGGCCTCGGTGAGCGCCTTGGCCTGGCCGATGTCGGCGAAGCCCATCGCGCGCCAGAAGCGGGAGGCGAGCTCCATGGAGACACCGGCGGTGCGGGCGGCCTGGAACGGGGTGTAGCGGCGGTCGGCGCCGAGGATGAGCTGTTCCAGCCGGATGGCGAGGGGGTCGTCGCTCGGCTCGGCCGTGTGGTCGACCTCGTGGTGGGGGGTGGGGTACGCGGAGGGTTCCGGTGCGGGGTACGCGGGTGGCTCGGATTCGCCGCCCGCGTTCGCGTCGTCGACGGTCACCGGCCGCCTCCTGCCCGTTCCCTGCCCACTTGTCCTGCCGATCTGTCGCCTGGATCGCGCTCCACGATACGGCAGGTGTGGAATGGCTCACGCCTGAACGGTGAGCCATTCCGTCCTGTGAGCCGATGTCCGGCCCGTCGCCGCCCTTCCCGCACCGTCAGGCGGGTGTCCGCAGGTGGACGATGTCGCCCGCGCCGACGGCCTCCGTGCCGCCGCCTTCCGTGGCCACGACGAGGCGTCCGTCGCCGTCCAGGGCGACCGCCTCGCCCTCCAGCATCCGCTCGCCGGGCAGGTCGGCCCGCACGCGGCGGCCGAGGGTCGCGCAGCCGGCCGTGTAGGCCGCCTGGAGGCCCGAGGCCTCGGGGTCGCCGTCGGCGCGTACCCAGTCGCCGTACCACTGGGCGAGGGAGCGCAGGACGGCCCGCAGGAGGGTGTCGCGGTCGGTGGAGACGGCGTCGGCGAGGAGGAGGGAGCCGGCCGCGGGGACGGGCAGCTCCTCCTCACGGAGCGTGACGTTGATGCCGAGGCCGACGACGATCGCGTCCTCTCCGGCGCGCTCGGCGAGGATGCCGCCGGTCTTGCGCTCCTCGCCTCCGACGGAAACCAGCAGGTCGTTCGGCCACTTGAGGGACATGTCGGTCCCGGCGGCCTTCGCGAGGCCCGTCGCGGCGGCCACCCCGGTGAGCAGCGGGAGCCAGCCCCAGCGGTGCACCGGCACGCCCGGCTTGAGGAGCACGGAGAGGAAGAGCCCGGACCGGGCGGGCGCCGTCCAGCTGCGGTCGAGGCGCCCGCGCCCCGACGTCTGCTCCTCGGCGACGAGCACGGCCCCCTCGGGCAGCTCGTCGGCGCGGGCGGCGAGGTCGCTGTTGGTGGAGCCGGTGGTGGTGACCACGTCGAGCGAGGTCCACAGACCGCCGGGCTGCACGAGCGCGCGACGCAGGGAGGGGGCGTTCAGCGGGGGCCGGTCGAGGTCGGACCAGGGCCGTCCTGAACCGTGAGAGGTCGTCATGCAAGCCAGACTAGGTGTGGCAAACACCGCAGTGCCGAACCGTATCGGCGTCGCTACGCTACGGGTCAGTAGGCCAGCAGTAGCCCATTCGTAGTCAACGAACCCCCCGTGACCAGGCAGGGAGCCGCATCCCGATGTCCGAGCCGGCAGAGCAGTACGAGATCGACATTCACACGACCGCGGGCAAGATCGCGGACCTCAGGCGCCGTATCGACGAGGCCACGCACGCCGGCTCGGAGCGCGCGGTGGAGAAGCAGCACGCGAAGGGCAAGCTGACCGCGCGCGAGCGGATCGGCCTGCTCCTCGACGAAGGGTCGTTCGTCGAGCTCGACGAGCTGGCCCGGCACCGGTCGACCAACTTCGGCCTGGAGAAGAACCGGCCGTACGGAGACGGTGTCGTCACCGGCTACGGCACGGTCGACGGGCGCCCGGTGGCCGTGTTCTCGCAGGACTTCACGGTCTTCGGCGGTGCGCTCGGCGAGACGTACGGCCAGAAGATCATCAAGGTGATGGACTTCGCGCTGAAGACCGGCTGCCCGGTCATCGGCATCAACGACTCCGGTGGCGCCCGCATCCAGGAGGGTGTGAGCGCGCTCGGCATGTACGGCGAGATCTTCCGCCGCAACACCCACGCGTCCGGGGTGATCCCGCAGATCTCCCTGGTCGTCGGCCCGTGCGCGGGCGGCGCGGTGTACTCCCCCGCGATCACCGACTTCACGGTGATGGTGGACCAGACCTCGCACATGTTCATCACGGGCCCCGACGTCATCAAGACGGTGACGGGCGAGGACGTGGGCTTCGAGGAGCTGGGCGGTGCCCGGACGCACAACTCGACCTCGGGCGTGGCGCACCACATGGCGGGTGACGAGAAGGACGCCATCGAGTACGTGAAGTCCCTGCTGTCCTACCTGCCGTCGAACAACCTCTCCGAGGCGCCGGCCTTCCCCGAGGTCGCCGAGACCGAGGTGACGGACGAGGACCGCGAGCTCGACACGCTGATCCCGGACTCGGCGAACCAGCCGTACGACATGCACAAGGTCATCGAGCACGTCCTGGACGACGGTGAGTTCCTGGAGACGCAGGCGCTGTTCGCGCCGAACATCCTGACCGGTTTCGGCCGCGTCGAGGGCTTCCCCGTGGGTGTCGTCGCCAACCAGCCGATGCAGTTCGCCGGCTGCCTCGACATCAACGCCTCCGAGAAGGCCGCGCGGTTCGTCCGGACGTGCGACGCCTTCAACATCCCGGTGCTGACGTTCGTCGACGTGCCCGGCTTCCTGCCGGGTGTGGACCAGGAGTACGGCGGCATCATCCGGCGCGGCGCGAAGCTGATCTACGCGTACGCGGAGGCGACGGTCCCGCTGATCACGGTCATCACGCGGAAGGCCTTCGGCGGCGCGTACGACGTCATGGGCTCCAAGCACCTGGGCGCCGACCTGAACCTGGCGTGGCCGACCGCGCAGATCGCGGTCATGGGCGCGCAGGGCGCGGTGAACATCCTGCACCGCAGGACCATCTCCGCCGCCGAGGACCAGGACGCCGAGCGGGCGCGGCTCATGCAGGAGTACGAGGACGCCCTGCTCAACCCGTACACGGCGGCCGAGCGCGGGTACATCGACGGTGTGGTCATGCCGTCGGACACGCGCCCGCAGATCGTGAAGGGGCTGCGCCAGCTGCGTACGAAGCGTGAGTCCCTGCCCCCGAAGAAGCACGGCAACATCCCGCTGTAAGCCGCGTACGAGCGCTGAAGGAGCCGTTGTGATCAAGGTCGTACGAGGAAACCCGACGCCCGAGGAGCTGGCCGCCGCACTGGCGGTGGTCCAGGCCCGGGCCGCGGCCACGGCGGCGGCGGCCGCCGAGGGTGGCGGCCCGGCGATACCGGAGGGCTGGTCGGATCCGTCCCGGATCGCGCGGACGGTACGCCACCGGCCGGGCCCGCGGGCCTGGGCCAGGTCGTACTGGCCCGTGTAGTCGCGTCGTCGTCAGAGTCGTAGTCGTCGTAGGCGTCGTCGTCCCATGACGGAAGGCCGGACCCCGTGTGCGGGGGGTCCGGCCTTTCGCCATGTGCACGGCGTCATTTGCGTCCGAGGAACACACCGGCGAGTACGGCTCCGACGGCGACGATCGCGGCATTGACGAGGACCGCGAGGCCGATGCCGTCGAGGAGGACGGGCGCGGTGACGACGACGGCGCTCATGATCGGCGTGCCCATGGTGATGCCGATCTGCTGGGTCATGGTCGCGAGCCCGGTCGCCATGCCCTGCTCGCCGTCGGGGATGCCCGAGGTGGCGGTGACCATGAAGCCGACGATCGCGAGCATGTTGCCGACGCCGCCGGCGAAGGTCGCGGCGAGCAGCAGTCCGAGGCTGCCGCGGTCGTCGCCGAGCCCGTACAGGGCGAGGGTGGCGGCGGCCTGGAGGAGTCCGCCGGTGACGAGGGCGGAGCGGGCGCCGAAGCGGCCGATGAAGCGGGAGGCGAAGACGCCGCCGAGGATCGTGCCGGCGCCGAGGACGCCGAAGGACAGCCCGGCGGCGAGCGGCGAGAAGCCCAGGACGTCCTGGAGGTACAGGGTCATGAGGAAGACCAGCGAGGTCTCGGTGACGAAGGCGACGAGCCCGGCGAGGTTGCCCCAGACGACGGTGCGGCGCTTCAGGACGTGGACGGGGACGAGCGGCGAGGCGGCCCGTCGTTCGACGAGGACGAAGGCGACGAGGAGGGCTGCGCCCGCGGCGAGGGCGGTGAGCGCGGTGGGGTCGGTCCAGCCGTGTTCGCCGGCGACCGTGAGGCCGTAGACGAGGGCGAGGAGTCCGCCGGTGACGGTGACCGCGCCGGGGATGTCGAGGCGGGGGCGGACGGCGGGGCGGCTCTCGGCGATGACGGCGGGGGCGACGAGGAGGACGGCGAGGGCCACCGGCACGTTGACGAGGAACGCCCAGCGCCAGGAGAGCAGGTCGGTGAGGACGCCGCCGAGGATCGCGCCGGTGGTGAAGCCCGCGGACATGAGGGCGCCGTTGAGGCCGAGGGCCTTGGCGCGCAGCGGGCCCTCCGGGAAGGAGGCGGTGAGCAGGGAGAGCCCGGCGGGGGTGACGGCGGCGGTGGCGAGGCCCTGGGCGACGCGGGCGGCCATGAGCATCTCGGGGCCGGTGGCGAGTCCGCCGACGAGGGAGGACACGCCGAGGAGCGCCATGCCGCCAAGGAAGAGGCGGCGGCGGCCGACGAGGTCGGCGACGCGCCCGAAGAGGAGGGTGAAGCCGGCGGCGGCGAGGGCGAAGGCGGTGGCGATCCACTGGAGGCCGCCGAGGCTGAAGCCGAGTCCCTGGCCGATGACGGGGAGCGCGACGTTCAGGATCGAGAAGTCGACGGCGAGCATGAACTGGGCGAGGAGGAGGACGACGAGGACGAGCCGCATCCGGCCGGTCATCCGGGCTTCGGCGCGTTCCGTGGGCGTGGGGAGATCCAGGGCGACCATGACACACAACCCCTTAATGGGAGATCCGTTCCGTTAAGATGTCCCGTACCGTAGCAGAGTCGAAGGCCTTAATGGAACAGGAGACCCGTTTGACTGAGAGCCAACCGGCCTCGCCCGGCACCCTGCGTCCCGGCGGCCGCACCGCGAAGGTGCGCGAGGCCGTCCTCGACGCCACCCGGGACGCCCTCGCAGACGCCGGTTTCCACGCCCTGAACATGGACCGGATCGCCGCGAGCGCGGGCGTCGGCAAGACCACCGTCTACCGCCGCTGGGGTTCCCCCGTCGGCCTCGTCACCGACCTCCTCCACGACATGGCGGAGCAGTCGCTGCCCGCCGCCGACACCGGCGGCCTCGCGGGCGACCTGCGGGCCAACGCCGAACTCGTACGGGACACCCTGACCGACCCCCGGATGGGCGCCGTCTTCCGCGCGGTCATCTCCGCGGCGGCCTGCGACGAGGAGTGCGCCCGCGCACTCGCCGGCTTCTACCGGACCCGGCTCGCCGAATGGGCCCCGGTCGTCGCCAGGGGCGCGGCACGCGGCGAGATCCCCGCGGACACGGACCCGGTGGAGCTGCTCCGCGCCGTCTCCGCGCCGCTCTACTACCGCTTCGCCGTCACCCACGAGGAGCTCACCGCTGACGTGGCCGAACGGGCGGCGGAGGCGGCGCTCGCGGCCGCGCGCGCCGGGGTGTTCCACCGCCCCGAGGGGGCCGCCGCCCCCGAATAGTCCTTCGGTACGGGGGCGCTTGAGTATCCGTACTCAGGCGCCCCGCGCGCCCCACCCGGAGGATCGGAGCATGCTGTGGTCCGACCCGAAGAACGAGCCGCCGAGGTTCATGCGCGAGATGCAGAAGATGATCCGCCGCGCGGGCGTCGTCCTCGCGCTGGCGATGGTGGTGGAGATGATCGTGGTCAGCGCGAAGTGAGCACGGCACTGACTACGCTGACCCCATGACTGCTGAACAGCGCCGCGTCGTCCTCGCCTCCGCGTCCCCCGCCCGGCTCGGGCTGCTCCGGCAGGCCGGGCTCGCCCCCGAGGTGATCGTGAGCGGCGTCGACGAGGACAAGGTCCACGCCCCGACCCCGGCGGAGCTCGCGCTCGCCCTCGCGGAGGCCAAGGCCGCCCATGTGGCCGCCCGGCCCGAGGTGTTCGGCGCGCTCGTCATCGGCTGCGACTCGGTCCTGGAGCTCGACAAGCAGGCCCTCGGCAAGCCGGCCGACGCCGAGGAGGCCACCGCCCGCTGGAAGGCGATGCGCGGCCGGGTCGGCATCCTCCAGACCGGTCACTGCGTGTACGACACGGCCGCGAAGCGCTACGAGTCGGCGACGGCCTCCACCGTGGTCCGGTTCGGCGAGCCGACGGACGCGGAGATCGCCGCGTACGTGGCGAGCGGCGAACCGCTGCACGTGGCGGGCGCGTTCACCCTGGACGGGCGCTCGGCGCCGTTCATCGACGGCATCGACGGGGACCCGGGCAATGTGATCGGCCTGTCGCTGCCCCTGCTGCGCACGCTGCTGAGGAAGCTGGACGTCGAGATCACCGACCTCTGGGCCTGAGGCCGGGAGGCCTTACGCGGTGGCCGGCGCCTCCTCGGGGGCGTCGACGCCCTCCCCGGCCCCGTCTCCGTACGTCTTCCCGTACGCCACCAGGGTGAGGACGACGAGTCCGACGACCGTCATCAGGAAGGCGAACGCGCCCCAGCCGATCAGGCCGACGGCGACCGCGCCGAGGATGCCGTGCACGACCGCGCAGCCGATGAGCAGGCCCCGGCCCGCGCGGCCCGGGCGGCGGTCGCGGATGCCGGCGACGAGGGCGACGAGGCCGCACAGGACGAGCGCGACACCGGAACCGATGCCGAGCCCCCAGGTGCCGGCGACCATGGCGTCCGGGTCCATCCCGTCGAGGGACATCGACTGGGCCTCCACGAAGCCCGCCATGACGGCGTTGATCGCGACGATGCCGGGCGCTTCGAGGAAGAGCACCGCCGCCGTCACGAGAGCTATCGGTCTGCGGGCCACCTCGGCCACCCCCTGGATTCGCCTGTTACCGACAGTACGATCGACAGCGCGAAGGCTACTGGCCGGTAAACCTGCGGACAAGAGTTCGCACACGGGCGGGCGCGGCCGGTCGCCCGGCAAAGAATCGACGGGCCGTTCGTAGAAACCCGACAAAGAAACCCGAATGGCGACTGGCCGGACGAACAGAGACCTGCGCCACACCTCGGAGCTACTGTGCCGTAAAGGAACCCTGCGTACCGTGGTGCGACAAGGGAATTCACGACCCGAGCAGGCCCGGGGTCACGCTCCGTGTGGGCAAGCTCACCACTGGGGACGGGTCGAAAGGCCGTGTCGGCAGTCCCTAAACTCAGCTTGTTTCAAGGAGGGAGCCATCGTGCGCAAGGTGCTCATCGCCAACCGTGGCGAAATCGCTGTCCGTGTGGCCCGGGCGTGCCGGGACGCGGGTATCGGCAGCGTGGCCGTGTACGCCGATCCGGACCGGGACGCTCTGCACGTCCGGGCGGCTGACGAGGCGTTCGCCCTGGGCGGTGACACTCCCGCGACCAGTTATCTGGACATGGCGAAGGTGTTGCAGGCCGCGAAGGACGCCGGTGCGGACGCCGTCCACCCCGGATACGGCTTCCTCTCCGAGAACGCCGAGTTCGCGCAGGCCGTCCTGGACGCGGGTCTGATCTGGATCGGCCCGCCGCCGCAGGCCATCCGCGACCTGGGCGACAAGGTGGCGGCGCGTCACATCGCGCAGCGCGCGGGCGCCCCGCTGGTCGCCGGCACGCCCGACCCGGTCTCCGGCGCCGACGAGGTCGTCGCGTTCGCGCAGGAGCACGGGCTGCCGATCGCGATCAAGGCCGCCTTCGGTGGCGGCGGTCGCGGTCTGAAGGTCGCGCGGACCCTGGAAGAGGTCCCCGAGCTGTACGACTCCGCCGTCCGCGAGGCCGTCGCGGCCTTCGGTCGCGGCGAGTGCTTCGTGGAGCGCTACCTCGACAAGCCCCGGCACGTCGAGACCCAGTGCCTGGCCGACACCCACGGGAACGTGGTCGTCGTCTCGACCCGCGACTGCTCGCTCCAGCGCCGCCACCAGAAGCTCGTCGAGGAGGCGCCCGCGCCGTTCCTGACCCAGGCGCAGAACGCCGAGCTGTACGCGGCGTCGAAGGCGATCCTGAAGGAGGCCGGCTACGTCGGCGCCGGCACGGTCGAGTTCCTCGTCGGCACCGACGGCACGATCTCCTTCCTGGAGGTCAACACCCGCCTCCAGGTCGAGCACCCGGTCACCGAAGAGGTCACCGGCATCGACCTGGTCCGCGAGATGTTCCGCATCGCCGACGGCGAGGAGCTCGGCTACGGCGACCCGGCGGTCCGCGGTCACTCCTTCGAGTTCCGCATCAACGGCGAGGACCCCGGCCGCGGCTTCCTGCCCGCCCCCGGCACCGTCACCGTCTTCGACGCCCCCTCGGGCCCCGGTGTCCGCCTCGACGCGGGCGTCGAGTCCGGCTCCGTGATCGGCCCGGCCTGGGACTCGCTCCTGGCCAAGCTGATCGTCACCGGCGCCACCCGCGAGCAGGCGCTGCAGCGCGCCGCCCGCGCCCTGGCCGAGTTCAAGGTGGAGGGCATGGCCACGGCCATCCCGTTCCACCAGGCCGTCGTCGTCGACCCGGCGTTCACCGCGGACCCGTTCCGGGTCCACACCCGGTGGATCGAGACGGAGTTCGTCAACGAGATCAAGCCGTTCGCGCCGGCCGGTGCCGACGCGGACGAGGACGAGTCGGGCCGCGAGACGATCGTCGTCGAGGTCGGCGGCAAGCGCCTCGAGGTCTCCCTGCCGTCCTCGCTCGGCATGACGCTGGCCCGCACCGGGCTCGCGGCGGGTGCGAAGCCGAAGCGCCGCGCGGCGAAGAAGTCCGGCCCGACCGCCTCGGGCGACACCCTCGCCTCCCCGATGCAGGGCACGATCGTGAAGGTCGCGGTCGAGGAGGGCCAGGAGGTCAAGGAGGGCGACCTCATCGTCGTCCTGGAGGCCATGAAGATGGAGCAGCCCCTCAACGCCCACCGCTCCGGCACCGTCAAGGGCCTGAGCGCCGAGGTCGGCGCCTCGGTCACCTCCGGCGCCACCATCTGCGACATCAAGGACTGACCGTCGCGGCACGTACGGTACGAAGGGCCCGCAGGCAGCAGCCTGCGGGCCCTTCCGTCGAGACACCCGTCGAGACACCCCGGTCGAGACACCCCCAGGGGAGGACCTCCATCATGCGAGCCGACGCGCGGCGCAACCACGAGCGGCTGCTCACGGAGGCCAGGGCCGCCTTCGCCGAACACGGCACGGACGCACCCCTGGAGGAGGTCGCCCGCCGTGCGGGCCTCGGGATCGGCACCCTCTACCGCCACTTCCCCACCCGGGCCGATCTGCTGAACGCCGTCTTCCAGGAGGCCCTGGCGGCGCTCCTGCACCGCTCGCACGAGCTGGCGGGCGCGGCCGAGCCGTGCCGGGCGCTCGTGGAGTGGCTGCGGGCCCTGATCGCCCACGCGGGCGAGTACCGGGGGCTCGCGCACGCGCTGATGTCCGCCTCGTACGACCGGAGTTCGGCGCTCGCCTCGTGCAGCGTGCCACTGCGCGAGGCGGGCGAGGCGCTGCTCGGGCGCGCTCAGGAGGCGGGGCAGGTACGCGCCGACGTGTCGATCGGCGACCTGATGCAGCTCACCAACGCGATCGCGCTGGCGGCGGAACAGTGCCCGGAGGACGTGGAGTTGGCGGACCGCCTGCTCGCACTGACCCTGCGGGGACTCACAGACTGATGGTGGTGGCCGTGGGACCCCTGGGGGAGGGTCCCTCGCGACGCGGAACTCGGTGAGGTGGCGGTGACGGTGACGGCTCAGCGGCGGCGCATGTCCGCGACCCGGGCCGTGCGCTCCAGCGTCTCCGCCGCCATTCCCCCGCCGGGCCCCCGGAACTGACCGGCCGCCATCCGTCCGCGCTGGACGGGGAGGGGCATGTCACGGCGGGCCCGGACGCCCGGGGGGTGCTGCTCACCGCCGACGGAGCCGGGCCCCTGGCCCGTACCGGCGACGGCGATCTGCACGCCCTGGTCGGCGAGGGCCTGGAGCTCGGAGGCGGCCCGCTCGTCGTGGGCCGGGGGCTCGTCGGTCACCAGGCGGGTGATGACGTCCGTCGGCACCGTCTGGAACATGGTGTCGGCGCCGAGCTTGGTGTGGTCGGCGAGGACCACGACCTCCGCCGCCGCCTGCACCAGGGCCCGGTCCACGCTCGCGGAGAGCATGTTGGACGTGGAGAGCCCGCGCTCGGCCGTGAGTCCGCTCCCGGAGAGGAAGGCCCGGGAGACCCGCAGCCCCTGGAGCGACTGCTCGGCCCCGCTGCCCACGAGGGCGTAGTTGGAGCCGCGCAGGGTGCCGCCCGTCATGACGACCTCGACCCGGTTGGCATGGGCGAGGGCCTGGGCGACGAGCAGGGAGTTGGTGACGACGGTCAGACCGGGCACGCGGGCGAGCCGGCGCGCCAGCTCCTGGGTGGTCGTCCCGGCACCGACGACGATGGCCTCGCCCTCTTCGACGAGGCTCGCGGCGACGTCGGCGATGGCCGTCTTCTCCGCGGTGGCGAGATGGGATTTCTGCGGGAAGCCGGATTCTCGCGTGAATCCGCCCGGCAACACCGCACCGCCGTGGCGGCGGTCGAGGAGTCCTTCTGCCTCGAGTGCCCGTACGTCCCTCCGTACGGTCACCTCCGAGGTCTGGACGACGCGGGCGAGCTCGCGGAGCGACACGGCCCCATTGGCTCGCACCATTTCGAGGATCAACTGGCGACGTTCTGCAGCGAACACGAAACTGACAGTAACGTGACCGGCCGATACTTTTCAGCACTATGCGCCGAATTGCAGAAGATGCGCACAGACGGGGCCTCCAAGTGGTATGGGAGACCCCGTCGTTGATCCGCTCGATGCCTGGGCTATGCCCCGCCTTGCCGGGGGTTGTCCGAGTCGGCGAACCGTTCCCGCAGGCGGGAGCGGTCCCGGAGCGGGGTGGGGCGGGGGTGTTACGCCTCGCCCGCCGACTTTCGGGTGTGCAACTGCCGTGCCACTTCCGCGATCGAGCCCGACAGGGAGGGGTACACGGTGAAAGCATTTGCGATCTGTTCGACGGTCAGATTGTTGTCGACCGCGATCGAGATCGGGTGAATCAGTTCGCTCGCCTTCGGGGCGACGATGCAGCCGCCGACCACGATGCCGGTGCCAGGGCGGCAGAAGATCTTGACGAAACCGTCCCGGATGCCCTGCATCTTCGCGCGGGGGTTGCGCAGCAGCGGCAGCTTGACGACCTTGGCGTCGATCTTGCCCGCGTCCACGTCGGCCTGCGTGTAGCCGACGGTGGCGATCTCGGGGTCCGTGAAGACGTTGGAGGAGACCGTCTTCAGGTTGAGCGGGGTCACCGCGTCGCCGAGGAAGTGGTACATGGCGATGCGGCCCTGCATGGCGGCGACCGAGGCAAGCGCGAAGACACCGGTCACGTCACCGGCCGCGTAGACGCCGGGGGCGCTCGTACGGGAGACCTTGTCGGTCCAGATGTGACCGGAGTCCTTCAGCTTGACGCCGGCGTCCTCCAGACCCATTCCGGACGAGTTCGGGATCGCGCCGACGGCCATGAGGCAGTGGGTGCCGGAGATGACCCGGCCGTCCGCGAGGGTGACCTCGACCCGGTCGCCGACCCGCTTGGCGGACTCGGCGCGGGAGCGGGCCATGACGTTCATGCCGCGGCGCCGGAAGACGTCCTCCAGGACGGCGGCGGCGTCCGGGTCCTCACCGGGCAGCACGCGGTCGCGGGAGGAGACGAGGGTGACCCGGGAGCCGAGCGCCTGGTAGGCGCCGGCGAACTCGGCGCCGGTGACGCCGGATCCGACCACGATGAGCTCCTCGGGGAGCTCCTTGAGGTCGTAGACCTGGGTCCAGTTGAGGATGCGCTCGCCGTCCGGCTTGGCGTCCGGCACCTCGCGCGGGTGGCCGCCGGTCGCGATGAGCACGGCGTCCGCGGTGAGCGTCTCCTCCGTGCCATCGACGGCGGTGACGATCACCTGGCGGGAGCCGTCCACGGCCTGCCGGCCGGAGAGCCGGCCGCGGCCGCGCAGCACGCGGGCGCCCGCCCGGGTGACGGAGGCGGTGATGTCGTGCGACTGGGCGAGCGCGAGGCGCTTCACCCGTCGGTTGACCTTGCCGAGGTCCACGCCGACGACGCGGGCGGCCTGCTCCACGTGCGGGGTGTCGTCCGCGACGATGATGCCGAGCTCCTCGTAGGAGGAGTCGAAGGTGGTCATCACCTCCGCCGTCGCGATGAGCGTCTTCGAGGGAACACAGTCGGTCAGGACGGAAGCGCCGCCGAGGCCGTCGCAGTCGACGACGGTCACCTCCGCGCCGAGTTGGGCGCCCACCAAGGCCGCCTCGTATCCGCCGGGTCCGCCACCGATGATCACGATCCGGGTCACTGGGATCTACGCCTCGCGTCTCGTTCTGCCGGGGGGTCCCCCCGCTGGGGTGCAGTGCGTACGCCATTGTCCCGCACGCTTCAAGTGCGTACCCCATTCTCCCGCACGCCCGGCGCGGCCTCGCGCCGGGGCTCCCCACGGGCGTCACCGCGGAGTCCGGGAGTTCGGCGGACACCCCGCCCGCTCCCGTACTCTCGGTCCCATGTCGCTCTACGCCGCTTTCGCCGGCAACCTCGACGCGCGGCTGATGAGCCGCCGCGCACCGCACTCCCCGCTGCGCGGCACCGGCTGGCTGAACGGCTGGCGGCTCACCTTCGGCGGCGAGCAGATGGGCTGGGAGGGCGCGCTGGCCACCATCGTGGAGGCCCCCCGCTCACAGGTCTTCGTGGCGCTGTACGACATCGCGCCGATGGACGAGGAGTCCATGGACCGGTGGGAGGGCGTCGGCCTGGACATCTACCGGCGGATGCGGATCCGGGTCGACACGCTCGACGGCGAGGAGGCGGCCTGGGTGTACGTCCTCAACGGCTACGAGGGCGGGCTGCCGTCCGCGCGGTACCTGGGCGAGGTCGCGGACGCGGCCGAATCGGCGGGCGCGCCGCACGACTACGTGATGGAGTTGCGCAAGCGTCCCTGTTGATCCGTCCGGGGCAGGCGACTCCCCCGTTCGTCGGAAACGACAAGACAACGATCGCATGTCCGTCAGCATCGTCATCTACGCGCGTAGGCATTCTCCGGCTACGCTTCTGCGCGTACCAAATCCGTCCGGGGCTCCCCTCGGACCCCCCTCCCCGAGGCGAGAGAGTCAGTGAACGCAACTGCCACCCCGTACGAGGCCGCCGAGGCCGCTGCCGCCCGTCTGCGCGAGCTGACCGGCGTCGAGAACCACGACGTCGCCCTGGTCATGGGCTCGGGCTGGGCGCCCGCCGTCGACGCGCTCGGCGCCCCCGAGGCCGAGTTCCCGGTGACCGAACTCCCCGGCTTCCCGCCGCCGGCCGTCGAGGGCCACGGCGGCACGGTCCGCTCGTACAAGATCGGTGAGAAGCGCGCGCTGGTCTTCCTCGGCCGCACCCACTTCTACGAGGGCCGGGGCGTCGCCTCCGTCGCCCACGGCGTGCGCACCGCCGTCGCCGCCGGCTGCAAGACCGTCGTCCTGACCAACGGCTGCGGCGGCCTCCGCGAGGGCATGCGCCCCGGCCAGCCGGTCCTGATCAGCGACCACATCAACCTGACGGCCGCCTCCCCGATCGTCGGCGCGAACTTCGTGGACCTCACCGACCTGTACTCGCCGCGGCTGCGCGCGCTGTGCAAGGAGGTCGACGAGACCCTGGAGGAGGGCGTCTACGTCCAGTTCCCCGGGCCGCACTACGAGACCCCGGCCGAGATCAACATGGTCCGCGCCATGGGCGGCGACCTCGTCGGCATGTCCACCACCCTGGAGGCGATCGCGGCCCGCGAGGCCGGCGCCGAGGTCCTGGGCATCTCGCTCGTCACGAACCTGGCGGCGGGGCTCTCGGGCGAGCCGCTGAACCACGAAGAGGTCCTCCAGGCCGGGCGGGACTCCGCCGCGCGGATGGGCGAACTGCTGACGCGGGTCCTCGACCGGATCTGAGTTTTTCCGGCGCTCCTCGCACCGCTCGGCCCCAGGGGGCCGAGCGGGCTTCGGAGCCCTGCGGCGGCCTCCGACCGCCGGGTGGTCCCGCCGCGCCCATGCCCCGCGCGGCGCCGGGCCGCAGGTGCCGCTGCGCGGGGCTTCTCCCCCACCCCGCCCCTTCCCGTAACCGGGGGCGAGCCCCCGGACCCCGTACGGCCTTCGGCCGTGCCCTCAAACGCCGGGCGGGCTGAAGGTTCCGCCCGAAGGACGGAAATTCAGCCCCGCCGGCGTTTGAGGCTCGGGGGTCCGGGGGCAGAGCCACCGGTTACGGGAAGGGGCGGGGTGGGGAAAGGCTCCGCGCAGCGGCACACCCACCGCCCCGCACCCTCCCGCCCCGCAACCCCGAAAGGCACACCGTGACGCAGGACGACCTCCTCGCCCGGGCCCAGGCCTGGCTCGCCGAGGACCCCGACACCGAGACGCGCGAGGAGCTCGCGAAGCTCATCGAGGCCGGCGACACCGACGAGCTCGCCGCCCGCTTCGCCGGCACGCTCCAGTTCGGCACCGCCGGACTCCGGGGCGAGATCGGCGCAGGACCCATGCGGATGAACCGTTCCGTCGTCATCCGCGCGGCCGCCGGCCTCGCCGCGTACCTGAAGGCCAAGGGCGAGACCGGCGGTCTCGTCGTGATCGGCTACGACGCCCGCTACAAGTCCGCCGACTTCGCCCGCGACACCGCCGCCGTGATGATCGGCGCCGGACTCCGCGCGGCCGTGCTCCCCCGCCCGCTGCCGACGCCCGTCCTCGCGTACGCCATAAGGCATCTGGGCGCCGTCGCCGGTGTCGAGGTGACCGCGAGCCACAACCCGCCGCGCGACAACGGCTACAAGGTCTACCTGGGCGACGGCTCGCAGATCGTGCCGCCCGCGGACGCGGAGATCGCCGCCGAGATCGACGCGGTGCGCTCCCTCGCGGACGTGCCCCGCCCGGAGGCCGGCTGGGAGACCCTCGGCGACGAGGTCCTGGAGGCCTACCTGGCGCGTACGGACGCCGTCCTGACGCCCGGGTCCCCCCGGACCGCGCGGACCGTCTACACGGCCATGCACGGCGTCGGCAAGGACGTCCTGACGGCGGCCTTCGGCCGCGCCGGCTTCCCGCCGCCCGCGCTCGTCGCCGCGCAGGCCGAGCCCGACCCGGCGTTCCCGACGGTCGCCTTCCCGAACCCGGAGGAGCCGGGTGCCATGGACCTCGCCTTCGAGGCGGCCCGGGCCGTGGACCCCGACCTGATCATCGCCAACGACCCGGACGCCGACCGCTGCGCGGTGGCCGTGCCGGACGCCTCGGTCGAGGGCGGCTGGCGGATGCTCCGCGGCGACGAGGTGGGCGCGCTGCTCGCCGCGCACCTGGTGCACAAGGGCGCGACCGGCGTGTTCGCCGAGTCGATCGTGTCGTCCTCCCTCCTGGGCCGGATCGCCGAGGCGGCCGGGGTCGGGTACGAGGAGACGCTGACCGGCTTCAAGTGGATCGCGCGCGTCGAGGGGCTGCGGTACGGCTACGAGGAGGCGCTCGGCTACTGCGTCGACCCGGAGGGCGTCCGCGACAAGGACGGCATCACGGCGGCGCTGCTCGTCGCCGAGCTGGCCTCGGTCCTCAAGGAGCAGGACCGCACGCTCCTCGACCTGCTCGACGACCTGGCGGTGGCCCACGGGCTGCACGCCACGGACCAGCTGTCGGTGCGGGTCGAGGACCTGTCGGTCATCGCGAACGCGATGGCCGCGCTCCGCGAGCGCCCGCCGGTCTCCCTCGCCGGTCTCACCGTCGTCTCGGCGGAGGACCTGACGAAGGGCACGGAGACGCTGCCGCCGACGGACGGGCTGCGCTACCACCTGGAGGGCGACTACAAGGCCCGGGTGATCGTCCGCCCGAGCGGCACCGAGCCCAAGCTCAAGTGCTACCTGGAGGTCGTCGTGCCGGTCGCCGACGCACGCGGGCTCGCGCCGGCGCGGGCGAAGGGCGCGGAGCTGCTGGCCGCGATCAAGCGGGACCTGAGCGCGGCCGCGGGGCTCTGACCCGGAGGTGTGCGTCGTGGGGCCGGTACGGGAGTGATTCCGTACCGGCCCTTTCGTCCGTCCGGGTGAAATCCGCCGTCCGGGTGAAATCCGCCGCTCCCGTCCGCGTCAGCCGAAGCGGCCGTTGACGTAGTCGGCGGTCCGCGGGTCCCTCGGCGAGCCGAACATCGTCTCCGTCGGGCCGTGCTCGACGATCACGCCGGGGGTGCCCTGCTCCGCGAGGAAGAACGCGCAGGAGTCGGAGACCCGGGCCGCCTGCTGCATGTTGTGGGTGACGATCACGACGGTGACCTCCGCCTTCAGTTCGGCGATGGTCTCCTCGACGCGCCGGGTGGAGGTCGGGTCGAGCGCCGAGCAGGGCTCGTCCATGAGCAGGACCCGGGGGCGGACGGCGAGCGAGCGCGCGATGCAGAGGCGCTGCTGCTGGCCGCCGGAGAGCGCCCCGCCGGGCTGCCGCAGCCGGTCCCTGACCTCGTTCCAGAGCCCGGCCCGCGTCAGGCACTCCTCGACGAGGTCGTCCTTGGCCTCCTTGCCCGCCCGGATGCCGCCCAGCTTGAGGCCGGCGAGGACGTTCTCGTACAGGGACATCGCGGGGAACGGGTTGGGCTTCTGGAAGACCATGCCGATCTCGCGGCGGGCGTGGGTGATGCGGCGGCCCCGGTCGTAGATGTCGGAGCCGTCGAGGAGGACCCGGCCGGCGAGCGAGGCGGTGCCGGTGAGTTCGTGCATCCGGTTGAGGATGCGCAGGAACGTGGACTTGCCGCAGCCGGAGGGGCCGATGAGGGCGGTGACCTCGCGGGCGGGCATGGCGAGCGAGACCCGGTCGAGGACCTTGCGGTCGCCGAACCAGGCGGACACGGCGTCGGCTTCGAGCGCGGCGGCGCGGGACGGGACCGGCGCGTCCCCGTGCCCGGACGGCCCGGGCGGCCCGGACGGCACGGGCGGCAGGGTGACGGTGTCGGCGAGATCGGTCACGGGCGGTGACTCCCTTGCGGTCAGAGGAGGTTGGGGAGGAGCCGGGTCAGCTGCCCGGAGACGAGGACCCCGAGGGCGACGAGGACCGGGACGGCGGCGACCCAGGTCTGCCGGGTGCCCCAGCGGCGGCGGGCGAGGACGGTGAGGATCGCGGCGGCGAGCAGCGCCTGGACGCCGAGGAAGATCCCGGGCCACACGTCGGACTCGCCCGCGAGCGGCTTCTCGGCGGCGGTGATCCAGCCGGGGCGCAGCGGCCGGGCGGGGCTGGGCTGCGCGTCGCCGATCAGCTTGGCGTCGACGCGGAGCACGTCCTCGGGGGTGTACGCGCCGCCGCTCGCCGTCATCAGCGTGAGGCGTCCTTCCCCCGCGCCGAGGGGGGTGGGGTTCGGGTCGCCGGGGCGGCGGATCGCCGTCACCTCGTACACGGCCTTGCCCTGACCGGTCGTCACCTCGACGCGGGCGCCGGCCGGCAGGCGGTGGACGTCGTTGAACGGGCTGCCGTACCCCCATTGGCGTCCCATGATCACGCTGGCCCCGGCCTGGCCGGGCAGGGCCGTGTCCCGGCGGTGGCCGGGTCCCGACATGAGGACGCCGGAGGTGGTGCCCTCGGCGACGACCTCGCGGATGCCGAGCGCGGGGATGCGGAGGAGGGCGACCGGGGCGCCGAGGGCGAGGGGCTTGCCGTCGTACGTGGACTGGCCCACGGGTGCGGTGCCGAGGGCGAGTTGCTCGCGCAGGTCGTCGTAGGCGGTGGACTGGTCGCGGGCGTGCTGGAGGTGGCCGACCACGGTCAGGTTGGCGGCGAAGCCGATGAGGAGCGCGGCGAGGACGCACAGCGCCGCCCCGGCCAGGGCGAGCCCGGCGCGGGGGGCGGCTGCGGGTGGCGTTGCGGTGGTCACGGGCGCGGGGCCTTCGCCTTGCGACGGCGGTTCTGGAGGACGGCCGCGGCGCCGAGCAGGCAGAGCGCGAGCGAGCCGAGGGCGGCGGACGCGGCGGAGGAGGCGCCGGTGGCGGCGAGGGAGCCGTTGCCGCCGTTGGTGGTGGTGTTGCCGTTGCCGGAGGAACCGGATCCGCCTGTGGAGCCGCTGGTGCCGGATCCGCCGCTCGTACCGGATCCGCCCGAGTCCGATCCGCCGCCGGTACCGGAACCGCCGGACGTACCGTCGCCGGAGCCGCCCGTGGTGCCGCCCGTGGTGTCACCGTCGGCGGTGCCGGTCGGCGACGGCGTACCGGTGCCGGTGGGGCTCGCGGTGCCGCTCGGGGTCTCGGACGGGGTCCCGCTGGGCGTGTCCGTCGGTGTGGGCGTGTCGGTGGGGGTGGGGTCGTCGGTCGGGGTCGGCGTGCCGGTGGGGGTGGGCGTGCCGGTGCCGGTCGGGGTGGGGGTGCCGGTGCCTGTGGGAGTCGGCGTCTGCGTGGGCTCGCCCACCTCCAGGGTGTTCCCGATGAGGCGGGCGGTGAAGGCCTCGGGGTCGGCGGGGGTGAACGTGGCGACCAGTGTCAGGCCGTTGTCGGCGGCCGTGAGGCCGGTGAGAGTGGTCTCGGCCTTTCCGGCGGCGACGGCGACGGTGGTGATGTCGATGAACTCGTCGTTCACGTACTTCTGGAAGGTCACCGATCCGACGGCGTCCCTGGGCTGCACGTCCGCGACGAGCTTGACCTGGCCGCCGACGACGGGCCGCGCGGGGTCGAAGGCGAGATCGATGACCGTGGCCCTCTGGGCGATCGGGGCCCAGGTGTCGCCGGTGACCTCGATCGTCGTGGAGAAGTAGTCCAGGCTGTCGCTACCGCCGGCCGGGCGGCAGTGGAGGCGGAGCTCGTAGCGGCCGTCGAGGGCGTCGGCGGTGCGGAACTTCAGCAGCGCTTCCTTGAGCGTCTGCTCACCCTCGATGGTGAGCGCGCGCGTGAACGGTCCCGAACTGAGCGGCTCACCGTTGGAGACGATGTTCCCGAGGAACTCGAACGCCAGACCGTCAGGGTTGACGACGACGAGCCGGCCCACGACGTACGGGTCGGTGGCCTCCCTCGCGGGGCAGCCACCGGTGGTCGTCACGCCGGTGGCGACCGGGTGAGAGGAGATGCTGCCCGATCCGCCCTGGAGCGTGAAACTCCCGAGCACGGTGAGGGCCTTGGCGGGGACGGCCAGCGCGAGGACGGCGGCGAGGGCGCCGCAGACGAGGGCGAGCGCCGTGAGGAGCGCGACGGGTGAGCGGAGTGGTGCCGGGCGGTTCATGCGGGGTCCCCCGGAGGAGTCGGAATCGGATCGGATGGAGACGGACGACGGGTGTACGGGTACGCCGTGGGGCCGGGCACCCTGGGGTGCCCGGCCGTTGCGCGGTTACGGGAGCGTGGTGATCAGCGCTCGCCCTTGACGGTCGTGGCGCCGCAGGCGGTGCCGAGGGTGCCGAAGCCGTAGTTGGCGATCGTCGTGCCGGCGGCGCAGACCTTGGAGGTCGAGCCGACGAAGGTGGAGGCGATCGTGGCGTTCGTCAGCTTCGCGGTCGGGACGACGTTGTAGACGTCACGGGTGAAGGGGAAGGAGAGGTTGAGCGTCTTGTCGGCGTTGCGGGGCGCGACGGTGCCGACGGAGCCGAGCACGGCGGCGCCGCGGCGGTCCGTGACGACGGCCTTCTCCTGCGCCGTGTACTGGGCGACGGAGTACGGCGCGATGTCACCGGCCGTGTCGAGGACCGTGCCGTCGTTCTCCTGGACACCCTGCTGGACGCAGGCGCCCGGCGTGGTCACACCGATGGAGGAGAGGAAGAACTGACGGGTGCCGGAGTTGGCCTGCGGCAGGATCGGGGTGAGCGCCACACCGTTGAGGGACGTGGTGGTGCACTCGTAGATGCCCTTCAGCTGGACCGCCGTCAGGTCGGACGGCAGGGCGCTGTCGGAGCGCTTCACCCAGGACACCGCGTCCTTGGCGAAGGGGATCCAGGTCAGGTCCGTGGTGCTGGTGTCGACCGGGCCGCGCGAGGAGCGGGCGAAGTCGAGGCAGCCGGAGTTGGTGTCCACGGCGTTGCGCAGGGCGTCGATGCCGGCCGAGGAGCCGTTGGGGCGGTTGATCACACAGCCGGTCGCCTTGGTCTTGATGGTGGCGGAGCCGGTGGCGTCCCAGGAGGCGATGATCTTCTGGTTCACGGCGTTGACGACGACGTTGCCGAGGCCGTTCAGGACGTCCTGGGTCGTGTCGGAGCCGGTACCGGCCAGGGTGCGGTACTGGGTGATCGGGTTGGGGTCGGCCTGCGCGGCGGGGGCGAGGGCGACACCGAGACCGAGGGCGGCCACACCGAGGGCAGCACCGATACGAGCGCGGGACTTGACGTTCACTTCTGATCTCCTCCGTGGAAACGGATGTCATGGAATGGACGTACAAGAAAATCCGGATTGTTTTCCCGGCCGACCCGTCGACCGGCCGGGAACAACAATTCCGTACGGGCGGTTCCAGGAGCCACCACGTTCAGTCGCTCTTCAGGTGACGAATTCCTGTCCTAGGTGAATCCAAGGGAATTCGGCGGCGGCCGGCGAACCCCAGGACGGCCGGTCCCGCGAGGCCGGCGATTCCGCCGACGAGGAGGACTGCGAGAAGGACCCAGCGGATGACGCCGAGCACCTGGGAGGGGGTGCTGCCGGTGTCGGCGAGCTTCTCCCCCGGTGCGCCCCCGGAGCCGTTCCCGCCGCCGCCGGAGGCCGGCGGTGCTGCGGAGGACGGCCGGGTGGTGGCAGCCGCGCTCGTGTCCGTGTTTCCGGCCGTACCGCCGCTCGCGCCCCCGCCGCCCGAGCCCGAGTCGGATCCGGCACCGGAGGCCGAGCCCGAGGCGCCCGTCGTGCCGCCCGACCCGGAGCCCGAGCCGGAGCCCGAGCCCGGCCCCGAGCCGGAGCCCGTCGTCCCGCCGGACGCCGAACCGGACCCTGCGCCCGTTCCGCCGCCTGACCCGGAACCGGAACCCGAGCCGGAGCCCGCACCTCCGGTCGTCGTGCCCGGCCCCGCCGGGACCCCCCGCTCCAGGCGGCCGGCCGCGGCCTCCGCCTGGAGCTTCAGCTTCGCGGGCATCGGCGCGTAGCCGAAGGGCAGCTCACCGGGGGCGGTGCCCTGCTTCTGCCCCGCTCCCGCCGCGTACCGCATCACGCGCGCGTAGTCCTTGCGCGCGTCGGCCGGAAGGCCGGTGGAGGCGGCCGCGTAGGCCACCATCGTCAAGGGGTAGGCACCGCCCTTGGCCCGACCGGGGTCCGGGGCGAGGACCCCGGGCACGGCCGAGTCCTTGAACTGCTCGACGGCCTTGAGCATGGACGAGGTCGTGGGCCGGACGTACGTACCGTCGGCGTTCGGCAGGGCGGCGATCTGGAGTTGGTAGCGGGACGCCGAGGCCGCGTCGGTGATGCCGTAGGCGCGGCGGGAGCCGGGGAGGATGTCGCCGCCGACGAGCTTCAGACCGTTGGTGATCGAGTCGTGGGCCTCCCGGTCCTTGGCGTTGTTGGTCCCTCGCCGGACCGAGCGGGCGGCGTCGTGCATGTCGATCGCGTACGGCGAGCGCTCGGTGATCCCGTACCGGATCTTCAATTCGCCGTTGACGAGTTCCGTCTCGGTGGGATCGGCCTTCGGGAATTCATCGGAACCGTCGGTGACGAGCCCCAGATCCTTGAAGTAGGGGTTGACTTTCATCCCCCAGGGGTCCGGCTTCCCTTCGAGGAAGGCGCGCGCTTCCGCATCGCCCCGCAGATAGTCCCAGACGACCCTCGTCGTGTCCGAACGCTCGGCGGAGAGCAGAATTCCGCCGGGGTAATTCCCGACCGCCTGCACGACCCGCTGGAAATCCGGGTTGAGCTTCTGGAACTCCGGATCCCGGACGATGGACCCCGGGTTCCCCTTCACGTGGTCCGGCGCCGGGGCCGTGTTGCTGAGGAGCCGGATGTCGGACGGATACGAGTACGTGAGCACCTTCGCCAACAGCCGGGCGCTCAGCTTCAGGTCCTTGACGAGACCGATCGCGTCGGCCTCCCAGTAGAGACCCACGGTGAGCGCGTTGACGGCGACCGGTGCGTGCACGAACCCCGCTTTCTCCCCGCCCTCCACGGGCTCGACGGTGAAGGCGAGGCCGGGCGAGGTGGTGGTGGGGTTCAGCAGGTTGCCCCGCGCCAGGTCCTCGCCGCGCTGGGTGAAGGTGAAGCGGGTGGTCCCGTCCGCGCACAGCGCCGCCTGCCAGGAGGTGATCGCGTCCGTGACCAGCTCGGAGCCGGTCATGCGACGCTCCGCCTTGTCGGTCGGGCATGCCTCACGGACCGGCAGGAAGTCGAGCGGGAAGACGATCCGCTGGTTCCAGTTGGTCGTGGAGAGCGGCGAGGTGTGGGGGCGCTGGTTGTTGCCGGTCGAGCCGTCCGGCTCGTGGGAGCCGCGCGGCACGACGACGAGCCAGCAGCCCCTGCCGCGGACGTTCCCACCCGTGCCGACGGGGTCGCCGCAGCCGAGGTGCGGGGCCTCCCGCGTGGACTGGAGGTGGATGGCCGCCTCGCCCGTGCCGTCGGGCTGGGTGGTGACGAAGAACTCCTCGTTCGTGTCGTTGGAGCTGAAGTACGTCCAGTCGGTGGCCTTCGTCGTCGGCGGGCCCGAGACCGGGGTGAAGGGAATGAACGGCTGGGACATCTGCCCCGGGTACTCCGGGCTCGGGATCAGCTCGTCGTACTCCTTCTCCAGCGGGTCGGTGCCGACCACGAGCTCACGCCTGACGATGTGTGTGCCGTAGTCGATGTTGCCCGTGGCCCCGGCGCCGAACTGGCACTGCTCTCGTTTCGGCCCCGCCGGATCGTCCCCCCAGCACTGCATGATCTGGAGGTAGTCGGTGTTCCTGCCCTTCGTCGGCTTCCCGCCCTTCCACGTGACCTTCAGGCCCTGGGCCCGCAGGTTCTCCGTCTGGTGGACGGTCACCTCCAGGCCGGAGAAGTCGTCGTACGGGCCTGCCGTGCCGCGCTTCGTCATCGCCGAGCTCTCCGGCTCGGCGGCGACCGCGACGGTGTCCTGGGGCAGTGGGACCAGGGCGAGCACGACGGCGGCGAGGAGCGCGCCGAGGCCGGCGGTGCGACGTCGGGTGGAGTTCCTCATCGGGTGCCTCCGTCGCGCCGGGCGCGGGCCGCGAGGGCGCGGCCGACGAGCGGGGGTGCGATGACCGTGGCGAGCAGCAGGACGGCGGAGAGCGCCATGAGCAGCCCGCGCAGTCCGGCGCCCGTGTCGGCGGCGAGGGTGACGGGGGTGCCGACGATCATGCCGCCGCCGGAGTCCTGTCCGGTGCCCGTGCCGCCGCCGCCCGTGGCGCCGCCGTCGGAGCCGCCGGTGAGGATCTCGCCCGTGTCGGGGTCGACGGCGGCGCCGCCGGTCCCGCCGGTCGCGGCACCGGAGCCCGTACCGCCGCCGGTCGCGGAGCCCGAGCCGGAGCCGGTGCCCGAACCCGTACCGCCCCCGCCGGTCGAGGACCCGGAGCCCGAGCCCGTACCGGAGCCGCCGGTCCCGCCCGTACCGGAGCCGCCGGTGCCGGAGCCCGTGGCGCCGCCGCCGGTGGAGGAACCCGAGCCGCCGGAGCCCGAGCCCGTACCGGAGCCCCCGTTCCCGTTCCCGTTCCCGCCCGTCGACGTCCCGGAGGTGGAGCCGCCGTTGCTGGAACCGCCGTTGGCGGTCCCTCCCCCGCTCGACCCGCCGTTGTTCACCGGCGTGGCCGTGCCGCGCGCGCCGCCGGTGCCGTCGGCACACTGGGTCGCACCGCGCTTGTCGCAGTCCTTCGGCCTCGGCGCGTTCTTGGCGAGGGTGTTGGTGCCGTCCGCCGAGAAGGTGGGGTTGCGGCAGTCGGAGAGGTCGACGGCGCCGGTGGGCGCCCCGGGTATCCGGCGGACCTGTTCGAAGCCGGCCTGGACGAGGTTCCTCGGCAGCGGCGAGTAGCCGAGCTCCTCGGCCTGCTGCTGGCCCTCGCAGAGGAAGTAGCGGGCGAAGGTGCCGAGCGAGCGGCCCTTCTCCTTGGTGTGCGGGGCGGTCTCCGTGGTGGGGACGACCATGTAGCTGTAGCTGGAGAGCGGGTAGCTGCGCGAGTCCTTCGACCGGTAGACGTCGTCGAGGATCTGGGTCAGGTAGTCGGTCGAGGACTTGTTCTCGTTGATGCGGGCGTCGAGCAGGGCGACGGCGACGCTGGAGGCGGTCGGCTCGACGTAGTACCCGGCGGAGTTGAGGATCTTGGCGACCGGGAAGTGGGCGTTCACGGCGTACGAGTACTCGACGTAGGTGATGGCGCCCTCGCCCTGCGGCTGGCGGACGTGTGCGGAGACTCCGAGCGAGCCGGACTTGGCGACGGCCGTGGCGCCGGGCGCGACGGGGAAGTAGGAGGTCATGCCGCAGGGCGTCTGGCGGCCCGCGCGCCGGCAGTAGTCGTCCCAGACGCCGCCGTGCTCCTTGGCGAGCCAGGTGGTGAACTGGGCGGTGGTGCCCGAGCCGTCGGAGCGCACGACGGGCACGATGCGGCGGGCCGGGAGGGTGAGGCCGGGGTTGTCGGCCTTGATCTCGGGCGCGTTCCACATGGTCAGCTGCCCGGTGAAGATGCGGGCCAGGACGGAGCCGGAGAGGCGCAGGTTGGTGACCTGCCGGCCGCCTATCCGGAGGTTGTACATGAAGGCGGTGCCGCCCGCGACGATCGGCATGTACGCATAGCCGCGGCCCGGCGGTACGTCGGTGGCGCTGCCGTCCTTGAGGCCGTACGGGATCTCGGAGACGGCGAAGTCGACGGTGCCGTTCTTGAACTGCTCGCGGCCCTGGGAGGAGCCGTTGGCGTTGAAGTTGACGGTCAGTCCGATGTTGGCGCCGATGTTGCGGCGCCACTGCTCGACGGCGTTGGAGCTCCAGGTCGAGCCGGAGCCGGTGATCTTGGTGTATCCGGCGGCCTGGGCGGCGGGCGGGCGGACGAGGAGGGCGAGCAGCGCGCACAGGGCGGCGGCGAGCCCCAGGAGGCTGCGGGTGGCGGGGACGGGTCTCACGGCGTACTCCTCGACGGTGCGGGTACGGATCGGCCCGGCCGGGCAGCGCTCCGGGGGGCGGCGGCCTGCCGGGCCGCGTCCTTCCGGGACGCCTCGGCCCTGCGCCGCTCCTGGCGCTTCGTCAGCTGCCCGGGGCCGCGGCCGCCCGCGATCCGGGCGAGGACGAAGAGCAGCAGGACGAGCAGCATGAGGACGGCGGCGGTGCCGAAGCCGCGGGCGATCATGTTCGGTTCGGGTGACTTGACGAGCTCGAAGGTGGCGAGCGGCAGGGAGACCTGGGCGCCGGAGGTCGGCAGCGCGTTCAGCTCGGCGGTGAAGCCGGCGGTCAGCAGCACGGGCGAGGTCTCGCCCACGCCGCGCGCGGTGCCGAGGATGACGGCGGTGGTCAGACCGGAGCGGGCGGTCGGCAGGACGACGTGCCAGACCGTGCGCCAGCGCGAGGACCCCATGGCGTACGAGGCCTCCCGCAGCGTGCCGGGGACCAGCCGGATGACGACGTCGGCGGCGCGGATGATGATCGGGAGCATCATCACGGAGAGGGCGAGCGAGGCGGCGAAGCCGGACCGCTCCGTGCCCAGGGCCAGGATGACGGTCGCGTAGATGAAGAGGCCCGCGACGATCGACGGCAGCGCCGTCATGGCCTCGACGATCGTGCGGACGAGCCGCGCGAAGGGGCCGGGCACCTCGTTGAGGAAGACCGCGCAGACGATCCCGGAGGGCACGGTGAGCGCGAGGGCGATGCCGACCTGTTCGAGGGTGCCGACGACGGCGTGCAGGATGCCGCCGACGTCGAGCGGTTCGAGGGGGCCGGCGAGGCTCATGTCCTCGGTGAAGAAGTTGAGGTGGACGAGGGCCTCGCGGCCCTCCCACAGGGTGAAGGCGACGACGAAGACGAGGACGGCGAGGAGCACGAGCCCCAGGCTGCGCACGACGACCCCGGCGATCCGGTCGCGGACGGCGGGCCCGTCCTCGTCGAAGGAGACGAGGAGCGCGTACAGCCCGAGGAAGAGGACGTACGCGACGAGGACGAAGCCGACGGCGCCGCTGAAGGGCAGCAGGCGGGCGAAGAGCAGCCAGGTGAGGGCGAGCGAGGCGGCCGCGGCGCCGAGCACGGCGTACACGTCGGTGGAGCGCAGGCTGCCGGTGGAGCGCCGCCGCTCGGGTCCGGGCGCGGAGGAGGACGACGGCGGGGGCGGCACGGCGGGCGGGCTCACCGGGGGCCGCTCGGGGGCGATGGTCATGTTCTTGTCCCCTTACGCGTCGCTGGTGGCGCCGGAGCGGCTGCGGGCGACGATGGACGAGGCGGCGAAGTTGACGATCAGGGTCATGACGAAGAGCGCGAAGCCGGCGGCCATGAGCGCGGACATGCCGAAGGGGGTGGCCTCGCCGTAGCGCAGGGCGATGAGGGAGGACACCGAGCTCGTGCCGGTCTGCAGGACGTGCCACTGGATGGTGAAGACCTGCGAGATGACCATGTAGACGGCGATGGTCTCGCCGAGGGCCCGGCCGAGGCCGAGCATGGTGCCGCCGATCATGCCGCCCCTGCCGAAGGGCAGGACGACGCTGCGGATCATGCCCCAGCGGGTGGCGCCGAGCGCGTAGGCGCCCTCGCGTTCGCCGGCCGGCGCCTGGGAGAAGACCTCGCGCATGATCGAGCAGATGATCGGCGCGACCATCATCGCGACGACGAGGCCGGCGACGAAGGTGGACGAGGTGTAGACGGTGGGCGGGGCGAGCGGGTCGTCGGGGTCGGCGCCGTCGACCCGGAGGAACGGGATCCAGCCCAGGTAGGCGGAGATCCAGCGGGCGATCGGGAGGATCGACTCCTCCAGCCAGAAGACGCCCCACAGGCCGTAGACGACGGAGGGCACGGCGGCCATGAGGTCGACGGTGGAGACGAGCGTGCGGCGCAGGCGGGGCGCGGCGTACTCGGAGATGTAGAGCGCGGCGCCGGTGGCGAGCGGGACGGCGACGACGATCGCGACGAGGGCGATGAGGATCGTGCCGAGGAGGACGGCGGCGATGCCGAAGCGGCCGGCGTCGGGCTCCCAGCTCTCGGTGCTGAGGAAGGAGAATCCGGCGCGGTCGAGGGCCTGCCAGGCGCGCAGGAGCAGGAAGCCGCCGACGAGGAGCATGACCGCGAGGACGAGGCCGCCGCCGGTGCGGGCGACGGTGCGGAAGACCCGGTCGGGAAGGCCGGGGTCGGCGTGGAGCCGTCGCGGCGTGTCGGGCGGCGGGTCCGCCGGTGTGCCGGCCGGCGGTCCGGGCAGCGGGTCAAGGGTCTCGGTGGTCACGGGAAGGACGTAAGTCCCGCCTGGTTGACGTGTGCGCCACGAGACGTGAACGAGGGGCGTGCGCGGGGCAACTTCCGTTCACCACAAGACAGTTGTCGTCCATCGCTCGCCTTCGGCGGCGAGCAGGGTCCGGAAGCGCTGGTACGCGGTACGACATGTGGAGTGCCGCTCGTAGGAACGCCCGGAGAGGGCGGTGGTCCGCCCCTCGGCGTCGCGCAGCAGCCAGACCCAGCCGTTGCCGCCGGCGGTGTGCTGCACCCCGCCGGCCATGGCGGCGTGTCCGGCGCACAGGGCCAGGAAGGCGTCCCTGCATTCGTCGTGGTCGTCGTAGCAGCCCCCCGACCGCGCGACGACCCGTCCGTTCTGGGCGACGAGTCGCCATCCGTACCGCCCGTCGGTCGTTAAGTCGACCAGACAGCGCGTCGTGGACACACCGGTGTCCTTGGTCATCGCCCCCACCCCCACAGTCTCGGCAAGCGCAATCTATTGAGACGGGGGTGAAAGTTGGGTGCTAAACGAATTGCCGGTGGCACGCTTCACCGGACCGTTGCCCCTTGGACACCGGCGACGTGGGCACCCGCCCCGGGGCCGGGGCGGGGCCGGTCGGGGCGGGCTGGGTGGGGCGGCCGGTCGCGAGGAGGATCAGCCCGTGGCGAGGAGGATCAGCCCGTCGCGAGGAGGATCACGAGCAGCAGCAGCCCGGCGACCGCGGGGGCGATGATCTCGTACGCCCAGCGCACCTGCGGCTCGCCCTGCGCGCCCGGGTCGCCGGCGTGGAGCGCGGCGAGCTCGCGCAGATCGGCGACGGTCTGGTCGCCGGGCGCGCTCCGGGACGCGTGGTCCCGTACGTCGGCGGTGACGGAGGTACGGCCGTGGGGGTCGTCCTGCGAGGCGCGGGCGGCACGCCGCGCCGCGGTCTTCCGCTTCCGCAGCGAGACGGGGACGGCCCACAGCTGGTACTTGGCGCCCTCCTGCGTGAAGACCTCGGTGGAGTAGCCGGCGCGGAGGTCGGCGACGGAGGCCCAGGGCAGCGTGATCGACCGGAACGGGTTGCGGATGCGGAGCCGCCGGTCGTTGGCGTACACGGCGGGCCGGATCGTGAAGGCGACGATCAGCGGGACGGCGAGGACGACCCCCGCGAGCGCGAGCCAGGGAGTCCGGCCCTCGCCCCGGATCAGCGCGTCGCCGCTGAAGAGGACCGCGAGGATCAGCAGGAACACACCGCTCGCGATGCCGAGGGGCGAGCGGAAGACGCGGTCGGCGAACTGCTGCCCGGCCTCCGGCTTCGGCTCGTTGCCTGCCTCGGGGGTCGGCTCAGGGGTCGGCTCGGGGGTCGGCTCCGGGGTCGTCATGCCGCCGATTCTGCCTCAGCGGGCCGGTGAGGGCTCAGGCGGCCCGCGTGGCCACGAGATCCGCGTACAGAATGATGTTGTCGGGCCGGTGGCCGTCGACCAGCTCTCCGCCACAGGTGACGAGGCGCAGCTCGGGGCGCGTGGTGTCGCCGTACACCTTGGCCGTCGGGAAGGTCTTCTTGTCGACCTGCTCCAGCTCCCTGACCCGGAACACGGCGACCTTGCCGTCCGCCCGGGTCACGGCGATCTCGTCGCCCACCCGGACCCGCGAGACGTTCTTCAGGACGGCGGGGCCGCGGGCGGTGTCGAAATGGCCGATGAGGACGGCGGGGCCGGTCTCGCCGGGCGTGACGCCCTTGTCGTACCAGCCGATGCGGTCGGCGTCCGCGACCGAGGGCACCTCGACGGTGCCGTCGGCGGCGAGGCCCAGTTCCAGGACGGGGCCGGTGTCCACGCCCGCGCTGGGCACCTGGACGCGGACGGGCAGCGAGCGGGCCAGCGGCCGGACGGGGGCGGTGCTCGCCGTCGGCGCGGGCGCGGTGGCCTCGGCGACGCGCGCGGGCGGGGTGGCGGCGGTGGGCGCGGCCCCGGCCGAGCAGCCGACGAGCCCGGTGAGGGCGGCCACGACGAGGAGGGCCGCGGTGGTACGAGAACGGGGACGGGCGCTCACGGGACGACTCCGGACGGGGTGTGACCGGCCGCCGCACGGGTGCGACGGCCGGTCTGGGGTGAGGTGCTCCTGCTCGGGTCAAGGGCGAGGAGACAAGGGACGGCTCAGACGCGGGCGGCTGCCCGGCGGCGCAGGGCGACGAAGCCGAGGCCCACGGCGGTGGCCGAGGCCGCGCCCGCGCCGACGGCGATCAGGACGGTGGAGCCGCCCTGGCTACCGGCGGCCTCGGTGCCGAACTCGGCACCGGCCGCGACGCCGCCGCGCGGGATGACGGAGGTCTGGCCCGCGTGCACGGTGGCGCCGGTGCCCCCGGCCCTGCCGGTGCCGTTCGTGACGGCGCCCTTGACCGGGGCGAGCTTGCAGCCCTTCGGCAGCTTCGGGAAGGCGTGCGTGGCGCCCTTGGCCGTGCCGCCCTCGACCTTGGTGTAGAGCGACGGAGCGGTGCTGTTCGCGGCGACGATCCGGGCGACGATGCCGGCGCTCTTCGGCAGCGCGGGGTGCTTCCGGTCGAGGGTCGCGAAGACCTTGTCGGCGCCGTTGGCGTCCGCGGTGGTGAGCTTGGCCTTCGGACCCTGCGGGCTCATGATCAGCTTGGCCTTCGCGCCCGCGCCGATGCTGACGGTCGAGGCGATCGTGCACGCGCCGAGCGTGTCCTTGTCGACCGGGGCGGGCTCGCCCTGGCCGTTGCTGCCCATGCCGTACGGCTGCGGGGCGGCCTGCTTCGACGAGCCGGGGACGTAGGCGGAGAACGAGCCGCCCTCGTGCAGGACGACGACGGCCTTGCCGAAGAAGTAGACCTTGGTGCCGGCGTGGACGTAGATGTAGCCGCTGCCCTTGTCGGTGGCGGTGTCGATGAGCTGAAGGCCGAAGACGCCGTTCTTCTTGCCGAGCTCGACGACGGTGCCGTCGTCGAGCCGGTAGATGCCGGGCACGCCGGGGGCGATGTTGCCGATCCAGTTGTGGATGGTGCCGTCCGGGTTCAGGACGAGGAACTCGCCGTTGTCCTGTCCGGCGGCGGAGCGGGTGTTCGCGTCGAGGACCCCGACCGGGTGACCCTGGCGGAAGAGCTCGGCGCGGTAGTGCAGGGCGTTGACCTTGTAGATCTTGACGACGGTGCCGGTGATGAGGGTCTGCGTACGGACGAGCGTGCCCTTCGCGGAGCCGGCCGACGGCACGGCGGCCGGAGCCGAGGTCGCCGGAGCCGTCGTGGCCGGAGCCGAGACAGGCGGAGCCGCGACGGTCGCGGTCGGAGCGGGCGTGGCGGCCGACTTCGCGGCCGGCTTCGCGGCCGGCTTCGCGTCCGACTCCCCAGCCGACTTCCCGGCCGACTGCGCATCCGACTTCGCATCCGACGTCCCCGCCGGCTTCCCGGCCGACTGCGCGGCCTGCTTCGCGGTCACCGGCCCGTCGGCGGCGAGGGCGGCACCCGCGGTGAGCGCCGGAGTGGTGATCGCGACGCCCGCGACGAGGGCGACGGCGACGGCGGTGCGAAGGGCGGTGCGCATAACGACTCCTGTGATTCAGGTGAGTGACAAGGCTGAGTCGCATGCCGCTTTTTCTCGGTCCGACTGTTTCCGGTGAGGTCTGGCTGGCTGCAAGAAAAAATCTAATGATCTTGTATTCAGGAGTCGTCCGCTCCATGTCACGGGCGTGTGACAGGAGTCACCACGCCGCAGGACCCCCTGTGACCTCGGGCTCGATGACAGAGCTCCCCTGTACAGGTCGCTACGCGCGTAGATATGCTCGACTGGTGACCATGCCCACCACTGCATCCGCAGCTTCCGCATTCGCCGACGTGACCGCGTCCGACGGTGCGCTGCGCCGCTTCCTCCACGGGCTGCCCGGCGTCGATGCCGTCGGCCTGGAGGCGCGCGCCGCGTCCCTCGGCACCCGCTCGATCAAGACCACGGCGAAGGCCTACGCCATCGACCTGGCCATTTCCATGATCGACCTGACGACGCTCGAAGGCGCGGACACCCCGGGCAAGGTCCGGGCGCTCGCCGCCAAGGCCGTCAACCCCGATCCGACCGACCGTACGACCCCGACGACCGCCGCCGTCTGCGTCTACCCCGACATGGTGGCCACCGCCAAGGCCGCCGTCGCGGGCTCCGGCGTCAAGGTCGCCTCGGTCGCCACCGCCTTCCCGGCCGGGCGCGCCGCGCTCCCCGTGAAGCTGGCCGACACGGCGGACGCCATCGCCGCGGGCGCCGACGAGATCGACATGGTCATCGACCGCGGCGCGTTCCTCTCCGGCCACTACCTGAAGGTCTACGAGCAGATCGCCGCGATCAAGGCGGAGTGCGGCGACCGCGCCCGCCTCAAGGTGATCTTCGAGACCGGCGAGCTGTCCACGTACGACAACATCCGCCGCGCCTCCTGGCTCGGCATGATGGCCGGCGCGGACTTCATCAAGACCTCGACCGGCAAGGTCGCGGTCAACGCCACCCCCGCCAACACCCTGCTCATGCTGGAGGCCGTGCGGGACTTCCGCGCGCAGACCGGCGTGCAGATCGGCGTGAAGCCGGCCGGCGGCATCCGCAACACCAAGGAAGCCATCAAGTTCCTGGTGCTCGTCAACGAGACCGTGGGCGAGGACTGGCTGGACAACCACTGGTTCCGCTTCGGCGCTTCCAGCCTGCTCAACGACCTGCTGATGCAGCGCCAGAAGCTGGCGACCGGCCGTTACTCCGGCCCCGATTACGTGACGGTGGACTGATCAACATGGCATCTGTATTCGAGTACGCGCCGGCGCCCGAGTCCCGGTCCGTCGTCGACATCGCGCCCAACTACGGCCTGTTCATCGACGGCGAGTTCGTCGAGGCGGCCGACGGCAAGGTCTTCAAGACCGTCTCCCCCTCCACCGAGGAGGTCCTGTCCGAGGTCGCCCAGGCGGGCGCCGAGGACGTGGACCGCGCGGTGAAGGCGGCCCGGAAGGCCTTCGAGAAGTGGTCGGCGCTGCCCGGCTCCGAGCGCGCCAAGTACCTCTTCCGCATCGCCCGGATCATCCAGGAGCGCAGCCGCGAGCTGGCCGTCCTGGAGACCCTGGACAACGGCAAGCCGATCAAGGAGACGCGCGACGCGGACCTCCCGCTGGTCGCCGCGCACTTCTTCTACTACGCGGGCTGGGCCGACAAGCTCGACCACGCCGGCTACGGCGCGAACCCGCGCCCGCTGGGCGTGGCGGGCCAGGTCATTCCCTGGAACTTCCCCCTCCTCATGCTGGCGTGGAAGATCGCCCCGGCCCTCGCGACGGGCAACACGGTCGTCCTGAAGCCGGCCGAGACGACCCCGCTCTCCGCCCTGTTCTTCGCGGACATCTGCCGCCAGGCCGGGCTGCCGAAGGGCGTCGTCAACATCCTTCCCGGTTACGGGGACACCGGCGCCGCGCTGGTCGAGCACCCGGACGTGAACAAGGTCGCCTTCACCGGCTCGACCGCGGTCGGCAAGTCCATCGCGCGCTCGATCGCCGGTACGCACAAGAAGGTCACCCTCGAACTGGGCGGCAAGGGCGCGAACATCGTCTTCGACGACGCCCCCATCGACCAGGCCGTCGAGGGCATCGTCAACGGCATCTTCTTCAACCAGGGCCAGGTCTGCTGCGCGGGCTCGCGCCTGCTGGTCCAGGAGTCGATCCAGGACGAGGTGCTCGACAGCCTGAAGCGCCGCCTCTCCACGCTCCGCCTCGGCGACCCGCTGGACAAGAACACCGACATCGGCGCCATCAACTCCTCCGAGCAGCTGGCCCGCATCACCTCGCTGGTGGACCGGGGCGAGGCGGAGGGCGCCGAGCGCTGGACCGCCCCCTGCGAGCTCCCGTCGGCCGGTTACTGGTTCGCCCCGACGCTCTTCACGGGCGTCACGCAGGCGCACACGGTCGCCCGCGACGAGATCTTCGGCCCGGTCCTGTCGGTGCTGACGTTCCGTACGCCGGACGAGGCCGTGGCGAAGGCCAACAACAGCCAGTACGGCCTGTCGGCCGGCATCTGGACGGAGAAGGGCTCCCGCATCCTCGCGGTCGCGTCCAAGCTCCGCGCCGGTGTCGTCTGGGCCAATACGTTCAACAAGTTCGACCCGACCTCGCCCTTCGGCGGATACAAGGAGTCGGGCTTCGGCCGCGAGGGTGGCCGTCACGGTCTGGAGGCCTACCTCGATGTCTGAGAAGACCGAGCAGCGACTGAGCGTTTTCAAGACCTACAAGCTGTACGTCGGGGGCAAGTTCCCCCGCTCCGAGAGCGGCCGGGTGTACGAGGTGACGGCGAAGACATCAGCCGCTGGCGCGGCGGGGAAGGGCAAGTGGCTGGCGAACGCCCCGCTCTCCTCCCGCAAGGACGCCCGTGACGCGGTCGTCGCCGCCCGCAAGGCCTTCGGCGGCTGGGCGGGCGCGACCGCGTACAACCGCGGCCAGATCCTCTACCGCGTCGCCGAGATGCTGGAGGGCCGCCGCGAGCAGTTCGTCCGCGAGGTCGCGGACGCGGAGGGCCTGTCCAAGTCGAAGGCGGCGGTCGTCGTCGACGCGGCGATCGACCGCTGGGTCTGGTACGCGGGCTGGACCGACAAGATCGCCCAGATCGTGGGCGGCGCCAACCCGGTCGCGGGCCCGTACTTCAACCTCTCCTCGCCCGAGCCGACGGGCGTCGTGACCGTCGTCGCCCCCCAGGACTCGTCGTTCCTGGGCCTGGTCTCGGTGATCGCCCCGGTGATCGCGACGGGCAATACGGCCGTGGTCATCGCGTCCGAGAAGTCCCCCCTCCCGGCGCTCTCCCTGGGTGAGGTGCTCGCCACCTCCGACCTGCCGGGCGGTGTCGTGAACATCCTCTCCGGCAAGGCCTCCGAGATGGGCCCGCACCTCGCGGCCCACCAGGACGTCAACGGGATCGACCTGACGGGCGCGACCGAGGGCGACCTGGCGCGCGACCTGGAGATCGCGGCCGCGGACAACCTGAAGCGCGTCCTGCGCCCCCGTACCGAGGACTTCGCGGAGTCCCCGGGCACGGACCGCATGACCGCGTTCCTGGAGACGAAGACGGTCTGGCACCCCACGGGCTCGCTGGGCGCGAGCGGCTCCTCGTACTAGCTCCACTCCCGCCGCGAGCGGAGCGGACGGCCCCCGGGTGTACTCACCCGGGGGCCGTCCGCTCTTGCCCCACACCCCGGTCGGCCGCAAGATCCGCTCATGATGAGGGGATTGATCAAGGGAGACAACGTCTTCGTCCCGACGGCCGCGCTGCGCGTCGCCGTCCGGAACGACATCGACGTGGCGGCGCTGCTCGTGACGGAGCGGGGCAGGGTCCGGGGGGACGCGGACATCGTCTTCGACGGCGCCCCGGTCCACCCGTCGGGCGCCGTACGGCTCTCCGACGGCGGGGACGGCGACGAGGACGGCTTTGTCTGGGTGGACGCCGACCTCACGGGCATCGAGGAGGAGATCTCCCGCGTCCTCGTGGTCGCGTCGACGGACGACGGCGCCCTGCGGGACGTGAACGACCTGTCCGTACGGGTCCTCGGGCCGGACGGCGCGACGGTCGTCGGGTACGAGGTGACCGAAGCGGGCGGCGAGACGGCGATGGTGCTCGCGGAGCTGTACCGACGGGCGGGCGGCTGGAAGTTCCGCGCGGTGGGCCAGGGGTACCTGGACGGCCTCGTCGGCCTGGCGGAGGACCACGGGGTCGACGTGGCCGAGGAGGAGGCGGTGGAGCATTCCCCGGCGGAGGTTTCCCCTGCGGCCCCGGCGGAGGCGGAGGCCGAGACGCGGAATCCGGAAGCGCCGCAGGTCCCGGTCCCGACCCAGGCCCCGGCCCCGGCCCCCGTTCCGACCTCCATCCCGGCCCCCGCCAAGATCCAGGCCCCTTCCCAGGCCCCGGCCCCCGTCCCGTACCCGTACCCGCCCGTCGCGCAGGGCCCGTCGGGCTGGACGTTCGGGGCCGTCTTCGAGCCGCGCACACTCTCCGGCGCGGGCAACACGGTCCTCGACGTCGAGGACCTCCCGCCGGGCCCCGTCATGGTCGAACTCGCCGTCAAGACCGACGGTCACACCAGCGTGTGGACCCTCGGCCCGAAGAGCAGGCAGGTGGACCTCCTCGTCAACAGCACTGAGCGGGACTTCCGGGGCCGCTTGCTCCACGTCGTCCCCGAGACCGGACGACTGCGAATGAAGCTGGGCGCGGCCGGGCCCTGGCAGGCGCGGGTCCTGCCGCTGGCGGCGGCCCAGCTCCTGACGGAGGACACGATGGAGTCCTGGGGCCCGAACGTCCTGCTGCACACGGGAGGGCCGATCGACATCGCCTTCCACTACCGAGGCAGCAGCAACTTCATCGTCAACTCCTACGACCTGGCGGGGCACGACGACCCCGCGACCCTCCCGGATTTCCTGCTGCCGCGCATCAACGAGATCGGCAGGCGCCGGGAGTCCCTGTCGCTGCCCGAGGGCCCGGTCCTCGTCCATCTGGTGCGGGCGGACGGCCCCTGGCGCGCGCGACTGAAGCAGCCGAGCGCGGCGGCGGCCTGGCTACGACGCGCCAGGCGCTGAGTTCTAGCCCGGGAGCAGCCCCTGCGTCAGCGGACCGGCCACCGGCAGGTCGGCGACCGCGCCGCCCTGCGTGACGTGGTCGGTCACCAGGTTCGTACCGACCGGCTTGAAGTCGGCGACCTGGGTGCCGAGTCCGTTGTCGAGCGGGTCGACGCCCGTCTTGGCCAGCGGGTCCAGCTGAAGGCGGGTCAGCGGGCCCAGGCCGTGGGTGACGCCGCTCAGCGCGCCCGCGCCGGCCGCGGCGGCGTCCGTCCGGGTCAGCGAGTCGACGGGCAGCGGCACCGGGGCGACCGCCTGGGCCGCCGCGCCCGCGCCGAGCACCGCGGCACCGGCCGCCGTGACGGTGAGCCCGGCCTTGAGCAGGGCGCTGCGGCGGGGGGTCCGGGGTTCTGCGTGACGCGCCATGAGTGTCCTTCCAGGGGGTGATCGAGCGGGCACCGACAGTAGTCGAGGTGTGATGCTCGATACCAACGGCCTTCCTCGGGGGTCCACCGCACGGGGGAATGGTTCACACTGGTGTCCCGTGAGTTCCCTACCGATACCGACCCGCGTCGTCCTGCTCGCCGGTCCCTCCGGCTCCGGCAAGTCGTCCCTCGCCGCCGTCACCGGCCTCCCGGTCCTGCGCCTCGACGACTTCTACAAGGAGCACGACGACCCGTCGCTCCCGCTCGTCGACGGCAGCTCGGACATCGACTGGGACTCCCCACGGTCCTGGGACGCGGACGCCGCCGTCGCCGCGATCGTCGAACTGTGCCGTACGGGACGGACCGACGTCCCCGTGTACGACATCTCCACCAGTTCCCGGGTGGACCACGAGCGGCTCGACATCGAGCGGACCCCGCTCTTCGTGGCGGAGGGGATCTTCGCCGCGGAGATCGTGAACCGCTGCCGCGAGCTCGACGTCCTCGCCGACGCGCTCTGCCTCCGCGGCCGCCCCTCGACGACCTTCCGCCGCCGGCTGGCCCGGGACCTCAAGGAGGGCCGGAAGTCCGTGCCGTTCCTGCTGCGCCGCGGCTGGCGGCTGATGCGTGCCGAGCGGGCGATCGTGGCCCGCCAGGCGCAGCTGGGCGCCCACCCCTGTGCCAAGGACGAGGCCCTGGGCCGCCTCGCCGCGGCGGCGGCGGGCCGCCACCGCACGCCGACGGCCCGCTGAGCACGGACGCCCGCACGCGTACACGAAACAGCGCGGGTCGGACGAGGCCCCCCGGCTCGTCCGACCCGCGCTGTGTTTCCCCCGTACCCCCGTACGGTCCCCCGTGCCCCCCGCAGGCCCCGTTTCCCCCGTAGGCCCCGTGGGTCTTTCCCCCCGGCCTTCAGGCCACCAGCTCGCCGAAGGACTCTTCCTCGTCACGGCCGAAGCTCAGCACCTCGTCCTCGCGCAGTCGCCGCAGCGACCGCCAGATGCTCGACTTCACCGTGCCGACACTGATGTCCAGGATCTCCGCGATCTCCGGATCGGTCCGGCCCTCGTAGTAGCGCAGCACCAGCATCGTGCGCTGGAGCTCGGGCAGCCGGGCCAGCGCCTGCCACAGCACGGCGCGCAGCTCCGTGCCGCGCATCGCGTCCGTCTCGCCGACCGTCTCGGGCAGTTCCTCGGTCGGGTACTCGTTGAGCTTGCGCCGGCGCCACGCGCTGATGTGCAGGTTGGTCATCGTCCGGCGGAGGTATCCGCCGACCGCGGCCTTGTCGCTGATCCGGTCCCAGGCGCGGTACGTGGAGAACAGCGCGCTCTGGAGCAGGTCCTCGGCCTCGAAACGGTCACCGGTCAGGTGGTAGGCGGTGGCGTACAGGGAGGCACGACGCTCCTGGACGTAGGCCGTGAACTCGGCCTCCGAGCAGGAACGCTCCCCCGTGACCTCCCCGTACGCCGCTCCCCCGTCAGCAATGGCCACCATGTACGGCGCCTTGCGCTGACGCCCGACGCTGCGAACGCACCCCCGCCCGTTCACCGCGCCGGACTTCTCGGTGCTCCGTACGACGTCGTGGAGACGCGTGACTACTGCGCTTGAGGTGGTGCTGTGCAGTGCGTTCATCGTGCGCCCCCCGTCGGTTGGAGTGTGTTTCGGTCCGTGTGCCAAGAAGCTTGCCCATCGGACTTCATGGCGGTGTCCGCCGACTGTCACAGCCGTGTCACAGGGGACGGAACAGAAGCGAGTCCACGAGCGGTCGTCCTCGGACGGCCGCATGCGACAGAATGACGGCGTGCCTTTTCTGCTGCTGATCGAGGACGACGACGCCATCCGCACGGCCCTCGAACTCTCCCTGTCCCGGCAGGGCCACCGGGTGGCCACCGCCGCGACGGGTGAGGACGGCCTCCAGCTGCTGCGTGAGCAGCGGCCGGACCTGGTCGTGCTCGACGTCATGCTGCCCGGCATCGACGGTTTCGAGGTCTGCCGGCGCATCCGCCGTACCGACCAGTTGCCGATCATTCTGCTGACCGCGCGCAGCGACGACATCGACGTGGTCGTGGGCCTGGAGTCCGGTGCCGACGACTACGTCGTGAAGCCGGTGCAGGGCCGGGTCCTCGACGCCCGCATCCGGGCCGTACTGCGGCGCGGCGAGCGGGAGTCGACGGACTCCGCGACGTACGGCTCGCTGGTGATCGACCGGTCCGCGATGACGGTCACCAAGAACGGCGAGGACCTCCAGCTCACCCCGACCGAGCTGCGGCTGCTCCTGGAGCTGAGCCGGCGGCCCGGCCAGGCGCTCTCCCGGCAGCAGTTGCTGCGGCTCGTGTGGGAGCACGACTACCTGGGCGACTCGCGGCTCGTCGACGCCTGTGTGCAGCGGCTGCGCGCCAAGGTGGAGGACGTGCCGTCCTCGCCGACGCTCATCCGTACCGTCCGCGGCGTCGGTTACCGGCTGGACGTTCCTGCGTGAGCAAGGGGATCCTCGCGCGGCTGCGGCTCTCCAGCCTGCGGCTGCGGCTCGTCGTCGTCTTCGCCCTGGTCGCGCTCACCGCGGCCGTCGCCGCCTCCGGCATCGCGTACTGGCTGAACCGCGAGGCCGTGCTCACCCGTACCCAGGACGGGGCGCTCAACGACTTCCGGCAGGAGATGCAGAACCGGGCGGCGACGCTGCCGCTGCGGCCCACCGAGGACGATCTGCGGCGGACCGCCGAGCAGATGGCGAGCGGCAGCGCCGGCTACCAGGTCCTGCTGCTCGGCGAGCGGGCCGCGGGCAAGCCGATCGCCGGCGCCTCCGACCCGGACGACTTCACACTCGCCGACGTGCCGCGCTCGCTGCGGGACGCCGTGGACACCAAGCGGCCGGTGACGGAGGCCAACCCGTATCCGTACCACCTGTTCTGGCAGCGCACGGAGCGGGACGGGACGCCGTACCTGGTCGGCGGGACACGGATCGACGGCGGCGGGCCCGCCGGCTACATGTTCAAGTCACTGGCCGCCGAGAAGGCCGATCTGAACTCGCTCGGCTGGTCGTTGGGGATCGCGACGGCCCTCGCGGTGGCCGGCTCCGTGCTGCTCGCGCAGGTCGCGGCGACGACCGTGCTGCGCCCGGTGCACCGGCTCGGCGAGGCGGCCAAGCAGCTCGGCGAGGGGAAGCTCGACACCCGGCTGCGGGTCACCGGCGCGGACGAACTGGCCGATCTGACCCGTACGTTCAACAGCGCGGCGGAGTCGTTGCAGAAGAAGGTCGCGGACATGAGCGCGCGGGAGGAGTCCAGCCGGCGTTTCGTGGCGGACATGTCGCACGAGCTGCGGACCCCGCTGACCGCGCTGACCGCCGTCACCGAGGTGCTGGAGGACGAGCAGGACTCGCTCGACCCGATGATCGCCCCGGCGGTGGCGCTGGTCGTGAGCGAGACCCATCGCCTCAACAACCTGGTGGAGAACCTGATGGAGGTGACCCGCTTCGACGCGGGCACCGCCCGGCTCGTCCTCGACGAGGTGGACATCGCCGACCAGATCACCGCGTGCATCGACGCGCGGGCCTGGCTGGACGCGGTCGATCTCGACGCCGAGCGCGGGATCGTGGCGCCGCTCGACCCGCGCCGCCTCGACGTGATCCTGGCGAACCTCATCGGGAACGCGCTGAAGCACGGCGGTTCGCCGGTCCGGGTCTCGGTGCGTACGGAGGACGGCGAGCTGGTCATCGCGGTGCGCGACCACGGTCCCGGCATCCCCGAGGAGGTGCTGCCGCACGTCTTCGACCGCTTCTACAAGGCGAGCGCCTCCCGGCCCAGGTCGGACGGGAGCGGGCTCGGCCTGTCGATCGCGATGGAGAACGCTCTGATCCACGGCGGTTCGATCACGGCCGCCAACTCGACCGGCGAGGACGGGGCGGTGGACGGCGCGGTGTTCGTGCTGCGGCTGCCCCTGGACGCCTCGGGGATCACCCGCGAGGTACAGACCCGCAGCAGCCAGGGCGAGGTGGAGGAAGCGTGAGGCGCCGCACCTTCGGCCGTACGGCAGGTGGCCGTACGGCAGGTGGTTGGTCGACCGGTGGACGATCGGCTGGTGGCCGGTCGAATCGTGGCCGGTCGGTCGGTACGGGCGTCCTGGCGGCCGCCGCGCTCACCGCGCTCGTCACCGGCTGCGGCATCCGGACGACGTCCGTCCCGGTGGACGCGGGCGCGGCCCCGTCCCGGGTCCCGTGCAGCGTGACCGGCGAGAGCGCCTCCGCGACGGCCGCGCAAGGGGTGCCCGTCCGGGTGTTCCTGGTGTGCGGCTCGCAGCTGGAGGCCGTGGACCGCAGGACCCCGCTGCCGGAGGCGAACGCGGGCGGCGATCCGGTGGTGACGGCCAAGGGGCTGCTCGTACAGCTCCTCGCCGAGCCCTCCGACGACGAGCGGCAGGCCGGGTTCACGACCGCGGTGCGCGGTCCGCTCGTGGTCGGCGACGGCTACGAGGGCGACCCGGCCGGCACGCTGCGGCTGAGCCGGCAGCCCGAGGACCTGACGCCGGTCGCGCTCTCGCAGATCGTCTGCACGTTCTCGGCGAGCTCGGCGGGCGCGGGCGACCACACGGTCCTCCTCGGCGGTCCCGGCCCGTACGCGCCGAAGCGCTACCAGTGCACGACGGAGCTGAAGGAACGTCCGGAGTCCGCTCCGCCGACGACCGCGCCCCCGGAGGCGACGACGGGCACCCCGACGGGTACGGAGACGAGCGGTACGACGACCGGCCCGGCGACCGGCTCCGCGGCCCCCGGGGCCACGCCCGCGGGCTGAGCCGATCGGGCCGTTCCCTCGGTCGCGTCCGACCCGGCGGAACCGATTCCGCCGTGGTGGGCGTCTTGGGGGGCGTGCAGCGTCAAGGTTCGGGCGGCAGTGCCGCCGTGGTCGTCCGCGTGGTGGGGTTCATCGGCCTCCTCGCGCATCTGCTGCTCGTCGCCTGGGTCAGCCTGCGGCCACGGGACGTGGCCTGGGTGACCGCGCCGAACACGATCCCGCTGGCCGGGCTCCGGGCCGATCTGGCCCTCGGCGGCGTCGAGGCGGCCCGGCTGATCGGCGAGGGACTGCTGCTCCTGGCCCCTCTCGGGGTGCTGCTCCCGATGGCCGACGGGCGGCTCGACGTCTCCCGCTGGGCCTCGCTGGCCCGGACGACCGCCGCCGGCGCGCTGGTGTCGCTGGCCGTGGAGCTGCTGCAGACCGCCGTACCGGGTCAGGTCGTGGACGTGGACTCCGTAATCCTGAACACCGCCGGGGTGGCGCTCGCCCATGTCCTCTTCGTGCCGGTCGGCCGGGCACGGCTGCGCCGCAGGTCGGCGGCGGGCCGGGCGGAGTCCGCCGCGGGGACCGGTCCGGGTGAGGGTGCCCCCCTCCTGCGGAACGAGACGCCTCAGGGTCCGACCCCGACGATTCCCAGGGTCCCGATCGCCCGGTAGACCGACGCTTCGTCCCCCCTCCCGGCGGCACCATGGAGTCATCGGGAGCCCGACGGAGCGGCTCCCGGAAAACGACTCCGAAGGAGCCCACCATGGCCGCTCTCGTCCGCCCTCGTGAAGGACGCATGATCGGTGGAGTGTGCGCGGCGCTGGCCCGGCGCTTCGGCACCTCCGCGACGACGATGCGCGTGATCTTCCTGGTCTCGTGTCTGCTGCCCGGCCCGCAGTTCCTCATCTACCTGGCGCTGTGGGTGTTCCTGCCGCAGGAGAAGAGCGCGAGCACGGCCTGGTAGCGCACAGGCACACACGCCGAAGGGGCGCGTGCCCGGGATTCCGGGTGCGCGCCCCTTCGGCGTGTGCGGCTGCGGTCAGCCGAGGGCGCCGCCGATCGGCAGGCCGCCGAGCAGGCCCACGACCGGGCCGAGCGGGGTGGCGCCGAGGCCGCCGGCCGCCGCGTCGAGCGGGAGGTTCTGGGTGGCCTGGGTGACCTGGCCGGCGGCGCCCGGGAGCTGCTTCACGCCCTGGTCGACACCCTGGCCGAGGGCGCCCTGGCCGGCACTGAGGGACTCGCCTGCGCCGTCAGGGAGCGTGGTGAGACCGTCACCCAACGGGACGGCCTGGGTCACCGTGCCCAGCACGTCGGCGCCGACCGGCAGGGACGGCGCTGCGGAGGCCGTGCCCGCGGCGGCGGCGGCGAAAGCGGCACCGAGAGCGGCGACACCGAGCTTCTTGGCGGCAGACTGCTTCATCTGAACATCTTCCTTGGGGAATCCGGGGGCTTCGGGGAAAGCCGGGAGGGGAAATCCTGGGAATGCAGAGCGGCTCTGCAACCTAACCAGTGGGCGACCCCTCCGCAAACACCGGAAAGCGACCGGGTGTCGCGCCGACCCGGTCGCTCCGAACCCCTTCGACAGGGCGGCCCTCAGCCCTCCGTACGGGAAGCTTCGCTGGTCGCGGCGGTCTGCTGGAACAGCCATTCGGACTTGAGCTCGGCATATCCGGGCTTGATCACGTCGTTGATCATGGCCAGGCGTTCGTCGAAAGGAATGAACGCTGATTTCATCGCATTGACGGTGAACCACTGCATGTCGTCGAGCGTGTATCCGAATGCGTCGATCAGCAGCTCGAATTCCCGGCTCATGCTCGTGCCGCTCATCAGCCGGTTGTCGGTGTTGACCGTGGCGCGGAAGTGCAGCTTGCGGAGCAGGCCGATGGGGTGTGCGGCGTACGAGTCGGCGGCTCCGGTCTGGAGGTTGGAGGTGGGGCACATCTCCAGGGGGATCCGCTTGTCGCGGACATAAGCGGCGAGCCGGCCGAGGCGGACCGAGCCGTCCTCCGCGACCTCGATGTCGTCGATGATCCGGACGCCGTGCCCGAGCCGGTCGGCGCCGCACCACTGGAGCGCCTGCCAGATGGAGGGCAGCCCGAAGGCCTCGCCCGCGTGGATCGTGAAGTGGTTGTTCTCCCGCTTGAGGTACTCGAAGGCGTCGAGGTGGCGGGTGGGCGGGTAGCCGGCCTCGGCGCCCGCGATGTCGAAGCCGACGACGCCGGTGTCGCGGTAGCGGTTGGCGAGTTCGGCGATCTCCAGGGCGCGGGCGGCGTGCCGCATGGCGGTGAGCAGGGCGCCGACCCGGATGCGGTGGCCGTTGGCCCTGGCCTGCCGCTCACCCTCCCGGAAGCCCTCGTTGACGGCCTCCACGACCTCTTCGAGGGTGAGACCGGCCTCCAGGTGCTGTTCGGGGGCGTAGCGCACCTCCGCGTACACGACCCCGTCCTCGGCGAGGTCGACCGCGCACTCGGCGGCGACCCGGACCAGGGCGTCACGGGTCTGCATGACGGCGCAGGTGTGCGCGAAGGTCTCCAGGTACCGCTCCAGGGAGCCGGAGTCGGCGGCCTCGCGGAACCAGATGCCGAGCTTGTCGGGCTCGGTCTCGGGGAGCTGTTCGTAGCCCTGCTCGCGGGCGAGTTCGATGACCGTGCCGGGGCGCAGGCCGCCGTCGAGGTGGTCGTGGAGCAGCACCTTCGGGGCACGGCGGATCTGGTCCGCGGTGGGGACGTTGGGGGTCTGGCTCGTCATTGCCGCACTCTAGCCCCTACGCGCGTAGAGCGCGCCTCGTGGCGCCGTATCCTCACCCGGATTTCTCGTGTGCGGGGCGACGGGGCCCCAACCTAGGCTGCCTCCATGACTTCCCTGGCGATCGACTCCGAACTCCCGCGCGTCCACGGCTTCCTGTCCGCCTTCCGCCGCCGCCAGGCGGCCCGTACGGTCGACTTCCCCGGCGGTTTCGCGGTCTTCGACGAGGCGTACGCGCTGTCCCGGGGGAACAACCACCTGCTGGTCGAAGGGCCGGTCGATCCCGAGGCGCTGCCGGGGCTCGCGGACGAGCTCCAGGGCTCCCTGCCGTACCGCCTCGTGTACGTCCTCGACGAGGAGGTCGCCGCGGCCTGCCGGGAGCCGATGGAGCGGGCCGGGTTCCGGCACTCGACCTCTCTGCTCATGTGCCACAGCGGCCCCGTGCCCGTCCACGGCGGGGCGCGGGAGGTGGACCTGGACGTGCTGCGGGAGCCCGCCCTCGCCTCCTGGAGCCGCTTCGCGCCGGACGCCTCGCCGGAGCAGGTCCGCGACCTGGTGGAGCGGCGGGCGGCCCGGCGGCGGGGCGCCGAGGTCGTGCGGTTCCTCGCCTCGTACTCCTCCGACGGCGAGGTGGCGGGATGGGTCGACCTCTACATGGACCCGGCGGCCGGGATCGCGCAGATCGAGGACCTGGTCACGGCCGAGGCCCACCTCGGGCAGGGCCACGCCGGGGCCGTCCTGGACACGGCGCTCCGCATGGCCGCGGACGCGGGCTGCACCACCCGCTTCCTGTCCGCGCGCCCCACGGACTGGCCGCACCGCTGGTACGGCCGGAAGGGCTTCGAGGCCATCGGAAGCGCGACCCGCTTCGAACGGGCTTAGGGGCAGCGCCCGTTCGGTCCACCGACGATACGTAACGGTGACCGCGTGTACGGGTGGCGTACACCTCGGCTTCTGAGACTGTTCCACCATGGCGCACTACGCACTCGTGGGGCCGTCCGAGGCCCGGAGACCCCGGCTCGGCCGTCCCGTTGGAGGTTCCCGGTCGGCGGCGGTGGGCGGCGTGGTGCTGCTCCTGCCCGACGGTGAGCCGATGTCGGGACGGCGCGCTTCGGCATGGGCGCACCTGGGGGTCCTGCCGCTCGGGCGGGCGCTCGTCAAGGACGGGCGGGCGGAGGGGCTCGTCGGGCACGTGGTGCGGTATCGGGGCCGCGGGTGGAACGGCACGGACGCGGAGCTCGCGGCGGACGCCTCGTGGGCGGTCGCGGAGGCGGTACGCCGGTACGGCGACGTCCCGGTCTGTCTCGTCGGGCACGGGATGGGGGCGCGGGCGGCGCTGCGGGCCGCCGGGCACGACGCGGTCGGCGCGGTCGTGGCGCTGGCACCGTGGCTGCCGGAGGACGACGTGGCGGCGGAACCGGAGCCGGTGCGGCAGCTGGTGGGGCGCCGCGTGCTGATCGTGCACGGCACGAACGACGCCCGTACGGACCCCGAGCTGTCGTTCCGTTTCGCGGCGCGGGCGAAGAAGGCCAACCGCGACACCTGCCGCTTCGAGGTTCACTCGGACGGGCACGCGCTGCGCCAGTACGCGGCCGAGGTCCAGGCGCTCGCCGCGGACTTCGCCCTCGGCGCGCTCTTCGCCCGGCCGGTGGCCCGGCCCGTGACGGACGCGCTGGCCGCTCCCCCGCCGCTGGGTCTGCGGATGCCGCTCGCGGCGGGCTTCGGGAGCTCGTACCCGCGGCCTTAGGGGAGCAGGTTTCCGCGCCTGCTCAGGAGGAACTTCTTGAAGGCGGCGACCGGGGGCGTGTCCGGGTGGCCGTCGAGCCAGGCGACGCCGATCTCGCGGGCCGCGCGCGGCGCGGTGACGGTGAGTTCGACGACGCCGGGGCGCGGGACCGCGGGCGGCGGCAGCAGGGCGACGCCGAGGCCTGCGGCGACCAGGCCGCGGAGGGTCTCGGCCTCCTCGCCCTCGAAGGCGACGCGGGGCTTGAAGCCGGCCTCGGCGCACAGGTCGTCGGTGATGCGGCGGAGCCCGTATCCCGGTTCCAGGGTCACGAAGGTCTCGTCGGCGGCCTCGGCGAGGCGGACGCGGCGGCGGCCCGCGAGGCGGTGGTCGTCCGGGACGACGAGCCGCAGCCGCTGCTCGTCGAGGCGCCGGGCCACCAGGTCGGGGGCGTCCGGCACCGGTGAGGTGAGGCAGAGGTCGAGGTCGCCGGCCCTGAGCCGCTCGATCATGGCCTCGCCGTAGTTCTGGACGAGGGTGAAGCGGACGCGCGGGTGGTCGACGCGGAAGGCGCGGATGAGGGCGGGGACGGTCTCGGAGCCCATGGTGTGGAGGAAGCCGAAGGCGACGCGGCCCGCGGTGGGGTCGGCGTCGGCCCGTACGGTGTCGGCGGCCCGCTCGACCTCGGCGAGCGCCTTCTCGGCGGCGGTGAGGAAGCGGCGGCCGGCCGGGGTGAGGGAGACGGTGCGGCCGCGGCGGGCGAAGAGGGCGACGCCTAGGTCCTGTTCGAGCCGGACCATCGCCCGGGAGAGCGTGGACTGCGGTACGCCCATCTCGGCCGCGGCCCGGGTCACGTGCTCGTGCCGGGCGACGGCGGCGAAGTACGCGAGCCGCGGGGCGAGCAGCAGTCCCATGTCTTCTTCGTTACTGTTCGGTGACAGCCGATGCTGTGACCTGTACTCATGCACCATGGGAACGATTACAGCAGTTCCGTGCATTGGACGCATGAAACGGATCGTCCTACGTTCGTGACATGCCTCCCGCCAGTACCAAGGCGGCCGCCACCCACGCGGCCGCCGACACCCGCCTTTCCCCCGGAGCCCCCGGCTACCGCCGCACGAGCCTCGCGCTCTTCGCCGCCGGACTGGCCGCCTTCGCCCTCCTCTACTCCACGCAGGCCCTCCTCCCGGCCATCTCGGCCGAGTTCGGCGCCACCGCGTCCGCGGCCTCCTGGACGGTCTCCGCCGCGACCGGCGCCCTCGCCCTGTGTGTCCTGCCGCTCAGCGCCCTCTCGGAGCGCTTCGGGCGGCGCGCGATGATGACCGCCTCCCTCTCGGTCGCCGTCGCCGTCTCGCTCCTCGTGCCGTTCGCCCCCAGCCTGGAGTCCCTGATCGCCCTCCGCGCCCTCCAGGGCGCCGCGCTCGCCGGGCTCCCGGCCTCCGCGATGGCGTACCTCGCCGAGGAGGTCCGCCCCAAGGCGCTGATCGCGGCGATCGGCCTGTTCGTCGCGGGCAACTCGATCGGCGGCATGAGCGGCCGGATCGTGACCGGCTGGGTCGCGCAGATGTGGGGCTGGCGCGCGGGTCTGGCCGCCGTCGGACTGACCTCGCTGCTGTGCGTGATCGCCTTCCGGGCGCTGCTGCCGAAGGCGCGGCACTTCACGCCGGGCACGCTGAACCCGAGGGCGCTGGCGAGCGCCGTGCGGACGCATCTGTCCGACCCGCTGCTCGTCCGGCTGTACGTGATCGGCGCGCTGTTCATGACGGTCTTCGGCGCGGTGTACACCGTGATCGGCTACCGCCTGGTCGAGGCGCCGTTCTCGCTCCCGCAGGGCGTGATCGGCTCGATCTTCCTGGTCTACCTGGTCGGTACGGTCGCCTCGGCCGCCGCCGGGAAGCTCGTCGGACGGCTCGGCCGGCGCGGGGCGCTCTACCTGGCGGTCTCCACGACCGCCGCGGGCCTGCTGCTGTCGCTCGCCGACTCGCTCGCCGCGGTCCTGGCGGGCCTGGTCCTCATCACGGCCGGTTTCTTCGCGGGGCACGCGGTCGCGTCCTCCTCGGTGAGCCGTACGGCGAAGACGGGCCGGGCGCAGGCCTCGGCGCTCTACCAGTCCGCGTACTACCTGGGCAGCAGCGCGGGCGGCACGCTCGGCGCGATCGCCTTCCACGCCGGCGGCTGGGCGGGCACGGTCCTGATCGGCCTCGTCGCGGTCCTCGGCGTCGTCTCCGTGACCCTGTACGGCAGCCACAGCGCCCGGGTCGCGGCGCGGCGGCCGCGACTCGCTGCGGCTGCCTGCAACTGACCGGCTCCCTCTGACGTCCTCGATGTCAGGGACTCTAGGGGGAGTTGACGATCATGAAGCGAACAGCGAGTCGTATAGGCAAGAGAGCGGGCATCGCGACCGGTCTCACGGCACTGGTCGTGCCGATGACGATCGCGCTCGGTACGGCCCCGGCGCAGGCGGCGTCCTGCAACGTGACGACGGGGCCGTACCAGAAGCAGGTGGAGAAGTTCCTGGGCCGGACGGTCGACGGTCGTCAGTCGCTCGCCGACTGCAAGGCGATCCAGTCGTTCCAGGCGAAGCACGGCATCACCCCGACCGCGGGGTACGCGGGGACGATCACCTGGCGCACGATGAACACGATGCTCCAGCAGAAAGCAGCCGGGACCAACCCGAACAAGGACCGCAAGTGTCCGACCAACCGGGGCCGGATCGCCTGTGTCGACCTGACGCGGCAGCTGACCTGGATCCAGGACGGCTCGCGCCTCAAGTACGGGCCGGTGCCGGTGCGTACGGGCAAGGACGGCACGGAGACGCGTACGGGCTCCAAGAAGATCTACTGGCGGAACATCAACCACTGGTCGACGATCTACCACGTCTCCATGCCGTACTCGCAGTTCTTCGACGGCGGCCAGGCCTTCCACTCGACGACCAAGTCCATGTGGAACCCGCCGGGTTCGGGCGGCTGCGTGAACATGCGGTCGGCCGACGCCAAGGCGTACTGGAACCTGCTCAGGAACGGCGACGACGTCTTCGTCTACGGGCGCAAGCCGGGAACCTGACCGGCACTGTCAGTCGGCTGAGGTAGCTTCCCTCTCACCGGCACCGAACGGGTGCCGGTGAGGGGTGAGTGGGGTATGGACCCGATGAGTGACGCCGCGACCGTGACGACCGAGGACCTCGACAAGTACCGCAGGGAGCTGACCGGTTACTGCTACCGGATGCTCGGATCCTCCTTCGAGGCGGAGGACGCGGTACAGGACACGATGGTGCGGGCCTGGAAGGCCATCGACAGCTTCGAGGGCCGCTCCTCGCTGCGGTCCTGGCTGTACCGGATCGCGACCAACGTCTGCCTGGACGCGCTGAACGCGGGCAAGAAGCGGGCGCGGCCGATGGATCTGACCGCGCCGACGCCGGTCGCCCAGGCGCAGCTCGTCAAGCAGCCGGAGATCACCTGGCTGGAGCCGGTGCCGGACGGGCGGGTCCTGCCGTCGGTCGCCGACCCGGCGGAGACGGCCGTGCACCGGGAGACGGTGCGGCTCGCCTTCGTCGCCGCCCTCCAGCACCTGCCGCCCAAGCAGCGGGCCGTGCTGATCCTGCGCGAGGTGCTCGCCTGGAAGGCGAGCGAGGTCGCGGAGCTCCTCGGGCTCTCCGTCGCCTCGGTGAACAGCGCCCTCCAGCGGGCCCGGGCGACCCTGGCCGAGCAGGCGCCGGCCGTCTCCGACCCGGCGAACCCGCTGGACGAGGAGCAGAAGGCGCTCCTGGAGCGGTACGTCGCCGCCTTCGAGGGCTACGACATGAAGGCGCTGACCGCACTCCTCCACGAGGACGCGACCATGTCGATGCCGCCGTACGACCTGTGGCTCCAGGGGCACGACGACATCGTCGGCTGGATGCTGGGCGTCGGCGAGGTCTGCTCCGGCTCGAAGCTGGTGCCGACCGTGGCGAACGGCTCCCCGGCGTTCGCGCAGTACCACCCCGACCCGGCGGGCGGCTTCGCCCCGTGGGCGCTGATCGTCCTGGAGCTCCGCGAGGGCAAGGTCGCCGGGATGGACTTCTTCCTCGACACCGAGCGCTGGTTCCCGCTCTTCGACCTGCCGGCGCGGCTAGACGCCTAAGGTCCCGTCGAGGCCGGTCAGCAGGAGCAGGGCCCGTAGCTCGGGGCCCGCTCCGTGGAAGCGGATGCGGTGGCCCCGGCGGCCGGCCGCGAGCTTCAGACGGGCGAGGGCGTCGACGGCCGCGAGGTCCGCGGGTGCGAGGGCGCCGACCTCGCAGACGACGTCACCGGGCGGGGCCGCGCCGAGTTCGGCGCAGAGGAGGGCCACCTCGTCCCCGGTGGGGCGGGCGGGCAGGGTCACGACGAGCGGCTGACTGATGTCCACATGGCTTGTGACCGGTCCGGGACCCGGAACTCATCGGCGGGGGTCCCGTGCCTACCTCTACGCTGTCGATCATGACTCACGAACCTGTCGAACTGGTGATCTTCGACTGTGACGGTGTTCTGGTGGACAGCGAGCGGATCTACTGCCGTGTGGACCGGGAGGTGTTCGCCTCCCTCGGGGCGGAGTTCACCGAGGCGGAGGTGATCGAGCACTTCGTCGGTTCCTCCCACGAGATGCTCACGGCGATCGTGGAGGAGCGCAGGGGCCGCCCGCTGGAGCCCGGCTGGCAGACGCCCTTCAAGCAGCGGTACGACGACGTGCTGGACGCCGAACTGACGGCCGTGGAGGGCATCACGCACGTCCTGGACACCCTGCCCCTGCCGTACTGCCTCGCCTCCAACAGCAGCCACGCCGGCATCCGGAAGAACCTGGGCAGGACCGGGCTGCTCGACCGCTTCGAGGGCCGGATGTTCAGCGCCCGCGACGTCGCCCGCGGCAAGCCCGCCCCGGACCTCTTCCTGCACGCGGCGGCCACGATGGGCGTCCCCCCGGAGCGCTGCGCGGTCGTCGAGGACAGCCCGTACGGCGTCCAGGCGGCCCGCGCGGCCGGCATGCGCGCCTTCGGCTACTGCGGCGGCCTGACGCGGGCGGACCGCCTGATGGGCCCGCGGACGGTGGTCTTCGACGACATGCGGGAGCTGCCAAAGCTGCTCGGGGAGCCGGTGTAGGCGTACGCCTACACCGGCTCCCTTCACGGGCCGGGCGTCAGGCTCCGGGCGTCAGGCGTCAGGAGATGCGGTCCAGGACGATCGGGTTCGCCGTGAAGTCGGTGCCCGTCGGGGCGATGTCCCAGGAGTCGTTCAGGGACTTCAGGGCGTAGTCGAACTTCTCCGGGGTGTCGGTGTGGAGGGTCAGCAGGGGCTGGCCCGCCGTCACCGTGTCGCCCGGCTTCGCGTGCAGCTCGACGCCGGCGCCCGCCTGCACCGGGTCCTCCTTGCGGGCGCGGCCCGCGCCGAGGCGCCAGGCGGCGATGCCGATGTCGTACGCGTCGAGGCGGGTCAGGACGCCGGTCGACGGGGCCGTGACGACGTGCTGCTCGCGGGCGACGGGGAGGGTGGCGTCAGGGTCGCCGCCCTGGGCCGCGATCATCCGGCGCCAGACGTCCATCGCCGAGCCGTCGGCGAGGGCCTTCGCCGGGTCGGCGTCCTTGATGCCGGCCGCGTCGAGCATCTCGCGGGCGAGCGCGATCGTCAGCTCGACGACGTCCGACGGGCCGCCGCCCGCGAGGACCTCGACGGACTCGCGGACCTCCAGGGCGTTGCCCGCGGTCAGGCCGAGCGGGGTCGACATGTCGGTGAGCAGCGCGACCGTCTTCACGCCGCTGTCGGTGCCGAGCTGGACCATGGTGGAGGCCAGCTCGCGGGCGTCCTCGATGGTCTTCATGAAGGCGCCGGTGCCGACCTTGACGTCCAGGACGAGCGAGCCGGTGCCCTCGGCGATCTTCTTGGACATGATGGAGCTGGCGATCAGGGGGATCGCTTCGACCGTGCCCGTGACGTCGCGGAGCGCGTAGAGCTTCTTGTCGGCGGGGGCCAGGCCGTCGCCGGCCGCGCAGATGACGGCGCCGGTGGTGTCGAGGACGTGCAGCATCTCCTCGTTGGAGAGCAGCGCGCGCCAGCCCGGGATCGACTCCAGCTTGTCGAGCGTGCCGCCGGTGTGGCCGAGGCCGCGGCCGGAGAGCTGCGGGACGGCCGCGCCGCAGGCGGCGACGAGCGGGGCGAGCGGGAGGGTGATCTTGTCGCCGACGCCGCCGGTGGAGTGCTTGTCGGAGGTCGGGCGGGAGAGCGCGTCGAAGTTCATGCGCTCGCCGCTGGCGATCATCGCGGCGGTCCAGCGGGCGATCTCCGCGCGGTTCATGCCGTTCAGCAGGATCGCCATGGCCAGGGCGGACATCTGCTCGTCGGCGACGACGCCGCGGGTGTACGCGTCGATGACCCAGTCGATCTGCTCCGGGCTCAGCTCGCCCTTGTCCCGCTTCGTGCGGATGACGGAGATGACGTCCATGAGGTGGTGCCTCTTTCTACGCGCATAGAGGGGGAAAGGGAGAGCGACCCTTCCATCGTGCCGGAAGGGCCGCTCCGAGGTGTTACTTGCGAAGGTGGTCCGGGCCGAACGCCTGCGGCAGCATCTCGGCCAGGGTCAGGAACCCGGCGGGCGTCTCCAGGACGAGGTCGGGGCCGCCGAACTCGAACAGGAGCTGCCGGCACCGGCCGCACGGGACGAGGGACTCGCCCCGGCCGTCCACGCACACGAAGTGCGTCAGCCGGCCGCCGCCGGTCGCCTGGAGCTGGGAGACGAGACCGCACTCGGCGCACAGGCCCAGGCCGAACGAGGCGTTCTCCACGTTGCAGCCGGAGACCGTCCGTCCGTCGTCCACGCGGGCCGCCGCGCCGACCGGGTAGCCCGAGTACGGGGCGTACGCGCGGGCCATGGCCTCGCGGGCCGTGACCCGCAAGGCCTCCCAGTCCGACGCCGGAAGCGGCGTCGTCACTTGCCCTCGCCCTTGCGGTAGCGCATGCCGTCCGCCTTGGGCATCCGCAGGCGCTGCGCGGAGAGCGACAGGACCAGCAGGGTCACCACGTACGGGGTCGCGCTGACGAACTCGACCGGGACCGTCTCCGTACCGAGGTACCAGATGAGGACGCCGACGCCGATGACGATGCTGATCGAGGACGTGATCCAGCGCTTCTTGTACGCCTTCCAGGCCGCCAGGACGACGAGGATCGCGAAGAGCAGCAGGAGCAGCGCGTGCACGGACTCGCCGCCGCTGCGGAGCTGGAGCGCGTCGGCGAAGCCGAACAGGCCCGCGCCCATCGCGAGGCCGCCCGGCCGCCAGTTGCCGAAGATCATCGCCGCGAGGCCGATGTAGCCGCGGCCGCCGGTCTGGCCCTCGTTGTAGATGTGCGAGGTGACCAGGGAGAGGAAGGCGCCGCCGAGACCGGCCAGACCGCCCGAGACGACGACGGCGATGTACTTGTACTTGTACACGTTGACGCCGAGGGACTCGGCCGCGATCGGGTTCTCGCCGCAGGAGCGCAGCCGCAGACCGAACGAGGTCTTCCACAGCACGAAGAACGTGCCGATCACCAGCAGCACCGCGAGGATCGTCACCAGCGAGACGTTGGTGACCAGGCCGCCGAGGATGCCGGCGATGTCCGAGATCAGGAACCAGTGGTGTTTCTCGATGTCGGCGAGCCAGTCGGACAGGCCCGGCACGGTGATCGAGGTGATGTCATCGGCCGGCGGGGACTGCTTGGGGCTGCCGCCCTTGGCCGCCGCCTCGCCGGAGTTGAACCACAGCTTGGCGAAGTAGGTGGTGACACCGACGGCCAGGATGTTGATCGCGATGCCGGAGATGATGTGGTCGACGCCGAAGGTGACGGTCGCGACCGCGTGCAGCAGGCCGCCGAACATGCCGCCCAGGATGCCGGCGAGGATGCCGATCCAGGGGTCGGTCTGCCAGCCGGCCCAGGCACCGAAGAAGGTGCCGAGGATCATCATGCCTTCGAGGCCGATGTTGACCACGCCCGCGCGCTCGGCCCACAGACCGCCGAGACCGGCGAGGCCGATCGGCACGGCGAGCGAGAGCGCGGCGCTGATCTGGCCGGCCGAGGTGAGGTCCTGCGCCCCGGTGATGACCCGCACGGCCGACAGGGCCACGAGCCCGCCCGCGACGATCAGCAGGATCCAGGGGAGGGTGAGGCGGGTGCGGCCGCCCTTGCCGCCGGCCGCCTTGGGGGCCGCGGGCGGCGGGGTGGAAGTCGCCGTGGCGCTCACGCCGACACCTCCGTCGTGTCGTTGGAACGGGCCTGGGCCGCGAGCTTCTCGCCGACCTGTCGCTGCTGGCGCTTGAGGCCGTAGCGGCGGACGACCTCGTAGGCGATGACGACGCAGAGGACGATGACGCCCTGCATGACGCCGACGATCTCGCGGTCGTAGTTCTCGAACTCCAGCTGCTGGCCGCCGCGCTCCAGGAACGCCCAGAGGATCGCGGCGAGCGCGATGCCGATCGGGTGGTTCCGGCCGAGCAGGGCGATGGCGATACCGGTGAAGCCGATGCCGACGGGGAAGTCGCCGCCGAATTCGTACGAGTCGTTGAGCAGCGTCGGCATACCGATCAGACCGGCCATGCCGCCGGAGATCAGCATGGACGTGACGACCATCTTCTTGACGTTGACACCGCTGGCCGACGCGGCCGTCTCGGACTGGCCGACGGTGCGCAGGTCGAAGCCGAAGCGGGTGCGGGAGAGCGTGAACCAGTACCCGATGCCCGCGATGACCGCGACGACGACGAAGCCGTAGATCGGGGTCGGCGTGGTCGGGAACTCGAAGAAGTGCGAGGACTCCGGCAGCGGGGTCGTCGCCACCTTCGTGCCGGCCGCGTCCAGGTGACCGAGGCGGCCGGGCTGGAGCAGGTAGCCGATGATCGCGGTCGCGATGAAGTTGAGCATGATCGTCGAGACGACCTCGCTGACACCGCGGGTGGTCTTGAGGAGACCCGCGACGCCCGCCCACATGGCGCCGACGATCATCGCGGTGACGATGATCAGCGGGATCTGGACGATGCCCGGCAGGGTCAGCGCGCCGCCGACGGCGGCGGCGAAGAAGGCGGCGAGACGGTACTGGCCGTCCACACCGATGTTGAACAGGTTCATGCGGAAGCCGATGGCCACCGCGATGCCCGCCAGGTAGTACGTCGTCGCCTTGTTGATGATGTAGACCTGGCTGTCGGACTTGACGCCGTAGTCGAACATGATCCCGAAGGCGCTGAACGGCTCCTTGCCGGTGGCCGCGAGCACCAGGGCGGTGATCAGGAAGGCGGCGACGATCGCGAGCAGCGGCGCCGCGATCGCCAGGAGCACCCGCTCCTTGTCGAACTTCTTCATCGGGCCTCGTCCTCCGGGCCGTCGGTGCCCTCAGTGCCCGCAGGGCTCTCAGGGCTCTCAGGGCTCTCAGGGCTCTCATCGTGCTCAAGGTGACCGGCGGCGGCGCCGGTCATGGCCGAGCCCAGCTCCTCCGGAGTGATCGTCGCCGGGTCGGCGTCCGCCACGAGCCGCCCGCGGTACATCACGCGCAGGGTGTCGGAGAGGCCGATCAGCTCGTCGAGGTCGGCGGAGATCAGCAGGACCGCCAGGCCCTCACGGCGCGCCTCGCGGATCTGGTCCCAGATCTGCGCCTGCGCGCCGACGTCCACGCCCCGGGTGGGGTGCGCGGCGATCAGCAGTTTGGGGTCGTGGCTCATCTCGCGGCCGACGATCAGCTTCTGCTGGTTTCCGCCGGAGAGGGAGGCCGCGGTGACGTCGATGCCGGGGGTACGGACGTCGTACTCGCGGACGATCCGCTCGGTGTCCTTGCGGGCGGCCTTGAGGTCGAGGATGGCGCCCTTGGAGTTGGGCTTCTCGGTGACGTGCCCCAGGATGCGGTTCTCCCAGAGGGGGGCCTCCAGGAGCAGACCGTGCCGGTGGCGGTCCTCGGGGATGCAGCCGATGCCGTCCTCGCGACGCTTGCGCGTGGGGGCCTCGGAGATGTCCTGGCCGTCCAGGGTCACGACGCCGCCGTCGGCGTTGCGCATGCCCATGATCGTGTCGACGAGTTCCGACTGGCCGTTGCCCTCGACACCGGCGATGCCGAGGACCTCGCCCTTGTGGATGGTGAAGGTGATCCCGCCGAGGACCGCGCGGACCACGCCGTCGGGGTCGACCGCGCTCAGCGCCAGGTCCTGGACCGTCAGCATCGGCACGTCCGTGACCGTCGACTCGCGGGTCTCCGGCGAGGGCAGCTCGGCGCCGACCATCAGCTCCGCGAGCTGCTTGGTGGTGGTGTGCTTCGGGTCGGCGGTGCCGACCGTGGTGCCGCGCCGGATGACGGTGATCTCGTCGGCGACCGACAGGACCTCGCCCAGCTTGTGCGAGATGAAGATGACGGTCAGGCCCTCGGCCTTGAGCTCGCGCAGGTTGTCGAAGAGCGCGTCGACCTCCTGCGGGACGAGCACGGCGGTCGGCTCGTCGAGGATCAGGGTGCGGGCGCCGCGGTAGAGGACCTTGAGGATCTCGACGCGCTGACGGTCGGCCACACCGAGGTCCTCGACGAGGACGTCGGGGCGGACGCCGAGGCCGTACGCGTCGGAGATCTCCTTGATCTTGGCGCGGGCCTTGTCCCCGATGCCGTAGAGCTTCTCGGAACCGAGGACGACGTTCTCGAGGACGGTGAGGTTGTCCGCGAGCATGAAGTGCTGGTGGACCATGCCGACGCCGCGGACGATCGCATCGCCGGGGCTGTTGAACGTCACCTGCTCGCCGTCGACCGTGATGGTGCCCTCGTCCGGCTTCTGCATGCCGTAGAGGATCTTCATCAGCGTCGACTTGCCCGCGCCGTTCTCGCCCACGAGGGCGTGGACGGTGCCGCGGCGCACGGTGATGTCGATGTCGTGATTGGCCACGACGCCGGGGAAACGCTTGGTGATGCCGCGGAGTTCTACGGCGTTCGGACTGCTGGTGCTGGAGGCTTTGATGACGCACTCTCCAAGGCAGGGAGCGTGAGGAGGACGAGGCGGGGACGCAGGCGCTGTCGGTGGCGAAAAATACCCTGTACGCCATGACGCTACGCGCGTAGCGTCAGGAAAATCGTTCAACTGCCCGCGGACATACGTGTGAAGGGGGCCCGGAGTGTCGGCCGAAGCCGCTCTCCGGGCCCCCTTTCCGACGTGTGTCAGAGGGTCGTGGCGACCTTGATCTGACCGTCGACGATCTTCTTCTTGGCCGCGTCGATCTGGGCCTGGATGTCCGTGAGGTGGCCACCCGTGGTGGTGAGGGAGACACCGTCCTCGGCCAGCGAGTAGGTGTGCGTGCCGGTCATCGGCTTGCCGTCCTGGACGGACTTGACGAGCTCGAAGACGCCGGTGTCGACGTTCTTGACGACCGAGGTCATGATCGAGCCGGCGTACTTCGACAGGGCCGGGTCCTTCGCCTGGTCCGAGTCGACGCCGATCGCCCAGGTGCCGGGCTTCGCGGCGACGGCCTCGATGGCGCCGGCGCCGGAGCCGCCCGCGGCGGCGTAGATGACGTCGATGCCCTTGTCGAGCATGCCCTTGGCGGCGGCCTTGCCCTTGTCAGGCGCACCGAAGCCGGACATGTCCGTACCGGTGGACAGGTACTGGATCTGGACCGTGGCGTTCGGCTTGGTCTCCTTGACACCCTGCTGGAAACCGGCGGCGAACTTCTTGATCAGCGGGATGTCGACACCGCCGATGAAGCCGATCTTGCCGTCCTTGGACTTCAGGGCCGCGGCGACACCGGCGAGGTAGGAGCCCTGCTCCTCGGTGAAGACGATCGAGTCGACGTTCTTCGCCTCGGAGACCGAGTCGACCAGGCCGAAGGTGGTCTTCGGGTACTTGGCCGCGACCTTGTCGATCGCGTCCTTGTAGGCGAAGCCGACACCGATGACCGGGTTGTAGCCGCCCTCGGCGAGGGAGGCGAGGCGCTGCTCGCGGTCGGCCGGGGTCTCACCGTTCTTCGCGGTGAGCTCCTTGGTCTCGACACCGAGGTCGGCCTTGGCCTTGTCGAGACCGCGCGCGGCGGAGTCGTTGAAGGAGTTGTCGCCACGACCACCCACGTCGTAGGCCATGCCGACCTTGATGTCGCCCGAGTCGGAGCCCGAGTCCCCGGTGGAGGACTCCCCGCAGGCGGTGGCAGTGAGAGCGAGAGCCGCAGTGACAGCACACGCGGCGGTGATCTTGGATACCCGGCGCACGAGGAGGTCCCTTCAAGACTGACCGAAAGCGCCTCTTCCGGCGCTGGTTTCGGGCGATCGTAACGCGCGTAGATGTCAGTTAAAGACCCGTTCATGAGTCGTTACCGGATCGACGCCCACGCGTCGTACCAGACGGTAGCGGCACGGGGACGATCCGACACGCGGCGCGAGCCCCATTACCTCGACCTGACGATCTTTTGCGATTTCCTTTGCACACGCTGAGTAGGGCTTGGTAACTCTCCTCTGACCATACGGGGACGGCGGGGCTGACCACCCCATCGCCCAGAACAAACAGGGGGAAGTCCTATGAAACGCTCCTTCGCCGCGTTCGGCATCACGGCGGCGCTGCTCGGCGGCTCCGCGGCCCTGGCGCCCACGGCCTCCGCCGGCACCATCGGCGACTGCAACACCTGGACGTCGAGCCGCGCGCCGTACACCGGTTCCGCGTACTGCAGCAAGATCGCGTGGGGTGACGAGTTCCGGGTGAAGGTCACCTGTGTGGACCCGCGGGGCAGCCAGTGGACCGTGTACGGCCCGTGGAAGAACAACACCCAGACGTCGACGGCCAAGTGCTCGGACAACCCGAACGTCGGCGTCCTGCGTGTCGGTGTCTCCTTCAGCGCCTGACCGTCTCGTTCGGCGTCTGACCGTCTCGTTCGGCGTCTGACCGACCGGAGCGGGTCCTGACCCGGCCCGCTCCGCCTTTCACCAGCACAGAAGCCCTAGGGGGAACCATGAAGAAGACCGTGATCGCCACGCTCGGCCTCGCGCTCGCGGCCGGCTCGCTGATCGCCGCGCCCGCCGCGTCCGCCGCGTCCGCCGCCCAGCTCGGCACGGCGAGCGTCGACTGCGAGACCTGGAAGTCGACCGGAGCGCCGTACACCGGTTACGCCAAGTGCACCGGCATGCTGCCCTATCCGCTCGAAGGCGCGAAGGTGAAGATCACCTGCGTCGACCCGCGGGGATCGCAGTGGGTCGTCTACGGCAAGGCCGTCGGCAACGGCAAGACGTCCAGCGCGAAGTGTTCCGACAACCCGAACGTCGGCATCTACAAGGTCGGCGTCGAGCGGGTGCGCCTGTGACGGCGGGCATGACCTGGAGGAACCGGGCGGCTCTCGCGTCCGCGGCTCTGGCCGTGGCCGCGGGTCTGGTCGGCGCGGCGCCCGCACCGGCGAGCGCGGCGGGCTGCACGGTGGGGAAGTCGGGAAGCGCTCCGTGGACCGGGTACGCGAAGTGCGACGTCTTCCAGGGGCGGCAGTACCGGGTCTGGATCACCTGTCAGGGTCCGACCGGCGGGCCGTTCCAGCGCTACGGCATGTGGCAGCGCGACGGACGGATCTCCAGCCAGCGCTGCTCGGACAGCCCCAACGTGGGCATCACGCAGGTCCGGGTGCAGTGGGGCAGGTGATCTGAGCGGGAGGCCGCGCACGCGGCCTCCCGCTCTGCTCGATCAGCCCCTGCGGTCGAGCAGCGCCGCGGCCGTGAAGAGTTCGACGGCCGTCTCGATGCAGCGTTCGTCCACGTCGAAGTCGCCCGCGTGCAGGTCGCGGACCCGGGTGTCGCCGGGGGTCCGGACGCCGAGGCGGGCCATGGCGCCGGGGACGTGCTCCAGATACCAGGAGAAGTCCTCGCCGCCGAGGCTCTGCTCGGTGTCCTCGATCGCGTACGGTCCGCGGCGGGCGGTCATCGCGTCGGCGAGCAGCTCGGTGACGACCCCGTCGTTGACGACCGGGGGGACGCCCCGCACGTAGTTCACGGTGGACTTCGCGCGGTGCAGGGCCGCGATCTCGTCGATCGCCGCGTGGACCAGGTCGGGCGCCTCCCGCCAGGTCGGCAGGTCGAGGCAGCGGACGGTGCCGGAGAGCTCGGCGTGCTGCGGGATGACGTTGCAGGCGTGGCCGGCCTCGATGCGTCCCCAGGTGACCGAGAGGCCCGAGCGGGCGTCGACGCGGCGGGCGAGGACGGCGGGGACGTCGGTGGCGATCCGGGCGGCGGCGGTCACGAGGTCGGTGGTGAGGTGCGGGCGGGCGGTGTGGCCGCCCGGGCCGTCAAGGGTGACTTCCAGCCGGTCGCAGGCCGAGGTGATGGGACCGGGGCGCAGCCCGATCTTCCCGGCGTCCACCCTGGGGTCGCAGTGGACGGCGATGATGCGGCCGACTCCGTCGAGCACGCCGGCCTCGACCGCGTCGGCGGCGCCGCCGGGCAGCACTTCCTCGGCGGGCTGGAAGAGGAGCCGTACGGCGTACGGGAGGAGGCCCTGCCGGTCGAGTTCGGCGAGGACGAGTCCGGCGCCCAGGACGGTGGTGGTGTGGACGTCGTGTCCGCAGGCGTGCGCGCGGTTGGCCACGGTGGAGCGGTAGGCGACGGTCTTCACGTCGGGGATGGGCAGCGCGTCGAGGTCGGCGCGGATCGCGAGCATGGGGCGGCGGCGGTCCGGGGTGCCGATGTCACAGATGAGCCCGGTGCCGCCCGGCAGGACCTTCGGCACGAGGCCGGCCGCCTCCAGGCGGGCCTTGAGCGCGGCGGTCGTACGGAACTCCTGGTTGCCCAGCTCGGGGTGCATGTGCAAGTCCCTGCGGAAGGCGATCAGTTCGGCGCGCAGGGGTGCGGACAGCGTTCCGGGCAGGGTGACGGAGCCTGGCTCACGGGACTTCAACTGGTTCACCTTTTGAAGGGTAGGCCCCTCGCATGGTCAACTGCCCGTTGATCACGAAAAGTTCAGCCCGTTAGGGGAAAGAATCTCGGTTTGGCAGGCATGAAGGCCCTTCCGTATGGGTACGCTCAGCCGAATTCGGCCGGGTTGGACCGGGTTGGGCCTGTCAGGCCGTTCCGGTGGCTCCTGTGGCTCCTGTGACCCGTGCCGTGAGCCGGTCGACCTCGTGGGCCGCCGTGCCCGCCACTCCGGACAGGAAGCCCTGGGCGCGCGGGGACGCGGTCGCCCGCAGCCACTCGGGCGCGACCTCGATGACGGCGACCTTCACGCCCGTACCGGCGAGGGCCAGTGGCAGGGTGTGGACGACCGTGGACGGGAAGCTGACGACGGTGCGGCCGATCGGGCCGCGGCGGGCGATCAGCTCCAGGGGCAGATCGGGCCGGACCACCTGGAGGCCCGTCTCGACCGCGATGCGGTGCAGCTTCTCGGCGCTCTCGCGGCGGTGCGCGAAGTAGCGGGTCGCGCCGTGGGCGCGGGCCAGTTCCGCGACCACGCGCGCGTAGTGGTCGGCGTCGACGACGCCTGTCTCGACCAGCGAGGTGCCGACCAGGTCCGCGCCGCCGGTGAGCAGCGGCGGGCCGAAGCGGGTCCGTGTCCAGGCGTAGGAGTTCTCCGTGACCTCGACGCCGGGCGGCGCCTCGACGGGCAGCGACGTGAAGATCTCGACCGTACGGCCGCGGGCCGGGGCGAGCCGTCGCCGGGCCAGCGAGGTCACCGGGGCGAGGACCAGCTCGCGCGGGCCCAGGTTGCCCTTGCGGTGCCAGCGCACCAGGCGCTCGCCGCGGCCGAGCTGGGCGGCGAACTCCATCGTCGCGGTGCCGTCGTCGACCACCGTCAGGTGCCGGGGCGAGAAGAGCGACAGGAGCAGCTGTACGTAGCGGGAGAACGGGTCGCCGATGATGACCCGCTCCGCCCGGCGCAGCGGCGGGGCGAGCTGCCGCAGAGTGCGGACGAGCGCGCCCCGGCCGCCGCGGGCCTCCTGCCAGCGGACGGTGAGGCCCTCGTCGCGGGCCAGCTGGGCCATCCGGCGCAGCTGGCCCCGCGACATGGGGTCGGTCGGCGAGAGGACGACGACCGTGAGGGCGGGCGTTGCGGGCTCCGCCCCCGGGGTGGGAGCGGGTGCCGCCCCCGGGGTGGTGGCGTCCGTGGTGCGGGACGCCGCGGCTGACGTGCCGACGGGCTCGTCCGGAGCGGATGCTCCGGTTGCGGGTGCCGCGCCGGGCGCCCGGTCGGGCGCCTGCGTGTGCGCCCATTCCAGGACGTTGAGGAGCTGGACCGGGCTCTCGACGAACGCCAGCTGCCCGGTCATGCGGCGACGAGCCCCTGGACCCGGCGGAGCTTCTTCATCGGGCCGAGCTCCGACTCGTAGACCTTCTTGACGCCGTCGCCGAGGGCGGTCTCGATGGTGCGGATGTCACGGACGAGGCGCTGGAGGCCCTGCGGCTCGACGGAGGCGGCCTGGTCGGAGCCCCACATGGCGCGGTCGAGGGTGATGTGGCGCTCGACGAAGGTGGCGCCGAGGGCGACGGCGGCGAGGGTGGTCTGCAGGCCGGTCTCGTGGCCGGAGTAGCCGATCGGGACGTTCGGGTACTCGTCCTTCAGCGTGTTGATCACGCGGAGGTTGAGCTCCTCGGCCTTGGCCGGGTACGTCGAGGTGGCGTGGCAGAGCAGGATGTTGTCCGAGCCGAGGACCTCGACCGCGTGGCGGATCTGCTTCGGGGTGGACATGCCCGTGGAGAGGATGACCGTACGGCCGGTGGCGCGCAGGGAGCGGAGGAGCTCGTCGTCCGTGAGGGAGGCCGAGGCGACCTTGTGGGCGGGGACGTCGAACTTCTCCAGGAAGGCGACGGCCTCGGTGTCCCACGGGGAGGCGAACCAGTCGATGCCGCGCTTCTTGCAGTGCTCGTCGATGGCGCGGTACTCGTCCTCGCCGAACTCCACGCGGTGGCGGTAGTCGATGTACGTCATCCGGCCCCAGGGGGTGTCTCGCTCGATGTCCCACTGGTCGCGCGGGGTGCAGATCTCCGGGGTGCGCTTCTGGAACTTGACGGCGTCACAGCCGGCCTCGGCGGCTACGTCGATCAGGGCGATGGCGTTGTCGAGCTCGCCGTTGTGGTTGATGCCGATCTCGCCCGTGATGTAGACGGGCTGACCCGGGCCGGCGGTCTTCTCGCCGAAGGTGCGCAGACGAGTGCTCATGGTGCTGTTCCTTACGAGTTGGGGATGCGGGGTGCGGGAGTGTCGAGCTCGGGTCCGAGGAGCCAGGCCGCGATCTCGCGGATCGCTCCGAAGCCGCCAGGGGTGGCGGTGACCGCGCGGGCCGCGGCCCGTACGGAGTCGTGGGCGCTGCTCACCGCGACGGGCCAGCCGACGAGGTGGAAGCAGGGCAGGTCGTTGACGTCGTTGCCGGCGTAGAGCACGCGCTGGGGGTCGATGCCCTCGGCGTCGCACCACTCCTTGAGGGCCCGGTCCTTGCGGTCGATGCCGTGCAGGACGGGGATCTTGAGCTTGCGGGCGCGGGCGGCGACGACGGCGTTCTGTTCGGTGGAGAGGATGAGGACGGGGAGTCCGGCGCGGCGCAGGGCCGCGATGCCGAGGCCGTCGCCGCGGTGCGCGGAGACGAACTCGCGTCCCTCGGCGTCGAGGTGGACCCGGTCGTCGGTCTGGGTGCCGTCGAAGTCGAGGACGACGGCGTCGACGTCGGCGAAGCCGGGGGTGGCGGGCTCGTCGAGGAGCGGCGCGAGGGCCTTGGCGCGGGCGAGGTCGTGCGGGTCGTCGATCTCCAGGACCCGGGCGGGGTCGGTGACGACGAGCGCGGTACGGCCGAAGAAGCGGTGCCCGTGGGTACGGAAGCCGGTCGCGTCCATGGCGTAGACGGCGCCGGTCTCCAGGTACTCGGGCTCCCGGTCCTGGCGGCGGGGGCGGTGCGCCTTGTCGTGGTTGACGCCCTCGGCGCCGTCGTCGACCGTGTCGCGCCAGAGGAAGCCGTGGGACGGGGCGGCCGTGAAGGCCGTGTCGGCGGCGCCCGAGGTGACGCGCTCGACGGTCTCGGCGACCTCGGCGGAGGTGAGGAAGGGGCTCGTGCACTGGACGAGGAGGACGACGTCGGCCGCACGGCCGTGGGTGGCCTCGAAGGCGTCCATCGCGTGCAGGACGGCGGCCTCGCTGGTCGCGGTGTCGCCCGCGATCTCGGCGGGGCGGTGCACGGCCTCGGCTCCGGCGGAGCGGGCCGCCGCCGCGATGGCGGCGTCGTCGGTGGAGACCACGACATGGGTGACCGGGCGGGCGCCGAGGCAGGCGCGGACGGCGCGGGCCACGAGCGGGACACCGGCCACCGGGGCGAGGTTCTTGGCGGGGACGCCCTTCGAGCCGCCCCTCGCGGGGATCACGGCGAGCACGGTGGCGGTGTCCGTGGGGTACGTCGTCATCAGAGTTCTCCCAGCCGGCGGATGACGGGGGCCACGCGCTGGACGCCGTGGCGGTACGCGCCCCGCGCCGCGTCCCGGACGATCCGGCGGAGGCCGCTCTCGCGGGGCTCCTGCGCGGTGACGTCCAGGCGGTGGCGGGCGAGGATCCCCGGCAGGTAGCCGGGGGCCGTCTCCGCTGTGTAGTAGGGGGTGATCGGGGGCAGCGCGGGGAGCGCCAGGAGTGCGGCGACCCGGTCGCGGGCCGCGTCGAAGGCCTCTTCGTACGGGCTGTCGGATGCCACGCCCTGCCGGGCGAGCCAGGTCTCGTCCGGGGTCGGGACGAGTCCCTTGTCGAGCGCCTCGAAGGAGGCGAGCAGGCCGGAGCCGACGAAGTGGTGGTTGCCGAGCGGCTCGCGGACCCCGAGGTCGGTGAGGATCGCGGTGGGGATCCGGCGGTGGAGGGCTTCGAGCGCGGCCGTGGAGGAGACGGTGACCAGGAGGTCGGTGCGGTCGAGGACCTCGCCCATGTGTCCGTACACGAGCCGGAAGTTGGCGGGCGGGTCGAGGTCGCGGACCAGCTTCTGGAAGGGGTACTCCTCCAGGTGCGTGGTGTGTTCGCCGGGCTTGGAGCGAAGCTTGAGGAGCACCTCGCGGCCCGGGTGGAGCCGTGCGTGCCGGATCAGCCGCTCCAGGACGTAGCTGCGCTCGGCCCGGCCGGCGGGCACGGACGGCTGCGCGGCGAAGACGAGGGTGTCGCGGCCGGCCTCGGGGGTGTGCGGGGCGCCGCCCAGGAAGGGCAGCGCGGCCTCGACGACCGAGTCGGAGCCGGCGCCCACGCCCTCGTACACGGCACGGAAACGCTCGGCGTCGTGCCGGGAGTTGGCGAGGACGACGTCGGCGCCGTGGCGCAGGAGGAGCCCGTCGGTGAGCTTCTCGTAGACCACGCCGACATAGCCGGTGACGATCACCGGGCGCCGGTCCAGGGCCAGATCGGCCAGACCCTGGAGGACGGCCCGGACGGTGCCGCCGACGAGGGCGAGGACGATGACGTCGTATCCCTTTCCGCGTTCCGCCGCGTCCCGTACGGCACGGAGGAACTCCGCACCCGTCACCTCGCTCGGGGTGGTCGTGGACACCCCGGTCTCGGCGAGTTGGCGCGGGGTGGGAGTGGCCCGTCCGCGCAGGACGAATCCGGTGGGTTCGGCTGTCGCCGTGGTGATGCGGCGCGCCGTGAGGGCGCCCCATTTCCACCGGGTGTCGGAGTCGGCGAGTACGGCTACTCGTACTGCCTCGTTGGTACTTGCTGGCACGTCGAGGACGCTAGAAGGGCATTTCGCTTTCCGGCCCAACTGAGACACAACAACGGGTGAACAGCGCCTCTCCGACGTGTTAAACAGGTCGGATTCCGGCCGCAATCGGACCGGGCAGGGGCCGGATTTCCCTGCAGGTAAAGGCGGTTAATCGGCCCGCCGCTTGGTGTTCACCAAATATCCCCCCACCGGTCGGGGGGAGTGCCGGGTCGGCACCTAGCGTCGGCCACGTGGTCAAGCTCTCCGTGGTCGTGCCGTTCTTCAACGTGCAGACATATGCCCCCGACACCCTCACAAGCCTGCGTGCCAACGCCCGCGAGGACTTCGAGTTCCTCCTTGTCGACGACTGCTCGTCCGACGGGACTCCCGAACTCCTCGACCGGGCCGTACGCGACGTCCCGGGTGCCGTCCTGCTCAGGCACGCACGCAACGAAGGACTGGCCACCGCCCGCAACACGGGCCTCGACGCGGCCCGCGGCGAGTACGTCACCTTCCTCGACGGGGACGACTGGCTCTCCCCCGGCTACTACGGGCGGCTCGTCGCCGCCATGGACGAGCTGGGCTGCGACTTCCTGCGCACCGGCCACGTCTCCGTCTCGGGCCGCAGCCGCAAGGTCCGCGGGGTGCCGGTCCCGCGCCGCGGCGAGGTACTGAACCCGCGCGACGCGATACTGCCGGCCCACCGGACGACCTCCGTCGACTACCCGTACGCGTGGGCCGGGATCTACCACCGGCGACTCCTGGAGCGCGGGCTCCTCCACTTCCCGCACGGCCTGCGGACGGCCGAGGACCGGCCCTGGATCTGGAAGCTGCACCGCGAGGCGGAATCGTTCGCGGCGATCGGGGAACTCGGCGTCTTCTACCGCCGCGGGGTCGCGACCTCGCTCACCCAGATCGGCGACGTCCGGCAATTGGATTTCATCCGCGCATTCGACCAGGTGATCGAGGAAACGGCGAAGGACCGGGACGCGGACCTTCTTCTCCCCAAAGCCGTCCGCACCTATTGCGCACTGATTTCCCATCACATCGGCGGGATCGGACGATTCGAACCCGAGGTGGCGCGCCTGTTGAAGGCGATGAGCGCGGGCGCGCTGCGCCGGATGCCGCAGGGGGTCCTCGACGAGGCCCTGACGTCGATGGGCGGGGACCGCGCGACGATGCTCCGCAAGCTGCGGAGGCAGCGCCCGGCACCGCCACCGGCGGCACCGGATCCGACACCCGTGGCGGTGTCCGTGACCACGGCGGAGACGGTGTCGGCACCGGTCTCCGCCACCGCCGCGACCCGTTCCCCGGAGGTGGCGGCATGAGCGCCCGACGCACCACTCAGATCTTCTGTGCCTCCACCCTCTACGGGGCGGCGACCCTGGCCGCCGCGCTGGACAGCGGCTGCTTCGGCCGCGCCGACCGCCGGATCCTGCTCGTCACCAACAACGCCGCCGTACCGGAGACCACGCCCGCCCTCGACGAGGCCGAGGGCTTCGAGCGGCTGCGCGGCCGCTTCGACTCCGTCCTGTCCTGGAACGAGACGATCTCCCCGCTCCACCCCGCCGGCTGGACGCCACGGGGACAGGACATGCCGATGCTCCAGCGCTATCTGCGGCGGCTCTGGGACCTCGGCGACGACCGCGTCGAGCTCGCCCTGGAATCCCTCCAGGTGACCCCCGCCCTCGCCATCGCCCACCTGCTGCCCGACGCGCCGATCACGGTGTACGCCGACGGGCTGATGAGCTACGGGCCGACCCGCAACAAGATCGACCCGCTGATCGGCGGGCGGGTGCGCGCACTGCTCCACCTGGACCTCGTCTCCGGGCTCGAACCGCTGCTGCTCGCGGAGTTCGGGGCGGTCCCGGAGGCCGTACCCGTGGAGGCCTTCACGAAGGTCGTCGAGGAGCTGGCCGGGCCGGTCGCGGCGACGCCCGAGGAGGGCCCCGCGCTCCTCCTCGGCCAGTACCTGGCCGCCCTGAAGCTGCTCACCGCCGCCGAAGAGGAAGAGCTGCACCTGCGGATGGTCCGCGGGGCGGTCGCCCGGGGCCACCGCAAGCTCGTCTTCAAGCCGCACCCGACGGCCCCGGACACCTGGACGCGGACGCTGGTGGACGAGGCGGCGCGGCTCGGTGCCGAACTGACCGTCGAGGACCGGCCCGTACTCGCCGAGGTGCTCTACCGCGAGCTGCGGCCCGCGCTCGTGGTCGGCTGCTTCTCCACGGCGCTGCTCACGGCGCACTCCTTCTACGGACTGCCGGTCGCCCGGGTCGGCACGGACACGCTCCTGGAGCGGCTCACCCCGTTCCCGAACAGCAACCGGATCCCGCTCACCGTGGTGGACGCGGTCGTCCCGCCCCTGGAGGAGGGCGGCCTGGACGAGCCGGCCGGTCCGGCCCTGGACGTGGTGGAGCTGAACGACCTCGTCGCCGCGGTCGGCTTCGCGATGCAGCCGAAGATACGGGCCGACCTGCGGGACGCGGCGGCGCGGCACCTGTCGGGCCCGCACGCCGAGCGCACCCGGCACCACTTCACCCGCCGGCGCCTGACCGTCCTGAACCTGCCGGGCGGCATCCCGCTCCCCCGGCATCCGCAGGTCCGCCGCCTGGCGCGCCGCGCGCTGCGGCTCCGCAAGGAGCTGCGGAAGCGCGGCGCCGCCCGGAAGTAGGCGGCCGACAAGAGGAGGGGCCCGGGAACCCGTGCGGGGGTCCCGGGCCCCTCCCCTTTTTCACCTCAGGCGCGGACGATCGACTCCTGGATCTCCGTCACCCACCGCGAACGGTCCTCCGGGCACTCCAGGTACAGCTCACGCGCGTAGTGCTCGGACGCGTAGCCGTTGCTGTCCATCCAGCGGGCCAGGGTCTGCACGGTCGGCAGGATGTCGTCCATCGAGCCCCGGTGGACGATGGTCGCGGCCTGCTCGATGCCGGGCAGGACGTGCACCAGGACGCCCTCCACGGCCGTCCCCTCGGGGACCGTCATACCGGCGTGCACGAGGACCGAGCCGTCCCCCTTGCCCGCGTCCTCGTAGTACGCGATCCCCGGACCGAAGCCGGTGACGCCCGCGGCTTCGAGACGGTCGCACAGCTCGCCGTACAGCGGCCCGATGGCCGGGCCGATGTCGTGCGGGCCGAAGCTCGCGGCGACCGTGCTCAGTTCGGCGATCCGCACGGCGGGGATCTTCTTGACGACGACGTCCTGGGTGGACATGCGTCCCTCCGTTTCGATGGCTCGGAGCCGCGCACCGACCTGGGTGAGCCGGGCCCGCGCCGCCTCCAGGGCCGCTTCCAGCTCGGCCTGGCGCAGACGCAGCATGCCCCGCAGCTCGTCCGCGTCGATCTGCTCGTCGAGGATCGCCCCCACCTGTTCGAGGGTGAAGCCGAGGTCCTTGAGCGCGATGACGCGATTGAGCCGGGCGAGCTGCTCCCCGGTGTAGAAGCGGTAGCCCGTGTGCGGGTCGACCCGGGCCGGGCGCAGCAGTCCGATGGCGTCGTAGTGACGCAGCATGCGGACCGACACCCGCCCGTGCCGGGCGAAGTCTCCGATGATGAACATGACGACTCCTACGGAACGGCCTCACACCGTGTCAGGGTCAACCGGACGACACGGCCCAGGGTCAGGCGGCGCTGCTGAGGGAGAGCTTCGCGGCGAAGCCGAGGAAGAGCGCGCCCGCCGCCGAGGTCGCCCCGGCGGAGAGCCGGCGACGGCTGCGGAACGCGGCCGCGAGCCGGGTCCCGCCGAATATCAGCATCGTGAGGTAGAGGAAGCTGCCGATCTGGAGCAGCGTGCCGAGCACCAGGAAGGACAGGGCCGGGTAGGCGTATCCGGGATCGACGAACTGCACGAAGAACGAGATCAGGAAGAGGATCGCCTTCGGGTTGAACAGGCTGATGACCAGCGCACGGCGGTACGGACGCTCGACCGGCCCGGCCGACGGCTGCTCCGCGTCGTCCGCCGCGTCGCCCCGGCCGCGCCACATCGCCCAGGCGGCCCGCAGCATCCCGTACGCCATCCAGACCAGGTAGCCCGCGCCCGCGTACTTGACGATGGTGAAGAGGAGCGGGGTGGTCTGGAGGAGCGAGGCCGCGCCGAGCGCGGCCAGTGTCATCAGGACCGCGTCCCCGGTGAACACTCCGGCGGCGGCCTTGTACGCGGTCCGCGTGCCCTTGCGGGCGGCGACGGAGAGCACGTACAGCGAGTTCGGCCCCGGCAGAAGGATGATGAGGACGAGCCCCACGAGATAGGTCGGCAGATCGGTGACACCCAACATAGAGCGGAGTGTCGCACACGAGTACGACACTCCGCTGTGACCTGCGTCTACGTGTCCTGGACGGAGGCTAGAAGGCGTCGGTGGGGACGTACGTGCCCCAGACCTCGCGCAGGGCGTTGCAGACCTCGCCGACCGTCGCCCGCGCCTTGAGCGCGTCCTTCATCGGGTAGAGGACGTTGTCCGTGCCCTCCGCCGCCTTCTTCAGCTCGACGAGGGCCGCGTCCACGGCGGCCTGGTCGCGCTCGGCCCGCAACTTCGCGAGGCGGTCGGCCTGCTGGGCCTCGATCGCCGGGTCGACGCGGAGGGGCTCGTAGGGCTCCTCGACGTCGATCGTGTAGCGGTTGACACCGACGACGACCCGCTCGCCGCTGTCGGTCTCCTGCGCGATCCGGTACGCCGAGCGCTCGATCTCGCCCTTCTGGAAACCGCGCTCGATCGCCGCGACCGCGCCGCCCATGTCCTCGACCTTGGCCATCAGCTCAAGCGCCGCGGCCTCCACGTCATCCGTCATCTTCTCGACCACGTACGACCCCGCGAACGGGTCGACGGTCGCCGTCACGTCCGTCTCGTACGCGAGGACCTGCTGCGTACGCAGGGCCAGACGGGCCGACTTGTCCGTCGGGAGCGCGATCGCCTCGTCGAAGGAGTTCGTGTGCAGGGACTGCGTTCCGCCGAGGACGGCCGCCAGGCCCTGGACGGCGACGCGGACCAGGTTGACCTCGGGCTGCTGGGCGGTCAGCTGGACGCCGGCGGTCTGGGTGTGGAAGCGGAGCATCAGCGACTTGGGGTTCTTCGCGCCGAACTCCTCCTTCATCACCCGCGCCCAGATCCGACGGGCCGCACGGAACTTCGCGACCTCTTCGAGGATCGTCGTGCGGGCCACGAAGAAGAAGGAGAGACGCGGGGCGAAGTCGTCGACGTCCATGCCGGCCGCGACCGCCGTGCGGACGTACTCGATGCCGTCGGCGAGGGTGAACGCGATCTCCTGCGCGGGCGAGGCACCGGCCTCGGCCATGTGATAGCCCGAGATCGAGATCGTGTTCCACTTCGGGATCTCGGCCCGGCAGTACTTGAAGATGTCCGCGATCAGGCGCAGCGAAGGCTTCGGCGGGAAGATGTACGTGCCCCGCGCGATGTACTCCTTCAGCACGTCGTTCTGGATCGTGCCCGTCAGCTTGTCCGCCGGAACACCCTGCTCCTCACCGACCAACTGGTACAGGAGGAGAAGGAGGGAGCCGGGGGCGTTGATCGTCATCGACGTCGAGACCTTGTCCAGCGGGATGCCGTCGAACAGCACCCGCATGTCGTCGATCGAGTCGATCGCCACACCCACCTTGCCGACCTCGCCCGAGGAGATCGCCGCGTCGCTGTCGTGGCCCATCTGCGTCGGCAGGTCGAACGCCACCGACAGACCCATCGTGCCGTTGGCGATGAGCTGCTTGTACCGGGCGTTCGACTCCGTCGCCGTACCGAAACCCGCGTACTGCCGCATCGTCCACGGCCGACCCGTGTACATCGAGGGGTACACGCCACGCGTGAACGGGTACGAACCCGGCTCGCCCAGCTTCCCGGCGGGATCCCACCCCTCCAGAGCCCCCGGCCCGTAGACCGGCTCGATCGGCAGCCCCGACTCCGACTCGCGCGCCATGTGTTGTGCCTTCCCGATAGACCTGCTGCTCAGCGGTACCGACCCTCGCGACGGACTGTAGCGGCGGGCGTGCGGCCGGTGGAGGGCAGCACGCTGGGACCTTCCTCACAGCTTGCGCGCGCTCCCTTCCGTTCCTTCGTACGCGCGTGCGCAACCGCACGCGCGCGGGAAGCATCCCTACGTACACACGACTCGGCCCGGGGGGCAACGATGAAGCGGACCACGTCCGTCATACGCAGAGCGGTACTGGCGGCGGCAGCGGTGGCACTGGCCGCCGGCTGTACGGCCCAGGCGGCCGATCCGGCAGGCGGCGGCGCGAGCCCGTCGTCGACGGCGCCGAAGGCGACGACGTCCGCCGCTCCCAGCGCGACGGCGTCCCCGACCGACGGCCCCACCGCCACACCGACCGACGGCCCCACCGTCACACCGACCGTCTCGCCGACGACGGACGACAAGCCGCCGTCCCCCTCCGCCACTGCCGGCACCGGGGCGCCGACGCCCGACGCCCTCATGAAGGACGGCGACGAGAGCGAGCAGGTCCGCGAGCTCCAGGCCCGGCTCCGGCAGCTCGGCCACTTCGACCGGGCCCCCACCGGTTTCTACGGGACGATGACGGCGGCGTCGGTCACGGCGTTCCAGAAGAAGCAGGGGCTGCCGCGGACGGGCTCGGTCGACGCGACGACCTGGGAGCGGCTGCTCTCGGCCAGCCGGAAGCCGACCGCCGACGAGCTGAAGCCGTCGACGACGAACAAGCTGGACACCCCGGACGCGCGCTGCATGACCGGCCGGGTGCTGTGCATCAGCAAGGAGAGCCGGACCCTGGCCTGGATGATCGACGGCCGGGTCGTCTCGTCCATGGACGTCCGCTTCGGCTCGGAGAACACCCCGACCCGCGAGGGCACGTTCAGCGTGGGCTGGAAGGCCCGCAAGTGGACGTCGACGATCTACCACACGCCCATGCCGTACGCGATGTTCTTCAGCGGCGGCCAGGCGGTGCACTACTCGGCGGACTTCGCGGCCCGCGGCTACAACGGGGCCTCGCACGGCTGCGTCAACGTCCGGGACCGGGCGAAGCTCTCGGCGCTCTTCGACCAGGTGAAGGTCGGCGACAAGGTCGTCGTCCACTGGTAGCGGCGGGGAGAGGGAGAAGGGGCGCGGGTGGGACCGGGGGAACGTGCCCCACCCGCGCCGGGTGCGCGGAGCCGTAGGTACGGGGGGAACCCCGGCTCGTCGCGCGGCCGATGACCAGTCGGCTCACTCAGTACTGCGCCGACGGCCCGGAAAGTGTCACACCTGCTGCGGGAAACGTCCCGCGGAGGCTCTTGTCGGCGTCCTCGGAGCCGCGGTTCCGGCGCTCGGCGCCGTCGTTCCGGCCGTCGCTCCCGCTGTCGTTCCCGCTGTCCTTCTTGCCGTCGCGCGTCCCGTCGGCCTTCCCGTCGGACGTGTCGTCGTCCTTGCTGCCGTCCTTGCTGCCGTCGTCCGCCTTGCCGTCCTCCCGGGGATCGGCGGACGCGCCCGTGCCGCCGGAGCCGAGGAGCCGGTCGCAGTAACGGCTGAGGGTCTCGCCGCCGCGCAGGGTCCCCGTCAGCTTCCGGCGGTCGGCGGCGTCGAGCCTGCCGGACCGGTAGTCCCGGCAGGCCTTGAGGGCCTTCTCGCGCACGGTCGACCCGCCGGTGCCCGTGTCCCCGCCCGGGCGGGACGTCGTCCGGCCGGGTTCCGGGGTGTGCCGGGTGGCGGGCGGTGCGGTGAGCGAAGGGGACGTGGACGAGGAGGGCGAGCCGGGGGAGGTCGAGACCCCGGGCGAGGGCGACGAGCCGGGCGAGTGCTCGACGTCGTCCGGTCCAGCCGAGGGCACCTCGGGGTCCTTCCGTACGCCGTGCGAGCCCGTCACGACGGGCTCCGGGCTCTCCGCCGCCGTGACGGTGGCCGCGGGCTCGGGGGTCATCAGCGGCAGCACGCCCGTGCCGGCGGCGACGGCGACTCCGCCGACCGTGACGGCGGCGACCGCGGCGGCCAGCCCGTACCGCACGGAACGCCCCCAGCGGCGGCGCGTGGCCGCGGGGACGGGGGCGAGCCGCACATGGCCCAGTTCGGCGTGGTCGGCGGCACGGCCGGCACCGACCGGGGTCGCTGTCCTGGCGAGGGCGGCGCGTTCGGCCGTGGCCCGGCGGAAGGCGGCAAGCGCCGCGGCCTCGCCGGGCAGCTCGGCGTGGCCGGCCCGGTCGGCCTGGGCGGTGGACGGCGTACGGGCCGAGTCGAGGGCCTCCGCGAGACGTCGGGCCTCGGGGCGCGCGGGGTCGTCGAGGGCGTCGACCGGCTCACCCCGGAGCAGCCGCTCCGCGGCCTCCTGGTCGAGCCACTGGTAGCGCTCGTCGGCCATCACATGTCCTTCTGCGTACGCGGACGTGAATGCGTCACACCGCCGGAGCCCGTGGCTCCCGGCCCGCGCCCGCGTTGCGGAGGGACACCGTCCAGCGGAACGACGTCTCCACCGGCCCCGTCCGCCCCGAGGAGTTCGGCGAGCCTCTTGAGCCCCCGGTGCGCGGCGGTCCGTACGGCGCCGGGGCGCTTCCCGAGGGTGTCGGCGGCGGTCTTGGCGTCCAGGCCGACGACGACGCGCAGGACGACGGCCTCTGCCTGGTCCTGCGGGAGTTGGGCGATCAGGTGCATGGTACGGCCGGTGGCCAGGGCTTCCAGCGCCTCGTCCGCGGTGTCGGAGTCGGCGGGCCTGTCGGTGAGTTCGGTGTCGTCGGCTCCCACGGCGGGCCGCCGGCCGCGCATCCGTATGTGGTCGAGCGCGCGGTTGCGGGCGATCCGGGCCGCCCAGCCGCGGAAGCGGTCCGCGTCTCCGCTGAAGCGGTCGAGGTCGCGCGCGATCTGGAGCCAGGACTCCGAGGCGACGTCCTCGGCGTCGCCGTCGCCGACCAGTGTGCGTATGTAGCCGACCAGCCGAGGATGCACGGCGCGATAAACAGTACGGAAGGCGTTCTCGTCCCCGTCCTGCGCAGCGAGCACCGCGGCGGTCAGCTCCGCGTCGTCCCCCAGCACTCCCCAAACCCTGTTCGTCGGTCGCGTCGTCGCGCCATCGCGGCTGGTCACCACCGCCACGCTGCCTCGCGCATGTGCACGCTACGTCGTACGCCCGCGCCGCGTCCACGCGATCCGGGGTCTTTGTACAACTTGCAACCTTCGAAAACGGTGCCGTGCTGCACGTGCGGGTGCACGTGTGCCGGTGTGACAGAAAGCGCAGCACCGGCGCTGTATGGAGTACGGAGCCGTGCTGCGGCTCCGTGGATGACGACCGGGGCCTCTCCTGTGGGGGGTGGCGGCCCCGGTCGTCTCCCTTTTCCGCCTCTCCCCCAGCATCCAGACCACCCGTACCGGGCTGGGCACACTGCACCCTCTTCACTGTCAACCGACAGTTGACACTCCATGGGTGTCAACCTAGGGTTGCCTCATGACGAATCCAGTCGTTCCGAAGGTCCCCGTCCGTCTCGACGAGCTCATCGAAGCGATCAAGAAGGTCCATCCCGACGCCCTGGAGCAGCTCTCCGGCGCGGTCATCGCGGCCGACCACCTCGGCGATGTCGCCGACCACCTCATCGGCCACTTCGTGGACCAGGCCCGGCGCTCCGGCGCCTCCTGGACCGACATCGGCCGCAGCATGGGCGTCACCCGCCAGGCGGCCCAGAAGCGGTTCGTCCCCAAGGATCCGGACGCGGAGAAGACGGACGCGAACGCGGGGTTCAACCGCTTCACCCCCCGCGCCCGGAACGTGGTGATGGCCTCCCAGAACGAGGCCACGGCCGTCGGCAACGGCGAGATCACCACCGCCCACCTGGCGCTCGGCCTGCTCGCCGAGCCCGAGGGGCTCGCGGCGTTCTGGATCCAGACGAAGGGCGTGACCCTCGACCAGGTCCGCGAGGCCGCCACCGCGACCCTGCCGCCGGCCGTCGACGAGCCGCCCACCCTCGTCCCGTACGACGCGGCGGCGAAGAAGGTCCTGGAGCTGACGTTCCGCGAGGCCCTGCGCCTCGGCCACAACTACGTCGGCACCGAGCACATCCTGCTGGCGCTCCTGGAGCACGAGGACGGCACGGGCGTACTGACCGGCCTCGGCCTCGACAAGGCCACGGCGGAACGGGAGATCGCCGAGTCGATCGCCTCGGTGTCGATCCAGGAGTAGGAGCGGATCAGGCGGTGCGGGCCCGGCGGGAGACGACCGCGCGCAGCACCCGGCCGCCCTCGACGGAGAGCTCACGGGCCCGGCGCAGTCCGGTCGGGCCGTGGGCGGCCGATTCGAGGACGGCCTGCTGGCGGCGGAGCTCCCCGGCGAGCAGCGGGCCCGCGCCGTCCGCGTCCCCGGCCCGGCAGCGCTCGACGAGCCCGTCGGGCACACCTGCGGCGTCGAACCCGCCGTGCAGGGCGAGGGCGGTGACGGAGCAGGCACCGGCCCAGGTACGGAGGGCCTCGACCGTCCACGCGGGCGGGGCGGTCGCCAGCATGGCGCGTACGTCCTCGGCGCCGTCCGTACGGGCCGCGTCCAACCCGACGAGGGCCTTGGCGGTGGCCTCGCCCCACGCAGCCCCGTCGCCGCGCGCGACGGCCGCCCACACGGGCCGCAGGGCGTCGCCCCCGTCGGAGGCGAGCAGCGGCAGACAGCGGTCGAGACAGGCGAGACCGGCCGCGGCCAGTCCTCGCTCGTCGGCCCCGTCGATCAGTTCCAGCAGGCTCCGGCCCGTCGCTGACGTCATGGACGCCTCCTCGCCACCCGATGCGGACGCAGTACTTCCCCTACTGCGCCGAGGGGCGGTTTTTCGTCACTGCGCGGCCGGAATCATGCCAGTGCCGCGCCGCGCTGCATAGGGCCGGGACAGTGCTCCGCCAGCGGATCCGGCTCAGCGCACCCTTGCCGCGAGTGCCCTGAACTGGTCCCAGGTGAGGGTCGGTTTCGTCGGGTCCCAGACCTTCTGGGCGAGTGCCGTCAGGGGCAGCCGGATGCCGTCCGCCACCTGGGCCTGGGTCTGCGCGCCCGAGAGGTCGCACCAGACGGCGAACCGGGCGCCGAGGATCTGGGGGTCGTAGCGGGCCGGGACCGGCGTCGTGCCGCGGAGCACCAGCGGGGTCCACTGCTCGTAGATGCGGCGGCCGGTGGGGTAGGTGAATTCGTTCGGCTCGCCGAGGACGTAGTAGAGGTACTCGTCGTTGAGGTTCACGACGTCGCGGCCCTCGCTCAGGTACTCGGCCGGCGGCCGGGCCCCGATCTCCTTGCCGGTCCAGTACTCGACCTCGATGCCCTTGTCGGCGTTGACGACACCGCCCCGGAAGAAACCGTCGTTCCAGGCCTTCGCCACCTTGCCCGTGTCGCGCACCACCGCCGCGCGGTCGTTCAGCCAGCCTTCCGCCAGGTCCTGGACGCGCGCCTGGGGGCCGTACTTCTGGCGGGCCGCCGTGGCCAGCTGCGGATAGGAGGCCTCGGGCGAGCGGACGGTCAGCGCCTGGTACTCGTCGGCGCCGACATGGAACCAGCCACCGGGGAAGAGGGCGGCGTACTCGCGCAGCAGCTCGTCCACGAGCCGCGCCGAGGCCGGCTTGGAGATGTCGATCGCACCCTGGCGCGGGACCCCCTGGACGTTGAGCAGTCGCAGGTCGGGGTAGGCGCGCAGGACGGCACCGAGGTGTCCGGGCGAGTCGATCTCGGGCACGACGGTGATGTGCAGGCTCTGCGCGAGGGCGAGGATCCGGCGCACCTCGGCCTTGGTGAGGTGCTGGGCCGAGACGATCTCGGGGTGGGTGTCCGAGGCGATCCGGAAGCCCTGGTCGTCGGAGAAGTGCAGACCGAACTGGTTGAGCTTGAGGTCGGCCATCTCCCGGAGCCGGGCCTCGATCCACTCCGCGGTGAAGAACTTGCGGGCGATGTCGAGGTTCAGTCCGCGCTGGGGCTTCGCGGGCGCGTCGGTGACGGTGCCCTCGGGCATCGCGCCGGTGGCCTTGACCGACTGCTTGAGCGTCCGGGTGCCGTAGAAGACCCCGGCCTCGTCGGGCCCGGTGATCCGCACCCGGCCGTCGCGGACCGCGAGGGTGTACGACTCGGCGGCGCCCGTCCCGCCCAGGGCCAGCTCGACGTCGCCGGGTCCGGCGGCGACGGCGCCGCGGTACGGGACGCCGAGCTCCCCGGCGAGCAGCTTGCCCTCGTCGGCGAGGCCCGCGCTGTTCGCGCCGAGGACGATCCCGGCCGTGGGCGCGGGCTTCCAGCCGGGGCCGCGGGCGGCCTCGTGGTCGCGGACGGCGGGGATGGTGCGGGGCTCGGTGGAGAGGGGGTACGTCCGGGTCGGCGTCGGGGTGGGCGTCGGCGTCGGGGAGGGCGGCGCGCTGGTGGGCGCGGCGCTCGTGGCCGTACCGCCGGAGGGCGACGAAGGGGACGGCGCCCCGGACGGAGAGCCGTTCGAACAGGCCGCCACGGTGGCCAGTGCCACCGCGGTCGCCATCAGTGCGGGGCCCCGGCGGGGCACCCGTATGGAGTACCGCATCATTCGGAATCCTCCCGTACGGAAGGCGGTCCGGCCAATCGGGGGAACGGAACCGGATCGTCCATCACATGTTCCGAAACTCTCCCTTCCGGGTGAAATTCGCGCATCCGTCGGACACTTCCCTCGTCCCGTCGATAACGTTGAGTCACGTCCACCCCACCCGTCCCGGAGTACCGGAGCCCACGCTGACCAGCGACACCCACGCCCCCTGCCGGACACCGGGCTCCACGGACACGCCTGCCATACCCGCGCAGAACAAGGGCCCCGCCGCTCAGCCGTCCACTCCGCCGTCCACTCGGCCGTCCCCCCACCCCTCGCCCCACGGGCTCACGCGCTTCAACGCCGCCTCGGCCGCCGAGGCGGAGACCCTGCTCCTCTCCTGCTGCCACAGCCCCCGGTGGGCCGAACGGGTGACCGCGCACCGCCCGTACCCGACGGTCGACGCGCTGCTCGCGGCCGCCGACGAGGCCGGCTACGACCTGTCCCGCGCCGATCTCGACGAGGCACTGGCCGCCGAGTCCTCCGCCCCGCCGCACCCCGACGCCCCGCCGGCGGCGCGGACCGCGCTGCGGGCCGCCCACGCCGCGTACGAGAGCAGCTTCGGACACGCGTTCGTGATCAGCCTCGAAAATGTGCGGCCCGGAGAGCGTCTCGACCAGGTATTGGCAGGCATTCGGTCACGTCTCGGCAACGAACCAGAGGAAGAGCGCGTGATCGCCGCCGACGAACTGAGGCGGCTCGCCCGCGCCCGGCTTGCCTTCCGCTTGTCCGAGGGCCTCACACCCCGACACTCCGAAGCGTGATTCCGACCGGAACAGGGCGATTTCGGCTTGTGGGATAGCCCGTCCGTGCCTGTTTGATCACACCGATGGACCCCGCGCGAGCGAACCGACAAGTCGTCGCTACGATGACCGGGGCCGGTGGACCGTACCCGGCCGGGTCAGACCGACAGAGAAGCCGGCCGACCCTGATCCCCGCTCCCGGAGGGTTTTTCCGTGCCGGCTGGAACGCTGTACCGCGGCCGGGAAGGAATGTGGAGCTGGGTGGCTCATCGAGTCACCGGCGTCCTCATCTTCTTCTTCCTGTTCGTACACGTGCTGGACACCGCTCTCGTCCGCGTCTCTCCCGAGGCGTACGACGAGGTCGTCGCGACCTACAAGACGCCGATCGTCGCTCTTCTGGAGTACGGCCTCGTCGCCGCCATCCTCTTCCACGCGCTGAACGGTCTCCGTGTCATCGCCGTGGACTTCTGGTCCAAGGGCCCGCGCTACCAGAAGCAGATGCTCTGGACCGTCGTGGGCATCTGGGTCGTGCTGATGGCGGGCTCGCTGTACCCCGTCCTCGGCCACGCCGCACGTGAACTGTTCGGGAGCTGACGCCAGATATGTCTGCTGACACCACCTCCTCCGCCGCCATCGGCCCCGTCGAGGGCGCCGTGTACGACGTGGACAACCCCGCGCCGTACATCGAGGCCCCGCGCAAGCGCACCGGCAAGACGCCGAAGGCGACCCGCGGCAACTTCGAGATGGCCGCGTGGCTCTTCATGCGCCTCTCCGGCGTGGTCCTCGTCGTCCTGGTCCTCGGCCACCTGCTGATCCAGCTCTTCCTCGACGGCGGCGTCTCCAAGATCGGCTTCGCCTTCGTGGCCGGCCGCTGGGCGTCCCCGTTCTGGCAGGTCTGGGACCTGCTGATGCTCTGGCTCGCCATGCTGCACGGCGCCAACGGCCTCCGTACGGTCATCAACGACTACGCGGAGCGGGCCAACACGCGCCTGTGGCTCAAGGGCCTGCTGTACACCGCCACGGTGTTCACCATCCTTCTGGGCACGCTGGTGATCTTCACCTTCGACCCGAACATCCGCTAGGCACGGGGCTGAGGTAATCCACGTCATGAAGATCCACAAGTACGACACCGTCATCGTCGGCGCCGGTGGCGCGGGCATGCGCGCCGCCATCGAGTCGACGAAGCGCAGCCGCACCGCCGTCCTGACGAAGCTGTACCCCACCCGCTCCCACACGGGCGCCGCGCAGGGCGGCATGGCCGCCGCGCTCGCCAACGTGGAGGAGGACAACTGGGAGTGGCACACCTTCGACACGGTCAAGGGCGGTGACTACCTGGTCGACCAGGACGCCGCCGAGATCCTGGCGAAGGAGGCCATCGACGCCGTCCTCGACCTGGAGAAGATGGGCCTGCCGTTCAACCGGACCCCGAACGGCACCATCGACCAGCGCCGCTTCGGCGGTCACTCCCGCAACCACGGCGAGGCCCCGGTCCGCCGGTCCTGCTACGCCGCGGACCGCACCGGCCACATGATCCTCCAGACGCTGTACCAGAACTGCGTCAAGGAGGGTGTGGAGTTCTTCAACGAGTTCTACGTCCTGGACCAGCTCATCGTCGAGGTCGACGGTGTGAAGCACTCCGCGGGCGTCGTCGCGTACGAGCTGGCCACCGGCGAGATCCACATCTTCCAGGCCAAGGCCGTGATCTACGCGTCCGGCGGCACCGGCAAGTTCTTCAAGGTGACCTCCAACGCCCACACCCTGACCGGTGACGGCCAGGCCGCGTGCTACCGCCGTGGTCTGCCCCTGGAGGACATGGAGTTCTTCCAGTTCCACCCGACGGGCATCTGGCGCATGGGCATCCTGCTGACGGAGGGCGCCCGCGGTGAAGGCGGCATCCTCCGCAACAAGGACGGCGAGCGCTTCATGGAGAAGTACGCGCCGGTCATGAAGGACCTCGCGTCCCGTGACGTCGTCTCCCGCTCCATCTACACGGAGATCCGCGAGGGCCGCGGCTGCGGTCCCGAGGGCGACCACGTCTACCTGGACCTGACGCACCTTCCGCCGGAGCAGCTCGACGCCAAGCTCCCGGACATCACCGAGTTCGCCCGTACGTACCTCGGCATCGAGCCGTACACGGACCCGATCCCGATCCAGCCCACCGCGCACTACGCCATGGGCGGCATCCCGACCAACGTCGAGGGTGAGGTCCTCTCGGACAACACCACCGTCGTCCCGGGTCTGTACGCGGCCGGCGAGGTCGCCTGCGTGTCGGTGCACGGCGCCAACCGCCTCGGCACCAACTCGCTGCTCGACATCAACGTCTTCGGCAAGCGCTCCGGCATCGCCGCCGCCGAGTACTCCGCCAAGCACGACTACGTCGAGCTGCCGGAGAACCCGGAGTCCCTCGTCGTCGCGACGATCGAGAAGCTGCGCGACTCCACGGGTCACGAGCGCGTGGCGGACATCCGCCGCGAGCTGCAGGAGACCATGGACGCCAACGTCATGGTGTTCCGCACCGAGCAGACGATCAAGACGGCCGTCGAGAAGATCGCCGAGCTGCGCGAGCGCTACGAGAACGTGTCCATCCAGGACAAGGGCAAGCGCTTCAACACGGACCTCCTTGAGGCCATCGAGCTGGGCAACCTGCTCGAACTGGCCGAGGTCATGGCCGTCTCGGCCCTCGCGCGCAAGGAGTCCCGCGGCGGTCACTACCGCGAGGACTACCCGAACCGCGACGACGTCAACTTCATGCGCCACACCATGGCGTACCGCGAGGTCGGCGACGACGGCTCCGAGACCGTCCGTCTCGACTACAAGCCGGTCGTCCAGACCCGCTACCAGCCGATGGAGCGTAAGTACTGATGGCTACCCCCGTACTGGACAAGGTCGAGGCGGAGTCCGCCGCCTCCCCGTACATCACGGTCACGATGCGGATCCGCCGCTTCAACCCCGAGATCTCGGACGCCTCGGTCTGGGAAGACTTCCAGATCGAGATCGACCCGAAGGAGCGTGTCCTCGACGCCCTCCACAAGATCAAGTGGGACGTCGACGGCACGCTGACCTTCCGCAGGTCGTGCGCGCACGGCATCTGCGGCTCGGACGCGATGCGGATCAACGGCAAGAACAGGCTCGCCTGCAAGACGCTGATCAAGGACCTCAACCCCGAGAAGCCGATCACGGTCGAGGCCATCAAGGGCCTGACGGTGCTGAAGGACCTTGTCGTCGACATGGAGCCCTTCTTCCAGGCGTACCGGGACGTCATGCCGTTCCTGGTCACCAAGGGCAACGAGCCGACGCGCGAGCGCCTGCAGTCCGCCGAGGACCGCGAGCGCTTCGACGACACCACCAAGTGCATCCTGTGCGCCGCGTGCACGTCGTCCTGCCCGGTCTTCTGGAACGACGGCCAGTACTTCGGTCCGGCCGCGATCGTCAACGCGCACCGCTTCATCTTCGACTCGCGTGACGAGGCGGGCGAGCAGCGCCTGGAGATCCTGAACGACAAGGACGGCGTGTGGCGTTGCCGCACGACCTTCAACTGCACCGACGCGTGCCCCCGTGGCATCGAGGTCACGAAGGCGATCCAGGAAGTCAAGCGCGCGCTGATCACGCGTCGTTTCTGACGTCTCGTTCGGCTGTAAACGCCCGCTTCTGTACGCTGCGCGTGCAGGAGCGGGCTTTGTCGTTGCGGAGTGTCGTGGAAAGCGGGGACTGATGAGCGAGCCGAATCCTTACGCGGACGGGGAGTACCGGTGGGGTCCTGGCGAGGGTTCCGGGACTCCCGCGTACGGGTATCCGCAGGACGCTACGCCGTGGGCGGGACCGGGGCCGTACCAGGCGCCGGCCTACCAGCCGACGCTGCCGGGCGGGGTGGCCATGCCGCCGCCGTACCCGACGGGCGGGGTGCCGTCGTTCGCCATCGGGGACATCAGCGTGGTCGGTGACCAGATCCTCACCCCGGCCGGGCCGATGCCGCTGAAGGGCGCGGTGTGGAACGCGATGGACCTGTCGCGTCACGAGGAGAAGATCTCGACGGTCGGCATCGTGCTGGCCTGTCTCTTCGTCGCGGCCTGCGGCCTGGGGCTGCTGTTCCTGCTGATCAAGGAGAAGGTGACGACGGGCTTCGTCCAGATCACCGTGAACAGCGGGGGCAAGCACCACTCCACGATGATCCCGGCGATGCACCCGGACACCATCCACTGGGCGATGGCGCAGATCAACTACGCGCGCTTGCTGAGCGTCTGACCCTGCTCCGGCGGGACGGTCAGTCCCAGTGGCGGACGTGCTCCGCGCTCTCCGCCTCGACCATGATGCGGCGCAGCAGGTCGTTGAGTTGATTCCGCTCCTCGGCGGAGAGGACGCCGAGGAGGCGGTACTCCTCGTGCCCGAGGACGTCCATGGCGCCGAGCCAGGTCTGATGGCCGGCGTCGGTGAGCTCGACGACGACCCGGCGCCGGTCGGTCGTGGACTGTGTACGGCGGACGAATCCGCGCTTCTCCAGGGCTTCGAGGCGGCCCGAGACGGAGGCGGGGGCGAGGTCGAGGTCCTGGGCCAGTTCGGAGGGGGCGGCGCTGCCGCCGCGGCCCGCGAGCTTGTGGAGGGTGTCGAACTCGTATCGCTCCAGGTCGAAGTCGGCGAGTGACTGCTCCCTGACCCGGCGGAAGTGGACGGAGAGCTTCTTCATCCGGGTGACGGCGCCCTCGACGACGGGGTCGAGGCCGGGCAGGACGGGCTGCCAGCGGGCGACGTGGTCGTCCGTCCAGTCGCGGGGCTGACCGGATTCACCTGGGGTACGCGGTTCCTCGGGGAGCGCCATGAAGTGATCGTACGTCGGCGGACGGGCCTCTTCTCAAGAGAAGTATTTCGTTGACGAATTATTCGATACCGAAATACTCTGCGGTCCATGCCTGCCGCTCCCGTGCGCGCCGCCGCGCCCGCCGCCGTCCCCCACCCCCTGCGCACCCGCTCCTTCCGCCTCCTCTTCACCGGCCGCGCCCTCTCCCTCCTGGGTGACGCGGCGATCCCCGCCGCCCTCGCCCTCGCCGTCCTGGAGGCCACCGGCTCCACGTCGGCGCTCGCCCTCGTCCTCGGCTGCGCGATGGTCCCCCGGCTGCTCCTGCTACCCCTGGGCGGCGTCGTCGGCGACCGCTTCGACGCCCGCACGGTCGCGCTCGTCACCGACCTCGTGCGCTGCGCCACACAGCTCCTGGTCGGCATCCAGCTGCTCGGCGGCGCCCCGAGCCTCGCCGTCCTCGCGGTCGCCGAGGCGCTCGGCGGCGCCGCCGGGGCCTTCGCGATGCCGACCGGTTCACCGCTGGTGAAGGGAACCGTCGCGCCCGAGGCGCTGCACCGCGCCAACGCGGCGATGAGCGTCGCCCGGAGCGCCAGCCGCCTCGGCGGACCGGCGCTCGCGGGCACTCTCGTCCTGACCGTGGGGCCCGGCTGGGCGTTCGTCCTGGACGCGGCCACCTTCGCCGTCAGCGCCCTGCTCCTGACGGCCGTACGGGTGGAAAGGGTGCCGATCCCGCGCCGCTCGCTCCGCGCCGACCTGGCGGAGGGCTGGCAGGAGGTCCGCTCCCGGGACTGGTACTGGACCAGCCTGATCGGCCACAGCGCCTGGAACGGCGCCGCGGCCGTCCTGATGACCCTCGGCCCCGCCGTCGCCGTGCAACGGCTCGGCGGCGACGCCACCTGGGTCGTCCTGCTCCAGGTCGGCGCCGTCGGCTTCCTCCTCGGGGCACTGCTCGCCGACCGGGCCCGCCCCAAGCGCCCGGTCCTGACGGCGAACCTCGGGCTCGCCACGTACGCCCTGCCGCTGATCCTGCTCGCCGTGGCCGCGCCCGCGCCGCTGACGATCGCGGCCTACGGGCTCGCGCAGGCGGGGCTCGGCTTCCTCTCCCCCGTCTGGGACACCGCCGTCCAGCGGGCGATACCCGACCACGCGCTCGCCCGCGTCACCTCGTACGACTGGCTGCTCTCGCTGGCCGCGATGCCGCTCGGCTACGCCCTGGCCCCGCTCGCCGCCGCGGCCTGGGGGCCGGAGGTGCCGCTGCTCGCCGCCGCGGTGGTGGTGGGCGGCTGCTGCCTCGGCACGGCGCTCGTCCCGGGGGTACGGCGCTTCCGCTGAGGCTCAGACCCCTGCCTGAGGCTCAGACCCCCGCCTGAGGCTAGACCCCCGCCTGAGGCTCAGACCCCCGCCAGGAAGGCGGTGAGCAGCCGGGCGGTCTCGTCCGGTCGCTCCAGGGCCGGGAGGTGTCCGGCCCAGTCGAGGTCGACCCGGCGGGCGGCGGGCAGGAGGCCGGCCAGGTCGTCGGCGACGGCCCGGAAGTCGGGCACGTCGTGGGCGCCGCTGGCGACGAGCGCGGGGACCTCGATGCGGGCGAGCTCCTCCCGGGTGACCTCGAGGTCGACCGGGCGGAACTCCGCGGGGGCGGCGAGCTGGACGTCGAAGGCGCGCCGCTGCATCTCCCGTACGAGGGCGCGGGCGGTCTCGTCGGCCTCGGGGCCGAGCCAGGTGTCGACGTTGAGCTCGACGGCGGCGTCGAGGTCGCCGGCCTCCAGGAGCGCGTCCTCGCGGCCGCCCCACGCCCGCAGCTCCTCGCTCGGCACCATGCAGGGGCTGCCGGAGCCGAGCAGGGCGAGCGCGGTGACGCGGCGGGGGTGACGGGCGGCGAACTCCAGGGCGACGACGCCGCCGAAGGAGGAGCCGACGAGGGCGGCGCGGTCGGCGCCGAGGTGGTCGAGGAGGTCGCGGACGTCCTCCGCGTGGGTGTGCGGGGCGTCGACGGGGGTGTCGCCGAAGCCGCGGAGGTCGCAGCGGACGACACGGTGGCCCGCATCGGCGAGCGCGTGGAACTGTCCGTCCCACATCCGGCGGTCGCAGACCCCGGAGTGCAGCAGGACAACGGTCGAGGGGCCTTGGCCGGCCAGGTCATGAGAGAGCGTCACCCGCTGACCTTAGAGGAGGGCGGAGCCTGGCGGCCATTGATTTGAGCATGCGACTTGAACACGTTCAAGAGGAGGTCTACAGTCATGCCCAACAGCTTTTGAACGCGTTCAAGGGAGGGTGGGGCATGGACCTCACTGTCGTCGCGTATGTCGTCTACCTGCTGATCAGCGTGGCACTGACCATCTGGGTCGCCCGCACGCTCAGCCGTAACGGAAGGATCTTCCTCGCCGACGTCCTGCACGGGAACGAGAAGCTCGCGGAGGCCGTCAACCACCTCCTCGTGGTCGGCTTCTACCTCGTCAACTTCGGCTTCGTCGCCCTCCACCTGAGCCAGGACGAGGCCGTCCTCGACGCCCGCTCGCTCTTCGAGGCCCTCTCCGTCAAGCTCGGGGTCGTCCTGCTCGTCCTCGGCGTGATGCACCTGGGCAACGTGTACGTGCTCAACAAGATCCGCCGCCGGGGCGTGATGGAGCGCGAGCAGGTCCCGCCGGTCGGCCCGCAGGGCTGGACCGCGTCCCCCAAGGGCGGTCCCTGGGCCCCGCCCGCGCCGCAGGCCTGAACCGTGCGGACCCCCGTCGGACGCCTGACCGTGCTGTACGACGCCGACTGCCCGCTCTGCGTCCACCTGAGGCACTGGCTGCTGCGGCAGCGGCAGCTCGTGCCGCTGGACCTGGTCCCGGCCGGCTCCCAGGAGGCCGGGCGCCGCTTCCCGGAACTCGACCACTCCGCCACCCTGCGGGAGATCACGGTGGTCGGGGACCGGGGGCAGGTCTACCGGGAGACGAACACCTGGATCGTCTGCCTCTGGGCGCTCGCCGACCACCGGGCCAAGGCCCACTGGCTGGCCACCCCGGCCGGGCAGCCCTTCGCCCGGGTGACCGTCCTGGCCGCCGCGAAGTGGCGCGAGGCCCTCAAGGGGCCCGCCTGCGAGGACGAGGGCGGGCGCTGCGAGGCACCCGGCCGGCCCGACTAGGCTCGGCACCGTGAAGGAAGAGCAGAAGGCCGACGAGCAGCGGGCCGAAGTCGACAAGGCCGAAGGCAAGAAGGCCCCGAAGAGCGAGCAGACCCGCACGCTCATCCTCGAAACCGCGCTCCGGCTGTTCAAGGAGCGCGGTTACGACAAGACGACGATGCGGGCCATCGCCCAGGAGGCCGGGGTCTCCGTCGGCAACGCGTACTACTACTTCTCGTCCAAGGAGCACCTCGTCCAGGGCTTCTACGACCGGATCGCCCAGGAGCACCAGGCCGCGGTCGAGTCCATCCTGAACGGCCCCGAGAAGGACCTGACGGCCCGGATCCGGGGCGTCTACCTCGGCTGGCTCGACATCGCCGAGCCGTACCACGAGTTCGCCGCGCAGTTCTTCAAGAACGCCGCCGACCCGGACAGCCCGCTCAGCCCGTTCTCACCGGAGTCGGAGGGCCCGCGCGAGGCGGCGATCGAGGTCCACCGGCGGGTCATCCGCGGCGCTTCGGTGAAGGTCGACCCGGAACTCGCCGAGGCGCTCCCGCAGTTGCTGTGGCTCCAGCAGATGGGCCTCGTGCTGTTCTGGGTGTACGACCGCTCGGAGGGCGCCGCGAACAGCCGGCGGCTCGTCGAGCGGCTCGCGCCGGTCACGGCCCGCGCGATCTCGCTCTCCCGGTTCCGGATCCTCCGGCCGCTCGTCAAGGAGACGCACGAGCTGCTCTCCGACTTCATGCCGACGGCGGCGGGGATGGCGGCCTCGGGAAGGCCCAAGCGGGCCACCCCGAAGCCGCCGGCCGGGGACAGCTAGATCCAGTCGAGCTCCCAGAGGCGCCAGATGCCGGTGCCGTCAGTGAGGTACTGGGAGCCGCCCACCGCCTCCGTGGCGAGGACGTAGTCCTTCTTCTGCCACAGCGGGACGAGCGGGACGTCGTCGGCGACCTCGGTCTGGATCGCCCGGAAGTCCCCGGTCGCCCGGGAGCGGTCGCTGAACTGCTGCGTCGAGACGACCAGGGAGTCGATCCGCTTGCTGGAGAAGCCGTTGTGCAGGGTGTTCGCCGTGCCGACGAGGGGCGCGGTGAAGCTGTCGGAGTCGGGGAAGTCGGGCAGCCAGCCGACGGTGTACGCGTCGTAGGCGCCGCGCGCGTACGCCTTCTGGAAGCCCTTCCAGTCAGCCTCGACGACCTTGACCTTGAAGAGGCCGGTCGCCTCCAGCTGCCGCTTGATCTCCGCGGTCTCGGCGGCGTAGGTGGCGTCCGCGCGGAAGCCGAAGGTGAACTTCACCGGCGTCTCCACCCCGGCTTCCTTCAGGAGCTTCTTCGCCTTCTTCGCGCTCGGCGCGGGGTTGGCGTCGTAGAACGCCGTGCTGTGCCCCACGAAGCCCTGCGGGATGAGCGAGTACAGCGGCTCGACGGTGCCCTTGTAGGCGCCGGTGGTGATCTCCGGGCGGTCGATGACGGCGGCGACGGCCTGGCGCACGGCCTTGTCCGCCAGCGGCGAGCCGGGCCGGACGTTGAAGTTGAGGTTGCGGATCTCCGCGCTCTCGGCCTCGGTGAGCCGGGTCCCGCCCTCGGTCTCCAGGGTCGCGAGGAATTCCGGCGGCAGCTGCCGGTGCGTGACGTCGACCTGCTGCGACTTCCACGCGCCGGCGAGGTCCTCGGACGTGCCGAAGTACTTCACGAGGACCGGGCCGCCGGCCTTCGTGATGGCGCCCTTGTACGCGGGGTTGGGCTCCAGGCGCGCGGACTCGCCCGGCTTGTACTCCTTGAGGACGTACGGGCCGGAGCCGTCGACGGCCAGGCCGGTGCGCAGCGCGTCGGCCGGGTACTGGTCCTTGTCGACGATCGAGCCGGCGCCGGTGGCCAGCTTCAGCGGGAAGGTGGCGTCCCGGCCGCTGAGGTTGAAGGTGACGTCGCGGCCGTCGGCCACGACGTTCTTCAGCGTCGGGAAGAGCGGCTGCGGACCGACGTCCGTCTTGATGCGCAGCATCCGCTCGAAGGAGTACTCGACGTCCTCGGCCGTCATCTTGCGCCCGTTGGCGAAGGTGAGGTCGTCGCGGAGCGTGCACCGGTACGTGGTGAGCTTGGCCCCCACGAACTTGCAGCTCTCGGCGGCGTCCGGCACGGGAGTCGTGAATCCCGGCTTGAACGTCAGCAGCGACTGGAAGACGTTGCTGTACATGGCCCACGAACCGGCGTCATAGGCGCCGGCCGGGTCGAGTGAAGTGACTTCGTCGGTCGTGCCGACGCTGATCGGATCCGACCGGAGTCCGTCGGAGGGCAGGAGTTGCCAGCCCCCGACCCCGGCCGCCACCAGTACTCCACAAGTGATGAGGATCCGCAGACGGACCGTCGACCGCATTGCCGTGTTTCCTTTTTTCGTACCACCCCAGGCACGACGCCCCCCGAAAACGCCGCATTACCGTCAGCCAATCACACGACTTTCACAAGTGGAAGGAAAAACTTTCACACAGCAGGTATATGTCCGGAATATGAGACTTTAAGCCGATGAGCAGCACGTATCGCTCTCGGAGCAGGGAGTGACCCCCTGCTCCGCCGCCCGATTACGCCTGCTTCGAGGCGAGTTCGACGAGGGTGATGTCGGAGGGCGCCCCGACCCGGACCGGGGGTCCCCAGGCGCCCGCGCCCCGCGAGACGTACAGCTGGGTGTCGCCGTACCGTTCGAGCCCCGCGACGGTCGGGTTGGCGAACTCGGCGAGGTAGTTGCCCGGCCATAGCTGACCGCCGTGGGTGTGACCGGAGAGCTGGAGGTCCACACCGTGGCGTACGGCGTCGTGGATGACGACCGGCTGGTGCGCGAGGAGCACGGCGGCGCGGGCCCGGTCGCGGTCGCCGAGGGCGCGGCCGAAGTCGGGACCCTGGCCCTCGCTCTCCCCCGCGATGTCGTCGACGCCGGCGAGGTCGAAGCCGGCCGCGATCTCCACGCGCTCGTTGCGCAGCGGGCGCAGGCCGAGCTCGCGTACGTGGTCGACCCAGGCGTCGGCGCCCGAGAAGTACTCGTGGTTGCCCGTCACGAAGAAGGAGCCGTGGCGGGCGCGGAGCCGGGCGAGCGGCTCGGCGGCGGACCCGAGGTTCTCGACGGTGCCGTCGACGAGGTCGCCGACGATCGCGATCAGATCGGGCTGGGTGGAGTTGATCGCGTCCACGATCCGCTGACTGTGGGCCCGGCCCAGGATCGGCCCGAGGTGGATGTCGGACACGACGGCGATCCGGTAGCCGTGCGCGGCGCGCGGCACCTTGGCGAGCGGGACGGTGACGCGCTTGATCCGGGGCCCGCGCAGCACACCGTACGTGCCGTACCCGACGGTCCCGAGAGCGACGGCAGCGGCGGAGCCACCGACGACACGCGAGACGAAGAGCCGCCGGGAGGGGGCGGCTGCCGGGGGCTCAGGGGCCTCCACGGCAGGCGCGGCGGTTTCGGGAACGGACACGGGCACGGGCACGGGTGCCGCCTGGTGCACCTCAGCCGTGGCGCGGCGGTCGAGCCACCGGCGCAGGACGGGCCGCACGGCCTCGCCGACCACGAGGGCCAGGGTCACGTACAGCAGCAGGGCGAGCCACAGGAACCCCGGCCAGGCGACGACCTGCTGGAACCAGAAGGGCGCACCGGCCCGCGCGGAGGTCAACGCCGCGAGCGAGAGCAACGGCAGCACGACGACGGCCACCGTACCGACCCGCCGAGCCGTCCCCCCGGCCACCGTCACATCGCGCACGAGGCGCCGCCACACGTACCAGTGAACCCCGCCGAGCACGGCGAGGACCACGACCAGAACCAGCAGAAACACGAGCACGCCCCGAACCCCCTCTTTCTCTTCCCGACTAGGAGCTGTGACCGGTGTCGCGACGCGCGGCACGCACTCCACGCAACCCGAGCACACCGATCACCGTCCCCAAGACAAAGGACGTGACGGCGAGCAGCAGGTGAACCCAGAAATAGGCCGTCGGGTCACCCGCGTCGTCGAAGGCGAGGCCGCTCCCGTCGTTCCACAGGTTTTTGACGAAGGTGACCCAGATGAACCAGCTCCACACCCCGAACGCGAGCAGGAACCAGGAGACGCGACGGCTGAGCTTCATGGCCCCAGTATCACCGTCCGCCTCCCCGGCCCCGCGTCCGGGTGGACGAGCGTGGACGAACCGCCAGGCGGGGTTCGGATCCCTGTTCCGTACCTGTACGTTCTCGACCGTGTCTGCTTCGAAGAAGACCGCTTGGGCGGTCGCCGCTGCCGTACTCCTGCCGTTCGTCATCGCCGCACCCGCGGCCCACGCGGACGAAGGGAAGGACGCGAAGGACAAGCAGCCCAAACCGCCCGCCACCATGTCCGCGGTCGGCGGCGCGCTGCTCGGCAAGCCCGGTACCCAGGTCCGGCTGGGGGCCGGTGCCCCCGTGCTGCCGAAGGATCTGTCCGCCCGGTCCTGGATCGTCGCGGACGCGGAGAGCGGCGAGGTCCTCGCCGCGCACAACGCGCACTGGCGGCTCGCTCCGGCGTCCACGCTGAAGATGCTCTTCGCGGACACCGTGCTGCCGAAGCTCGGCAAGACGCAGAACCATCTGGTCACCAACCAGGACCTGGCCGGGCTCGGCTCCGGGTCCAGCCTGGTGGGCGTCAAGGAGAAGCAGACCTACAGCGTCCGCGACCTGTGGCTCGGGGTCTTCCTCCGCTCCGGCAACGACGCCGTCCACGTCCTGTCGGCCATGAACGGCGGCATCCCGAAGACCGTGAAGGACATGAACGCCCGCGCGGCCGAGCTCCAGGCGCTCGACACGTACGTGGTCTCCCCGGACGGTTACGACGCCCCGCGCCAGGTCTCGTCCGCGTACGACCTGACACTCATCGCCCGCAGCGGCATGCAGAACGAGGACTTCCGCGAGTACGCCGCCACGCCCCGCGCCGCCTTCCCCGGCGAGCTGAAGCCGGGCAAGAAGCGCGAGACATTCGAGATCCAGAACACCAACCGGCTGCTGACCGGTGACTTCGGCGTCGCCCCGTACCAGGGGATCGCGGGGGTGAAGAACGGCAACACCACCCATGCCGGATCCACCTTCACGGGCGTCGCGGAGCGGGGTGGGAAGGTGCTGCTCGTCACCGTGATGAACCCGTCGTCGAAGGAGCAGCACGCGGTCTACAAGGAGACCGCCCGGCTGCTCGACTGGGGCTTCGCCGCGGCCGGGAAGGTGACCCCGGTGGGCGAGCTGGTGCCGCCCACGTCGGCCCGTACGGGCACGGGGTCGGGAACGGGGCCGGATTCCGGGTCGGGCACCGGGAGTTCGGACGGCGGCACGGCGCCCGCGCCCGGGAAGAACGCTCCGGACGCGTCGGCGAGCGCCGCCGCCTCCTCGGAGAAGTCCGGCGGCGTCGGGATCGCGCTGAGCGTGGCGGGCGGGGCGCTCGTCCTGCTCGCCGGCGCCGTGTTCCTCGTCAACCGGCGCTGGCCGCCGGCCGGTTCGGGGTCGCGGCGTCGTCGCTCGCGGGCTCCGCTGGATCCGGACGTGAACCCGTAGCCGTCCAGGCCGAGGAGAACAGCAGCAGTTTCGCGGTGAAGTTGATCCACAGCATCAGGGCGATCGGTGTGCCGAACGCCCCGTACATCGACTTCCCCGCGACCCCCTTCATGTAGCCGCCGAGCAGCAGCTTGAGCAGCTCGAAGCCGACGGCGCCGATGAGCGCCGCCACCACGAGCCGGCGGCGGGGCGGGTGGACGCCGGGCAGCAGCGTCAGGACGTAGAGCAGCATCAGGAAGTCGGCGGCGACGGCGACGAGGACGGCGGCCGCCTGGAGCAGGTAGCCGCCCGCCCCGTCGCCGGAGATGCCGACCCGGTCGGCGCTCCAGCCGACGGCGGTGGAGCCGAGCCAGGACGCGGCGAGCGAGCAGACCGCGACGCCGCCGAGGCCGAGGAGCACGAGCGCGTCCTTGCCCTTGCGCACGACGGGGTTGCCCTCCTCGGTGTCGTCGAGCCCCCACACGACCCGCAGGCACTCCCTCATGGAGCCGATCCAGCTGATGCCGGTGACGAGCAGGAGGGCGCCGGCGATGAGTCCGACGGTGCCGGCGTTGGCGACGAGGCCGTCGATGTCGAGCTGGTCGGAGATGCCGGGTACCTGGTCGGAGATCTTCTCCTCGATCTTGTCGAGCTGTTCCGTGGAGAGCAGCGCGGCGCCGATCGCGGCGGCGACCGTGATCAGCGGGAAGAGCGCGAGGAAGGAGAGGAAGGTGATCGCGGCGGCGAGCCGGCTCCAGTGGACCTCGTCGAGGGTCTCGTACGAGCGCCAGGCGTGGGTCCGCATGAGGCGGGTGGCCACGGGGCCGATGACGGGGAGCTTGGTCAGCCAGTCCATGTCGTACGCGTACCCCTTGATCCGTTGGTCCAGAGATGGCCGGAGTACGAGAATCCCCCGGCGGAGCGCGCGGGACGGTGAACGACATCCCGGAGGCAATGGCGGCATAAGCGACAGACACGGCTATACGGTCACCCTGATGGCTGTCGAGACCCACCGCCCTCTGAGGAGTACCCCACCATGAAGGACGCCTTCGGCACCCCGCAGTCCCTGCTCGTCCTCGGCGGCACCTCCACGATCGGGCTCGCGACCGCGCGCCGGATGATCGCCCGCGGCGTCCGTACGGTGTGGCTGGCCGGGCGGCCCTCCCCCGTGCTCACCGCGGCCGCGGACTCGCTCCGCGCGCTCGGCACGGACGTGCGCACCGTCCCCTTCGACGCGCTCGACACCGAGTCGCACGAGGAGCGGCTCGGCAAGATCTTCACGGAGGGGCCCATCGACGTGGTGCTGCTCGCCTTCGGGGTCCTCGGCGACCAGGCGCACGACGAGGCCGACCCCGTCGCCGCCGTGCGGGTCGCGCAGACCAACTACACGGGCGCCGTCTCGGCCGGTCTGGTGTGCGCGGGCGCGCTCCAGGCGCAGGGGCACGGCTCGCTGGTGGTGCTCTCCTCGGTGGCGGGCGAGCGGGCCCGGCGCGGTGACTTCATCTACGGCTCGTCGAAGGCGGGGCTCGACGTCTTCGCCCAGGGCCTCGGGGACGCGCTGTACGGCACGGGCGTGCACGTCATGGTCGTCCGGCCCGGGTCCGCGCGGTCGACGGCGGCGGCAGGGCGCGCGAGGACGCGGGCCCGGCTCTCTGCGACCCCCGAGGCGGTCGCTACCGCGATCGAGCTGGGGCTGCGGCGCCGCTCGGAGACGGTGTGGGTGCCGGGGACGCTGCGGATGGTGATGGCGGCGGTACGGCACGTGCCGAGGCCGCTCTTCCGCCTCCTGCCCGTGTGAGGAGGGGGAGGGCTCAGCCGGCGGGGGTGACGGTCGGCGTGTCGACCGGGCTGCCGCCCTGGGTCGGGACGGCCGAGATCGGCCGGCCGCTGCCGAACTCGTAGTCGTACAGCTTCCGCCACACGCCGTCCGGGCCCTGCTCGTACAGCGCGAACGAGCGGCACGTCCAGGCCGCCTCGTATCCGGCGAGCTCCTCGAACGCCCGGTCCATCCCCTCCTCGGAGATGGCGTGCGCCACGGTGACGTGCGGGTGGTACGGGAACTGGAGCTCGCGCGCGAGCGGCCCCGCCTCGTCCCGGATCTGGTGCTGGAGCCGGTTGCAGAGGGGGACGCCGTCCTCGAGCTTCACGAAGACGACCGGGGACAGCGGGCGGAACGTCCCGGTGCCCTTCAGACGGACGGGGAACGGCTCGTACTCGGCGGCGACCCCGGCGAGGTGCGCCTCGATCTCCGGGAGCCGCTCCTCCGCGACCTCGGTCGGCGGGACGAGGGTGACGTGCGTGGGGATGCCGTGCGCGGCGGGATCCCCGAAGCCAGCGCGCCGCTCCTGGAGCAGGCTGCCGTAGGGCTCCGGGACCGCGATCGAAACGCCGAGCGTTACGGTCCCCACGTCGTTCTCCTCCGTCGTCCGTCGAATGGTGTGCGGCGGGTGGTGCAGCCGCCAGTGTGCGTCCTGCACCACCCTCGTGGCCAGGGTCCTAGGACTCAGTGCTTGGCGGGCAGGAAGCCCATCCGGTCGTAGGTCTGCGCCAGCGTCTCGGCGGCGACCGCGCGGGCCTTCTCCGCGCCCTTGGCCAGGACCGAGTCCAGCGTCTCCGGGTCGTCCAGGTATTCCTGGGTGCGGGCCCGGAACGGCGTGACGAAGTCCACCATGACCTCGGCCAGGTCCGTCTTCAGCGCGCCGTACATCTTGCCCTCGTAGCTCTTCTCCAGGTCGGCGATGCTCGTCCCGGAGAGGGTGGACAGGATGGTGAGGAGGTTGGAGACGCCCGGCTTGTTCTCCGCGTCGAAGCGGATCACGGTGTCCGTGTCGGTGACCGCGCTCTTGACCTTCTTCGCGGTGACCTTCGGCTCGTCCAGGAGGTTGATCAGGCCCTTCGGCGTGGACGCCGACTTGCTCATCTTGATCGTCGGGTCCTGGAGGTCGTAGATCTTCCCGGTCTCCTTGACGATGTACGGCTTGGGGACGGTGAAGGTGTCGCCGAAGCGGCCGTTGAAGCGCTCCGCGAGGTCGCGCGTCAGCTCGATGTGCTGGCGCTGGTCCTCGCCGACCGGGACCTCGTTGGCCTGGTAGAGCAGGATGTCCGCGACCTGGAGGATCGGGTACGTGAAGAGGCCGACGGTGGCGCGGTCGGCGCCCTGCTTCGCGGACTTGTCCTTGAACTGCGTCATGCGGGAGGCCTCGCCGAAGCCGGTGAGGCAGTTCATGACCCAGCCGAGCTGCGCGTGCTCGGGGACGTGGCTCTGGACGAACAGCGTGCAGCGGTCCGGGTCGAGGCCGGCGGCGAGCAGCTGCGCGGCGGCGAGGCGGGTGTTCGCCCGCAGCTCGGCGGGGTCCTGCGGAACCGTGATGGCGTGCAGGTCGACGACCATGTAGAAGGCGTCGTGGGACTCCTGGAGTGCGACGTACTGACGGACCGCACCGAGGTAGTTGCCGAGGTGGAACGAGCCCGCCGTGGGCTGGATTCCGGAGAGCGCGCGAGGACGATCAGAGGCCATGCACATCATTCTCTCAGGTGTGGGAACCGATCCCCGACTGCCGGTGTATCAAAGGTGTGAGGACGCGGGAGGGGACCCGGGAGGGGGGCCTGGTCGACGACGAGGCCGTGGTGATCGCACGGGTGCGCGCCGGAGAGCCGGAGGCGTACGCGGAGCTGGTCCGCGCGCATACGGCGGTGGCGCTGAGGGCGGCCGTGGCGTGCGGCGCGGGCCCGGAGGCCGAGGACGTGGTGCAGCAGGCGTTCTTCAAGGCGTACCGGTCGCTGGGGCGGTTCAAGGAGGGCGCGGCGTTCCGGCCGTGGCTGCTGCGGATCGTCGTCAATGAGACCAGGAACACAGTGCGCTCGGCGGGTCGGCAGCGGGCCGTCGCGGGCCGGGAGGCGGACCTGCTCGGGGGCGAGCCGCGGATACCGGAGTCGGCGGATCCGGCGGTCGCCGCGGAGGAGCGGGAGCGGAGCCGGCGGCTCCTCGACGCCCTGGACGGTCTCGCCGAGGACCACCGGCAGGTGGTGATCCACCGCTATCTGCTCGAGCTGGACGAGGCGGAGACGGCCGAGGCGCTGGGCTGGCCGAGGGGGACGGTGAAGTCCCGGCTGAGCCGGGCGCTGAAGAAGCTGGGACTGGTGCTGGAGGGACTCGTGCGGGAGGGAGGTGAGGAGCGTGGCTGAGGAGCGGTTGCCGGAGGGCCGTACGCCGGACGAGCGGCTTCCGGAGGAGTTGCGGGCGCTGGGGCGGCGGCTGCGGGTGCCCGACGTGGACGGTGAGTCCATGGCGGAGCGGGTGCTCGCGCAGCTCCTCGCCGAGCACGCGCCGACGCCCGTGCCGGAGCCTCTGCCTGTGTGGCGCCGGTGGTGGGCATCGGTGCGGGGATGGGCGCGCGGGCGGTGGCGGGCGCTGGTGGCCGGTCTGACGGGGGTGCTGATCGTGCTGGTGCTCACCCCGCCCGTGCGGGCGGCGGTCGCGGACTGGTTCGGCTTCGGCGGGGTCACCGTGCGGTACTCCGACGATCCCGCCGGCCGGACCGCGGTGCCGGGCGGGGCGGTGCCGGGCGGGGCGGTGCCGGGGTGCGCCGACCCGGTGACGTTGGCGGAGGCCGGGCGCAGGGCGGGCTTCGAGCCGCTGATACCGGGTGCCCTGGGCCCGCCGGACGCGGTCGCGGTGACGGGGTCGGCCGAGCGGGGCCGGGCGGTGATCAGCCTGTGCTGGCGGGACGGGGAGCGGACGGTCCGGCTGGACGAGTTCCCGGCCCGGCTGGACATCGGCTTCGCCAAGGAGGTGACGACGCGGCCGGAGTGGGTGGATCTCCCGGACGGCGCGCAGGGCTACTGGTTCGGGGCGCCGCACCTGCTGACGGTCCCGATGACGGACGGGACCGGTCAGGTCTGGAGACATGAGGTCCGTACAGCGGGTCCCACGCTCCTCTGGACGCGGAGCGGAGGCGCGCTCACCTTCCGGCTGGAGGGCATACCGGACGCGGAGGAGGCGCGCGGGGTGGCGGAGTCGGCGGGCTGAGGGTGACCGCCCGGCGTGCGGCTTCCGGAGCGGTGGGCGCGCCGTAGCCGAGGTTTCCGCTTCCGGCGCGCGAGCGACGATAAGAAGGGGAGCCACACCCCTGAGCTCCCGGGCCGCAGGACGAACGGAGACCCCGTGTCGAGGACGCAAGACGCGATCGCTTCCGCGGAGGCGCACAGCGCTCACAACTACCACCCCCTTCCGGTCGTCGTCGCCTCGGCGGACGGCGCCTGGCTGACCGATATCGAGGGGCATCGCTATCTCGACATGCTCGCCGGCTACTCGGCGCTCAACTTCGGGCACGGCAACCGGCGGCTGATCGATGCCGCGAAGGCGCAGCTGGAGAGGGTGACGCTGACGTCGCGCGCCTTCCACCACGACCGCTTCGCCGAGTTCTGCACGCAGCTCGCGGCGTTGTGCGGCAAGGAGGCGGTGCTGCCGATGAACACGGGCGCGGAGGCGGTCGAGACGGCCGTGAAGACCGCCCGGAAGTGGGGGTACGAGGTGAAGGGCGTGCCGGACGGGCACGCGAAGATCGTGGTCGCGGGGAACAACTTCCACGGCCGGACGACGACGATCGTCAGCTTCTCCACGGACCACGAGGCGCGGGACCACTTCGGCCCGTACACGCCGGGGTTCGAGATCGTCCCGTACGGGGACCTGACGGCCCTGGAGGCGGCGGTCACCGAGAACACGGTGGCGGTGCTGCTGGAACCGATCCAGGGCGAGGCGGGGGTGCTGGTGCCGCCGGCCGGCTATCTGCCGGGCGTGCGGGAGCTGACGCGCCGGCGGAACGTGCTGTTCATGGCGGACGAGATCCAGACGGGTCTGGGCCGGACGGGGAAGACGTTCGCGTGCGAGCACGAGGGCGTGGTGCCTGACGTGTACATCCTGGGGAAGGCGCTGGGCGGCGGTGTCGTGCCGGTGTCGGCGGTGGTCGCCGACCGGTCGGTGCTGGGCGTGTTCCGGCCGGGCGAGCACGGGTCGACCTTCGGCGGGAATCCGCTGGCCTGCGCGGTGGCGCTCGAGGTGATCGCGATGCTGCGGACGGGCGAGTTCCAGGAGCGGGCGACGGAGCTGGGCGAGCACCTCCACGCCGAGCTGGGGCTGCTCGTGGGCGGCGGGGCGGTGGAGGCGGTGCGCGGGCGCGGTCTGTGGGCGGGGGTGGACATCGCGCCGTCGCACGGCACGGGCCGGGAGATCTCGGAGAAGCTGATGGAGCGGGGGGTCCTGGTGAAGGACACGCACGGGTCGACGATCCGGATCGCGCCGCCCCTGGTCATCTCGAAGGAGGATCTGGACTGGGGTCTTGAGCAGTTGAGAGGGGTGCTGTCGGACTGACGGGTCCGTCCCGCCGCGGGCCCGGCCGTCGCGCCCGCGGCGGGCCGTCTCGCCCGCGGCGGGCACGGGGTTCTCGCGGGCAACGCGGGCCATTGACACGACAGTTGGTCTAGGCCAATGATGCCGCCATGCCGAGACTCCGTCTGCGTCACGCCGTGCGTGCCGCGCTCGCCGCCCTCGTCCCCCTCGCGCTCCTCGGCGCGTCCACGGGACCCGCCCACTCCGCCCCGAGGGCGGCCTGGCCCGAGCCCGTCCCGGTGGTCTCGCACGTCGACACCACCGACCCGGTCGTCTTCATCACCATCGACGACGGCTGGTACCACGACCCCGCGGCGGCGAAGCTGCTGCTCGACCGCCGGGTGCCCGCCTCGCTCTTCCTGCTGCCGGGCGCCTACTCGTACGACTCCGGCTACTTCCACACCCTGCTGAACCAGGGCCGCTCCCGCGTCGAGAACCACACCGTCAACCACCCCGACCTGACCACGCTCGACGCCGCCGGACAGAAGGCGGAGGTCTGCGGGGCCCGCGATCAGCACCTCGCCCGGTTCGGCGACGGCCCGCGGCTGCTGCGTCCGCCCTACGGCACGTACGACGCGACCACCCGGACCACCGCGCGCGCCTGCGGGGCGAAGGCCGTGGTGACGTGGACGTACGACCTCACCACCTGGGGCCAGTGGACCCCGCCGACACCGACCCTCAAGGCCGGCGACATCATCCTGCTCCACTTCAACGAGACCCTGGAGCAGGACCTGAAGCGGGCCCTGGACCTGGCCGAGGCGGCCGGCCTCAAGCCCGCGCCGCTGAGGGAGTACGTCGCGGACTAGGGCCTGTCCGACCCTGATCCGCCGGACAGGCCCTAGCCGGGTCCTAGAGGATCACGTGCGGGAGGAAGCGGGCGTACTCGTCGGTGACGAGGCCCGCCGACTCCCGGATCCCGAGCCCCGCCGCCTCGTTCTCGACGACCCACGCGCCGAGCACCACCTTGTTGCCGTCGAAGTCGGCCAGCGGGGCCAGCTCCTGGTAGCAGCAGGCCTCCCCGTCCCGTACGAAGGGCTCCGTCCCGGCCTCGTGCAGGGTGACGCCCGCGCCTTCGCGGCCGAGCAGCGGCTTGGCGACCCACCCCGTGGTCGAGGCGAGCTCGCGCGGACCGTCGAGGTAGGCGGGGAGCAGGTTCGGGTGACCCGGATTCAGCTCCCACAGGATCGCGAGCAGCGCCTTGTTGGAGAGGAGCATCTTCCAGGCCGGTTCGATCCAGCAGGTGGTGCCGGTCCCGCCGCCGTTGTCGAGGGTGTCGAGGACGTGCTTCCCGAAGCGGTCGGTGGTCAGCCACTCCCAGGGGTAGAGCTTGAAGCAGCTGCGGATGAAGCGGAGCCGGTCGTCGACGAAGCGGCGCGAGAGCCGGTCCCAGCCGATCCGCTCGACGGACAGCGCCTCCGTGTCGAGTCCGGCCTGCTGGGCGGTCTCGCGCAGGTACGCGACCGTCATCAGGTCCTCGCCGAGCTCGTCGCCGTCCGAGTGGACGAAGTGGACGGGGCCCGGCGGCAGCAGGTGCGCCTGGCGCTTCCAGGCGTCGACGAGCCGCTCGTGGAGGGAGTTCCACTGGTCGGCGCCGGGGAACCGCTCCTCCATCCAGAACCACTGCGGGCTGGCGGCCTCCACCAGCGAGGTGGGGGTGTCGGCGTTGTACTCCAGCATCTTGGCCGGGCCCGTGCCGTCGTAGCGCAGGTCGAACCGCCCATAGAGGGAGGGGAGTTCGTCGCGGCGCCGCCAGGACTCGGCGACCAGGGAGGCGAGCTTCGGGTCGGTGATCCCGAGCTCGGCGAACCGGTCCCGCTCGACGATGTGCGCGGCGGCCGCCAGGCACATCGCGTGCAGCTCCTCGACGACCTCCTCCAGGGCCTCGACCTCGGGCAGCGTGAAGGAGTAGTACGCGCTCTCGTCCCAGTAGGGACGCAGCGAACCGTCCGGGTAGCGGGTCAGGGGGTAGACGACCCCCTGCTCCTCCACGATCGCCTGCCAGCCGGGCCGGGGCTCGATGGTGTGCCGCTTCATGTGCCGGGCCCTCCTCAGCCGCCGCCGGAGCCCGAGCAGCCGAAACCGCCGGTGTCGACGGCCGCCTTGCTGAAGCTGCCGCCGCTCACCTTGCCGCTCCGGACGGAACCGCCGTAGTAGTACGAGCCCCGGGTCGTGGTGCCGTTGCTGTCGTCGTCGTCATCGCCGCCACCGCTCTCGCACCGGTAGCTGGGCAGCTCCTCGCGGGTCAGCGGGTCCACACACCGCTGGTCCGGCTCCGAGCCGCACGCGGTGATCGTCGCCGCGAGCACACCCATCCCACCGAGCACCACCGTGCTCGACCTCAGCCTCCGCATGTCCCTGGCCCTCCCCTTCGCAGTCGCGACCGCACAGTGTAGGCCGGTCAATTCCAGCCGCAGCACCTAGAGTCATTTCGTGCTACTCGGGATGATTTGTGCGCTCGCCTCGTCCGTCTGCTTCGGCGCGGCCTCGGTTCTCCAGGCGATGGCGGCCCGCGCCGTGACGCCGGGGACCGGCGGCGGAGTCGACATCGCGCTGATGGGGCGGGCGCTGCGGCAGTGGCGGTACCTCGCCGGCCTCAGCGCGGACGGCCTCGGTTTCGCCCTGCAGATCGTGGCGCTGCGGACCCTGCCCATCTACGTGGTCGGCGCCGCCCTCGCCGCGAGCCTGGCGGTCACGGCGGTCATCGCCTCCCGGGTGCTGCGGGCGCGGCTCAGCCGGGTGGAGTGGACCGCGGTGGGCGTGGTCTGCGCGGGGCTCGCGCTGCTGGGCCTCGCCTCCGGGAAGGAAGGCCACCAGGACGGCCCCGAGTGGCTGCCCTGGGCGCTGCTCGCGAGCGCCTTCGGGGTGCTGCTGCTCGGCGTCGCGGGCGGGCGGCTGCCGGCGAAGCCCCGCGCCCTCGTCCTCGGCCTCGGGGCGGGCTTCGGCTTCGGGGTGGTCGAGGTGGCGGTCCGGCTGATCGACGGCATCGACTTCGCCGATCCGGTCTGGTACGCGCTCCTGGTGGGCGGCGGGGCCGCGTTCGTGCTGCTGACCTCGGCACTCCAGCGCGGGTCGGTGACCACGGCGACGGCGGGCGCGGTGCTCGGCGAGACGATCGGCCCCGCGATCATCGGGGTGGTCTGGCTCGGCGACACCACCCGGGAGGGCCTCGGCTGGCTCGCAATCACCGGCTTCGCGATCGCGGTGGCGGGCTCCCTGACCCTGGCCCGCTTCGGCGAACCACCGGAGGTGGACGCTAACGGACGGACAATGGAGGTGGGGGCGAGAGCGAGAGCGGGTTCCCACCAGGGCACCGGCCCTGGCACCGACCCCGGCACTGGCCCCGGCCCCGGCTCCGGGCAGGACTCCGCTTAGGTACCCCCGGGCACCTTCTACGCGCCCCCTGACGCCTGGGGCAGCACCCGGCACAGGGCCTGGAGTGCGCCCTGCCAGCCGCTGTCCGGGGGCGTGGCGTAGCCGACGACCAGACCGTCCAGGGCCGGCGCCACGCCCGGCCGGCGGAACTGGTTCACCCCCTGCACCGCGAGACCGTGCCAGGCGGCGGCTCGCAGGACGTCCTGCTCGGTGCCGGGCGGCAGGGCGAGGACCGCGTGGAGGCCGGCCGCGATCCCGCTGACCCGGGTCGGCGGCGAGTGCGCGGCCACCGCCTCCACCAGCTGGTCCCGGCGCCGCCGGTACCGCAGCCGCATGGCCCGTACGTGCCGGTCGTACGCCCCCGAGCCGAGGAACTCGGCGAACGCCAGCTGGTCCGGCGCGCTCGACGCCCAGTCCACGGCCCCCTTCGCGGCGACCACCTCGCCCACCAGCCCCTCCGGCACCACCATCCACGCCAGCCGCAGCCCGGGCGCCAGGGACTTGCTCGCGGTCCCCAGGTAGACGACCCGCTCGGGATCCAGGCCCTGGAGCGCGCCCACCGGCTGCCGGTCGTAGCGGAACTCGCCGTCGTAGTCGTCCTCCAGGACGAAGCCTCCCGAGGTGCGCGCCCAGTCGACGACGGCCGCCCTCCGGTCCGGCGGCAGGGCGCCGCCCAGCGGGAACTGGTGCGCCGCCGTCAGGAGGACGCCCCCGGCGCCCGCCAGCTCCTCGACGTGCGTGCCGCGTTCGTCGAAGGGCAGGACCGGGGTCCCGAGTCCGGCCCGGACGAGGAGGTCGGCGTGGACGCCGAGCCCGTACGACTCGACCGCCACGTCCCGCACCCCCCGGCCGCGCAGCACCTCGCCCATCAGCATCAGCCCGTGCACGAACCCCGCGCAGATCACGATCCGTTCGGGCCGGGCGTGCACGCCCCGCGCGCGGGCGAGGTACTCGGCGAGCGCGGTGCGCAGTTCGATCCGGCCGCGCGGGTCGCCGTAGCCGAAGGCCTCGTTCGGGGCGGCGGTCAGCGCCCGTCGGTACGCCTTGAGCCAGTCGGCGCGCGGGAAGGAGGCGAGGTCGGGGGTGCCGGCCTTGAGGTTGTGCGCCGGGGCGCCGAGCCGGGACCGTACCGCCGCCGCAGACGCCGCAGACGCGGCAGACGCGGCAGACGCGGCAGACGCGGCAGACGCGGCAAGCGTGGCAGGGGCAGGGGGCGCCGGCCTGCGGGGCGCGGTCCGGCGGGCGACGCGCGTGCCCGAGCCCTGCCGGGCGGTCAGCCAGCCCTCGGCGACCAGCTCGGCGTAGGCGTCGGCGACGGTGTTGCGGGCCATGCCCAGGTCGGCGGCGAGCGACCGGGAGGACGGCAGCCGGGTGCCGGCCTCCAGGCGCCCGCTGCGGACCGCCTCCCGGAGCGCGTCCATGAGTCCGGCGCGCAGCTGCGGACCGCGCAGTTCCAGATGGAGGTCGGCGCCAAAAGTGGCCCACTCGTTTGCCATGGAAATGGACCATACTCCTGCGCCATCCCGCTCGTACGGTGAGAAGCATGACGACCACCACGACGACGACGCACCAGACGACCCCGTACGCGCACGAGCACGAGCCCCGCCTCGCCCTGGCCGAGCGGGTCCCCGAGTTCTACCGGGCGATGATCCGGCTGGAGACGGCGGCCGCGAAGGACGTCGACCCGACCCTCTACCACCTGATCAAGATCCGCGCCTCGCAGGTCAACCACTGCGCTTTCTGCCTCGACATGCACACCAAGGACGCGCTGGCGGAGGGCGAGACCGTCGAGCGGATCGTGCAGCTCTCCGCCTGGGAGGAGTCCCGGCACTTCTACACCGAGCGGGAGCTCGCGGCCCTCGCCCTGACCGAGGCCGTCACCGTCCTCACCGACGGCTTCGTCCCCGACGAGGTGTACGCGCAGGCCGCCGCGCACTTCGACGAGACCGAGCTCGCCCGGGTCATCGCCGCGATCGTCACGATCAACGCCTGGAACCGGATCGGCGTGACGACCAGGCTGACGCCCGGCCACTACACCCCCCGCAGCGCGTGAGCCGGGGGCCGGAGGCCGACCTCCTGCGCGCCCTGCACGGGGGCCGGGCGGCCGGCGATCCGCTGGTGCTGCCCGGCCCGTGGGACGCCGTGAGCGCCCGCGCCTTCGAGGAGGCCGGTTTCCCGGCGCTCGCGACGCCGAGCGCCGGGATCGCCGCCGCCCTCGGGTACGAGGACGGGGAGACGCCGGCGGCGGAGATGTTCGCCGCCGTGGCGCGGATCGCCCGCGCCGTCTCCGTACCCGTCACCGCCGACCTGGAGGGCGGTTACGGGCTGCCGGTGGCCGAACTGGTGGAACGCGTACGGGAGTCCGGCGCGGTCGGGGTGAACCTGGAGGACAGCGACCGGGTCGGCGGACTCAAGGACCCGGAGGCCCATGCCGCGTGGCTGGCGGAGGTCCGGGCGGCCGCGGGCCCCGGGCTCTTCGTCAACGCGCGCGTGGACGTGTACATCCGGGAGGCGGCCGACGGGGTGGCGGTGCGGGACGCCGCGGTGTCCCGCGCCCGGCTCTACGCCGAGGCGGGCGCGGACTGCGTCTACCCGATCGCGGCCCCGCCCGCCGACCTCCCGGCCCTGCGCGCCGCGCTCGGCGGCCTCCCCCTCAACGCCCTGTCCGTCCCGGGCGGCCTGTCCTTCGCCGAGCTCGGCCTGCTCGGCGCGACCCGCGTCACGTTCGGCGACGGCCTGCTCCTGCGCGCCACGGCCGACCTCACGGCCCTGGCGGCGAGGCTCCGGAGCGGTGCCGTGCCCACGGGCTGAGCACGGCACAGTCCGTGGGAGCGGCGCCGTCGCCGTCAGTACGCGCCCGGGCGGAAGAACTCCAGGGCCGCGCGCAGGACCTCGCGCTGCTTGGGCCAGTCGGTCTCCGGGCCCGCGGCGAGGATGGCGTAGTGGTTGCCGTCCGGCGCCGTGAACGCGCGGTCGACGACCTGGCGGCGGCCGCCCTCGCGGTCGTACGCGTACACCAGCTCGGCGGAGTCGGCCGGGGCGTCCGGTTCGCCGGTGACCCGGTCGAGACTGATCTCCACATAGCCCGGCTTGTTGGCCTTGCCGTCGTCGGAGGCGCCGCGCAGGGCCTCGTACGGCGTCATGCCGGGCTCGGTGATGACGAAGACCTGGAGGAGGCTCTTCCCGTCCGGCGCGTTGTAGAAGACGCCCTCCGTGTCGGACTCGGTGCGGTGCCAGCCCTCGGGGACGGCGATCGTGAAGCCCTTGCGGTCCTTCTGCACCTTGTAGGTGGGCGGGGGGACGTCGTCGGTGGGAGAGGTGGCGGCGGAGTCGGAGGGCGTGGGCGAGTCCGACGGGGAGTCGGTCTCGTACGGGGTCTCCGTGTCCGTCGGGTCGTCCGAGGACGACGACTCCGGCGGGGCCGAGACCGAGACCGAGACCGCCGGGCCGCCCGCCCCCGGGGCGTTCCCGTCCTCGCCCTTGCCCCAGAGCAGCCACGTGCCCACCGAACCCGCCGCCAGGACGGCGACGGCCACCCCCGCCGCGACCGCGCCGCGCGTACGCGGGCGCCCGGCCGGGCCCGGTGCGGTGGAGTGCTGCCACTCCCCCGTCTCCGGTACGTACTCCGGGGCGTACGAGGGCGGGGGAGGCGGCGGGGGCACGACGGGACCGGCAACGGGAGCAGGGCCGGCAACGGGACCGGGAGCAGGACCGGGAGCGGGACCGGGAGCGGGTGTCGGCGCCGGGCCGGGAGCCGGACCGCCCCCGACCGGCTCCCAGCTCTGCGTCTCGTCGTTCCAGCGGGCGCTCATCTCACCCTCCGAGCAGGGCGCCGACGGCCTGCCCGACGGCCACGCCCGAGGCGAGGATCCCGCTCACCGCGCCCGCGTCCACGAGCGCCTGACGCAGCCGGGTCAGGCGGCCCGTACCGGCGCGCCCCGTGCCCTCGATCTCGTCCTCGGCGTCGGAGAGTTCCTCGTCCAGGGCGGCCGTCTGCTCGGAGGCGACGACCCCGCCGAGGTCGGCCCGGAGCCTGCGGATGGCCTGGAGGAGCTCCTCCTGCTGCGGATCGCGGGCCGGCTGCGCTCCGTTCACCGTGCTGGTGACGGTGTTGTTGTCGCCGATGGTGACGTTCCCACCGGTGTTGGTGACGTGAATGCCGCCGCGGGCCCTGTCGTTGCCATTGCCGCTGTCGTTGCCGGTGTCAGCCACGGTCGCCTCCGGTCGTCGAGGTGGTGAAGGTCTTGTTGGTGACGGAGTTGTGGTTGCCGAGGGTGACGTTGCCCTTGGTGTTCTCGATGAACGTGCCGCCCTCGGCGACGTGGATGATCTTCTGCTCGAACTCGGCGGTCTCGTAACCGGCTTCGCGCAGCGCGACGGTCACGCCGTTCGCGACCCTGTCCTGAATGCTCTTCAGGTAGCGGCTGACGTCCATCTCCTGGAAGAGGGAGGCCTGGTCGTCGGAGCCGCGCTCGCGGACCGAGATCCAGGGCCCCTCGGGCAGCGCGTTCGCGTGGCCCCCCGTGAGCAGCCGCCAGCCGTGGCGGAGCGCCCGCCAGAGGGTGACGACGGCCTGCCCGCCGGAGCGCGGGGTCTGGCCGAGCGCCCAGACGGCCTTCCCGAAGTGGTGGTTGTGCCGGAAGCGGTGGGCGATCCGGTCGGCGTCCCGGTAGAGCCGCTTCACCGGCCGCAGGACGTGCGGGGCGACCTCCAGCATCAGCATGCCGCCCTGCGTGTGGACGCGGACGAAGACGGTCGCGACGATCTCCTCGCCCCAGCCGCCGACCCGGACGCGGAGGAAGTGGCGGCGGGTCTCGCCGCCCTCCTCGATGGCACCCGAGCGGTGCAGCTCGAAGCCCTCCGGGGTGTACGGGGCGGCGGTACGGGCCGGCAGTCCGTCGACGGGCAGGAAGACGACCTCGTCGATCTCCAGCTCGCGCAGCCGGTCGCGTACGGCGGCCTGGATCTGCGGCGAACCGTGCGCGGAGGGCACGCGGAGCGCCTCCACGAGCGGGACGACGTGCCGCATGATCGCGCTGTTGTCGAGCGGCTCGGGCGCCTTGCCGTCGAGGTTCTTGCGGGGGCGCAGCTCGATGGAGAGCGACCAGGGCTCGTACGGGGCTCCGGCGCCGCAGAACGGATCGTCCGAGCCGTACATGACGAGGCGCGCGTGCTGCTCCACGCGGATCCGGTCGCGCAGGCGGCGGAAGCGGACGCCCTCGGCCTGCTCGGCCGGGTCGGAACGGAGGTCGGGGAAGCGCTCCTTGGAGAGCTCCTGGGTGAGCGCGCGGGCGAACTGGCCGTGGTGGGTCGCGACCGCCCAGGCCACGAGCAGGGGCACGGCGATGGTGATCCACACCTCCAGCGGGCCGATGCCGAACGCCTCCTCGGCGGCGACACTGATCGCGTACCCGAGGAACTCGCCCGCCTCGGAGACGTCGCCGAGGAGCTCCCCGCCGGACTCGTCGTCGCCGAAGGCGAGGACGAGCAGGAGGAGCGCCGACTGGACGAACGTGATCCGCCCGTACCAGCGCAGGAAGAAGGCGGGGACCGTGCGGTAGAGGGGCGGGGCGGCGGACCGGCCGCGGACCCAGCGGGCGAGGCCGAGCACCAGGAACGGTGCGATCAGGAGGACGATCAGGCCCTTGGTGAGCGGGAGCGCGATGATCCAGAGGGCGAGGATGCCGGCGGCCCAGGCGAGTTCGACGCGGCGGGCGCGCAGCGCGTGCGCGAGGACGCGGCTCGCGTCGAAGCCGAGGGAGGGCGCGGCGAAACGCTCCTCGTGGACGTACAACTGGTCGATGACGGCGTCCCGGAAGCCGTCGTCGAGGTAGGTGCCGGCGCAGAGCAGGCGGGTCGACTCGCTCGCGGAGGGTAAGCGGCGCGGATCGACGGCGGGCGGCGTGGTGGGTGGCGTACCCGGCGGCGTACTGGGTGGCTCACCGGGCTGCTGAGGTACGAACGATTGCGCCAAGACTCCCCCGATTACTGCGGAACTGTCCGTGTTGACGGCCCACTTGGACGGGACCGGTGGGACAGCATAGGGGAGGCGGGGACTCCGTGTTGGCGCGAAAAGTCGGCGCGGAAAGCGGCGCCCCCGGGCCGTACGGTCGGTCGTACGGTCCGGGGGCGCCGGGTATGCGGGGTGCCGTCAGGCGGTCAGGGCTTCAGGCGGTCAGGCCTTCAGCCCCTCGGGTCGCGGCTCAGATGAGGCCGAGCTCGCGGACCGCGTCGCGCTCCTCCGACAGCTCCTGCACGGAGGCGTCGATGCGGGCGCGGGAGAACTCGTTGATGTCCAGGCCCTGGACGATCTCGTACTTTCCGTCGGTGCAGGTGACGGGGAAGGAGGAGATGAGGCCCTCCGGGACGCCGTACGAACCGTCCGACGGGATGCCCATGGAGGTCCAGTCGCCCGCGGCGGTGCCGTTGACCCACGTGTGGACGTGGTCGATGGCGGCGTTCGCGGCGGAGGCGGCGGAGGACGCGCCACGGGCCTCGATGATCGCGGCGCCGCGCTTGGCGACGGTCGGGATGAAGGTGTCGGCCAGCCACGCCTCGTCGGCGACGGCCTCGGCGGCGTTCTTGCCGGCGATCTCCGCGTGGAAGATGTCCGGGTACTGGGTCGCCGAGTGGTTGCCCCAGATGGTGAGGCGCTTGATGTCCTCGACGGAGGCGCCGGTCTTCGCCGCGAGCTGCGAGAGCGCGCGGTTGTGGTCCAGGCGGGTCATCGCGGTGAAGCGCTCGGCCGGCACGTCCGGGGCGGCGGCCTGGGCGATCAGGGCGTTGGTGTTGGCCGGGTTGCCGACGACGAGGACCTTGATGTCGTCCGCGGCGTGGTCGTTGATGGCCTTGCCCTGCGGCTTGAAGATGCCGCCGTTGGCGGCGAGCAGGTCACCGCGCTCCATGCCCTTGGTACGCGGGCGGGCGCCGACGAGCAGCGCGACGTTGGCACCCTCGAAGCCCTGGTTCGGGTCGTCGAAGATGTCGATGCCCTTGAGCAGCGGGAACGCGCAGTCGTCGAGCTCCATGGCGGTGCCCTCGGCGGCCTTCACGCCCTGCGGGATCTCGAGGAGGCGCAGCTTGACCGGCACGTCCGCGCCGAGCAGGTGGCCCGAGGCGATGCGGAAGAGCAGCGCGTAGCCGATCTGGCCGGCCGCGCCGGTGACGGTGACATTCACGGGAGTGCGGGTCATGGCGATCTCCGTAAGACAGCTGGCGGTGGGGGTCCCTGCCCCGGGTTTCCGGACGTCCCTTCTGATCGACGATCGACGATCGATCAGTGCGATCGATCGGTGTCTCGACGTGAAGAGATTTCCAGCGGTCAGGCTATCGGACCCGGGGGCCCCCGAACCCCCACCCCGTTGTGGTCCGGCTCACTGCCACCCGTCCGAGACCACGAAGGTCCGTCAGTTCGTGGTGCAGGCCTCGCTTCCGTCCGCGAGCGTGGCGCAGGCCGTCGCGTCCGCGCCGGAGGCGACGGCGAGCATCGGGGTGTACGCGTCGGTGTCGGCGCCCGCGCTCACCTCGGCGCGCCGGGTGGTCCCCGCGGCCTTCACCGTGACGGTGTCCCCCGGTACGGCTCCGGTGATCCGCGCCCAGGCCGCCGCGCAGGTCTCGCTGTGCCGGACCTCGACCTGGGCGGTGCCGACGCGGGTGACGGCGACGGTGGTGGCGAGGGGGCCGCCGCAGCCCATGGCCTCCGGGTCGCGACCCGTGCAGCCGGGACCCGCGCACTTCACCCCTGCGGGGAGGCTGGCACTGGGCGCGGCCGTCGGGACGGTCGGCGAGGGCGGGGTCGCGGCCCGGTCGTCCGCGCCGTCGCCCGTACCGCCCAGGTCGACGAGGAGGAGGGCGGCGGTGACGACGAGCAGGGCGCCGAGGATCCCGGCGGCGTAGAGGAGGGGCGTCCGGCGGGGACGGGGCGGGGACGGGGCCGGGTCCGGGGATGCGGGTGCGGAGGCGGGAGCGGGGACCTGCCCGAGGCGCCGGATCTGCATGGTCCGGTCGCCGCCAGGACCGTCGTCAGGGCCGTCGCCAGGACCGTCGTCAGGGCCGGCTGCGTCACCCGAATCGCCGGCACCGTCGAGGCCGTCGGGACGGCCGCTCCGCGACCACCCCCGTTCGGCGCGTTCCCACTCCGCCGCGAGGTCCCCGGGGTCGGTTCCGGTCACTTCGGCGAGCGCCGCGACGGCGTTCCTGGGGACGGGCCGACGCGCGCTCAGATAGGCGTCCCACGTGCTCCGGTCGTGCCCGGTGCGCTCGGCCACGGCGGTGACGCCGAGGCCGCTGCGGTCGACCAGCCGGCGGAGCCGCTCCGCGAACGCGCGGACGTCCGGGTCGAGTTCGTCCGACAGCGTCTTCCAGCCAGGCATGTACGCCCCCCTTGTCCGCGGCCTCCCCTGCGTTCTCGAAGGATGGCAGCTCCGAGGGCGATCCGCGCCCCGGATGCGGAGGCGAGGTGGCGGAATGGTCACTTCCGTGACACAGCGAGCGGCCGGAACTTGAACCACGTTGGCGCGTACATGACTCTTGATCGCAGCGGCGCCCGCCCTCCCACGGGGGAGAGGGCGGGCGCCGTACGCAGCCTGTCGTCCTACGCCACCGCTCTACGTCACGGTGAGATGGAGGACGTCCTCCAGGAACGGGATCCGCAGCCAGGGCGCCGGCTGCACCATGAGTGCGAGCAGCACGATCAGGCCACCCATGACCCCGTACGTGATCATGTCCGTGAAGCGGGACCGCACGGCCAGCATGCCCACGGACGGCACCACCCGGCGCATCACCGCACCGAGGAGCAGGGCCGCCCCGATGAGCATCGTGCCCACCCGGAAGGCGTGCGGGAACGGGTCCGTTCCGACCACGACGAGGCCGATGCCGGCCAGGACGAGAACGGTGAGCAGGGGCCACTGACGCGCGGGCGCCGAGGCGTCGCCGGCCGCCGCCCGGCCGCCGCCCTCGGGCCGCGCGGTGTCGGTGGTCAGACCGAACCGGCGCCGCCTGGCCCCCTTGGCGGCCTCGCTCTCGGCGGCACCGCCCCCGGAGGCCCCGCCATCGGAGGCCCCGCCTTCGGAGGCCATGTCAGAGCGCCGCGGCCGCGCGCTCGGCGGCCTCGACGACGTTCACGAGGAGCTGTGCGCGGGTCATCGGGCCGACGCCGCCCGGGTTCGGGGAGATCCAGCCGGCCACCTCGGCGACACCGGGGTCCACGTCGCCGAGGATCTTGCCCTCGCCGTTGCGCGAGACGCCGACGTCGAGGACGGCCGCGCCCGGCTTCACGTCCTCCGGCTTGATCAGGTGCGGCACGCCGGCCGCCGCCACGATGATGTCGGCGTTGCGCAGGTGCGCCGACAGGTCCCGGGTGCCGGTGTGGCACTGGGTCACGGTCGCGTTCTCGGAGCGGCGGGTGAGGATGAGCGGCATCGGGCGGCCGATGGTGACGCCGCGGCCGACGACCACGACCTCCGCGCCGTTGATCTCCACGCCGTGCGCGCGGAGCAGCGTGATGACGCCGTTCGGCGTGCAGGGCAGCGGGGCGGGCTCGTTGAGCACGAGGCGGCCGAGGTTGGTCGGGTGCAGGCCGTCCGCGTCCTTGGCCGGGTCCATCAGCTCCAGGATGCGGTTCTCGTCGATGCCCTTCGGCAGCGGGAGCTGGACGATGTAACCGGTGCAGGACGGGTCCTCGTTGAGCTCACGTACGACCGCCTCGATCTCCTCCTGCGTGGCGGTGGCCGGAAGCTGTCGCTGGATGGAGGCGATGCCGACCTGGGCACAGTCGCGGTGCTTGCCCGCGACGTACTTCTGGCTGGCCGGGTCGTCGCCGACGAGGACGGTGCCCAGGCCAGGCGTGATGCCCTGGTCCTTGAGGGCCGCCACTCGGACGGTCAGTTCGGTCTTGATCGCGGCTGCGGTGGCCTTGCCATCGAGAATCTGGGCACTCATGAAGACATCCTCCCGGATGACCCCCGCCTTGTTCCAATTCGCTCCTGCCGGACGGCTCGTCATACGGGACGACAGATTGCACTTGCACAACTCCGAGGCGTATCGACTGGACAAGAACTCCGCGTTGCTACGACGATGACCTGCGCAACACCGCGGAAAGTGCCGGGGGGAAATCCGCTCAGATGTCGTGAAAGTCCTCCGCGCGGCCGCGTAGTCCCCGCACAGAAACATTCTCGGAGGAACCCCGCGATGAGCTTCGGCGATCCGAACAACCCCTACGGCCAGCCTCAGGGGCAGCCCCAGGGCCAGCCCCAGCAGCCCGGCTACGGCTACCCGCAGCAGGCCCCGCAGGGCGTGCCGCAGCAGGGGTACGGCTACCCCCAGCAGCAGCAGCCGGGCGCGTACCCGCCGGCGCCGGGCACGATCCAGGCCAACAACGGCTACATCAACCTGCACGGTCTCGGGACCGTCCAGGTCGGCTCGATGGGCCTGCGGTTCGCCGCGCGCCTGATCGACGCCGTGGCCATCGGCGCCCTCGTCTGGATCCTGTCGTTCATCGGCGCGGCGGGCGTGGTCGGCGCGGCCGAGTCCATCGAGGACTGCACGGGCATCGACCCGATGACCCCGGCGTACCAGGAGTGCGTGAACGAGCAGGCCGCCGCCGCGGGTGGCATCATCGCCGCCTTCTTCGGCTTCCTGTTCCTGCTGTTCATCGCCACGATGCTCTACGAGTGGCTGATGATCTCCTTCGTCGGCGCCACGCTCGGCAAGATGGCGGTGGGCCTCCGCGTCGTCAAGGAGGCCACGGGCAGCAAGCCGGGCCTCGGCGGCGGCTTCATCCGCTGGATCATCCCGATGGCCGGCGCGCTCGTCTGCGGTATCGGCCAGCTCCTGGTCTACCTGTCGCCGTTCTTCGACAGCACCGGCAAGACGCAGGGCTGGCACGACCGTGCCGCCGGCACGGTGGTCATCAAGAAGTAACGCTTGCGGCGGGCTCCCCCGCTGCTCCGAGGGCCGTCCGGCACACCGCCGGGCGGCCCTCGCCCGTTCCTCACACCCGCTTGAGCACCGCGAACCCGTCCGACCGGTACGTGATCTCGTAGCGCGCCTCCGGGTGCCGTTGTGAAGCGAGCTGCGTCGGGTCCGAGATCTGCTGCGACCAGCCGCCCAGGTCGAAGGCGAGGTAGTCCGGGGTGGCGCCCTTCGAGGTGCCGACCCAGTAGACCCGGTGGTCCGCCGTGAGGTGGGCGAGGAGCGAGACGTCCGCCTCCACGCTCGCGCCCTCCGGCACCGCGGCCACGGCCGCGCGCGCCTGCTCGGCCCGGGTGTCCGTGCGGTACGTCTCCGGCTTCAGCAGCTCCCGCAGCGGCAGGTTCATGGCGAGCACCAGCGCGACCGCCGTCGCGACGGGGACGACGACCTTCCCGTACGCGGCGAGCCAGGCGCGCGGCGAGGTGCGCACGGACCGGGCCGCGTCCACGAGGGCCAGGAAGAGCACCGGCATGAGGATGGCGCTGTAGTGCCAGTGCAGGCCCCAGTGGTTGGGGTCCTGGGAGACGAAGCGCCAGCCCAGGGTCGGCAGGACGAGCAGGATCAGCGGGGAGCGCAGGGCGAGGAAGCCCGTGATGGCGAGCAGGAAGAACACCATCTCCCAGCGTTCGCCGGAGACGAGGGCGTCACCGATGACCTGCCCGATGGAGGTCTCCGCACCCTCGCCCGTCTTCTCGATCTTGGACCAGTAGTCGTACTCGCCGACCCGGCTCGCCGCCGGGATCAGGACGAGGACCGTGAGGGCGAAGGCCGCCACGCCGAACCCGGCCAGGGCGGCGCCCAGCTTCTTCTGGCCCTTCACGAAGAGCACCACGCCGACCATGGCGACGGTGAGCCCCATGTCCTCCTTGACGAGGACGAGCGGCGCCGACCAGGCGACGGCCGCCGTCCAGCGCCCGAGGAGCAGGGCCCGGCAGGTCAGGGCGAGCATCGGGACGGCGAAGGCGATCTCGTGGAAGTCGGACTTGACGGCCTCCTGGAGACCCCAGGAGAGCCCGTACGCGACGGCGAGTCCGATGCCGGCGGCGCGGCTGCCGAGGACCTGCTGGGTGGTGCGGCCGACGACGACGGAGGAGGCGGCGAAGAGCGCGGCCTGCCCGAGGAGCAGGGCGGCGGGCGAGGGCCAGATCCAGTACAGGGGCGCGAGCAGCGCGGTGACCGGGCTGAAATGGTCGCCGAGTATGTGGAAGCCGGGGCCCTTGATGTCGACGACGGGGGCCCGGAACTCGGCGTACGCCCTGACGGACTGCCCGAAGATCCCGAGGTCCCAGGAGGGCGTGCGGAAGTGCGTGTACTGCACCCAGGAGTAGAGGAAGTACAGGCCGCAGAGGACGACCGCGAGGATCACATAGGGCCTCAGCGGTGCCGGTGAAAGGCCGTCCGACGCCTCCGCGTCGGTGGTATCCGCAGCGGGCCTGTTCAGTACGTCCAACACCACGTCCCCCACAACCGGCGGCCGACAAAAGAGCAACCCATTAGACCAGAGTCCACCCGATCGGCCGATCCGTAAGCGGTAGGTGACGTTCTGCATTCGTTTATCGCCGCTTCCTAGCCTGACCGCGCAGGCAGACCTCGGGAAAGGAAGCGTCATGTACAGCATCATCGTGGTGCCCGCACCCGCCGCCGGCCCCGGGAGCCAGGTCAGGCTGGCACCCGGCGAGAAGCTCCACTTCGGCCGCACCACCCCGCAGACGGCCGGCGCACCGTGCCACCACCTGGACATTCCCCACCCCGGGGTGTCCCGCACCGCCGGCGAGATCGGCGCGACGGCGAGCTACTGGACGCTCAGCAACTTCAGCGCGGCCTCGACCTACGTCGTCGAGAACCCGGAGGGCGCCGGGGAGCACATCAAGATCGCGCCGGGGCGGGTCGACGCCCCCGTGCCGTTCGAGTTCTCCCGGGTCGTCCTGCCCGCCGGCGGCGACCTGCTCGACTTCAGCGTCTGGGCTCCCCGCCACGACTACGTGGAGCGCGCGTACTCCGCCTCCGCCGAGGAGGGCGAGCCGACCGCGCTCGCCTTCCCCCTCGACCGCTCCAAGCGGTACTTCCTCGTCCTCGCCGCGCTCTGCGAGTCGCGGCTGCGCGGCGCCCCGCACGCGCCGCTGCCGACGGTCGACCGGATCGTGGAGCGGCTGCGGCCCCTGTGGCCCGCGGTGAACCGCGCCTCGGTGCAGTGGAACATCGACTACCTGGCCGTGAAGTTACGGCTCAAGCCCGGCCCGGACACGGCGGACGCGGGCCCGCGCCTCAACGGCAAGAAGGAGTCCCTGGTCTCGCTCGCGCTCCGCTTCGACCTCGTCCGCGAGGACGACCTGACGGCGCTGACGGCACCGACAGCCCCGACGAAGCCGACAGCCCCGACGTTCCTACCGGAGGCACGGTGAACTGCTTCCCGCTGACCGTGCCGACCGGGTACGAGGTCGGCGACTGGACCGTCGAGCGCCCGCTGGGCGCCGGCGCGTTCGGCAGCGTGTACGCGGCACGCCGCACGGGCACGGGGACCGACCCCCACGGCGACACCGGCGGACGGGGTGATCTCCCCGCCCGGGCCGCGCTCAAGTTCCTGCCGACCGGCACCCACACCCCGCGCCAGCTGCGCCACCTGCGCGACCTCGCCGACCGCGAGGTCGACCTCCTGAGACGGCTGCGGTCACCGCGCCTCATCCGGCTGTACGAGACTCTGACGGTCGACGACCCGGCGCACCCGGAGCTCGACGGCGCCACCGTCCTCGTACTGGAGGAGGCGGAGCGCCCGCTCCAGTCGCTGCTCACGGACTCCGCGGCGCCGCCGCCGTCCGGTCCCGCGCTGCTCGTCCAGATCTGCGAGGGCCTGCACCAGCTGCACACCGCGGGCTGGGTGCACGGCGACCTCAAGCCGGGGAACGTCCTGCTGATGAAGGACGGCAGCGTCCGGCTCGGCGACTTCAGCACGGCGAGTGAGCTGGAGGGCAGCCACGCCTACGCCGCCGGCTTCGCCACGCCCGACTACACGCCGCCCGAGCTGCTCTGGTCGGAGGTCGGCGACCGGGGCACGCGGATCCGTCCCAGCGCCGACGTCTGGGCCTTCGGCGTCCTGGCCCACACCGTCCTGACCGGCTCCTCCCCGCTGCCCGGCGGCACGCCGACCGCCCGCCGGGACGCCGCACTCCGCTACGCGCGCGGCGACGAGGAACTCCGCCTCTCCCCCGAGCTCCCGCCGGTGTGGCGGGAGATCGTCACCGACTGCCTGAGCCGCACCCACGAGGACCGGGCCGCCCACGACGCGACGTCCGTACTGAGCCGGGTCCGGGAGGCGGCGGCGGGCCGGATGCCGCGCCGACGGCGCTCCGGACGACGACGGCTCGTACCGCTCCTCGCCGCCTCCCTGGCAGGGCTGACGGCGGCGGGCCTCGGTCTGAACGCCCTGCTCGACCGGCAGGACGGAGAGAACACCGCCGCCGGGTACGAGCGGTGCGCGCCGGGCTACGTCTGCTTCTTCTCCGAGGCGGGCGGCAGGGGCGAGATGTGCGACTGGGAGAACGACGACCCCGAGTGGTTCGACGGCGACACGGTCTGCGCGTGGGCACGGAAGGAGGCCCCGCGCTCGGTGTTCAACAACGGCGCCGCCGACGCGAAGGGCTTCGTCCACGTCGCGTTGTTCGCGGCGACCGATCTGAAGGACGACCTGGGCTGCGTACCGCAGAGCGCACGCGGCGACATCACCCTGCCCCGGCCGATCGCCTCGCACACCTGGTCCACGAGATGCCAGGGAGCCGTGACCCTCTGATGTCCGAGTACGGGCGGAGCGCCGGACTTCGGGACGGTGGGGCGGCCATCCGCTCGCGAGAAGGGAACACGAACGTGTCCTACGCACGACTGCGCGCCGCACTCCTGGCGTTCCTGACGGCCCTGGGCCTCACCCTCGGGCTCGGCGCCGCCACGGCCGGCGCCGCCGCCGACACCCGTACGACCGCCGCCCCGCCCGCCGGCAAGCCGGCCTTCCAGCTGCCGTTCGCCTGCGGCACGCAGTGGCAGCTCAATACCTGGGACCACGATCCGGCGCTCGACATCGTCAAGGAGGGCAACCCCGGCTCCGACGGCCTGCCCGTCTACGCCTCCGCCCCGGGCACGGTCTCGGCCGCGTACTGGAACAACGGCTCCGGCAACACGCTCCAGATCAGTCACGGCAACGGCTGGTTCACGGCGTACTACCACCTCCAGGAGGCCCCGACCGCGTACGTGAAGGTCGGCGGTCAGGTCACCGGCGCCACGCAGATCGGCCGCGTGGGCAAGTCCGGCGCGGCCGGCGGCTGGGCCCACCTCCACTACGAGCAGCGCTACCTGGCCTCCGGCACGTTCACGGACGAGTCCCACCGCAGGCCCGTGCACTTCGGCGGTGTCGAGTACAGCGGGGCCGGCCGCCAGTGGGCGAGCGTCACGAGCGGCAACTGCGCGCAGCCGCAGACCGCCCCGTACCAGCCGTGGAACTGCCCCAACGGCTCCGTCTGCTTCTACTCCGAGACGGGCGGCCGGGGCACGGTCTGCAAGACCGACAGGAACGTGCCGGCGAGCAGCTGCGGCCTGCGCAAGTCCTTCTTCAACAACGGCAACCCGGAGGCCGGCGGCGACCACGTGTACGTCTCCTTCGCGGAGGGCGGCACGTCCTGCCTGCACCACGGCTGGGCGGACGGCCGGGGCGACTTCGCCGCCGGCGGCCGGACGATCAAGTCCGTGACCTGGGGCGGCGAGTGCGCCTGACCCTCCCCTAGGAGTTACGAGGTACCCCGAGCCGGACCGCGCCGCGAAGGTGTGACCGGGCCGCCCACCCGGAGCGGCCCGGTCACCCGAGGGGGCTCGGAACCATGACGTCCACGTTCGTTCGCGCCTGCGCCGTCGCCCTGGTCCTCGTGGCCGGTGCGACCGGCTGCGGGCCCGGAGCCGGGGCGGAGGCCGGCTCCGGCCCCCGTCCCGAAGTCACCGACACCGACCGCGCGTTGCTCCGGCACGCGGAGCAGGTCCTGGTCGAGCGGTGCATGCGGGCCAAGGGCTTCTCGTACCGGGCGGGACCGCGCCCGACCCCGGACGAGAGCCTCACCGTCGGCTACCTGCTGACGGACGCGGCCTGGGCGCGGAGGAACGGGTACGGCAGCCGGATCAGCGCGAAGGTCCTCGCGGCGCGGAAGACGAACCCGAACCTGCTGTACGTCGACGGGCTGTCGCCCGAGCGTCGCAAGGCCTACCGCACGGCCCTGGACGGCGGCGCCGGAGCCAGGACGCTCTCCGTGGAGGCGCCCGGCGGCGGAACGATCGGCCGCCGGCTCGGCGGCTGCGAGGAGACCGCCCAGAAGCGGCTGTACGGCGACCCGGCGGCCTGGTTCCGGGCCGCCAAGACCGCGACCAACCTGACCCGGCTGTACGTGTCGGAGCTGAGCCGCGACCCGGAGTTCACCGCTGCCCAGGCGGCCTGGGCGGCCTGCATGCGCGAGGCCGGTCACCCGTACGCGACCCCGGCGGACGCCCGCAGCACGCTCCCCGCGAGCGGGCCCGAGGACAAGATCTTCGCCGCCGAGGTGCGCCTGGCGACGGCAGAGGCCGAGTGCGCCGCGTCCTCCGGCTTCGCCCGCACGGGGCGGGCCCTGGAGCGCCGGTACGTGGACGGGCTGCGCGGCGCGTACGGCGACGAACTCGACGTGTACGCACGACTGGAGCACGAGGCGCTGACCCGCGCCCGCTCCCTCACATGAGCTCCCGCGGCGCGAGGCCGCGGGCGGACGGAGGAGGAACCATGAAGCGTCTCATCGGCAGCGCCGTCGCGGTGCTGGGCCTGGCGGCCGGCTCCGTGCTGATCGGCACACCGGCACAGGCGTCGACCGCGTGCGACAACTTCTACAACAACGCCGCGCGGTCCGGATACATGTACGCGTGGAACCTGCCCAACTGTTCCGGCCTGCTCGGCGGGGACGTGGACAACGACGCCGACTGGGGCGACTCCACCGGGTCCTTCCAGGGCAGCGACACCAACAACGCCGAGTCCGTCATGAACAAGGGCACGGGCAGTACGTACCACATCGTCCGGTTCTACGACTACACGGCCTACAACACGCCCAACGGTTACGGCTGCCTGCACCCGGGCGAGTACTACGCGAGCGACCTGCGGGACAACAGGCTCAGCGACGGCGGTCCGGCCGCCAACAGCATCAGCTCGCACAACTGGGTGTCCAGCTGCAGCCACTGGCTCGACTGATCCCCGCACCACGCACGGAGGGCCCGCCGGTACGCACCACGTACCGGCGGGCCCTCCGTCCGCTTCCGCGCGAGGATCAGTGGAAGAAGTGACGCGTACCGGTGAAGTACATCGTCACGCCCGCCTTCTTCGCGGCCTCGACGACCAGCTCGTCACGGACCGAGCCGCCGGGCTGCACGACCGCCTTCACGCCGGCGGCCGTCAGGATCTCCAGGCCGTCGGGGAAGGGGAAGAAGGCGTCCGAGGCGGCGTACGCGCCGCGCGCCCGCTCCTCGCCCGCCCGCTCGACGGCCAGCTTCGCGGAGTCGACGCGGTTGACCTGGCCCATGCCGACGCCGACCGAGGCGCCGTCCTTGGAGAGCAGGATCGCGTTGGACTTGACGGCGCGGCAGGCCTTCCAGGCGAAGGAGAGCTCGGCGAGCTCCTCCGCGGACAGGGCCTCGCCGGTCGCCAGGGTCCAGTTCGCCGGGTCGTCGCCGTCGGCCTGGAGGCGGTCGGTGACCTGGAGCAGCGCGCCGCCGTCGATCGGCTTGACCTCGACCGGGTTGGCCGGGGCGCCGTCGGCACGGAGCACGCGGATGTTCTTCTTCTTGGCCAGGACCTCGACCGCGCCGTCCTCGTAGCCGGGGGCCACGATGACCTCGGTGAAGATCTCGGCGACCTGCTCGGCCATCGCGACCGACACCGGGCGGTTGACGGCGATGACGCCGCCGAACGCGGACAGCGGGTCGCAGGCGTGCGCCTTGCGGTGGGCCTCGGCGACGTCCGCGCCGATCGCGATGCCGCACGGGTTGGCGTGCTTGATGATCGCGACGCAGGGCTCGGCGTGGTCGTACGCGGCCCGGCGCGCGGCGTCGGTGTCCGTGAAGTTGTTGTACGACATCTCCTTGCCGTGCAGCTGCTCCGCCTCGGCGAGGCCGCCCGTGCCGTCGACGTAGAGCGCGGCGCCCTGGTGCGGGTTCTCGCCGTAGCGCAGCACGTTGGAGCGCTCGTACGTGTGACCCAGGAAGCCCGGGAAGCCGCTGTCGTCGTCGGCGGCGTAGCCCTCGGCGAACCAGGAGGCGACGGCCACGTCGTACGCGGCGGTGTGCTGGAAGGCCTGGGAGGCGAACCGCTTGCGCAGGCCCAGGTTGGAGCCGCCCTCCTTGACCGCCAGGAGGACCGCGTCGTACGCGCCCGGGTCGGTGACGACCAGCACCGACGGGTGGTTCTTGGCGGCGGCGCGGACCATCGACGGGCCGCCGATGTCGATCTGCTCGACGCACTCGTCGGGGGTGGCGCCGGAGGCGACGGTCTCCTTGAACGGGTACAGGTTCACGACGACCAGGTCGAAGGGCTCGACACCCAGCTCGGCGAGCTGGTTGCGGTGGTCCTCCAGGCGCAGGTCGGCGAGGATGCCGGCGTGCACGCGCGGGTGCAGCGTCTTGACGCGGCCGTCCAGGCACTCGGGGAAGCCGGTCAGCTCCTCGACCTTGGTGACCGGGATGCCGGCGGCGGCGATCTTCGCGGCGGTGGAGCCGGTGGAGACGAGGGCGACACCCGCCTCGTGCAGGCCGCGGGCCAGCTTCTCCAGGCCGGTCTTGTCGTAGACGCTGACGAGTGCGCGGCGGATGGGGCGCGTCGTACCTTCGGCGGTCACGGGATTGTTACCTTTCGTCCCTCAATGCGGTAGCCGTGCCGGGCCAGACGCCCCACGACCTCGACGAGCAGCGAGCGCTCGACTTCCTTGATGCGCTCATGGAGCGCGGTTTCATCGTCCTCGTCCCGGACCTCGACGACGCCCTGGGCGATGATCGGGCCGGTGTCGACGCCGTCGTCGACGAAGTGGACGGTGCACCCGGTGACCTTCGCGCCGTAGGCGAGGGCGTCACGCACCCCGTGGGCACCGGGAAAACTGGGCAGCAGCGCCGGGTGGGTGTTGACGACCCGGCCGCCGAAGCGGGCGAGGAACTCCTTGCCGACGATCTTCATGAACCCGGCCGAGACGACGAGGTCCGGCTCGTGGGCCGCGGTCGCCTCGGTCAGGGCACGGTCCCACTCCTCGCGGGTCGCGTGGTCCTTGACGCGGCAGACGTAGGTGGGCAGCCCGGCGCGCTCGGCGCGCTCCAGACCGACGATGCCGTCGCGGTCCGCGCCGACGGCGACGATCTCCGCCCCGTACCCGTCGGGGTCGGCGGCGATGGCGTCGAGGAGGGCCTGCAGATTGGTACCGGACCCGGAGACCAGGACGACGAGGCGGGCGGCAGCCACTGGGTCACTCTTTCCGTGGTGTTTGTGCGGTCGTACGAACGAATCGTGTCGCTCGATACGGGGAACCCTACGAATGGCTCGACCGTCAGCAACGATACCGGCACACCGGACGGCCCCCACGGGACGGGGGCGGAGCAGGGCGGTAGCGTCAGGGTCCGACGCCGGACGAGACACCGGACAGGACACCGGGCAGGACTCCGGACGAGACCGGACAAGACGCCGAGCGAGACGCCGGACACGGCGCCGGACACGGCACGCAGAAGAGCACGCAGAACAGACAGCAGCGGAGACCGCGGGTGCGGCCGCGGTCACGACGACAGAGGGAAGACGTCCAGCACATGCCGGAGCGCCAGTCCACGAACGACAACAACCCGTTCGCGCCGCCGCCCGAGGGCCGGCCGGATCAGCCGTGGCAGCCCCGGCGACCGGAGGGCTCGGACGACGACGCGTCCGGTTCCTCGGGGTCGCCGGACGCTCCGGGATCGGAGCCGGGCGGGCCCACCGGGCCCACCGGGTCCTCCGGGGCGTCCGACGGGCGCTGGAGCCCGCGCCAGCCGGGCCGTTCGACGGACGGGTTCGGTCGGGGTCCCGACCGCCGGGGAGGCCCGGAGGGCGGACCTGGACAGGGCGGGTCCGGCCGTGACAAGGGGATGCGCTGGGATCCGACGGACCCGGCACAGCGGCGGGCGCGCTACGCGATCCTCGCGGGCATGTGGGCCTTCTTCTTCGCCATCTTCGAGATCCCGGAGCTGGCGCTGCTGCTCGGCGCCCTCGGGCTCTACTGGGCCATCAGCTCCCTGCGCGCGAAGCCGAAGGACGCGACGGCGGCCGACGCGGCGGCGGCTTCACCGTCGGAACCGTCGGGTCCGTCCGCCTCTCAGCCCGCGGACGCACCCGTCCCCACTCCCGCCTCCACTTCCACCTCCGCTCCCGCTCCGGCGGCCACGCCGGTCCGTTCCCTGCGGACGGCCGCGATCAGCGGTCTGGTGGCGTCGAGCGTGGCCCTGATGATCGTCGCGGTCGGCTTCACCATGCAGATCGTCTACGCGGACTTCTACGAGTGCCGTGACGACGCCCTGACCCACGCGGGCGAGCTCGCCTGCAACGACCTCCTGCCGAAGCCGCTGCGCGCGGGCTTCGGAGTGCGGGAGTAGCCCCCGCTCAGCCCTTGAGGTCCGGCGGCGGGGAGGACTCCCACGCCGCCGGGAGGTAGTCGTACGGCTCGTACCCCGGGTCGTCGTCCAGGTCGAGGCCCAGAGCCGGGACCGGGGCGGCGGCCTTCGCCGTAGCGGCCGGGGTGCCGGGATCGGTCCCGGCGGCTTGCGACGCCTGGCCGCCGGGAAAGGCGCCGGCAGCAGCGCCGGCGGTGGCACCGGCAGCGGCACCGGCCGTTGCGGCGGTCGTGGGGTCCGGAGCGGCGTCCGGCTGCGTCTCCAGGTCGAAGGGGTCCCCGAACCCCGCCCCCGCGGACGCGGTCGCCTGCGCCGTCGCGGGCGCGGGTGCGGTCGCGGGTGCCGGTACGGGCAGCGGCAGCGGCTTTGGCCGGAGCGCCCGAAGGCCCCAGGCCCGTACGGCCAAGGCCACCGGCACCCCGACGCAGGCGCCCCACAGCACCGTCGCCGCGCCGGCCTGCCACCACACCGGGCCGAAGGCGGACAGCCGCCCGGAGCCGAGCGGGCCGCCCGCGGCGGCCGCGAGGACGGCCACGGCCGCCCCGCACGCCCAGGCGGCCGCCAGCGCCGTCAGGGCCACATCCCGGGCCGGCCAGCCCTTGGCCGTGCGGCCCACGCGCCACCCCTGCACCAGGGTCGCGGCCAGCGGGACCGCGAGCGCCGCCCAGTGCGTCCACGTACCGCGCCCCTCGGCGGGCAGCGCGGCCAGCAGCGGGAACGACGGCACGGCCGGGTCGCCGGCGAGACCCAGCGGGGTCGCGAGCGCGCCCGTACCGAGGGTGAAGCCGGGACCGAGCCCGTACGCCGCGCCCCACACGGCCGCGTTCGGAAGCAGCGCCAGGACGAGGAGCAGGACCGCCGCCCGCCCCGACCACTCCCCCGCGAGGCCCTCGAACGCCGCCTGCGCCTCGCCCGCGTGCCAGGCCAGCGAGACCGCGGCGAGCACCGCGCCGCCGCCGCACAGCGTCACGAGCCCGAGGCCCGCCGCGCGCACGGCGGCCGCCGCCTGCCGCTGTCCGGGCAGCGGGCGGCCGAGCGCCGTCCAGACGCCCGTCCCCGCAGCGCCGAAGACGACGGCGGGCAGCCAGAATCCGGCGCTGATCAGCTCGGCGGGCAGCGGTCCGCTCTCGCTGTAGACCACCACGACCGCCGCGACCAGCAGGTATCCCCCGGCCACCGCGGCCACCGCACCGCTCGGAGAAGGGCGCGGCCGGTCGCTGTCGCCGCCCGGGTCGAGGGTGTCGCGGGCGGCCCGGTGGACGAGCCAGACGGGCAGGACGGAGAGGAGCATCGGCACGACGCCGAGAGGCGCGGGCAGCCCGGACAGCGTGTCCGTACGGATCAGGTCCACGCCGTGGGCGAGGAGCCAGAGCCCGGCGGCGACGTGCAGGGCGCCGCCGGGGCCGCTGTCGGGATGCGGGGAGCTGATCCAGGCCGCGGTCACCAGGACGGCGAGGGCGCCGAGACCGAGCCCGGCGGCGACTCCGCCGCGGACGCAGGCGGTGGCCAGGGCGGCGGAACGGCCGCCCTGGACCAGGGGGTGCTCGGTCAGATGGGTCACGGGGCCATGCTGCCAACGACACGCGCTTAAGCCGCGTAACAGGCAAACCTCCGCTGTGTCGCTCAAGATACGTTTATGTACTTTTCCGCCCATAGCAGCTCTGCGGGAGGTCGACGCCGATGAGCCGGAGCACCACGGATTCCGCATCCTCCGCGACCCTGCCGACACCGAAGGAGCGGCGCAGGTTGCGTGAGGCCCTCGCCCTGAGCGAGGAGCAGGTCGCCGAGGCCATGGGCGTCACGAAGGCCACCGTCAAGGCCTGGGAGACCGGGCGCTCGGCGCCACGGGGCCGCAAGCGCGAGGCGTACGCGAAACTGCTCGGCGCGGCGGAGGTCGCCGAGGCCGCCCGCGCACCGGAGCACACTCCGCCCGCGCCCGCACCGACGTCCCCGTCCACGTCCACGTCCGCGGTCACACCAATGGCCCTGCCCCCCGCCTCGGCCTCCGCCTCCGCCTCGGTCCGGCCCATGGCCGCCGTGAAACGAGCCGCCAAGCCGCCCAAGGCCCCCTCGCCGGTCCCGGCCATCGCGCCCGGCGCCGCGCGCAAGGGCGCATCGAAGCCGCCGGAACGCCTGAAACCGGCGGAAGCGGAGGCCGCCCCGGAGACCGTCCCGGAGCCCGCACCCGCACCCGCACGGCCGCCTGCCGAGCCGGGGCTCACCCCCGCGGAGGCCTTCGACGCGCTCTACGTACACGCCGCGCCCGGGCTCGTCCACCAGACCTATCTGCTCACGGGGCGCCGCCGGCTCTCCCGCGAGTCCGTCGAGTACGCCTTCCACCACGCCTGGGAGCACTGGCCCGAGGTCGCCGTCGACGCGGACCCGGTGGGCTGGGTGCGGGCGGCGGCGTACGAGTACGCCCTCTCCCCCTGGCACCGGCTGCGGCGCGCCCACAAGCACCCCGACGCCCCGCCGACCGAGGCGAGCCGGCGGGCGCTGCTCACCGCGCTGCTCGAACTGCCGCCGCCGTACCGCCGTACCGTCCTGCTCTACGACGGGCTCGGCCTCGACCTGCCGGACACGGCCGCCGAGACGGAGGCGAGCACCCCCGCCGCCGCCAACCGCCTGCTGCACGCCCGTACGGTCATCGGGCAGCGGATCCCCGAGCTCGCCGAGCCGGAGACCCTGCACCGGCGGCTTCACGAGCTGGTCTCCGAGGCGCCGACGGCGACCCTCCCGGCGGCGCGCGCGGTCCGGTCGGGCAGCGAGCGGCGGACCCGCAAGTGGACGCGGACGGTGCTCGGGGTGACGGCGGCCCTGATCTGCGTGACGGCCTTCACGGCGGCGACCGCTCCGACGCGCTACCTGCCCGTGGAGGTCCCCGGCGAGACCGTCAACGGGGTGCCGGTGCGCGGCGGCCCGCAGAAGCTCGGCCCCGAGGACGTCGAACTCCGCGACAGGCTCCGCAACGAGCCGAACCCCGGCCCGGAGCGGCTGATCCCGTCGGCGGAGTAGGCACGGCGCCCGTACGCGAGTGGGCCCCGCCCCCGCCCGGTTTCCCGGGAGGGGGCGGGGCCCACTCGTGTCACGACGTGTGCTGTCAGCCCGCGAGGATGGCGCGCGCCAGCTTGGCCGTCTCGGTCGGCGTCTTGCCGACCTTGACGCCCGCGGCCTCAAGGGCCTCCTTCTTCGCCTGGGCGGTGCCGGAGGAGCCGGAGACGATGGCGCCGGCGTGGCCCATGGTCTTGCCCTCGGGCGCGGTGAAGCCCGCGACGTAGCCGACGACCGGCTTGGTGACGTTGGCCTTGATGAAGTCGGCCGCACGCTCCTCGGCGTCGCCACCGATCTCACCGATCATGACGATCAGGTCGGTGTCGGGGTCCGCCTCGAACGCCGCGAGGGCGTCGATGTGCGTGGTGCCGATGACCGGGTCGCCACCGATGCCGACGGCGGACGAGAAGCCGATGTCACGGAGCTCGTACATCATCTGGTACGTCAGCGTGCCGGACTTCGAGACCAGGCCGATGCGGCCCGGCTTCGTGATGTCGCCCGGGATGATGCCGGCGTTGGACTGGCCCGGCGTGATGAGGCCGGGGCAGTTCGGGCCGATGATGCGGGTCTTGTTGCCCTTCGACTGCGCGTACGCCCAGAAGGCGGCGGAGTCGTGGACGGCGATGCCCTCGGTGATGACGACGGCCAGCGGGATCTCGGCGTCGATCGCCTCGACCACGGCGGCCTTCGCGAACGCCGGCGGGACGAAGAGGACCGAGACGTTGGCGCCGGTCTCCTTCATCGCCTCGGCGACGGAGCCGAAGACCGGGACCTCGGTGCCGTCGAAGTCGACGGTCGTGCCGGCCTTGCGCGGGTTCACGCCACCGACGATGTTGGTGCCGTCACCCAGCATGAGCTTGGTGTGCTTCATGCCCGTGGCACCGGTCATGCCCTGGACGATGACCTTGCTGTCCTTGGTCAGGAAGATAGCCATGGTGTTCTGACCTCGTCCCTTACTTCGCAGCCGCGAGCTCGGCGGCCTTGTCGGCCGCGCCGTCCATGGTGTCCACGCGCTGCACGAGCGGGTGGTTCGCGTCCGACAGGATCTTGCGACCCAGCTCCGCGTTGTTGCCGTCGAGGCGCACGACGAGCGGCTTGGTGACCTCTTCGCCCTTGGAGGCGAGGAGCTCCAGGGCCTGGACGATGCCGTTGGCGACCTCGTCACAGGCGGTGATGCCACCGAAGACGTTGACGAACACGGACTTGACGTCCGGGTCGCCCAGGATGATCTCCAGGCCGTTCGCCATGACCTCGGCGGAGGCGCCGCCGCCGATGTCGAGGAAGTTGGCCGGCTTCACGCCGCCGTGGTTCTCACCGGCGTACGCGACGACGTCCAGGGTCGACATGACCAGACCGGCACCGTTACCGATGATGCCGACCTCGCCCTCGAGCTTGACGTAGTTGAGGTTCTTGGCCTTGGCGGCAGCCTCGAGCGGGTTGGCTGCGGCCTTGTCCTCGAGAGCCTCGTGGTCGGGCTGACGGAAGTCGGCGTTCTCGTCGAGAGACACCTTGCCGTCCAGGGCCAGGATGCGGCCGTCCTTGGTCTTCACCAGCGGGTTGACCTCGACGAGGAGCGCGTCCTCGGCGACGAAGGTGTCCCACAGGGTCACCATGGCCTCGGCGACACCCTCGGCCACGTCGGCCGGGAACTTCGCCTGGGCCACGATCTCGCGGGCCTTGACGATGTCCACGCCTTCGACGGCGTTGACCGGGACCTTCGCGAGGGCCTCGGGGGTCTTCTCCGCGACCTCCTCGATGTCCATGCCGCCCTGCACCGAGGCCATGGCCAGGAAGGTGCGGTTGGTGCGGTCGAGGAGGTACGAGACGTAGTACTCCGCCTCGATCTCCGGGGACAGCTCGGCGATCATCACCTTGTGGACCGTGTGGCCCTTGATGTCCATCCCGAGGATGTCCGTCGCGCGGGCGACGGCCTCGTCCGCGTCGCCGGCCAGCTTGACGCCGCCGGCCTTGCCGCGGCCACCGACCTTCACCTGGGCCTTGACGACGGACTTGCCGCCGAGGCGCTCGGTCGCGGCGCGCGCGGCCTCAGGCGTGTCGATGACTTCACCGGCCAGCACCGGTACTCCGTGCTTGGCGAAGAGATCCCTCGCCTGGTACTCGAACAGGTCCACGCGCGTCCGTCCCTTTTCTGATGATCGCGGTTCGTTGTCTGCGTGGGCGTGCCGCGAAGGGCAACGTGACTGCACTGTCACAAGGGAGGCGTACACGGTGACCGTGGACGCGGCATGTCCGTCTCGCAGGTTATCCCCGAGGGAGGTAGGTCCCTAAATCGCAGGTCACAACGGAGCGGTGATACGGGTCACAGAACGTAGGGGGGCCGGGGCGGTCCGTAGGGGTTGCGGAGCGGGGACTCGCGCCCTTCACGGCAGGCGGGGACTGGGCTCCGGGCCCCTCACGACGCGCCAGGGATCGAGGTGAGGGGCTCGCGGAGGCGGGTGTGATATGGACCTCAGTCGACCCCGGAGCACCCGTGCGGGTGGTCCCGGGGCTGCGGATTCCGCACCTGCCGGGGGTACGACTCGATCACCCGTACGACTCCGGGGGCCGGACCCGGCTCGGGTCCGGCTCGGGTCCGGCTCGGGTCCGGGCTCAGGCCGTGGGTATCGGCAGCGGACGCTTCTCCAGAGCGGCGGCCATGATCTCCGGGAACAGGTCGGGGGTGCAGGCGAAGGCCGGGACGCCGAGCGCGGCGAGCGCCGCCGCGTGGTCCCGGTCGTAGGCGGGGGCGCCCTCGTCGGAGAGGGCGAGCAGCGCCACGAACTGGACGCCGGAGGCCTTCATCGCCGCGACCCGCTTCAGCATCTCGTCGCGGATGCCCCCCTCGTACAGGTCGCTGATGAGGACGACCACGGTGTCGGCGGGGCGGCCGATCCTCGCCTGGCAGTGGGCGAGGGCGCGGTTGATGTCGGTGCCGCCGCCGAGCCGGGTGCCGAAGAGGACGTCGACCGGGTCGTCGAGCCGGTCGGTCAGGTCGACGACGGCCGTGTCGAAGACGACGAGCCGGGTGGCGATCGACCGCATGGAGGCCAGCACCGCGCCGAAGACCGAGGCGTAGACGACGGAGGCGGCCATCGAGCCGGACTGGTCGATGCAGAGCACGACCTCTTTCCGCACCCCCTGGGACGCGCGCCCGTGGCCGATCAGCCGGTCCGGGACGACGGTGCGGTACTGGGGCAGGTAGTTCTTGAGGTTGGCGCGGATCGTGCGGTCCCAGTCGATGTCCCGGTGCCGGGGGCGGCTGATCCGGGCCGAGCGGTCGAGGGCGCCGGTGAGCGTGGCGCGGGTGCGGGTGGCGAGGCGCTTCTCCAGGTCGTCGACGACTTTGCGCACGACGGCCCGCGCGGTCTCCCTGGTGGTCTCCGGCATGGCCTTGTTCAGGGAGAGCAGGGTGCCGACGAGGTGCACGTCGGCCTCGACGGCCTCCAGCATCTCCGGCTCCAGGAGGAGCGTGGCGAGGCCGAGGCGGTCGATCGCGTCGCGCTGCATGACCTGGACGACGGAGCTGGGGAAGTACGTCCGGATGTCGCCGAGCCAGCGGGCGACGGAGGGCGCGGAGCCGCCGAGCCCGCCCGAGCGGTCCCCGCCCTTGCCGTCGGCCCGGCGCTCGCGGCCGTAGAGCTCGGCGAGGGCGCGGTCCATGGCGGCGTCGATGCCGGTGAGGGCGCGGCCGGTGCCCTCGGCGTCCCCGCCGCCGAGGACCAGCCGCCAGCGGCGCAGCCGCTCGTCGTCCGTCGTGCCGTCGGTGCTGCCGCTCATGTCGTGGCCTCTCGTGTCGTGGCCTCTCGTGTCATGGCCTCCGTACCGAGGATGAGGTGGAGGAGGGGCAGGACGCCGTCCGCCCGTTCCCGGTCGAGGCCGGTGGCGAAGCCGGGTACGCCGCCGGGCGTCGCGCGGCCCGGCCCGTCGGCCCGCGGGCCGCGCGCGACGAGCTCGCCGAGGGTGCGGCGGACGCCCGGCTCGTATCCGGAGAAGGTGCGGCGCAGCAGGGGCAGGACGTCGGTGAAGGCCGCCGCCGGTACGGAGGTGAGCCAGGTGTCGATCAGGCCGAGCAGCCGCTCGTCGTGGACGAGGAGCAGCCCGCCGCCGGAGGCGCCGCCGGCGAAGCCGTCGATCCAGGCGGCGGCGTCCTGCGGAGGGGCGCCGGGCGAGAGGGCGCGGCTCATGAGCGGTGCGGCCTCGTCCTCGGTGATCCGTCCCTCGTCGAGGAGGAGGCGGGCGGCCCGGCCGCGCAGGATCCCGGGCACGCGGTCGCGTCCGGCGAGCCGGTGCAGGACGCCCGCCCAGCGGTCGGCGGGACGTGCGCTGTCCGGCAGCAGGCCGAGTGCCTGGTGGACGTCGTCGATGCGGTCGCGCATGGCGGTGGCCGCGTCGGCGTCGAGTCCGACGCAGGCGGGCGGCAGGCCGACACAGATCCGCTCGGCGAGCCCGGCGGCGACCTCGGCGAGGGCGGCCGTGCCGGTGCCTCGGACGTCGCCGTAGCGCAGGGAGCGGGCCAGGGCAGGGAGGGCCTGGGCGAGGTGGGTGACGTCGGTGTCGAGCGCGGCCCGGTCGGCGAGGGCCCGCATCACGACGGGCAGGGCGTCGGCGAGGCCGGCGAGGAGGCACTGCTCGGCGAGGGCGGTGATGTCGGCGAGGGCGGTCGCGGCCAGGGCCCGGGACTCGGCCTTGGCGGTGGCGGCGGCCTCGACGGTGGTGCCCCAGACTCCGGCCTCTGCCACCTGGACGTGCAGCTCGGGCTCCCAGCCCAGCCGCCAGGTCTCCCGGAAGGTGCCGGTGCCGGCCCGTCCGGCGGCCGGGGTGCCCCAGCCGACGCCGAGCAGCCGCAGCCGGTGCAGGAGTCGGCTGCGGGCGCCGTCCGTGTCCTTGCGGAGGTCGAGGTCGAGCTCGCGCTCCCGCGCCTCCGGCTTGAGCCGCAGGGAGCGCTGGAGGCGGCTCAGGTCGCGCTGGAGGGGTACGGCGGGGGCGCCGGCCGGGACCTCGCCGAGGACGTCGCCGACGACGAGGCGGTCGCGGACGAGGTCGAGCGGCACGTCGGAGCCCTCGCACAGGACGGCGCGGACGGCGTCCGTCGTCTCGTCGAGTCCGGGGGCCGGCCGGCCGCGCAGGGCGGCGAGGGTGTCGGCGAGGCGGACGGCCTCGATGACGTGCGCGGTGGAGACGAGGTGGTCCTCCGCCCTGAGGAGCCCGGCGACCTTGGTCATCCAGCGCTCGACGGGCCGGTCGGGGGCGGTGAAGAGGTGGCCGTACCAGCCGGGCGCCTCGATGCCCGCGCCGTAGCCGGAGCGCCGGGCGAGCCTGCGGTGGGTCCAGGGGACCCAGGTGAGCTCGGTCTTCACCTTGGGCAGGCCCTTGAGGAGGGCGCGGTCGGCGGCGACGGTGGTCTTCCGGGTGAGGGCGGGGACGTGCCAGGCGCCGCAGACGACGGCGACCTCGTCGCCGAAGTCCTTGCGGGCGGCGCGCAGCTGGAGCCGCATGTACGCCTCGCGGACCAGGTCGCGGGGGTGCCCGCCGTGCCCGTACGCCTCGCGCAGGGCGCCCATGGCCTCGGCGAGGGCCTCGAACGGGGCGGTGGGGTCGTCTTCGCCGCGCAGTTCGACGACGTCCTCCCACCACTGCTCGGCGTCGTCGTGCCCGGCGGTCCTGGCGAGTTCGGCGAGGGGGTCGATACGGAGCCCGCCGCCGGCCTCCCCGCCGTCGGCGGCCCCTTCTCCGTCGGACCAGGTGGGGTCGGCGGCGGCGAGGGTGTGGGCGGCGGGCAGGTCGACGAACCGGACGGCGGCGCCCCGGTCGAGGGCCCAGCGGATCGCGACCCACTCGGGCGAGAACTCGGCCATCGGCCAGAACGCGGCCCGCCCGGGGTCGTCCACGGCGTGGGCGAGCAGGGCGACGGGCGGCCGCATGGACTCGTCCGCGGCGAGGGCGACGAGGGCATCGGCCTCGGCAGGTCCTTCGACGAGCACGACGGCGGGCTTCTCCGCGTCCAGCGCGGCCCGCACGGCGCGGGCCGAGCCGGGCCCGTGGTGCCGGACGCCGAGCAGCAGGGGCCGGCCGCGCCGCCCGCCGCCCCCGGCCTGGACCCCGCTCCGGCCGGGGACGGGGGCCGGTGCCGGTGCCGTGGTGGCGGGTGTCATGCGCTCACCTCGCGGCAGGCGCGGTAGAAGTCCTTCCAGCCGTCTCTCTCCCTGACCACGGTCTCCAGGTACTCCTGCCAGACGACGCGGTCGGCCGCAGGGTCGCGGACGACGGCGCCGAGGATGCCGGCGGCGATGTCCCCGGGGCGCAGGACGCCGTCGCCGAAGTGGGCGGCGAGCGCGAGGCCACCCGTGACGACGGAGATCGCCTCGGCCGTGGAGAGCGTCCCCGAGGGGGACTTGACCTTCGTCCGCCCGTCGGTGGTGACTCCGTCCCGCAGCTCGCGGAAGACGGTGACGACGCGGCGGATCTCGGCCGCTCCGGCCGGCACGTCCGGCAGGGCAAGGGAGCGTCCGATCTGCTCGACGCGCCGGGCGACGATGTCGACCTCGGCCTCGGGTGTCGCGGGCAGCGGCAGCACGACGGTGTTGAAGCGGCGGCGCAGCGCGCTGGAGAGTTCGTTGACGCCCCGGTCGCGGTCGTTGGCCGTGGCGATGAGGTTGAAGCCGGGGACGGCCTGCACCTCCTCGCCGAGCTCCGGGACCGGCAGGGTCTTCTCGGACAGGATCGTGATGAGGCTGTCCTGCACGTCGGCGGGGATGCGGGTGAGCTCCTCGACCCGGGCGGTCATGCCCCGCGCCATCGCCCGCATCACGGGGCTGGGCACGAGTGCGTCGCGGCTGGGGCCGTGGGCGAGGAGCCGCGCGTAGTTCCAGCCGTACCGGACGGCTTCCTCGGGCGTGCCCGCGGTGCCCTGGACGAGGAGTGTGGAGTCGCCGCTGACGGCGGCGGCCAGGTGCTCGGAGACCCAGGTCTTCGCGGTGCCGGGCACACCGAGCAGCAGGAGCGCCCGGTCGGTGGCGAGCGTGGTGACGGCGACCTCGACGATGCGGCGCGGTCCGACGTACTTGGGCGTGATCACCGTCCCGTCGGGGAGCGTGCCGCCGAGGAGATAGGTGGCGACGGCCCAGGGCGAGAGGCGCCAGCGGGCGGGCCGCGGCCGGTCGTCGGCGGCGGCGAGTGCGGTGAGTTCGTCGGCGAAGGCGTGCTCGGCGTGCGGCCTCAGGGCCGCGGTGGTGGCCTCGGGCAGGCCCGGTCCGGTGTGCGTCTCGACACCGGAACCGGGCTGCGCGACAGTTTCGGGCACGGTCATGGATCCCCCTCCAGATCGCTCGACCTGTTGTGCGATCCACCGTGCACCATCCCACTGACAATCGGCTGTCGCCGCTGGTCAGGTGCCCTGCCGGGAGGGCGGGGTGAGGGAGGGTCAGCCCACGATCGGGGAGGTCAGCCCACGATCGGGGAGACGGCGACGCAGCCGCCCGCCATCGCCTGCTCGCCCTTGGACTCCTTGATGACCTTGCCCTGGTAGACGACCTTGCAGGTAAGGCTCGCGGGGTCGAGCGAGACCGGCATGACGGCCGGCGGCATGATGCCGTGCAGCTTCACGGTCTTCTTCCACGGCGTGGTCGGCTTCTTCTCCGACTCGACCTTCGGCGCCATGGCACTGCCGTCACCGGCGTGGAACTCGATGGTCTCGATGCTCTTGCCGCCGACCTCGTACGTGACCTCGTAGGACTCGGTGACGGTCTTGTCGACCTGGTCGACGGCCTTCTCCGCGGCCTCCGAGCAGGCCCCGAGGCCGAGGGCGAGCCCGGCGGCGGCGAGGGCCGAGACGGCGGTACGGACGGTGCGCTTCATGAGGGGGTCCCCCTGGACGGGTGGTGCTGATCTTCGGTCACGCGCAGAGAATCGTAAAGAAAGAGTAAAGTCAAATCCCTTCCCGGAGGCCAGGGGCGTTGTCAGTGGCGGCGTCTACGGTCGGTGACATGAATGCCATGGGGGTGCGCTGGACGGCTGATCAGGTGCTGGCACTGGCTCCTGACGAGGCCTCACGCAGAGCGGGGAGCGAGCTGGGCACGGCCGGGCCGTGGTCGGGCACGGGCCGCGGCGAGGGAGCCGTCTGGGGTGTGTGCGGGGGCAGCGGCGGCCGGTCGTACGAGACGGTCGTCGACCTCACGGGGCCCGCGTACACGTGCGGATGCCCCAGCCGGAAGTTCCCGTGCAAGCACGCGCTGGGACTGCTGCTGCTCCAGGCGTCGGACGGTACGGCGGTGGCGGACGGCGCCCCGCCGGAGTGGGCGGCACCGTGGCTCGCGAAGCGCCGGGGCGGCGTCGGGAGCCCGGCCCGGCCGGCCGGGACCGGCGCCTCCAAGGCCCCGGCGGATCCCGAGGCCGCGCGGCGCAGGGCCGAGCGCAGGGCGGCCCGGATCACCGCGGGCGCGCAGGAGTTGGAGCAGCGGCTCGCCGACCTGCTGCGCGGCGGCCTGGCCACGGCCGAGCAGACCGGGTACGGCCTGTGGGAGGAGACCGCGGCCCGCATGGTCGACGCCCAGGCTCCGGGGCTCGCGGGCCGGGTCAGGGAGCTGGGCGCGATACCGGGTTCGGGTCCCGGCTGGCCCGTGCGCCTCCTGGAGGAGTGTGCGCTGACCCACCTCCTCGACCGGGCCTGGCTCGCCGCCGACCGGCTGCCCGCCGACTTCGCCACGACCGTGCGGACCCGGGTCGGCCTCACCGCCCCGGCCGACGGCGTCCCGGTGCGCGACCACTGGCACGTCCTCGCGCAGTACGACACGGCCGACGCCCGGCTGACCACCCGGCGGGTCTGGCTGCACGGCGCCTCGACCGGACGGACCGCGTTCCTCCTCTCCTTCGGCGCGGCCGGCCGGGCCCCCGGCCTCGCGCTCCCCGTGGGCGCGCTCCTCGACGGCGAGCTGACCCCGTACGCGGGCGCCGGCCGGCTGCGCGCGGAGCCGGGCGAGCAGTTCGTCCCGGTCGACGCCCCCGTCTCCCCGCCGCCTGGCGGTCCGGTGGGCGAGGGTCTCGACGCGTACGGGCGTGCGCTGCGCGAGGATCCGTGGCTGGACTCCTGGCCCGTGACCCTGCGCCAGGTCGTCCCGGCGCGGGCGGAGTACGGCTGGCAGCTCGCCGACGCGGACGGCCGCGAGGCCCTGCCGCTGACGCCCGCCGCGCAGAACCGGCCCGGACTCTGGCGCCTCGTCGCCCTCTCCGGCGGCGCTCCCGTGACCGTCTTCGGCGAGTGCGGCCACCGCGGATTCACCCCGCTGGCCGCCTGGTCGCCGGAGGCGCCCGCCGAGACGGTCCCCCTCATATGACGGCCCGCCACCTCCCCCGACCGCACGGAGGACCCCGATGAACACGCGCGCGACCACGCCCGCCCCGTACGCCGCAGGCTCCGACGGTGGCGGCGACGGCGACGACAGCGCCCGCGTCTGGGAGGAACTCGTCACCTCCGCGCTCCTCGGCACGGACCGACGGCCGCCCTCGGTCCTCGCGGGGGCGACGGGCCCGGGCGGGACGGGCCCGGGTGTGACGGACCCTGACGGGACGGGACCTGACGGGACGGGACCGGGCACGGCGGGCTCCCGTCCGGCCGGCGCGGACCTGCCGGGTGCGCTGCTCGACGCCGCCGCGCTGCACACCGTACGGCGCAGGGCGGGGCTGCGCCCCGGACCCGCCGCGCCACCGCCCGAACCCGCGCCGGAGGACCCGCGCCGGCCGCTGCCCGAGGCGGCCCGGCGACGGCTCGACCAGCTCCTCGCCGGGCGGGCCGCGCCGTCGCCCGCCGCCGGGCGCCGCGGGGCCGCGCCCGACCTCGCCGAACTGCTGCCCCAGTGGCTGGCCCTCGCCAACGAGCGCGGGTACAAGGCACCGCCCGCCACTCTGCCCGCCCTGCTCGACGCGGCCAGGGCCCGCACCGACCTGCGGCCCCAGGCCCTCAGGCTCGCCGGACCGCGCGGCCTGTGGCTGGCCGGCCTGAACCCCGAGTGGCGGTTCGCGCTGCGGGGTACGGGCGCGGCCGGCCGGCTCCCGTCACCCGGGGACACCGAGGGCGTCAGGGTCCTGTGGGACGAGGGCCTGTTCGCCGAGCGGGTCACGCTGCTCGCCGCCGTACGGACCGGGGACCCGGCGGCCGGCCTCGCCCTCCTGGTGTCCACCTGGACCGCCGAGCGGGCGGAGGACCGGCTGATGTTCCTGGACTCGCTGCGGACCGGACTCTCCGACGCGGACGAGGAGTTCCTGGAGGCGGCCCTCGCCGACCGCAGCCGCAACGTCCGCGCAACCGCCGCCGAGCTGCTCTCCGCCCTGCCCGCCTCGGCGTTCGCGGGCCGGATGGCCGGCCGGGCCGCCACCTGCGTCGGCCTCGACCGGACGGCGGAATCGCCCACGATCTCCGTCGAGGCCCCGCACGAGTGCGACGCGGCGATGCAGCGCGACGGGGTCGTGCCGAACCCGCCGGCCGGACGGGGCGAGCGTTCCTGGTGGCTGGGCCAGCTCGTCGAGGCCGCCCCGCTCGCCTGCTGGCCCGTCCGCTTCGGCGGACGGACTCCGGAGGAGATCGTGGCGCTGCCGGTCGCCGACGACTGGCAGGGCGAGCTGCACGCCGCCTGGTGTCGGGCGGCCGTGCGGCAGCGGGACGCGTCCTGGTCGCGCGCGCTGCTCGGCTCCCCCGCGATCCCGCCCGCGACAGGCCCCGGAACCTCGTCCCTGGCCGAGCGGGCGCAGCTCCTGGCGACGCTCCCGGCGGACGAACGGGCGCGCTGGGTCGCCTCCTTCGTCGCCGCCCACGGCCTGTCGGAGGCGTTCCAGCTGCTCGGCGTGTGCGCCGTGCCCTGGGCCGAGCCGCTGGGCGCCGCCGTGATCGACGCCCTCGACATCGCCCGGGACGCGGGCAGTTACCCATGGAGCTTCAGCGGGGTGATGGGCCTCGCGGAGCGCTGTCTCGCACCGGAGGCGGCGCGGCATCTGGACTCCCTGACGGCCCTGCCCGACGAAGAGGAGGAGGACACCGCGCCCGGCGCGGGCGGCTACTGGTCCGAGGCGTTCCAGCGGCTGGTCTCCACGCTCCGGCTCCGCGCGGCGATGCGCGCCGAGCTCACCCAGGTCCCCGTCTGAAGGGGCGGCACCACGGCGAAGGGCCCTCCCCGAAGGGAGGGCCCTGACAAGCGAGGCACGCGAGGACGTCGGACCGGTCAGGCCGGTCAGGCCGCCACGCGGACGTTCGCGTTCACCCAGTCGACGATGGACGCGGTCGTCGCGCCCGGCGTGAAGATCTCCGCCACGCCCTTCTCCTTCAGCGGTGCGATGTCCGCGTCCGGGATGATGCCGCCGCCGAAGACCTTGATGTCCTCCGCGTCACGGTCCTTCAACAGCTCCAGGACCTTCACGAAGAGCGTGTTGTGCGCGCCCGAGAGGATGGAGAGACCGATCGCGTCGGCGTCCTCCTGGATCGCGGTGTCGACGATCTGCTCGGGCGTCTGGTGGAGACCGGTGTAGATGACCTCCATACCGGCATCGCGCAGCGCCCGCGCGATCACCTTGGCCCCGCGATCGTGGCCGTCGAGACCCGGCTTGGCGACCACCACGCGGATCGGACCGGTCACACCCATCACTGCCTCCACATGCGACCCCCGCGCTTGATTGCCGGGGAGGTGAACGAACGTTATCGCCAGCATCCCGCAAGCGGCCGTTTCGCGGTGGCGAGCGAGGGGGAAATCACACGTGGGACATGTTCGCCATGCGCCGTTCCCCGCTTCGGGCCCTCCTCCTGGGCCCACCAGCCGCAAGCGGGGCCCGGTCGCAAGGGAGCCGCGACGAGGTCGCCGTACCTCCGTGCCGCCGTCCGTGCGGCGCGGGGTGCGGCGTACCTCCGTATCGTCCGGCCCCGCGTGCCGCTCGGGAGGTCGGCGATGAAGCTCTCCAAGGTCACCGCCCTGATGAAGGCCACCGCCTTGGAGCTCGCGATCCTCACCGGGCATCTCGTCCTCTACCCCTCCGGGATCGTGGCCGAGCGCCTCTCCCCCGCCACTCGCACGAGCGATCCAGCCGCCGGTTCCAACGCCGGTCCCGACGCCGATCCGCACGCGACGATCACCCCGGGCCTGCGCCCGGTCGTCCTGCTGCACGGCTTCGTCGACAACCGCTCCGTCTTCGTCCTGCTGCGTCGCACCCTCACCCGGCACGGCCGTGACTGCGTCGAGTCGCTCAACTACTCACCGCTCACCTGCGACCTGCGGAGCGCCGCCGAGCTGCTCGGGCGGCGGGTGGAGGAGATCCGCGCCCGCACGGGACACACCGAGGTCGACATCGTCGGACACAGCCTGGGCGGGCTCATCGCCCGCTACTACGTCCAGCGGCTGGGCGGTGACACCCAGGTACGCACCCTGGTCATGCTCGGCACCCCGCACTCCGGCACCACCGTGGCCCCGCTCGCCGACGCGCATCCCCTGGTGCGGCAGATGCGCCCCGGTTCGGCGGTCCTGCGGGAGCTGGCCGGCCCGGCGCCCGGTTGCCGTACGCGGTTCGTCAGTTTCTGGAGCGATCTCGACCAGGTGATGGTGCCGGTCGAGACCGCGCGCCTCGACCATCCCGATCTCCTCGTGCACAACGTCCGCGTCAGCGGCATCGGCCATCTCGCGCTGCCCGTCCATCCGACGGTGGCCACCGGGGTGCTCGGCGCCCTGGACGCCGGTGGCCCGGTGGCTCCGGGCGGCGCTCACGAAGGGGAGCCGGGCGCCGCCTCCGTCGCCTGATTCCCGCTGTGCCGTCGACGTGTGATCGCGGCCTCCTGCCCACCCACGTCAGCGGGCGCCGAGGGCCGCGACCAGGAGGTCGGCGAGGAGCGCGCCGGCCGTGCCCTCCGGGTCCAGGTCGGGGTCGTAGATCGTGACGTTGAGGCCCACGCAGTGATCCGAGGCGAGCAGGCCGGCAAGGAGTGGGCGCAGCTCGTGCGGCAGGAGCCCGTCCGGGTCGGGACTGTCGACCGCCGGCATGACGGCGGGGTCCAGCACGTCGGCGTCCAGGTGCACCCAGAAGCCGTCGAGCCCGCCGCCGCAGGTATGGCCGCAGTCCGTCCAGGTCGGTGAGGTCCCGCTGCCCCCGGCCGGTGGCGAGCGCCAGCTCCTCGCCGGCAGCGGCGCCGACGTACGCGCTGTTCCCCAGGTGCCGGAAGTCCGCCGAGGCGTCCACGGCGGCCAGTCCGTACCGCCCGATGCGCCGCAGCGCCAGCGAGGCCCCGAGCCGGATCGAGTTCATCGGGCCATCCTGAGCACTCAGGCGCGCCCCCGGCCAGCCCCTGGATCCGGCCGACTCACACCTTGTTCTTCGAACGTTCCTCGAACACAAGGCCAAAGCTCTCTCCCCGAGCTGGCGAAACACGGCCGATTGCCCGTTTCCTGCGGGCTCAAACGCCTCCGAAGATTGTCGGTTGCGCATACCGCCGGGTACAGTCGCGCCACTGCTTCCCCCGGGACACCCCTCATCGGGCCCGCCCCGGACTGGTCCTGCTGCCGAGGCGAGAGAGACGTTGGTGAACGACCAGCACCCCCACGCCGGGTACGTCGGAAACGACGCCCACACCACAGGCAGCTTCGCCGTCGACCCGCTGTTCGGCGCCTACCCCGCGGGTCAGGCCGACCACAGCGGCCAGTGGGACTTCGGCCAGTACGGGATGACCGGTCAGTACGACACCACAGGTCAGCAGCAGTACGACACGACGGGCCAGTGGGACACCACGGGCCAGTGGCAGGCCACCGACCAGTACGGATACGGAAGCGCCGCCACGCACACGCAGTACGAAACCGGCGGGCAGCAGTACGACACGGCCGGCCAGTACGACACCACCGGGCACTACGACACCACCGGGCAGTGGGACGCCTCCGCCTGGACCGACGCCCAGCAGACCGGCCAGTACGAGACCGTCCACGCCGGCGCGTACGCCGCCCAGGGCGCGTACGGCTACGAGGCCTACGACGCCACCGGCCAGTGGGCGGCCCCCGCCTTCGCGACCGAGACCGGCGCCTACGACGCCACCGCCTGGAACCAGGCGGCCTCCGAGGCCGAGCCGCTCGTCCCCCAGCAGTACACCCCGCAGGCGGAACACACCGCCGAGTTCGCGTTCGACCTCGCCCATGAGCAGCAGGAAGCGCAGGCCGAGTACGCCTACGCCGACGACCTCGTGGACGCCGCCGAGGACACCGTCCACGACGACGCCCTCCACGACGACGCCGAGAACTTCGCCTACGCCGAGCCCGTCGCCGAAACCAGCGCCGAATCCATCGTCGAACCCGCCGCCGAACCGGCCGCCGAGCTCCGTACGGAGTCCCCGCTCGCGGGCCGCCCCGTGCGCCGCGGCTCGGGCAGCAGCCGCGGCCGCCGCCGTACGCCCGCCAAACGGTCCGCCCTGCTGACCGTCGCCGTCCCCTCCGCCTGTGTCATGGGCGTCGCCGGCATCGCCGCCGCCTCCGTCAGCGGGCTCACCAACCCCACCACCGACGGCGGCAAGAAGGACACCACCGCCCTCGCCGCGGCCGACCCCGGCTCCGTCAAGCAGGTCGCCGCCAACAGCGCCCTCGACACGCAGCTGGCCGCGCTCAGCGAGGACGCCCGCGACTTCGGCGACCGCGCGAGCCGCACCCAGGAGCGCATCGACCTCAAGGCCCGCCAGGCGGCCGACAAGAAGAAGCGCGAGGAGGAAGCGGCCCGCAAGGAGGCGCTCCGCCCCAAGTACATGCTGCCGGTGGAGCTCCACCGGCTCAGCGCGCGCTTCGGCCAGTCCGGCGTCAACTGGATGTCCGTGCACACCGGCATCGACTTCCCCGTGCAGACCGGCACGCCCGTGATGGCCGCCACGGACGGCACCGTCCGCACCCAGCTGAACAGCGCCTACGGCAACATGGTGATCGTGACCGCCCCCGACGGCACGGAGACCTGGTACTGCCACCTCAGCAGCGCCAAGATCCGCTACGGCCAGGTCAAGGCCGGCGACGTCATCGCGTACTCGGGCGACACCGGCAACTCCACCGGCCCGCACCTCCACTTCGAGGTCCGGCCGGGCGGCGGTTACGCCATCGACCCGCTGGCCTGGCTGCGCAGCCACGGGCTCGACCCGACCAGCTGATCTTCACCCGCGTATGCGAGAGGGCCCCGGCCGAAGCCGGGGCCCTCTCGCATGCGCACGCGCTACAACTTCTCGACCGGCGCGTACCGCAGGAGCAGCCGCTTCGGCTTCTCGTCGCCGAAGTCGATCGTCGCCTGGGCGTCCGCGCCGACCCCCGTCACCGCCGTCACCGTGCCCAGACCGAACTGGTCGTGCGTGACGCGATCGCCGATCTGGAGGGAGATCACCGGCTTCTCACCGGCACGCCGGGTGGCGAAGCCCGAGGGGCCGGAGCGCGCGCGGGACGCGGAGAGCGAGGAGGTGATGCCCGAGGTCGGCCCGGCGGGCTTCGCCATCGGACCGGTCCGCTTCCACTCCAGGTACGCGGGCGGGATCTCCTCCAGGAAGCGCGAGGCCGGGTTGTACGAGGGCTGGCCCCAGGCACTGCGCATCGACGAACGGGTGAGGTAGAGCCGCTCGCGGGCGCGCGTGATGCCGACGTACGCGAGGCGCCGCTCCTCCTCCAGCTCCTTCGCCTGCCCGAGGGCGCGCATGTGCGGGAAGACGCCGTCCTCCATGCCGGTGAGGAACACCACCGGGAACTCGAGGCCCTTGGCGGTGTGCAGCGTCATCAGCGTGATGACGCCCCGGCCCTCCTCGTCCTCGTCCGGGATCTGGTCGGAGTCGGCGACGAGGGCGACCTTCTCCAGGAACTCGGCGAGGGTCGCGGGCTCCTCGCCGCGCTCCTGCTCGAACTCGAGGGCGACGGCGGCGAGTTCCTGGAGGTTCTCGATACGGGTCTCGTCCTGCGGGTCGGTCGAGGCCTGGAGCTCGGCCAGGTAGCCCGTGCGCTCCAGGACGGCCTCCAGGACGACGGCGGGGCCGGCGCCGGACTCGACGACGGTGCGCAGCTCGTCCATCAGCGCGTTGAAGCGCTTCACGGCGTTCGCCGAGCGGGCGGCCATGCCGTACGCCTCGTCGACCCGCTTGAGGGCCTGCGGGAAGGTGATCTTCTCCCGCAGGGAGAGGGCGTCGATCATCGCCTCGGCGCGCTCGCCGATGCCCCGCTTCGGCACGTTGAGGATGCGGCGCATCGGGACGTTGTCCTCGGGGTTGGCGAGGACCCGGAGGTACGCGAGGACGTCCCGGACCTCCTTGCGCTCGTAGAAGCGCACGCCGCCGACGACCTTGTAGGGCAGTCCGACGCGGATGAAGATCTCTTCGAAGACACGGGACTGGGCGTTGGTCCGGTAGAAGACGGCGACGTCGCCTGCCTTGGCCTCGCCGGTGTCCGTGAGCCGGTCGATCTCGTCGGCGACGAACTGTGCCTCGTCGTGCTCGGTGTCGGCGACGTAGCCGGTGATCTGCGCGCCCGCGCCCGCGTTCGTCCACAGGTTCTTGGGGCGGCGGGACTCGTTGCGCTCGATGACCGCGTTCGCCGCGGAGAGGATCGTCTGCGTGGAGCGGTAGTTCTGCTCCAGGAGGATCGTCGTCGCGTCCGGGTAGTCCTCCTCGAACTGGAGGATGTTGCGGATGGTCGCGCCGCGGAAGGCGTAGATCGACTGGTCGGCGTCGCCGACGACGCACAGCTCGGCCGGGCCGAGGTCCTCGTAGCCCGTGCCGACGAGCTCCCGTACGAGGGTGTACTGGGCGTGGTTGGTGTCCTGGTACTCGTCGACGAGGACGTGGCGGAAGCGGCGGCGGTAGTGCTCGGCGACGTCGGGGAACGCCTGGAGCAGATGGACCGTCGTCATGATGATGTCGTCGAAGTCCAGGGCGTTGGCCTCGCGCAGCCGTGCCTGGTACATCCGGTACGCCTCGGCGAGCGTCTTCTCGAAGCCGTCGACGGCCTGGTCGGCGAAGGACTCCTCGTCGATCAGCTCGTTCTTGAGGTTCGAGATCTTGGCGCTGAAGGACTTCGGCGGGAACTTCTTCGGGTCGAGGTCCAGGTCGCGGCAGACCAGCGACATCAGCCGCTTGGAGTCGGCGGCGTCGTAGATCGAGAAGGAGGACGTGAAGCCGAGCCGCTTCGACTCGCGGCGCAGGATGCGCACGCACGCGCTGTGGAAGGTCATGACCCACATGGCGTTGGCCCGCGGGCCGACGAGCTGCTCGACGCGCTCCTTCATCTCGCCGGCGGCCTTGTTGGTGAAGGTGATCGCCAGTATCTGGCCGGGATGGACGTGCCGCGTGCCCAGGAGGTGGGCGATGCGGTGGGTCAGCACCCGGGTCTTGCCGGAGCCGGCTCCGGCGACGATGAGCAGCGGGGTGTCGGTGTGGACGACGGCGGCGCGCTGCTCGTCGTTCAGCCCGTCCAGGAGCGCGGCCGGGTCCACGACGGGGCGCGCCGCGCCGTCGCGGTAGTAAGCGTCCCGGGGCGGGGGCGCGTCGAAGTGCTCCCCGAAGAGGTCGTGCGGGACCTGCTCGGGGACCGGGGCACCGTGCTCGTCGTCCTCGGGCGGGGGCGGGGCCTCCCCCGAGGAGTTCTGGAGGCCGGCCAGGAAGCTGTCGTCAAAGAGGCTGCTCATCGCCTCACGAGTCTAGGACGCCCCACCGACATCCGGGTCCGCCTTCGGGACGGCCTTCGTCACGCTCCCGGGAAACGGGTCACACCCAGAGGGTGGCGATGAAGATGTTCGCCGTGGTGAGGGCGCCGACCGCGGCGAAAAGGCCCTTGTCGACCTTCTCCTCGTCGCGCTTGACGTAGACCAGTCCGAGGATCACGACGAGCACGGCCAGCTTGATGCCGATCTTGATGTTGTTCACGGTCTGGTCGTCGGCCTGGTTGAGGCCGACGAGCGCGACGCCCGTGATCAGCATGACCAGCGCACCGTGCAGCATCGCCGGGGTGAAACGGGCCGTACCGGCGCCCATCGCCTTCATCTGGGTGAGGAATCCGCCCAGGAGGGAGGCGATACCGATGATGTGCAGGGCGACGAAGACATTGATGAGTACGTCCATGGGCGGAGCCTAACCGGGGCCTTAGCACCACTCTCCGGCCGGGTCCACTGCCTCCGGTGCTTCGGTCGGTCGTCTGCCGCAATGTCTCCCGGGCCGTCACCCCGGACGAACGAGATCGGTCCATGTCCATCACCTGCCGCCAATAGCGGTCAAGTCACTGCCGGGGCGTGACCCCGAGGTTTAGCGTCCTCCAGCAGGTGGCCGGCTCCCACCACCGCCGGTCACCCGGCGGCTGCCGGTCATCCCCGCCAGGAAAACCCGGCGGCGGTCCGTCTCCCCTGTGCGGCCCGCCGTCGGCCCGGCGGGCACCGTTCCCCCGCAGGGAAGAGGATGTGACCCGCCCTCGTGGCAGCGCACCGAAAACCCAGGCCGTCCCCGCTCGGTGGTCCGGCGGTCCGCACCGCCGCCACCCTCGCCCTCGCCTCCGCGGCGACCGCGACGCTCTTCGAGGGGTCCGGGCACGCGGACCCCCGACTCACCACCGCCCAGGTCAAGGCGAAGGTCGACCGGCTCTACCACGAGGCCGAGGTCGCGACGGAGAAGTACAACGGGGCGAAGGAGCGGGCCGACGCCTCCCGCGCGGCGTTCGACCGGCTGCGCGACGAGGCCGCCCGCAGGGCCGAGCGCCTCAACACCGCCCGGGACGGGCTCGGGGCCATGGCCACCGCGCAGTACCGCTCCGGCGGCCTCGACCCCGCCGTGCAGCTCGCCCTCACGTCCGACCCCGACGAGTACCTGGAGCGGGCCGCGCTCGCGGAGAAGGCCGCGGACCGGCAGGCGAAGGCCGTCACCGCCGTGCGGCGCGAACTCGGCGCGCTCCGGCAGCTGCGCGACGAGTCCGCGGGACGGCTGACCGCACTGCGCGGGCACGAGGAGGAGCTGCGGCGGCAGAAGGCCGTCGTCCTCGGCAAGCTGGAGGCGGCCAGGACCCTGCTCGCCCGGCTGACGGCGGAGGAGCGCGCCCGGTACGACGCCGCCGTCGCGGCCCGGGACAGCGCCCGCGCCCCGGAAGGCAACGGCACGAGCATCGGTACGCGTACGGACGGCGGTACGGCCACGGGCGCCGGAACCGGCGGCTCGACGGCGGCGCGCGCCGATCGATCCTCAGGCGACGAGCGCGGCCCCGTGACCGCCCCGAACACCCGGGCCGCCGAGGCCGTCTCCTTCGCCCGCGCACAGCTCGGCAAGCCGTACGTGTGGGGAGCGACGGGTCCGTCCGCGTACGACTGCTCCGGGCTCACCCAGGCCGCCTGGCGCGCGGCCGGCGTCTCCCTGCCGCGCACCACGTACACCCAGATCAACGCCGGCCAGCGCGTCTCCCGCTCCCAGCTCGCCCCCGGTGACCTGGTGTTCTTCTACTCGGGGATCAGCCATGTCGGGCTCTACATCGGCGGCGGCCAGATGATCCACGCCCCCCGCCCCGGCGCCCCGGTGCGGGTAGCCCCGATCGACGAGATGCCCTTCGCCGGAGCGACCCGCGTGGGGTGACCGGCGTGGGGTGACCGGCTGTCGCGGCCCGGGTGGGGTCGTTCAGACCAGGCGGCGGGCGGTGGCCCAGCGGGTCAGCTCATGGCGGTTGGAGAGCTGGAGCTTCCGCAGCACCGCCGAGACGTGCGACTCGACCGTCTTCACCGAGATGTAGAGCTGCTTGGCGATCTCCTTGTACGCGTAGCCGCGGGCGATCAGCCGCAGCACCTCGCGCTCCCGCTGCGTGAGCCGGTCCAGGTCCTCGTCCACGGGCGGCGCGTCCGTCGAGGCGAAGGCGTCGAGGACGAACCCGGCCAGGCGGGGCGAGAAGACGGCGTCGCCCTCCTGGACACGGAAGATCGAGTCGACCAGGTCGGTACCGGTGATCGTCTTCGTGACGTAGCCGCGGGCACCGCCCCGGATCACCCCGATCACGTCCTCGGCCGCGTCCGAGACGGACAGCGCCAGGAAACGGACCGGGTCCTCGGAGGCCACCATCAGGCTCGCGCAGCGGCGCAACACCTCGACGCCGCCACCGCCCGGCAGGTGCACGTCGAGGAGGACGACCTCGGGCCGGGTCGCGGTGATGACCGTGACCGCCTGGTCGACGTCGGCGGCCTCGCCCACCACCTCGACCCCGGTGACCTCGGTCCGGCCGATCTCCGCCTGCACGCCCGTACGGAACATGCGGTGGTCGTCGACGAGCACGACCCGCACCCGGCGTTCCGTACCCGGCGCCGTCGCCCCCGCCTCGGCCCCGGTCGCTGCCCCGGTCTCGTCGCTCATCCGTCCGCCCTCTCCATCTCAAGCTCCACTTCGGTGCCCCCGCCCGGCACGGACCGCAACCGGGCCGAACCGCCGTTGCGCTGCATACGGCCGATGATCGATTCTCGTACGCCCATCCGATCCTCGGGTACCGCGTCCAGGTCGAAGCCCGGACCGCGGTCCCGCACCGAGACGAAGACCATGCGGCCCTCCACCTCGGCGAAAACCTGCACCGCCCCGCCCTCGCCACCGTACTTGGCGGCGTTCACCATCGCCTCGCGCGCGGACTGCATCTGTGCGGTCAGTTTCTCGTCGAGCGGGCAGTCGCCGACGACGACCACCTCCAACGGGACTCCGTGCTTGTCCTCGACCTCCGCCGCGGCCTTCTTCACCGCTTCCGCGAGGGTCGCGGGCTCCTCCTCGTCCCGGCCGGTGCCCTCGGGCTTGTAGAGCCAGTTCCGCAGCTCCCGCTCCTGTGCGCGGGCGAGCCGGCGCACCTCCCCCGCTTCGTCGGCGTTGCGCTGGATCAGCGTGAGGGTGTGCAGCACCGAGTCGTGGACGTGCGCCGCGACCTCGGCGCGCTCCTGCGCGCGAATGCGCATGGTCCGCTCCTCCGTGAGGTCCTGCGACATCCGGACCAGCCAGGGCCCCGCGAGCAGGGCTATCCCGGTGAGCACCGCGACGGCGGCGGTGAAGGCCGTCCCGAGCTGGGCGACGGAGCCGCGGACCACCACGAAGACCGCGAGGCCGGTGCCGACGAGGGCGACGCCGACGAGTCCGCGGGCGACCTGGAGGGTCCGTCTGTGCCGGCCGGCATCGGTCCAGCTGGCCCGGCGGGCGTTGTCCGCCTGGCGCCAGACGAGGACGACACCGACGCAGATGAGGAGGACGGGCCAGACGTACCGCCCGTACTCGTTGTCGATGCTGATGTTCCCGACGAGGATCGCGCCGCCGATCGCGAGCGCGATCAGGGCGAAGACCTGTCCGCGGTCGGGCTTGCGCAGCCGGCGGCGGCCGTCCGGAGTGATCTCGAAGACGGGGCGGGGAGCGGCCCGGCCTCCGACACCGAGCGGGACGACGATCCAGAAGACCGCGTAGAGCAGGCCTCCGAGCCCGTCGGTGAAGAAGAGCACCGCGAACAGCGCGCGCACCCAGACGACCGGGAGTCCGAGGTGGCCCGCGAGGCCGCTTGCGACACCACCGAGCCACCGCCCGTCGGCGCTCCGGTAGAGCCTGCGCACGGGTGGTTCGTCGGTCTCGGTGACACGAGCGGCTGCGGACATGCACCGATCGTCACACGTTCGGCCTGCCCCGGACATCAGGGTCGGCCCTGAGATCGCCCCTGGTAACGCCTCAGGGGCGACACCCCTTCGAATATCAGGGTCGGGCCAGGGTCGGTCCCGGTGCCGCTCCGGGTCACGGGCCGTCACCATGGACGCATGACGAGTTCGAAGCCTTCGACCCACGAGGCCCCGCCGCCGGCGGAGGCCGATGCCTCTCTGCCTCTGCAGCGTTCGCGGAGCGGCAAGCTCGTCGGCGGAGTCTGCGCCGGCCTCGGCCGGCACTTCGACCTCGACCCGGTGATCTTCCGGATCACGGTCGGCGTGCTGTCCGTGACAGGCGGCGTCGGCCTGATCTTCTACGGCTTCGCGTGGCTGCTCGTTCCGCTCGCGGGCGAGGAGGAGAACGAGGCACGCAGACTGCTGACGGGCCGGGTCACCGGCGCCTCCCTGTCTGCCGTGTTCATGGCGCTGATCGGCTGCGGGATCTTCCTGTCGATGCTGCGCAGCGGGTCGATGCTGGGCTTCACGATGCTGCTGTCGCTCGCGGTGTGCGGCGCGGCGGTCTGGTCGCGGCGCCGGGCGGCCGGCAGCGAGGCGGAGAGCCGGATCGAGACGGCGGCCGCCCAGATGGTCGCCGAGGCGCCTCCCGAGACCAAGGCCCCGCCCCGCGTCGAGTACCAGTCCTGGTGGAAGGGCCCGATCGTCAAGGACGGATCGACGGGCAGGGTGGCGCTCGGCTATCTCTGGGGACCGCACGGCATCCCCGACGAGGACGGCAAGGTCGACGGCGAGGTGCCGAGGCCCGGAAGCCAGTGGGGACCGGATCCCTCCCGCGCCGACCGGCCGGCTCCGTCCATCCGGCGGAGCCCGCTCTCCATCGCCGGTCTCGTCCAGCTGCTCGCCCTGCTCGCGGCCGGCCTCGGCACCGCCCTCACCTGGGAGTCCGAGCCGCTGGGCAGGAGCCTGGCGACAGGGCTGGTGGCCGCCCTCGCGGTGTTCGGCCTGGGCCTCGTCGTCAGCAGCTTCCTCGGCCGCACCGGGTTCGGGACGGTCTTCCTCACCATCCTCACGGCCTGCCTGCTCGCCGGGGCGGTGGCCCTGCCCGACCGGATCACCACGGACTGGGTCCGCGAGACGTGGAAGCCGGCCTCCGTCGCCGCGGTGCAGCCGCACTACGAGCTGGGGACCGGCGTGGGCCTGCTCGACTTGTCGGCGCTGCCGGTCCCCGCGGGCACGACCGTCGCCACCCGGGCCGAGGTGGGCGCCGGACAGCTCAAGGTGGTCGTCCCGAAGGACGTGGTCGTGAAGCTCCACGCCGAGGTGGGGCTCGGCGATCTCCAGCTTCCCGGACAGCCCGCGGACGACATCGACATCGCCCCGGACCAGGTCGAGACCCGCACGATCGCCCCGCCGGCCGGGATCGCCCCGGCAGGCACGCTGGACCTCTCGCTCGAGGTCGGCATCGGACAGGTGGAGGTCACCCGTGCTGCTTCATGAGTTCCGCCCCGGCCGGCTGCTCGTCGGCCTCACCGCCCTCGCCCTGGCCGCCCTGTACGCGGGCGACCTCACCGGTGCCTGGACGACCCCGTGGTACGCGGTGATCCCGGTGCTCTGCGGCGGCCTGGGCACGGCCGCCCTGGTGACCTGGGTCGCCTATCGAATACGGCGCCGTCGATCCGCGAGGAACCTGTCCGCCGACAGCTCGGAGGCCCCTGCCAGCAGCAGCGGAAGCCAGGCCATCAGATAGGCGAGGTCGTTGCCGAGGTAGTACGGGCTCACCTGCCAGCTCACGGTCAGCCAGAGGCTCAGGGAGATCAGCACGCCGCCGAGCGCCGCCACGCGGGCGTAGAGACCGAGCAGGGTCCCGATCCCGACGGCGAGCTCTCCGAAGGCGATGGCGTACCCGAAGCCGGCGGGGTTCTTGAGGGCGAGGTCGACGAGGGCGGGGATCGCCGAGCTGTCCCGCACGGCGCGCATCGTCTCGCCGATGGAGCCGCTGCCCTCGGCGGCGAAGAAGGCGGAGTCGGTGAGCTTGTCGAGCGCGGCGTAGACGAACGTGACCCCGAGGAAGAGCCGCAGCGGAAGGAGGGCGTAGCGGGAGGCGACGGCCTTCCATCGGTCGAAGCTGACCTGCCACCGGGCGAAGGTGGCCTTCCGCCGGGCGCGGCGGCCGGTTCCGCCCTGGTCTCCCGGGCCTCCGGAAGCGCCCGGACCGCCGGTCCCGCCCGGGTCGCCTGGCGTGTCGTTCGTCCGGTCCGCTCGTCCCGTCATCGTCGGTCACCTCTCCATGCCCCGTACGACTGTTCGCGGAACGATTCTCCTCGGACCAGCGCCCGAGGGACACGTGGAGAGGGCCGGACGCTCAGTCGACGACGTCGATCGTGACCCGATTGGTCTCGATGCCCGCCGCCGTCACGACCGAGACCTCCACCCTGCCGGGCTCCACGTCCGCGGGGAGGGGGACGGTGAGGGCCCCGTCCGTCGGGTTGGCGAAGCCACCCGGGATGGGGACCAGGGGGACGTGGGCGTGGACGGCGCCGATGCGCACGACCAGCCGGGTCAGCGGGTCGGGGGCGGCGGCGCCCGGCGGGACGAAGCCGCAGCCGCGGATCTCGATGTCGTCGCCCGTCCGGATCGGGGCGTCGAGGTCGCCCGCCTCCCGGGAGCGGACGACGGAGTGGATCGTGGGGCGGACGCCCTCGGTGCACTTGGTGGCGAGGTGCCAGGCCGCGGAGACGGCGAGGAGCAGCACGAGCGACCAGGGCACCTCGGGGAGCCGGCCGGGGTCGCGGGCGAGGCCGACAGCCGTCAGGGCCAGGACGGCGCAGGAGACGAGGAGGTACTGGACGTCGGCGAGGCCGGCCCGGCCGCTGTCGTCGCAGAGCAGGTCGGCGGCGCGCGGACGGTCGGCGCGGACCTTCTGGAGGCGGCCGGCCGCGATCCGGACGGAGACGACGAGGCGGGCGGTGACGGTGACCGCCGACACGAGAGCGAAGACGGTGAGCAGGCCGGCACCGCGGGACAGGCCGAAGGCGGCCGGGCCCGGCCGGAGGAAGGCCAGGAAGAGGAGGGTGAAGCCGAGGAGGAGGAGCCAGGCGGCAGCGACGGCCCGGGTGGTGGAGAGCCGGTTGTCCTCGCCGATCAGGGGGGCGAGGAGACCGCCGCGTGTCCGGTGGGCGTGGGCGGCGGCGCTGAGCAGGACGGCGAAGACGAGGGCGGTGCACAGGCCGGCCGTGCGGGCACCGGTCCAGCCGTCGCCGATCGCGGTGAGGGCCTGGCCGAGCAGCAGGGCGAGGACGGCGCCCCAGACGGCGCCGATGCCCCCGCTGCGTACACGGTCGCGCCAGGCCGCCCCGGCCTCACGGCCGCGGACGGCCACGGCGCGGGCGGACTGGGCCAGCTCGTCGGAGACCCACTGGCGGGCGGCGACCGGCGAGTGGGCGACGGCCGCGGGGACGCCGTGCCCGGCGGCCAGCTCGTCCCGCCGGGCGAGGAAGGCGGCGACCGCGCGCCGGTGGCCGGCCTTCCCGCAGTGGGCGCAGCCGGCGCATGCCGTCGCGTGTTCGCCGTACTGTCTCGCCTCTTGAACCGCCACGGTGCTCACTTCCCGAGCTCACTTCACGACCCGTTCCGTTGCTTTCCGGTGCGCTCCGATGCGTTCCGAACGGTCAACCAGCCGTTGATTCCACGGAATTGTGTCGTACCGGCGGCTCCCGGAGCTGCCGTGTGCGCCCCGCCGGAGAGTGATTGCCGCGCCATCTCATTGACGTACAGAAGGGTGAAGCGATGGTGTTACGACAGGAGTTCGGGCTCCGCTCGGCTGATCCTGCGCCAGAGTGGCTGGTAGTTGATCCAGCCGACGAGGTCGCTGCCGAGCTGTTCGCGGGTGGCGACGGCGTCCCGGTGGTCGATCGGCACCGGCTTTCCGGCCGCCCGCGCGGCCAGTTGGACTTGGGCGCAGCGTTCCATGGCGATGAACCACCAGGCCGCCGCGTCGACGGAGGAGCCGACGGTGAGCAGCCCGTGGTTGCGCAGCACGATCGCCTTGAACGAGCCGAGGGCGAGGGCGATCCGGCGGCCTTCCTCGGCGTCGACGGTGACGCCGGTGTACGCGTCGTAGAGGGCGTGGTCCTGGTAGAAGGCGCATGCCTCCTGGGTAAGCGGGTCGAGGAGTTCGCCGAGCGCGGCGAGCGCCCGTCCGTGGAGCGAGTGGGTGTGGGCGACGGCGACGACGTCGGGCCGGGCCCGGTGGACCTGGGCGTGGACGGTGAAGGCCGCCTGGTTGACATGCTGGCCGCCCCGGACGACCTGCCCGTCGCCGTTGACGAGGACGAGGTCGCTCGCGGTGAGGTCCTCGAAGGGCGCCCCGAAGGGGTTCACCCAGTAGCAGTCGGGGAGCTCCGGGTCGCGGGCGCTGATGTGGCCCGAGACGCCCTCCTCGTATCCGAGCCGCCCGAAGAGCCGGAGCGCGCCCGCGAGCCGCTGTCTGCGGTGGGTGCGTTCCTCCTCGGCCGTCGCGTGGACGGGCGGCATGGCGAAGTGGAGCCGGTCGACGGGGACGGGGTCGGGTATCACGCTCATGCGCCGGAAGGTAACGCCCGGCCGGGCAACTCACCAGAGTCCGGACGTGAACACGACGAAGCCGCCGCCCCGGAGCACCGGGGCGGCGGCTTCAAGCACCTGCGGGAGGGACTACTCCCACTCGATGGTGCCCGGGGGCTTGCTCGTGACGTCGAGGACGACGCGGTTCACATCGGCGACCTCGTTCGTGATGCGGGTCGAGATCTTGGCGAGTACCTCGTAGGGCAGGCGCGACCAGTCGGCCGTCATCGCGTCCTCGGAGGAGACGGGGCGCAGCACGATCGGGTGACCGTAGGTGCGGCCGTCGCCCTGGACGCCCACGGAGCGGACGTCGGCGAGCAGGACGACCGGGCACTGCCAGATCTCGCGGTCGAGACCGGCCGCGGTGAGCTCCTCGCGGGCGATGGCGTCGGCCTCGCGCAGCAGGTCCAGGCGCTCCTTGGTGACCTCGCCGACAATGCGGATGCCGAGGCCGGGGCCGGGGAAGGGCTGGCGCTGGACGATCTCCTCGGGCAGGCCGAGCTCCTGGCCGACCATGCGGACCTCGTCCTTGAAGAGCTGGCGCAGCGGCTCGACGAGCTCGAACTCCAGGTCCTCGGGGAGGCCGCCCACGTTGTGGTGGGACTTGATGTTGGCCGTGCCCGTGCCGCCGCCGGACTCGACGATGTCCGGGTAGAGCGTGCCCTGGACGAGGAACGCGACGTCCTCGCCGGTGCCCGCCGACTCGGCGACGATCTCGGCCTGGGCCTGCTCGAAGACGCGGATGAACTCACGGCCGATGATCTTGCGCTTGGTCTCCGGGTCGGAGACGCCGGCGAGGGCGGTGAGGAAGCGCTCCTGAGCGTCGACGACCTTCAGGTTCACGCCGGTGGAGGCGACGAAGTCCTTCTCGACCTGCTCGGTCTCGCCCTTGCGCATGAGGCCGTGGTCGACGTAGACGCAGGTGAGCTGCGAGCCGATGGCCTTCTGCACGAGCGCGGCGGCCACGGCGGAGTCGACGCCGCCGGAGAGACCGCAGACGGCGCGCTTGTTGCCGACCTGGGCGCGGATGGCCGCGACCTGCTCGTCGATGACGTTGCCGGTGGTCCACGACGGCTCGATGCCGGCGCCGCGGTAGAGGAAGTGCTCCAGGATCTGCTGGCCGTGCGTGGAGTGCAGCACCTCGGGGTGGTACTGGACGCCGTACAGCTTCTTCTCGTCGTTCTCGAAGGCGGCGACCGGCACGACGTCCGTGGACGCGGTGACGGAGAAGCCCTCGGGGGCGGCGGAGCAGGCGTCGCCGTGCGACATCCACACGGACTGCTCGACCGGGGTGCCCTCGAAGAGGGTCGAGCCGGCCTTGGAGACGTGCAGTTCGGTACGGCCGTACTCGCGGGCGCCGGTGTTGTCGACGGTGCCACCGAGGGTCGTCGCCATCAGCTGGAAGCCGTAGCACATACCGAAGACGGGGACGCCCGCCTCGAAGATCGCGCGGTCGAGGCGGGGGGCGCCTTCCGCGTACACGGAGGACGGGCCGCCGGAGAGGATGATCGCCTTCGGGTTCTTGGCCAGCATCTCGGCCACCGGCATGGTGGACGGGACGATCTCGCTGTAGACCCGGGCCTCACGGACGCGGCGGGCGATGAGCTGGGCGTACTGGGCGCCGAAGTCGACAACGAGGACTACGTCCGGGTTGGAGACGTCGGGCGCGGCAGCGGGGGTCGCTGATGACACTACGGCGGCCTTCCGGCGGTAGGTGGGGTCCCCCGAAGGGGGTGCTCTTTGTCGATTCTACCGGCGCGCCGGTCGGACTTTTCGTCTCACCATCCGAACCCGGGTTGGCCCGGGGTCCGCGGCGGGGTCCATACTGTCGCCATGCGCAAGCTCCCGACCTTCGTCTTTACCTATGGCACCGGCCCGTCCGGCTGCCATGGTCGTGCTGCTTGAGCAACTGACAAGCGACTTCCCAGGCGCCCCGGGCCGACAAGGCCCGGGGCGTTCTGTCGTTTCCGGGCCGTGTCGCCCCGGGGTTCCGCACCCGACACCCCGAGGAGCCCCACCATGACGACGAACACCGCCATCACCGAGAAGACCGGCGCCCGCACCGACGAGGCCGCGGCGCTGATCGGTGGCGCCCGCGACCGCATCGACTCCCTCGACGACCGGATCATCGGTCTCATCCAGGAACGGATGGCCGTCTCGGCCGTCATCCAGGAGGCCCGGATCTCGTCCGGCGGCCGCCGGGTGAACCTGGCGCGCGAGATGGAGGTCCTCGGTCACTTCCGTGACGCGCTGGGCAAGCCGGGCACGGCGCTCGCGATGACCATGCTGGAGCTGTGCCGGGGCCGCATCTGAGCGGGGTCCGAAGGCGAGCGAGGGCCCGGATCTGAGTTCGGGCCCGCTCTCACCCGTACGGCGCGTGACCGGCCGCGACCCGGCTTCGTTGGTCCGGGTGTCCGTGCCAGCCAGGGGCGGGCCCGTAAGAAACCACGCGTGGCTTCGCTGGGGCGTGTGGCGTACCTCCGGTACGCCGTGGGACCTCGCACCAGCGCGTGTGGCCGGGCAGCAGGGGACAGCAGCCCGGTCACCCAGAAAGGGCGGTCGGCCCCGGGGACGCCCGGGGCCGACCGCAACCGGCTCAGAACGAAACCCCGAACGCCGTCCCCCTCCCTTCCCCTCCCCCCCTTCTCCGTTTCTCCCCGCGCGGCGCAACCCCCCGGTGCCGACGGCAAGGGCCCCGTACCGCGACCGGAATCGCGGCACGGGGCCCTTTCCTGCGTGCCCGGCACCCTCACACCTCCGGCGTGACGCGCGTCACACGAAGATCCTGCGCAACCGCTACAACCAATCCCGTCGGTCGCGGGTCATCTATGCAGCATCACCAAAAGCAGGAAAGGCGCTGCACTCGGAGGGGGGTGCAGCGCCTTTTCTCATTCCTGCTTCGACAAGCTCAGGCCTTCTTCGGCGGGACCGCCGGGATGCCCAGGAACGGCAGCCGCAGGGCGCCGAAGGCCTCGGCCGGGACCGCAGGGGACTTCGGCTCGACCGCCGCCAGCCGTACGTACGCCTCCCCCTGCCGCGGCCGCGGGTCGTCCTCGCCCTTGTTCGGCCAGAACGACATCGCCCGCTCCGCCTGCGCCGTGATCGTCAGGGACGGGTTGACGCCGAGGTTGGCGGAGACGGCCGCCCCGTCGACGACGGAGATCCCGGGGTGCCCGAAGAGCCGGTGGTACGGGTCGATGACGCCGGACCCGGCGTCGGCGCCGATCGGGCAGCCGCCCAGGAAGTGGGCGGTGAGTGGGGTGCCCATCAGCTCGCCGACGTTGGAGCCGGGGAAGCCGTTGATCTCCTCGGCGAGGAGGGTGGCGGCCCGGGTCGCCTCCTCGATCTGGACCGGGTTCGGCGCCCCGTGCCCCTGGCGGGCCGTGAGCAGGCCCTTCCCGAGGCCGCCGGGCTTGCGGTAGGTCGTGAGGGAGTTGTCGAGGGACTGCATGACCAGACCGATGATGGTCCGCTCCGACCAGTGCCAGTTGGAGAGGGAGCGGGCGGCGAGCGTCGGGTGCCTGAACAGGTTGAGGAACCAGTTGCGCACCCGGTGGGCACCGTAGGGCACCTGCAGGACGGTGAGGCCGCCCATGGAGTTGGAGCCCTTGCCGTACCGGACCGGCTCGATGTGGGTGTTCGCGTCGGGGTGGATCGAGGAGGTGATGGCGACGCCCTTGGTGAAGTCGGCCTTCTCCTTGCCGTGCTTCTTGCGGTAGCGCCGGTCGGTGGTCTGCGCGCCGACCAGGCCCTCGGAGTTGGTGCGGGTGAGCTCGCCGAGCCGGTGCGAGATCCGGGGCAGCAGGCCGCCGTCCTTCATCCGGTGCAGCAGGGTCTGCGTGCCGTACGTGCCGGCCGCGATCACCACCCGGCGGGCGCGGAAGGTCCGGCCCTTGCCCTTCTTCCGGTTGTCCGTGGGGAGGGTCCGCACCGCGTAGCCGCCCCGCGAGTCCTCGGTGACGGTGACGACCGTGGTCATGGGGTGGACGGTGGCGCCGGCCTTCTCGGCGAGGTGGAGGTAGTTCTCGTTGAGGGTGTTCTTGGCGCCGTGGCGGCAGCCCGTCATGCACTCGCCGCACTCGGTGCAGGCACGCCGGGCCGGGCCCGCGCCGCCGAAGTACGGGTCGGCGACCTCCGCGCCCGGCTTCGCCTTCGCCGTACCGTCGGAATCGTCACCGTCCCCGAAGAAGACGCCGACCGGCGCCATGTGGAAGGTGTCGCCGATGCCCATCGCCTGCGCGGCCGCCTTGAGGTGCACGTCCGAGGGGGTCGTCGTCGGGTTGAGCCGGACGCCGAGCATCCGCTGCGCCTGGTCGTAGTACGGCCGCAGCTCGTCCTGCCAGTCGGTGATGTCCTTCCACTGCGGGTCGTCGAAGAACGGCTTGGGCGGTACGTAGAGAGTGTTGGCGTAGTTGAGGGAGCCGCCGCCGACGCCGGCGCCCGCGAGCACCATCACGTTGCCCAGCAGATGGATGCGCTGGATGCCGTAGAGGCCGAGGGCCGGGGCCCACAGGAAGTTCTTCACGTCCCAGGAGTTCTTCGGCAGGGTCGCGCGGGTGAAGCGGCGCCCGGCCTCCAGGACGCCGACCCGGTAGCCCTTCTCGGTGAGCCGGAGGGCGGTGACCGAACCGCCGAAGCCGGAGCCGACGACGAGGACGTCGTAGTCGTACGCGTCGTCCGTCCCGCTCGCTTCCTGATTCTGGGCAGGGGGTACCGCGGTCATGGCTCTCCTCGTACGAAAAGGTGTGAAAGGAAAGGGCGTCAGCGCAGGCGCAGGGCCTTCAGCGCAGGCGCAGGGCCTTCATCGCCTTCAGGGACAGGCTCATCACCGCGGCGTACTTCTCGTCGTCCATGCCGAAGGAGGGCGCGAGCGGCATCAGCCGCTGCTGGGCGACGGTCTGGGCCTCGGTGTACTTGAGGATGCCCTCGGAGCCGTGGCGGCGGCCGAGACCGGAGTCCTTCATGCCGCCCATCGGCGACTGCACGCTGCCGTAGGCCGGCGCGTACCCCTCGTTGATGTTGACGGTGCCGGTGCGCAGCCGGGCCGCGACGGCGTGGCCGCGGCGCGAGTCCTTGGTCCACACGGAGGAGTTGAGGCCGTACGGCGTGCCGTTGGCGAGGTCGATGACCTCGTCCTCGTCCGTGAAGCGGTAGATCGACACGACCGGGCCGAAGGTCTCCTCGGAGCAGACGGCCATCGGGGCCTCGACGCCGTCGAGGATGGTCGGCTCGTAGAAGAGGGGGCCGATGTCGGGGCGGGCGACGCCGCCGGCGACGAGCGTGGCGCCCTTGGCGACGGCCTCCTCGACGTGCTTCGTGACCGCCTCCAGCTGCCGGTCGCCGACGAGGGAGCCCATGTCGGCCCCGTACGCGAGGGAGCTGCCGAGGCGCATGGCCTTGGTGCGGGCGGCGAAGCGGTCGAGGAAGGTGTCGGCGATCGACTCGTGCACGTACAGCCGCTCGATGGAGATGCAGAGCTGCCCGGCGGAGGAGAAGCAGGCGCGGACGGCACCGGCGGCGGCCTTCTCGATGTCGGCGTCCTTCAGGACGAGCATCGCGTTCTTGCCGCCGAGTTCGAGGGAGACGCCGACGAGCCGGGCCGCGGCACCCTGGGCGACCTCGCGGCCGGTGCGGGTGGAGCCGGTGAACGAGACGTAGTCGGCGTGCTTGACGACCTCGGGGCCGACGACCGGGCCCTCGCCCAGGACGACCTGGAAGACCTCGGCGGGCAGCCCGGCCTCGACGAGCAGGTCACGGGCCCACAGCGCGGTGAGCGCCGTCTCGGTGTCGGGCTTCATGACGACCGCGTTGCCCGAGACGAAGGCGGGGAGCGCGTCGCCGACGGAGAGCTCCAGCGGGTAGTTCCAGGGCGCGATCTGGCCGACGACCCCGCGCGGCTGGCGCAGCTCGGTGACCTTGGTGAGGGTCGGTACGACTCCGGTGTGGCGCTTGGCGCGCAGGTACGAGGCGGCCTTGCGGCCGTAGTGGCGGGCCGCGACGCACACCGCCTGGACCTCCTCGTGGGCGTGCAGGCGCGCCTTGCCCGTCTCCAGCTGGATGAGGTCGAGGACCTCGGCCTGCCGCTGGAGGACGAGGTCGTGGAAGCGGAGGAGGACGGCGGCGCGGACCTTGACCGGGGTCGCGGCCCAGGCCGGCTGCGCGGCGCGGGCGCGAGCGAAGGCCTCGGCGACGTCCTCGGGGGTGGACTCGGGCAGCTCCGCCAGCCTCTCCCCGGTGAAGGGGGTGTGGTTGGCCGTCCGGCCCGAGCCGACGACGCCCCGGATGAGCCGGGCGACCACCTCGGGCGTCACGACGTCGGCGGCGGTCCGCACGCCGGCGGGCGCGGGCGCGACCGGGTTGGTCGCGCCGGCGGGCGCGGCCGCTCCGCCCTGCGCGGCGGGGGCGTCGGGAACCGAGAGGGCGGCGGGGGCCTGCGAGTCCGTCATGAGGGCGAGCGTAGGCGGCGATCCGCCCTTTGGGTACCCGTCGGTAACGCGTTTTCACCGGGTACACACATCGCGCCAGCGATCACTGGCACATAAGCCCTGATCAGGGGCTTACGGCTGACGGAGGCCGGGGGAGGAGATTTTTCCGGCCCCCTTCGCCCGTCTGTTCGGCGGCCCGTTCAGTCGCCCGGCGGCCGCCAGTGCTGGAGCATGATGTCGAACTGCTCGCGTGTGGTCTCCCAGCTCGACTGCGGCGAGGACATGTACAGGGCGTACTCCGTGCCGTCGTCCTCGTAGTACATGAGGTCGATCGCGTGCCGCGGCCCGGGGAAGTCCTTCCTCTCGGTCCAGGTGAACTCCCACTGGCAGGACCGGACCTGGTCGCGGTAGGTGACCTGGCCGAGCTTGACCCGGGTGTAGTCCATCCGCTTCTGCAGGACGCGTTCCAGGTCGAGGGCGTGCATGTACGGGTTCTCGAAGTCGGGGCTCCGGTCGATGCTGATCCGGATGCGGTGATTGCCGTTGTCCGGGGTGTAGTCGATCTGGTCGCCCTCCTTCTGCCGCTTCCAGCCGTCCGGTACGAGCAGGCTGAAGCCCGCCGGATCGTGGACGCGGTGCCAGCCGGCCGGAATGTCGTTCTCGGTGGCCGGGGTGGCGATGGAGGGGCCGGTGGCCGTGGCTCGTCCGCCGTTCCTGTCGCCGTCCCGGTCGCCGCCCGCGTAGTGCATGGCGGCGAAGACGGCGCCGCCCGCGACGAGACCGGCGAGCAGGGCCGCGAGGACGACGGTGCGCCAGCGGCCTCGACCCGAAGACGAGGGGGCGGAGGTGGAGGTGGAGGCGGAAGGCACCAGGGTGGGGGGTGACTGCGAGCCCTGGGACGGCTGCGGCGTCTGGGGCTCGTCGGCCGGGTGAGGCCACTGCGCCGTGGACGTCCGCGGCGCACCGGCCGGACGCGCCGCGGCGTCCGTACCCGCCGTACCCGCCGTACCCACCGCGCTCCCGGCGGCCGTCGAGTCCGCCGCGTCCCCCGCGCCCGAGGTCAGGTCGTCCCTCGCCACGCGCTGGGTCGGCACGTACGCCTGTGCCGTCTGCGGCGTCCGTCCCTCCATCGCGTCGAGCAGCATCCGCTCGGCCTCGTCCGCACGCGGCCGGTGTTCCGGCTCCTTGCGCAGCAGCGCCACGATGACCGGTGCGAGCGGCCCGGCCTTCTCCGGGTACGGCGGCTCCTCGGTCACCACGGCCTGCATCGTGCTGATCGGGGAGGTCCGGCGGAACGGCGAGGTCCCCTCCACCGCCGTGTACAGCGTGGCCCCGAGGGACCAGAGGTCGGAGGCGGGACCGGGATCGCCGCCCCGTACCCGCTCGGGCGCCAGATAGTCGATGGAGCCGACGATCTCCCCGGTCCGCGTGATCGTCGAGTCTCCCTCGATCGCCGCGATCCCGAAGTCGGTGATCAGTACGCGCCCGTCCCGCGCCAGCAGGACGTTGCCCGGCTTGACGTCCCGGTGCAGCACCCCGGCCGCGTGCGCGGCCCGCAGCGCCCCGAGGACGTGCAGTCCGACCCTGGCCGCCTCACGGGGCTCGATCGCGCCCGTCTCCTTGGCGGCGTCTGCGAGCGAGGGCCCGTCGACGTACTGCATCACGATCCAGGGACGGCTGTCGTGCTCCAGGACGTCGTGGACGGTGACCACGCCCGGGTGGGTGATCCGCGCGGCGGCCCGCGCTTCCTTCTGTGTCCGCGCGTGCAGCACGAGCCGGTCGGCCTCCGCCACGAACCGGCCCGCCGTCAGCTCCTTCACCGCGACCACGCGGTGCAGTACCTCGTCGTGCGCGCGCCAGACCTTGCCCATGCCGCCACGGCCGATGCACTCGCCGAGCCGGTAGCGACCCGCGAGCAGCAACCCCGCCCCTGTGCTCTGAGAATGTTCCACTTGCCCCCGCCCGTTCCTTCGGATGCCAGGTTACGGAGGGGGGCGGGGGCTGCGGAACCTCGGGGCTGTCATAGGAACAGCACTGTGACCGGGGGACGGTGACGCCCCGATGGACGGCCCGGCGGGCGGCCCTGCGTCAGCCCGGCGTCCTCTCCGGCTCAGCGTCCCGGGCGGAACGCCTTCGTGGCCTCGTCGTAGATCTCGGATACCTTGTCGCTCTCGCCCTTCGGGCCGATGACCACCACGACGTGGTACCGGCCGCCGTCGATGAGGGCGAGGTTCCGGACGGAGACCTGGCGCCCGGTGCTGTCCAGCCACCAGTAACTGCCCGTGGCCGTCGCCGTCGTGCCGATGTCGACCCGGCGGGACGAATCCGTACCCGACCAACTGGACACGCGCAGCGGCTCCAGCTCGCGCTCCTTGTTGTTCTGGTACTCCAGGGGGTCGGATCCGTGGTCGGCGACCGTGTCCCTGCCCGGGACGACGATCATCGTGAAGTCGCCTCCGGTGTAGCGCACTTGCCCGGCGTCGTTGATCGGGCTGCGGCGCCAGCCGTTCGGCACCCCGATCCGGAAGCCCTCCGGGTCCTGGCGCAGGGTGTACCCGGCGGCGAGGGCGGGCGCCGACGGATCGGCCGCGGGCGGGGTCGTGGACGGCTTGGCGGGGGGCTTGGAGGTCGGCTCGGAGGACGGATCGGCCGGCGGGGCGCTCGTGGGTGCGGTGCCGGGCGCGGTGGTACGCGGGGACCCGCCGGCCGACGGAGCGCCCGCGCCGGGCTCCTTCCCCTCGCCCGGCAGGAAGAACACGGCGTACGCCACGGCCCCACCGAGCAGGAGCAGGACGAGGAGCAGCAGCGTACGGCCGAGGGAGCGAGGCGAACCCTCGCCCCGGGAGGGGCTCCGGGGCGCACGGGGGGCCCGGGGCGCGCGCTGCGGGATCTCCTCCTGGAACTCCACCCCCGCGTCGACGTATTCGCCCTGGTGGACGACCTCGGGCGCGGCCTCGTGAAGGGCCGCGGCGCGCGGCTCGGGGCGGGGGTCCTTGCCCCGCTTGTGACGGTGGCGGCCCGCACCCGCGCCCGCACCCTTACGGCGCCGGCGCACCAGCTCGCCGCGGCGGCGCACGATCGGCAGGCGTGTCTCGTCGAAGGACGGCAGCGGTACGGCTCCGAGGCCCGCCTCGGGCTCCGGCGCCGACCGCACGAGGGAGCGCAGCCAGCCGCGGAGCTCCTCGAAGTCGGGGCGCTCGGTGGGGTCCTGGCGGAGCAGGGACTCCACGACCGGGCGCAGCGGCCCGCACTCCTCGGCGAAGGCGGGCGGCTCGGCGCAGACCAGCTGGACGAGCTCGGCGGCGCTGTCCTCCGGGTAGGGGGCGTGGCCCTGGACGGCCCGGTAGAGGAGCGCGCCGAGCGCCCACAGGTCGGTGGCGGGACCGATGGGCGGGGCGAGGCGCCAGTTCTCGTGGACGGGGCCGGCCTGCTCGGGCGCCCAGCGCTCGGTGACCGCGCCGACGACGGCGATCCGGGTCTGGCGGGCCCGCTCGGCGTCGAGGCGCGTGGTGGGGCCGCGGTGGACCTGGACCGGTACGGCGAGCCGGTCGGGCGGTCCGGCGGCGCCGGCGGGGACCGGGAGGCGGGCGGGGTCGGGTGTCGCGGCCGTGTACCCGGCGGGCAGCGCCGGGCGGCCGGACCCTGGCAGTACGGGGCCGCGGCCGGGGCCCGAGCCGCCTGCGGGGATCGGTCCGGAGCCGTCACGCGCGGCGTGCGGACCGTCGCTCCAGCTGCCGGCGAGGTGCACGCGCGGCGGAGGACCGGCCTGCGGGCCGCCGTACGCCGTATCGCCGCCGTCGTCCTCGTCGTCGTCCTCGTCGTCGTCCGCCGCCTGCGACCACCACTGCGGCTCGGGCGCGCCGGACGCGGGCACCGGGGCAGGGGGCGGCGGGGGCGCGGGGGCCGGGACCGGTGGCGTGGGCGGCTCCGCCGGTGCGGGGCGCTGGCCGGGGAGCGCGCCCGTCTCGCCGAGCCGCGCCGCGGCACGCGCTCCCGCGCGGTACGCGGCGATGGCTCCGGCCCGTGCGGCCCGCACGTCGGCGGTGGGCGGCGGGGCGACGGCCGGGGGCTCCGCCCCGGTCCGGGTCTCGGGCGCGGACCTCGCCCCGGCGCCGTACGGGTCGGCCCCGTAGGACTCACGACCGTACGCATCGGCACCGGGACCGGCCGCGCCGCCGGTGCTCTCGCCACCGTCCTGGTCGGACCCGTACTGGTCAGGCCCGTACTGCTCAGGCCCGTACTGGCCGGACCGGTACTCGTCGGCCCCGTACTCGTCGGCGCCGTAGCCGTAGCCGGTCTCCCCGAGAAGCTCCTCGTCCGAGTCCGTCCCGTACGAGACCTCCTCGAACTCCACGACCTCCTCGAACTCCTCCGCCCCCTCCTCATCGGCCTCGGCCTCGGTCTCGGTCTCCTCGTAGACCTCGGCCTCGTACAGGTCGGAGCTGTACACCTCGGCGAACTCGGGCTCCGGCGCGAGCGGGAAGTCGGGCTCGAACTCCCGGGACGCGAACCCGGACCCCGTCCCGGCCGCCGTCCCGGCTCCGAACCTCGCCCCGAACTCCCCCTCGTCGTCCCCCGCCTCCGGCACGGGCGCGTAGCCGCACAAGGCCTCTTCCGCGGCGCCCACGGCGAGGCCCGTGAGGACCACCCGCCCGTCGTCGCAGACGAGCACGGTCCGGGCGGTGATGTTCCGGTGGACCCAGCCGTGGGCGTGGAGCGCGCGCAGGGCGGTGAGGACGTCGGCGCCGATCTCGGCCGCCCGGTACGGGTTGAGGGGCTGCTCGGCGAGGAGCGCGGCCAGCGGCCTGGCAGCCACGACCTCGCTCACTATCCACAGCGAACCGGCCTCCGCGAAGACGTCGAAGACCTGGTCGAGGAGCGGATGGTCGGGAATCTGCGCGGCGGCCTGGGCCGCCTCGATCGCCCGGCGCACGACGGGCTCGGCCGGCCGGCGGGTCGCCCGCCCGGCGCTCCCGTAGGACTGCGCGGAACCGCCCGCGCCGTCGAGCACCTCGGCGTCCACGAACTCCGGCAGGGGCACCTGGCGGACCAGGACCTCCTGCCCGCTGTACGTGTCGAAGGCGCGCGTCTCGGCGAAGTCGTACGCGTCCGCGCCCGGACCCGCCTCCGCGCCGGTCGGCGGCAGCGGCAGGCGGTAGCGGTCCGCCAGCACCCTTCCCGCGTAGTCGTCCACGACGCCTCCCCACGCGCGCACGCTGTCCCCCGTGGACCCGCGGATCCGTCGAATCACGCGAGTCCGTCAATTCCGGTCCGGCACCGTGCAGTTAGCGGCAATTGTCGGCTGCGTACGGTCCACGAACTCTCACGATACGTGGCGCCGGTCAGTCCTTGGGGCTGAACGTGGCGAACGCCGTCTCCCGCAGGGTCCGGCACTCCGCGCCGTTCCACTCGTCCGCCTTGCAGGTGATCATGATGGAGTAGCCGTGCTTGTCGTCCACCTTGAAGCCGCGGTTGAGCACGCGGACGGTCATGCCCTTCTGCGTGCGCGTGAACTCCCAGTCGGCGACGGTCGGGTAGCCCTTGTAGGAGACCTGCTTGATGCCGATGTGCTCGTAGTCCTGGCTGGTGACGGCCACGCCGGCCTTGGCCAGCTCCCAGGCGCTCTGCGCGTTGTCCTTCGGGCTGTCGTTGAAGTCGACCTGGACGCGCGGGAAACCGCCGCTCTGGCTGAATATCACGCCGAGGTCGTAGCCCGGTATCGAGCTGGGCTTGTAGGTGCCGGGCAGCGCCATGGAGAAGTGGAGCCGCTCGTTGGTGACGAGCGCGTACCCGGCGGGCAGCTGCGCGCCGGTACCGCCGCTGGGCTTGCCGGACGGCTTCGTGCCGCCCTGCCCGGTCGTCGTCCCGACCGTCGTCCCGGTGGTCGTTCCGGTGGTCGTCCCCGTCGTGCCCGTGTCGCCCGTCGATCCGTTGGAACCGGTGCCCCCGGGCTGCGCGCCGCCCTGCTGGCCGGGGCCGCCGGGCGTCTGCCCCTTGCCGCCGGAGCCTTCGGAGCCGCCGGACCCGTCGGCGCCACCGCCGGAAGCGCCGGCCGAGGCCGTCGTGCCGCCGGTCCCCTGGCCCTGCTTGTCCTTGTCGTCGCCACCGGTGAGGGAGACCGTCAGGATCGTGCCGAGCAGAGCGAGGACGGCGACCGCGGCGATGATCACCAGCGTGCGGCGCGGCACGACGTCGGTCAGCGGCGCACGGGCCGGAGCCTGCCTGCCGCCCCCCTGCAACGGCTCGACCGCCCTCGGCCTCGGCGGCTTCGCCTTCGGCTCGGCCTTCGCGGAGGCGGCCGCGTTGCGCACGGACTTCAACGCGCCCCGTACCCGGTCGGCGGCGACGGCCGTGTCGGGCGTCCTGTCCCGGTCGGCGGCCGGATCCGCGGGAGCCCGGTCGGGGCGCGGCGGAAGCAGTATGGCCCGGGTGACCTCGGGAGAGACCTCCGGCGCCGCGACGGGCGCGTCGAGCACGGCCCGCAGCAGGACCCGCGCGCGGGCGTCGTCGAGGCGCTGGGCCGGGTCCTTGGCGAGCAGGCCGTAGATGACCTGCTCCAGCTCGGGTCCCGCGTTCTTCGGGGGGTCGACCGGCTCGGTCATCACTGCCGTGAGGGTGGCGATGGCGGAGCCCTTGTCGTAGGGCGGGCTGCCCTCGACCGCCGCGTACAGGAGGCCGCCCAGCGACCACAGGTCGGCGGCCGGTCCGGGCTTGTGGCCGCGGGCGCGCTCCGGCGAGATGTAGGAGGGGGCGCCGACGAGCATGCCGGTGGAGGTGATCGAGGGGTCGCCCTCGACCTGGGCGATGCCGAAATCGGTCAGGACGACCCGGCCGTCATCGGCGATCAGCACGTTCGACGGCTTCACGTCACGGTGGAGGATGCCCTCGCGGTGCGCGGAGCGCAGGACGTCGAGGATGGCGAGGCCGACCTCGGCGGCGCGGCGGGGCGTGAGCACGCCGTCCTCGCGCACCGCGTCGGCGAGGGACTTGCCCTCGATGAGCTCCATGACGATCCACGGACGGTCGTCCTCGTCGACGACGTCGTACACGGTCACGGCGCCGTTGTTACGGATCCGGGCGATGGCCTTGGCCTCGCGCAGGGTCCGGGTGATGAGGCGTCGCTTCTCGTCGTCGTCGATGCTGGTGGGGAAGCGGAGCTCCTTGACGGCGACGGTGCGGCCCAGGGTCTCGTCGACCGCGCGCCACACGGTGCCCATGCCGCCGCGTCCGAGGACCACGCCGAGCCGGTAGCGGCCGGCGAGCAGCCTGCCCTCGGTCACGGGGTCCTTGCGCAGCCGGTCGCCGAAGCCGCCGGAACCACCGGAGGCACCGGAACCACCGGAGCCACTCCCGGAAGCCGAGCGGCCGGAACCGCTCCCCCGATCGGCGCGGGCGCTCTCGCCGTCGCCGTCCCCGGCGCCGAAACCGGCCCTGCCGGTCGACGGCTCGGTGCCCCGCAGCCGGCCCGTCGCGCCGGAGGGCTCGTCGGACACCGCGTCATCCTTCGGGTCGACAGCGCCCTCGGCACGCTCCACGTCGCCCGCGCCCTCCGCACGCTCCACGTCATCCACGTCGGCCGCGGCGTCCGCGTCCTCCGTAACGTCCGTGACCTGCGCGTCCTTCGTGTCCCGCGGGTCCCGCTCCGCCGCGCGCGCGGCCGGGACCGCCCCTCGGTCGCCGTCGGCCGCGGCCCCCGCGGCGGCGTCCCGCCGGGGGTCCCTCGCCGTGTCCCGCGACTGCTCCGCCTCCGACATGCGTCCCCTCTGCGATCCCTGATCTCCGCCGCGTCTGCCGCTTCCCGCGTGATGCGGTAACCCGCCCTGGAAGAGAGGCCATTGTCCCTCACCTCGGGACGGGTGCCGCCCCCGGGTCCGTACTCCGGGATGACGACGCCCGTCGGCACCCCCCAGGTTCCCACCGGATTCCGGACGACACGGACGTCCTGCCCGGAACGGACCGTCAGATCGGCACGATGTCCGGCGCCCCGAGCCGTGCGGCGTCCGCCGTCAGGTCGTCCGGCTGCCGCTGCGACTCGCGTTCGGCCTCGACCCGCTTCTCGTAGTGCTCGACCTCCTTGTCGATCTGGTGGGCGTCCCAGCCCAGGACCGGCGCCATCAGCTCCGCGCACTCGCGCGCGCTGAGCGTGCCCCGGTCGAAGGTCTCGATGGAGATCCTGGTCCGCCGGGTGAGGACGTCGTCGAGGTGGCGCGCGCCCTCGTGCGAGGCGGCGTAGACGATCTCGGCGCGCAGGTAGTCGTCGGCCGCCGCGAGCGGTTCCCCGAGCCCGGGGTCCTCGGCGATCAGGTCGAGGATCTGCTCCGTCAGGGAGCCGTACCGGTTGAGAAGATGCTCGACCCGGACGACGTGCAGCCCGGTCCTGGCCGCCGTCCTGGCCCGCGCGTTCCACAGGGCCCGGTAGCCCTCGGCGCCGAGGAGCGGGATGTCCTCGGTGACACAGGCGGCCACCCGCTGGTCGAGGCCGTGGACCGCCGCGTCGACGGCGTCCTTCGCCATGACGCGGTACGTCGTGTACTTGCCGCCGGCCACCACGACCAGGCCGGGGACCGGGTGGGCGACGGTGTGCTCGCGCGAGAGCTTGCTCGTGGCGTCCGACTCGCCCGCGAGCAGCGGCCGCAGGCCCGCGTAGACGCCCTGGACGTCGTCCCGGGTGAGCGGGGTCGCGAGCACGGTGTTCACATGCTCCAGGAGGTAGTCGATGTCGGCGCTGGACGCGGCCGGATGGGCCTTGTCCAGGTCCCAGTCGGTGTCGGTGGTGCCGACGATCCAGTGCCGGCCCCAGGGGATGACGAACAGCACGGACTTCTCGGTACGGAGGATGAGTCCGGTGGTCGAGTGGATGCGGTCCTTGGGCACGACCAGGTGGATGCCCTTCGAGGCGCGCACGTGGAACTGGCCGCGCTCGGCGATGAGGGCCTGGGTGTCGTCCGTCCACACCCCGGTGGCGTTGACGATCTGCTTGGCCCGGATCTCGTACGAGCCGCCCGACTCGACGTCCTGCACGCGCGCGCCGACGACCCGCTCGCCCTCGCGCAGGAAGCCGACGACGCGGGCCCGGCTGGCGGCCTTCGCGCCGTACGCGGCGGCCGTGCGCACGAGGGTGGTGACGAAGCGGGCGTCGTCCATCTGGGCGTCGTAGTACTGGAGGGCGCCGACGAGGGCGTCCTTCCTGAGGCAGGGCGCGACCCGCAGCGCGTTCCGCCGGGAGAGGTGGCGGTGCGCGGGCAGGCCGCGGCCGTGGCCGGAGGAGAGGGACATCGCGTCGTACAGCGCGACGCCCGAGCCCGCGTAGAACCGCTCCCAGCCCTTGTGCTGGAGCGGGTAGAGGAAGGGGACGGGCTTCACCAGGTGGGGTGCGAGCCGCTCCAGGAGCAGTCCGCGCTCCTTGAGGGCCTCCCGCACCAGCGCGAAGTCCAGCATCTCCAGGTAGCGCAGGCCGCCGTGGATGAGCTTGCTGGACCTGCTCGACGTACCGGAGGCCCAGTCGCGGGCCTCGACGATGCCGGTGGAGAGTCCTCTCGTGACGGCGTCCAGGGCGGTGCCCGCGCCGACCACTCCGGCGCCGACGACCAGCACGTCCAACTCTCGCTCCGCCATGGCCGTGAGCGCCTCGGTGCGCTCGGCCGGTCCCAGTGTCGCTGTCCTCACGGTTGCGCCTCCCGTCGTTCCCCGAGCCGTCCCGGTTCCGATTCTGGCCCGCTCCGGTGACTTCAGCCACCGCCTCGCCGCCACCCTGTGGATAACACTCGGCGACCTTCGGCCCCACAATGCCGCATATCGGTCATATTTACGCCTAGTCTGACATTGCGTTCACCCCGTTCTGTCCACCGGGGTTGCGCCTCGCGTCCCCTCCGGCTACTGGGAAGGACGGCCCACCCCCCATGCCCGCTGATCTCGCCGTCATCGGCCTCGGCCACCACGGACTCCCCCTCGCCCAGGCCGCCACCGCCGCAGGCATCGACACCATCGGCTACGACACCGACCCCCGCCCCGTCGCCGAACTCGCCGCCGGCCGGTCCCCGGTCGACGGCTCGCTCACCGCACCGGAGATCCGCCGGATGCTCGCGGGCGGCTTCCGTCCCACCACGAACACCGCCGAACTCGGCCGCGTCCGCACCGCCGTCCTCTGCGCGCCGACCCCCCTCGGCCCCGACCGCACCCTCGACCTCACCGCCGTCACCGACGCGGCCCGCGCCCTCGCCGCCCGGCTGCGTCCCCACACCACCGTCCTCCTGGAGTCCCCCGTCCCACCGGGCACCACCGAGGGCCCCCTCCGCGAGATCCTCGAAGCGGGCTCGGGGCTCCGCGCCGGCCGCGACTTCCACCTCGCGTACTCCCCCGGCCGCCTCGACCCCGGCAACCGCACCCACGGCTTCGCCGGCACCCCCAAGGTCATCGGCGGCCTCACCCCGGCCTGTACGGAGTCCGCCGCCGCCTTCTACGGCCGGCTCACCGACAAGGTGGTACGCGCGCGCGGCCCGCGCGAAGCCGAGACGGTCAAGCTCCTGGAGACCAACTTCCGGCACGTCAACATCGCCCTCGTCAACGAGATGGCGGTCCTCTGCCACGAACTCGGCGTCGACCTCTGGGACGTCATCCGCTGCGCCGAGACCAAACCCTTCGGCTTCCAGGCCTTCCGCCCGGGCCCCGGCGTCGGCGGCCACGGCGTCTCCGTCGACACCATCGGTGCCCACCGCCCGCTCCGCCTCGTCGAACTCGCCGGCCAGGTCAACGAACGCATGCCCCAGTACGTCGTCCAGCGCGCCGCCGCTCTCCTCAACGAGCACGGCAAGTCGGCCCGCGGAGCCCGGATCCTGCTGCTCGGGATCACGTACAAGCCCGATCTCCCGGACCGTCAGGGCTCGCCCGCCGACGAGATCGCCCGCCGCCTCATGGACCTGGGTGCGGCCGTCAGCTACCACGACCCGCACGTCCCCGACTGGCGCGTCCGCGAACTCCCCGTCCCCCGCGCGGACTCCCTCTACGAGGCCGCGGCCCACGCGGATCTGACGGTGCTGCTCCAGCACCACCGCACCTACGACCTCCAGGGCCTCTCGGTGAAGGCCCAGCTCCTCCTCGACACCCGCGGCGCCACCCCCGGAGGCGCGGCACACCGCCTCTGAGCCGCCTGCCCCGCACAGCCACGCGTCCGTACGCGAGAGGGCCCCGCACCACCCGGTGCGGGGCCCTCTCGTACGTACTCCGGATCAGCGCTTGTGCTGCGCGTCCGCGACGGTGACCTCGACGCGCTGGAACTCCTTGAGCTCCGTGTAGCCCGTCGTCGCCATCGCCCGGCGCAGGGCGCCGAAGAAGTTCATCGAGCCGTCCGGGATGTGCGACGGACCCGCGAGGATCTCCTCGGTGGTGCCGACGATGCCCAGGTCGACCAGCTTGCCGCGCGGAACGTCCTCGTGGACGGCCTCCATGCCCCAGTGGTGGCCCTTGCCGGGCGCGTCCGTGGCGCGGGCCAGCGGGGAACCGATCATGACGGAGTCGGCGCCACAGGCGATCGCCTTCGGCAGGTCGCCCGACCAGCCGACACCGCCGTCGGCGATGACGTGCACGTACCGGCCGCCGGACTCGTCCATGTAGTCGCGGCGGGCCGCGGCCACGTCGGCGACCGCGGTCGCCATCGGGACCTGGATGCCCAGCACGTTGCGCGTGGTGTGCGCCGCGCCGCCGCCGAAGCCGACGAGGACACCCGCCGCGCCCGTGCGCATCAGGTGCAGGGCCGCGGTGTACGTGGCGCAGCCGCCGACGATGACCGGGACGTCCAGCTCGTAGATGAACTGCTTCAGGTTCAGCGGCTCGGACGCGCCCGAGACGTGCTCGGCGGAGACCGTCGTGCCGCGGATGACGAAGATGTCCACGCCGGCGTCGACGACGGCCTTGGAGAACTGCGCGGTGCGCTGCGGGGAGAGCGCGGCGGCGGTGACGACACCGGAGTCGCGCACCTCCTTGATGCGCTGCCCGATCAGCTCCTCCTTGATGGGGGCGGAGTAGATCTCCTGCAGACGGCGGGTCGCGGTCGCCTCGTCCAGCTCGGCGATCTCGTCGAGCAGCGGCTGCGGGTCCTCGTACCGGGTCCAGAGCCCTTCGAGGTTGAGGACGCCGAGGCCGCCCAGCTCGCCGATGCGGATGGCGGTCTGCGGCGACACGACCGAGTCCATGGGAGCGGCCAGGAACGGCAGCTCGAAGCGGTAGGCGTCGATCTGCCAGGCGATCGAGACCTCCTTCGGGTCCCGGGTGCGCCGGCTAGGGACGACGGCGATGTCGTCGAACGCGTACGCCCTGCGGCCGCGCTTGCCGCGCCCGATCTCGATCTCAGTCACGATGTGTGGCCTTTCCCTCTACGTCTGCGCCTACCAGTATCCCCGACACAAGCGTGAGGGGCGGTCCCGGCCACATGCCGGAACCGCCCCCACGCGTCGCGCTGTGTTACTTCCTGCTGTAGTTCGGCGCCTCGACCGTCATCTGGATGTCGTGCGGGTGGCTCTCCTTGAGGCCCGCGGACGTGATCCGGACGAAGCGGCCCTTGGTCTCCATCTCCTCGATGGTGGCCGCGCCGACATAGCCCATGGTCTGGCGGAGCCCGCCGACGAGCTGGTGCAGGACGTTGGCCAGGGGGCCGCGGTAGGGCACCTGGCCCTCGATGCCCTCGGGCACGAGCTTGTCGTCCGAGGCGACCTCGGCCTGGAAGTAGCGGTCCTTCGAGTACGACCGGCCCTGGCCGCGGGACTGCATCGCGCCGAGCGATCCCATGCCGCGGTACGACTTGAACTGCTTGCCGTTGATGAACTGCAGCTCGCCCGGGGACTCCTCGCACCCGGCGAGCAGGCTGCCCAGCATGACCGTGTCCGCACCGGCGGCGAGCGCCTTGCCGATGTCGCCGGAGTACTGCAGACCGCCGTCGCCGATGACCGGGACGCCGGCCGCGCGGGCGGCGAGCGCCGCCTCGTAGATGGCGGTGACCTGCGGGACGCCGATGCCGGCGACCACACGGGTGGTGCAGATGGAGCCGGGGCCGACGCCGACCTTGACGCCGTCGACACCGGCGTCGATCAGGGCCTGCGCGCCGTCACGCGTCGCGACGTTGCCGCCGATGACGTCGACGCCGACGCTGGACTTGATCTTCGCCATCCAGTTCAGGGCGTTGCTGTTGTGGCCGTGGGACGTGTCGACGATCAGGAAGTCGACGCCCGCCGCGGCCAGGCCCTGCGCGCGCTCCAGCGCCTCGGGGCTGGCGCCGACGGCCGCGCCGACGAGCAGCCGGCCCTCGGCGTCCTTGGCCGCGTACGGGTACTTCTCGGCCTTGACGAAGTCCTTGACCGTGATGAGGCCCTTGAGGATGCCGGAGTCGTCGACGAGCGGCAGCTTCTCGATCTTGTGGCGGCGCAGCAGCTCCATGGCGTCCACGCCGGAGATGCCGACCTTGCCCGTGACCAGCGGCATCGGGGTCATGACCTCGCGCACCTGGCGGCTGCGGTCCGACTCGAAGGCCATGTCGCGGTTGGTGACGATGCCGAGCAGCTTGCCCGCCGGGTCGGTCACCGGGACGCCGCTGATGCGGAACTTGGCGCACAGCGCGTCGGCCTCGGCCAGCGTCGCGTCCGGGTGCACGGTGATCGGGTCGCTCACCATGCCGGACTCGGAGCGCTTCACGAGGTCGACCTGGTTGACCTGGTCCTCGATCGACAGGTTGCGGTGCAGGACGCCCACGCCACCCTGTCGCGCCATGGCGATGGCCATGCGGGACTCGGTGACCTTGTCCATCGCCGCCGACAGCAGCGGGATGTTCACGCGGACGTTGCGGGAGATGCGGGACGAGGTGTCGACCGCGTTCGGGAGGACCTCGGACGCGCCCGGCAGCAGCAGCACGTCGTCGTAGGTCAGCCCGAGTGTCGCGAATTTCTCGGGCACTCCGTCGACGTTTGCAGTCATGACACCTTCCCCAAATGGCCTTGATCGGTGCGGATGTCCATGCTAACGGGCCGAAGCCGTGTCTCATTCCACGATCAAGATCAGCCGGAAGCTTTGGACGTTTGTACGTGTACGAAAGGGCTGACGAGCCCCGGCAACACTTACTGTTCGGCCAGCGCGCGGAGCCTGCTGAGCGCGCGGTGCTGCGCGACCCGGACGGCCCCCGGGGACATGCCGAGCATCTGCCCGGTCTCCTCGGCGGTCAGCCCGACGGCGACCCGCAGGACGAGCAGCTCGCGCTGGTTCTCCGGAAGGTTGGCGAGGAGCTTCTTGGCCCACTCGGCGTCGTCGCTGAGCAGCGCGCGCTCCTCGGGACCGAGGGAGTCGTCGGGCCGCTCCGGCATCTCGTCGGAGGGCACGGCCGTGGACCCCGGGTGCCGCATGGCGGCCCGCTGGAGGTCGGCGACCTTGTGTCCGGCGATGGCGAAGACGAAGGCCTCGAAGGGCCTGCCTGTGTCCTTGTAGCGCGGCAGGGCCATGAGGACGGCGACGCAGACCTCCTGGGCCAGGTCCTCCACGAAGTGGCGGGCGTCCCCCGGCAGCCGGTTCAGGCGGGTGCGGCAGTACCGCAGGGCGAGCGGGTGCACACGCGCCAGCAGGTCGTGCGTGGCCTGCGCGTCGCCTTCGACCGCGCGGCGTACGAGCGCGCCGATCTCCCCCTGCCCGGCAGGCATGGGGGAACCCACGGTCTCGTCGTCGCGCATCGCTCCATGGTGCCCCGACGCCTCTGCGTTCGCGGCACCGCGTCCGTAGTTGTGCACCGAAGCGTTATGAGCAGGTGCGCCGGAACTCATCTCCCGCGCCCTCCCCTCCCGCTCGACCGACTCGTCCCCGAGGAACTCCACATCTCAAGGATGCGTCATTCCGCGAGGAAGTGACACAAGCCCACCCCGTCCACCCCACGACGGACGCGGATGCGGACGGGGAAATGGCCGGTGACCTGCGACTCAGCGCACCAGGCCCCAGCGGAAACCCAGCGCGACGGCGTGCGCCCGGTCCGAGGCGCCCAGCTTCTTGAAGAGGCGCCGGGCGTGCGTCTTGACGGTGTCCTCGGAGAGGAAGAGCTCGCGCCCGATCTCCGCGTTGGACCGGCCGTGGCTCATGCCCTCAAGAACCTGGATCTCGCGTGCGGTGAGCGTGGGCGCGGCGCCCATCTCGGCCGAACGGAGCCGGCGCGGGGCGAGCCGCCAGGTCGGGTCGGCGAGAGCCTGGGTGACGGTGGCCCGCAGTTCGGCCCGCGAGGCGTCCTTGTGCAGATAGCCACGGGCACCCGCGGCGACCGCGAGCGCGACGCCGTCGAGGTCCTCGGCGACCGTGAGCATGATGATGCGGGCGCCGGGGTCCGCGGAGAGCAGCCTGCGGACGGTCTCCACGCCGCCCAGACCGGGCATGCGTACGTCCATCAGAATGAGGTCCGAGCGATCCGCGCCCCAGCGGCGGAGGACTTCCTCGCCGTTGGCCGCGGTGGTCACACGCTCGACGCCGGGCACGGTCGCGACCGCGCGGCGAAGCGCCTCTCGGGCAAGCGGGGAGTCATCGCAGACGAGGACGGATGTCATGACTGACCTCCGTGGCTCTCGCAGCTGTTGCGCGTCACCTTGAGCCTCCAGGGCTGGTACGTATCGTCACCTGTGCGATTGACGCTCTCGGACACCTGCCCGATCGCTTGTTCCTTCAACCGCCTCCGCACACTCAACGACGGTCACTCGAAAGAGTTACGGGTCGGACGGCAGCCATCGGCACTCTACGTGAGGAGCCGTAAGCGGAGGAGAGCGACGCGGCCCATCTGCCCTTCATCGAAAGCTATGCCCCATTTAGCGGGTTTTCTTCCCTTTTCGCAGTGTCTGTGGCTAGATTCGCAATGAGTCATATTTACATCTACTTCGACAGTAGTTGTACTACCCCGAGTCGTCGGGGCCCGAGGAGCCCCGGCCGATCAGCCATCCACCCGCCCACCTATCCGTTCGACACGGTTTCAAGGGGACTAGCGCAATGGCAGATTTCTCCCGCCTTCCCGGACCCAACGCCGATCTGTGGGACTGGCAACTCCTCGCGGCCTGCCGCGGGGTGGACAGCTCCCTGTTCTTCCACCCCGAGGGAGAGCGCGGCGCGGCACGGAGTGCGCGCGAGAACTCGGCGAAAGAGGTCTGCATGCGGTGCCCGGTACGCGCGGAGTGCGCGGCACACGCACTCGCCGTGCGGGAGCCCTACGGCGTCTGGGGCGGCCTCACCGAGGACGAACGCGAAGAGCTCATGGGACGCGCCCGGAACCGCCTCATCACGGCGGCCCCGACGGCCGCACCTGTCACCTCCGTGACATCCATGACGGCATCGGCGGCGGCTGCGGGCCGCCCGATCGTGGAGCGCATGTGAAGGAACGTTTCCTCAGCGCAAGCTGAGCCCGAGTCGGTGACACCCGAGCGAGCCGCGCCCACGCGCGCGTGGCCGTAGTGCCTACGCGCGCGTGGCGGCGCGGGTCAGTTCGGCGAGCGTGGCCGCGACGGCCGGCACCTGAGCCAGGTCCGGCAGGGTCAGGGCCACGATCTCCCGCTCCACGGCGGGCTCAACGGTCACGGTCCGCGCCCCCTTGGGCCGTACGGACTCGATCGCGAGCGCCGGCAGGACGGCGACGCCGAGGCCCGCGCCGACCAGGCCCACCACGGCCGGGTAGTCGTCGGTGGCGAAGTCGATGCGGGGGGTGAAGCCCGCCTCCTCGCAGACGTCCACGAGCTGCCGGCGGCAGCGCGGGCAGCCCGCGATCCAGGACTCGTCCGCGAGCTCCGCGATGCCGACCGACCCGGCCTCGGCGAGCCGGTGCCCCTCGGGCACGAGGCCCACGAGCCGGTCGGCAAGCAGCGGGCGGACAACGAGGTCGTCCCACTCGGCCTGCCCCACCCCGTAACGGAAGGCGAGGGCAACGTCGCAGTCGCCCTCCCGGAGCATCTCGATCGAGCGCGGCGGTTCCGCCTCGACGAGGGAGACCCGGGTGCCGGGGTGCGCGGCGCGCAGCGCGGCGAGCGCGGTGGGGACGAGGGTGGAGCTGCCGCTGGGGAAGGAGACCAGGCGGACGCGGCCGGCCCGGAGTCCGGCGATGGCGGCGACCTCCTCCTCGGCGGCCGTGAGCCCCGCGAGGATGCCGGAGGCGTGGCGGACCAGGACCTCGCCGGCCTGGGTGAGGCGCATCTCGCGGCCCGTACGGATCAGCAGCGGGGTGCCGGCGGAGCTTTCGAGCGCCTTCATCTGCTGGCTGACGGCGGGCTGGGTGCAGCCGAGTTCGCGCGCGGCGGCCGAGAAGGAGCCGGTGGCGGCGACGGCGCGCAGGACGCGGAGATGGCGTGCCTCGATCATGCGGCCAAGCATAAGCGAATCTTGGGCGAAGCAGCGAATTCATAGACGATCCTTTGAGGGCTATCAAGGGATATCCCCGTAAAGTGCCCGCATGACCTTGTTGAGTGTGAACGCGGGCCGTGCCCGGGCGGCGGACTACACGGACGCCGCGTCGGGGCTGACGGCCATCGACAAGCGCCCCGTCGACGGGCCCGTCCGGATCGAGGCCCCCGGGCCGCCCGGTGTCGGGAGGAGCGGGGTGGCCGGGGACACGGTCTGCGACCTGCGGTTCCACGGGGGCGACGACCGGGCCGCGTACGCCTTCGCCCGCGAGGACATGGACCTGTGGGAGCGGGAGCTCGGCCGCGAGCTGGCCAACGGCTCCTTCGGCGAGAACCTCACGACCCGCGGCCTCGACGTGAACGGGGCCCTGATCGGGGAGCGGTGGCGGATCGGCGGGGACGTCGTCCTCGAAGTGACCGGCGGCCGCATCCCGTGCCGGACCTTCGCGGGCTTCGTGGAGGAGAAGGGTTGGGTCAAGCGGTTCACGCAGTCGGCGGCCGGACCCGGGGCGCTGCTGCGGGTGATCGTGCCGGGCGAGGTGCGGGCGGGCGACCCGATCACGGTCGTGCACCGGCCGGACCACGACGTCACCGTTGCGCTCCTGCACCGCGCGGCGACCGTCGAACGGACGCTGCTGCCCGGCACCTTGGCGGCCGCGGAGTGGATGGAGTCGGGGCTGCTCGCGCTCGCGCGTCAGTACGCGGAGAAGTACGGACGGACGGACGGCCGGGCGGACGGCGGGGCGTAGCCGCCGGGCGGGGCACTAACGTGCCGGTATGACGACTGCACTGATTACGGGGGCCACCGCGGGCATCGGGGCCGCCTTCGCACGCAGGCTGGCGGCGGACGGTCACGACGTCGTGCTGGTGGCCCGGGACGTGAAGCGGCTCCGGGAGCAGGCCACCGAACTGCACGACCGGCACGGCATCGAGGCCGAGGTCCTCTCGGCGGACCTGGCCGAGGAGAAGGGCATCGCCGCCGTCGAGGCGCGGCTCTCGGACCCGAAACAGCCGGTCGACATGCTCGTGAACAACGCCGGCTTCGGCAACAAGGGCCGCTTCCTGGAAGTGTCCATGGCCGACGAGTTGAAGATGCTCACCGTGCACTGCGAGGCGGTGCTGCGGCTGACCTCGGCCGCCGCCGCCTCGATGAAGGCGCGCGGCCGCGGCTCGGTGGTGAACGTCGCCTCGGTGGCGGCCTTCGTGCCCCGCGGGACGTACGGGGCGTCGAAGGCCTGGGTCGTGCAGTTCACCCAGGGCGCGGCGCGGGACCTCGCGGGCAGCGGGGTGCGGCTGATGGCGCTCTGCCCCGGCTTCGTCAGGACCGAGTTCCACGAGCGGGCCGGGATGGGGACGGACAACATCCCGGGCTGGATGTGGCTCGACGCGGACAAGCTGGTGACGGCGGCGCTCGGGGACCTGGAGCGGGGGAAGACGCTGTCGATCCCCGACCCCCGCTACAAGGCCCTGATGGGTGTGGTGAAGCTGGCGCCGCGCGGGCTGCTCGGCGGGGTCTCCTCCAAGGCGGGCCGCAAGTACGGCCCTAAGTGACCTTGAGGTCCAGTCGACCGGTGGCGCCGTCCCACCAGGTCACGTGGAGGGTGTGGCCGGTGACCCGGACGTTCGCGAGGGTGGTGACGGGTGCCGGGTCCGGTTCGGCGGTGAGCGAGGCGAGGGCGACGAAGAGGGCGGCCGGGCCGGTCGTCGTGCCGTGGAGGGCGAGCGTGCGGGTCCCGGGACCCTGAAGGGTTTCCCCGGTGGGGAGTTCGGCGGCCGGGGTGTCGTACGGGTAGCCGTGGACCGGGTGGAGCTCGGCGGTCGGCCCGCCGGGGGTGGTGGCCCAGCCCGTCTGCCGCACGGGAGTCCCCTCCGGGGCGCCGAGCACGAGGTGCGCGCGGACCTCGGCGCGGCCATGGGCGAGGGTCGCGGAGAGGACCCGGACGCCGGGCAGCGGACGGTGCACGGAGGCGGCCCAGTCGGGGCCCGTACCGGCCGGGGCGGCGGGGCCGCGGGCGGTGGCACCGCCGTCTTCCGTGAGCAGGGCGAAGTGGTTGTCCGCCGGGGCCGGCCCGGTGCTGGGGCCGGTGCGGGTGGAGTAGGCGTGCCGGGCGTAGCCGGGGTCGTCCGTGCCGGATTCGGCGCTGTGGACGTGGTTGCTGCCGTGGTTGTGGAGGCGTACGAGCCCGTCGGCTGCGGTCGTCTGGGCGAGCAGTCCGGTGGGGGCGAAGGCGCGGACGGTGTCGGCCCGTTCGGCGGGCAGGGCTTCCTCGGGGTCGGTCCAGGCGGGGTGGTCGGCGGGCAGGAGGAGGCCGAGGAAACCCTTGGAGGCCCAGTAGGGGGAGCCGGGTCCCGAGTACTCCTGGACCAGGGGCGCGTGCGGGCCGTGCCAGCCGAGAGTGAGCAGCCCGCGCTCGTCGGTGGCGCCGCGGTCGAGGAAGTACCGCAGGGAGCCGGAGGCGAGGCGGCGGGTCGCGCCGGGAGTGAGCGGGGTGTGCCCGGTGAGGGCGCCGAGCCAGGGCGCGGCGGCCGCGGCGAACCGGTAGATCAGGGAGCGCCCGTACGGGACGGGGGCGCCGTTCGCGTCGAAGAGGTGGACGTAGTCGTCGAGGTGGCGGCGCAGACGGGGGCCGTACCGGTCGAGGAGGGCCCGGTCGCCGCCGAGGTGGGCGTGGAGGACCGGGTAGAAGTGCAGGGCCCAGGCGTTGTAGTGGTCGAAGGCGCGGTTGTCGCCGTCGCTGTACCAGCCGTCGCCGAGGTACCAGTCCTCGATGCGGGCGAGGGAGCGGTCGACGGTGGCGGCGGCCCGGTCGGTCTCGGCGCCGGCGTCCTGGAGGAAGCCGGCGACGGTGAGGCCGAAGAGCCACCAGTTGTTGTCGACGGGGGACGGGCCGAGGGCGGGGCGGAGCCAGTCGACGACACGCCGGCGGGTGCGGTCGTCGAGGCGGTCCCAGAGCCAGGGGCGGGTGAGGCGGAGGCCGAGCGCGACCGAGGCGGATTCGACGACCGCCTGGCGGGTGTCGGCCATCAGGGGCCAGGAGTCGGGGTCGCCGGTACCGGGTCGCGCCGTCCCGGCGGCGAGTCCGTCCGCGTACAGGTCGAGGTGCCCGTGGGGGTCGTCCCCCTGGGCGCCCGCGACACGGAGGGCCGCGAGGAGGAAGGTGCGGGCCCAGCCCTCCAGTCCGTCGGAGCGGGCGCCGGACCAGCTGGGGCGGGGGCCGGGGAGGCCGACGAGGCCGCCGCGGGGGGAGGCGTACGGGCGTACGGCGAGGAGGAGCCGGTCGGCCGTGGTCTCCCAGTGGGCACGGGTCCAGCCGGTGTACGGGCTGAGCTCACGGTTCTCGGGCGGCGTGGGCATGATGCTCCCTGAGGGCTCCCTGGGTGACGTCTGCGTCGCCCGGAATCCTGAACAGGCTTCGATCGAACGTCAAGGGAATCAGAGCGAATGATCGAAACTCCCGTCGTTCGATCATTCGTGGACTAGAGTCGAGAGACCTGGTCCAGGGACCACCACTGCGAGGGGGAACCGCACCGTGCGCGAGAGTGCCGCCGAACGACACGACCGACTACTGGCCCTGGTCCGCGAGCGCGGCACCGCCCGGGTCGCCGAACTGGCCGAGCGGCTCGGCGTCTCCCCCGTCACCGCCCGCCGGGACGTCGAGGCGCTGGCCGGTCAGGGCCTGCTCGACCGGGTGCACGGCCAGGTGTCGTGGCCCCGGGGGCAGGGCGACCCGGGCGCGGGACGCCCCGGCGAGGGCCTGGTCCTCGGCCTGCTCGCCCCCTCCGCCACGTACTACTTCGCCGAGGTCATCCGGGGTGCGCACGAGGCCGCGGCGCGCGCCGGCGCCCGGCTGGTGCTGCGCGTCTCGGACTACCGGCCCGAGGAGGACCGCGCCCGCACGGAGGGCCTGCTCGCGGCGGGCGCCGAGGGCGTCCTCGTCGCACCCGGGTGGCGCGGCCCCGAGGACCGGCTCGCCTACGGGGACTGGCTGGCCGAACTCCCCGTACCGGCCGTGCTCCTGGAGCGCAGGGCGGAGCCCGGCAGCCCGCTCGACGGCCTGGACCGGGTGGTCTCCGACCACGGCCACGGCGTCCTCCTCGCCCTGCGCCACCTGCTCGGACTCGGCCACTCGACGCCGCTGCTCGTGGCCCGCGGGGACTCCCCGACCGCGCTCGCGGTGCGCGCCGGGTACGCCGAGGCGCTGGGGACGCTCGGCCTGAAGGAGCCCCGGCCGGTCATCGAGTCCGTACCGGCCGAGGCGGACCCGGAGGGCTTCGAGCGGGCCGTGCGGGCGCTGTACGAGGCGGTCCGCTCGGGCCTGGCGGGCGCGGCGCTCGTCCACAACGACGTCGACGCGATCGAGATCGTGCAGCGCCTGGCCGAGCTGGGCGTACGGGTGCCGCAGGACCTGGCCCTGATCGCGTACGACGACGAGGTCGCGGCGCTCGCCGACACCCCGCTGACGGCGGTCGCCCCGCCCAAGCGGCAGGTCGGGCGGTACGCCGCGGAGCTGCTCGTGGAGCGGCTCACCGAAGGCGGCGCGGGGTCCGGCGAAGAGGCGGCGCGACGCCATCTGAGCCTGCTGCCGCGGCTGCGGGTGCGGGACTCGTGCGGGGCGGGTCCGGGCAACTCCACGCCGGGGCACTCCGCACGATCGATCTGATCTTTTTTCGATCAATCAATCTTTCGCTCTTGACTTCGGTCATGAACGGTCACAGGATCACGGCCACAACCTCCCAGCCGCCCCGCCCCCAGGAGCCGTGCCGTGACCCGTACTTGGAGCAGAACGTCCCGCGTCATAGCCGGCACCGCCACCGCCCTGGCCGTCCTCACGGCCTGCGGCGGCGGCGGTGACGACACCGCAAGCAAGCCGAACGGCCCCGTGACCCTCACCTTCTGGGGCTGGGCCAAGGGCTCCAAGGACGTCGTGGACGCCTTCAACGCCTCCCACACCGACATCCAGGTGAAGTTCGAGGAGATCCCCTCCGGCACCGCCGGCGGCTACGCCAAGATCTCCAACGCCGTGAAGGCGGGCAACGCCCCCGACCTCGTCTCCATCGAGTACTCCTCGCTCCCGGAGTTCGTGAGCTCCGGCGCCCTCCAGGACATCGGCGGCGAGTTCACCGAGGCCGACCGCGCGAAGCTCCTCCCGCAGACCGTCGAACTCACCACCCTCGGCGGCAAGTCCTGGGCCGTCCCCTTCGACGCCGCCCCGCAGGCCTTCTTCTACCGCAAGGACCTCTTCGCGAAGTACAAGGTCCAGCCCCCCACCACCTGGGACGAGTTCAAGAAGGCCGCCGAGCAGGTCAAGAAGGCCGACGCCAAGGCCCGTATCGCCACCTTCTTCCCCGACGACCCGACGACCTTCGAGGCGATGGCCTGGCAGGCCGGCGCCCAGTGGTTCAAGGCCGAGAACGACACCTGGAAGATCGACACCACCGACCCGGCCACCACCAAGGTCGCCGCCTACTGGCAGGGCCTCCTCGACGCCGGCCTCGTCCACAAGAACGCCTCGTTCAGCCCCGAGTGGACCGGCTCCCTCAAGAACGGCACCACCATCGGCTACCTCGGCGCCTCCTGGGGCGCGGGCGTCCTCAAGGGCACGCTGCCCGAGCAGAGCGGCAAGTGGGCCGTGGCGCCCATGCCCAGCTGGGACGGCAAGCCCGCCAGCGGCATGCTCGGCGGCACCTCCTTCGCCGTGACCAAGGACAGCAAGCAGAAGGCGGCGGCCGTCACCTTCGCCGAGTGGATGTCCACCACCGAGGAGGGCGTGAAGGCCCGCATCGCCTCCGGCACCTCCTCCGCCTTCCCGGCCGCCGCGAGCCTGCGCCCGGTCGCCAAGAAGGCCTTCGACGCGAGCTACTACGGCGGCGAGGACATCTACGCCCTCTTCGAGGCCTCCGGTGCGTCCATCAACCCCAGCTGGGCCTGGGGCCCGACCACCGGCACCACCAACACCACGATCAAGGACCACTTCGGCAAGATCGTCCAGGGCGGCCCGACCATCGCGGAGGCCGTCAAGGCCGGCCACGACGCCACCGTCGCCGAGCTCACCAAGCGCGGCCTGAAGGTCGAGGGCTGACCGCGTGAAGGCCCGCACCCGCGCCGCCGCGATCCTGCTGACCCCGTTCTTCCTCCTGTTCACCGCGGTGATGGTGGTGCCGATCGGCTACGCGGTCTGGCTCAGCCTCTTCACCGAGAAACAGTCCGGACTGGGCTTCGGCGGCGCCGAGACCGTCTTCAGCGGCCTCGACAACTACACGGCGGCGCTGGGTGACCGGGCCTTCCGCGAGGGCTTCGGCGTCCTGCTCGGATACTGCCTGCTCTACATTCCGCTCCTGCTCGTCGGAGCCCTCGGCCTCGCCCTCCTCCTCGACTCGGCCCTCGCCCGCGCCCGCCGCTTCTTCCAGCTCGCGCTCTTCCTGCCGCACGCCGTCCCCGGCATCATCGCCGCCCTGATCTGGGTCTACCTCTACACACCCCAGCTCAGCCCGGTCGTGCGGGCGATGGAGGCGGGAGGCATCGGCTTCGACTTCTTCTCCCCCGAAGGCGCGCTGCCCTCCATCGTCAACATCGCCCTGTGGGAATGGCTCGGCTACAACATGGTCATCTTCTACGCGGCCCTCCAGGCCATCGACCGGTCCGTCCTCGAAGCGGCCACCGTCGACGGGGCCGGCGCCTGGCGCATCGCCTTCTCCATCAAGGTCCCGCTGGTCAAGGCCTCGCTCGCGATGGTCGGCCTCTTCACGATCATCGGCTCGCTCCAGCTCTTCACCGAGCCGCTGATCCTCAACAAGGGCACCGGCTCCGCCGTCACCTCCACCTGGACGCCGAACATGTACGCGTACACCGCGGCCTTCGACCGCAACGACTACGGGCTCGCGGCGGCCGCCTCGGTTCTGCTGGCCCTGACGGCGGCGCTGCTCTCCTTCGCGGTGACACGCCTGACGGGCCGCCGCAAGGCGGGGAAGGAGCGCACGGCATGAGCAAGCCCCGCACCGGCAACACCTGGCTCTCCAAGGCCGCCGTCAACGGCGCCCTCGTCCTCGCCGTCGTCTACATGCTCTTCCCCCTCGTGTGGCTGCTGACCGCCGCCACCAAGGACGCCGGAGGCCTCCTCGCCGGAAACGCCTTCTCCTTCGAGGGCTTCGACCTCGGCGGCAACCTCTCCCGGCTCGCCGAGTACAACGACGGCATCTACTTCCACTGGTACCTGAACAGCCTCCTCTACGCCGGATTCGGCGCCCTCGCCTGCTCGCTCGTCAGCGTCGCCGCCGGATACGCCTTCCACGTCTACGACTTCCGGGGCAAGGAGAAGCTCTTCGGCCTCGTCCTCCTGGGCGTGCTGGTCCCCACCACCGCGCTCGCCCTGCCGATGTACCTCCTCGCCAGCGAGGTCGGCATCGTCAACACCTACTGGGCCGTCCTGATCCCCGTCCTCGTCAACCCCTTCGGCGTCTACCTCTCCCGGGTCTTCTGCGCGGGCTACATCCCCGACGAGGCCCTGGAGGCCGCCCGGATCGACGGGGCCGGCGAGCTGCGCGTCTTCTGGTCCATCGGTCTGCGCATGGTCATGCCCGGCTTCGTGACCGTCTTCCTCTTCCAGTTCACCGCCATCTGGAACAACTTCTTCCTCCCCCTGGTGATGCTCTCGGACCAGAAGCTCTTCCCCCTGAGCCTCGGCCTGTACGCGTGGAACAGCAACGCCCACGGGGAACCCGACTTCTACCCCCTCGTCGTCACCGGATCCCTGCTCGCCGTCGTCCCCCTCGTCGTCGCCTTCGTCTCCCTCCAGCGCCACTGGAAGGCGGGTCTGACCGCCGGCAGCGTCAAGTGAGGAGCACACGTCCCACGATGCACCCCGCCACTGACAACCGCCCCGCCCTCCTCCTCGCGATGGGCCCGGACACCGCGGAACGCCTGCTCACCGACGCCCACCGGCAGCGCCTCGCGGCCCTCACCCGAACCGACCCGCACCTCGTCGCCCACGACCTCACCGCCCCGGACGCGCGGACCGCCGCCGCCCTCGCCGAGGCCGAACTCCTCCTCACCGGCTGGGGCGCCACGCCCCTCACCGCCGGGATCCTCGACCGCGCGCCGCGCCTCCGGGCCGTCGTCCACGCCGCCGGCTCCGTCAAGCACCACATCACCGACGCCTGCTGGGAGCGCGGCCTCCGCGTCACGACGGCCGCCGCCGCGAACGCGCTGCCCGTCGCCGAGTACACGCTCGCCGCGATCCTCTTCGCCGGGAAGCAGGTCCTCCGCTCCGCCCAGCGTTACGCCGAACTCCGCACCGACCACGCCTGGCTGACCGAATCCGCCGCCTGGGGAAACCACCGTCGCACGATCGGCATCGTCGGCGCCTCCCGGATCGGCCGCCGGGTCATCGACCTCCTCCGCCCCTTCGACTTCGAGATCCTCCTGTACGACCCGTACGTGACGACCCCGCCGCCCGGCGTGGAGCTGACCGGCCTCGACGACCTGTGCGCCCGCAGCACCGTCGTCTCGGTCCACGCGCCCCAACTCCCGTCCACGTACCGCATGATCGGCCCGGCCCAACTCGCGGCGATGCCCGACGGCAGCACCCTGATCAACACGGCCCGCGGCTCCCTGATCGACGAGACGGCGCTCCTCCCCCACCTCCTCTCGGGCCGCCTCCACGCGATCCTCGACGTGACCGACCCGGAACTCCCGCCCCCGGACTCCCCGCTCTACACCCTCCCGAACGTCCTGCTCACCCCCCACGTGGCCGGCTCCCTCGGCAACGAACTCCACCGCATGGCGGACCAGGCGATCGAGGAGGTGACGCGGTACGTCCACGGCGAACCCTTCGCGGAGGAGGTACGGGCGTCAGACCTCCAGCGCTCGGCGTAGACGGTCGGCCTCGTCGAGGACGAGGGGGAGGACGCCGGGGTCGCAGTGGAGGACGGCGGGCAGCACGTCCGGCCAGGAGCCGAGGTGCAGGGCGAGGGCGGCACACTCCCGGGCCCGGACCGGGTCGGGGTGGACCCGGGCCAGGTCGGCGTAGACGGCGGCACACCGGAGTCCGGAGAAGTGCAGTCCGGCGAGGAGCCGGGCCGCCTCTTCGTGCGCGCCTTCTCTGACGAGGTCCCCGGCGACGGACAGCAGCAGGCCTTCGGCGTTCCGGGGATCCGTCTCCCGGGCATGGCGGCACGCCTCCTCGTAGTCGCCGAGGACGACGAGGGCCTCGGCGAGGTACTGCGCCTGGGTGGCCGGAGACGATGGCGCCGCTTCCACCCGCGCCAGCCCCACCAGGCGTACCGCCTCCTCGCGTCTCCCCAGGGCGAGCAGCGCGCGCACACGGTCCGGCAGGAAGGTGACGCCGACCCCGCCGGTCCGAAACGTCCCCACCCCCGCGAACCGGTGGGCCGCCTCGTGTGCCCGTCCGTCCCGTGCCATCCCCGCCACCACGATCAAGGACATCAGGTCCTGGTCGTACGAGCTGCCCTCCCGCCCCAGGAGCGCGGCCTGGTCCCACGCCCCCACGTCCGCCAGGCCGCGGACGGCCACCGTCAGGTTCCGCCCGGAGCTCAATCCGCCGTTCCGGGCCAGGCGGACCACCGCGTCGAAGTCGCCCTCCGCCAGGCGGGCCCCGATCACCGTCTCCGTCCAGGGGGCCCAGCCCGCGGCCAGTTCCTCCGCACGGTCCACCTCGCCCACCGCCACCAGAGCGGACACGAACCCGAGAGCTTCGTCCGCCCCGTTGCGTTCGGCCACGGCGAGCAGGGACCGCGCCTCCTCCGTCCTGCCCACCCCCGCCAGCTCCCGCACCACCCCCAGGAGCGCCTCGGCGGACGCTTCGGGACCGGGTGCCCGCAGTGTCCGTTCCGCCGCGACGAGCAACTCCCTCGCCGCTTCCGGGTCGCCCGCGTCGAGGAGCGCGTCCGCGATCCCCACCCTCACCACGGCCCCCTTCCGACCACCGTCGAGCAGGGCCTGCGTCCGCTCCCGGCGGCCCGCGTGGCAGAGCGCCCGCGCGTACGCGGCCAGCAGGTCCGCGTGCCACTCCCCGGCAAGGCGGTCGACGACCGCACCCGCCCCTTCGAGATCGCCCGCGCGCAGCCGCGCCTTCCCGAGCTTGAGCCGCAGCTGCACCGTGGCCAGGGACTCCGACTGCTCCATCACCGCCTCCGCCTCGTCGAGATGCCCGGCCTCGACGAGCCCGTCGGCGACCTGGCGGAGGATCCACTCACCGGTCGCTCCGGGCATCTCGGCGGCGGCCTTCCGGGCCCGGTCCCAGGCACCGGCCTCGGCGTACTCCCTGCCCCACCGGCCGGTCTGCGGCCCCGGAAACTGCTCCCGGGACCAGCGGTCGAGGTGCTCGAACTCGCCCGTGGCGGCCAGCGCCCGCACCGTCTCGAACAGCCAGTGGTCGCTCGGCGCCGCGCCGATGGCCGCCAGCGCCTCGGAGCGGAGCACGTCCGCCCGCTCCTCGTGGCCGGCCGCCCGCAGGGCCCGCGAACCGTCGAGGAGCAGCGCGACCGCTACGTGCGGGTCACGGGCGACCGCCTCGCGCACCAGCTGCTCGGCCTCCCCGGCGCGGTCCGCCGCGGCCAGCGCCCCGGCCACCCGCGCCACGGCCGCGACCCGAAGCAGGAAGTTCCGCTCTTCGGTGAGCGCGACGGCCCGCTCGTACTGTCCGGCCGCGCAGAGCGCGTCGAGGAGGGGCGGCAGCAGACGCCCCCGTTCCATGTCGCTCTCCACGGCGCGCACGCGCCGCTCGGCGCGGTCCAGCTCGCCGAGCGTGAGGAGGGCCGGCACCAGGTATCGCGTCAGCAACTCCTGGTCGGAGCGGTTCCCCTCGGCCAGGACGAGCCCCTCGGCCTCCGTCACCAGCTCGTCGGCGGTCGATCGGTCCCCCGCCTCCAGGAGCCTGCACGCGACCGCGCACAGCCCGTGCACCGTCTCCAGGCGGCCCTCGCTCCGGACGAGGGCCGTCGCCCGGTCGATCCGTCCCGCCGCCGCCCACGCCGCCGCCAGCTCGACCGGGATGTCACCGGCGCGCCGCGTCAGCTCGCCGCGCCGGAACCCGAGCCGCAGCATCGTCGCCACGAGCCCTGCCCGGTCGCCGTGTTCGAGGACCGCCTCGCCCGTCGCCCGGACCTCCGCCAGCGCCTCGGCCACACCACCGGTCTCCTCCTGGAGCCGGTCGTGCCGCACCTCGTCGAGGGCGCAGGCCAGCATCCGGTCCAGGTCTCCGGCCGTCCGCAGCATCGGGAAGTAGCCGTGCAGCAGGTAGTCCGGGGTGCCGTCCGGCCAGCCCCCGGCACGCCATTCCTCCGCCCAGGCGTGCAGCGTCGCCCGCCGCTGACCCAGCACGCGACGGCCCAGCATGTCCCGGGCGCCGACCACCAGTTCCTCGTGCGCGAGGAGGTACGCCTCGCCGCGTACCGCGAACGTCCGCCCCGGCCCCGTGCGCAGCACGTCCTTCACCCGGTACGGGACCTCGCCCGTCAGTTCCGCGAGGTCGTCCGCCGTCAGGCCGCCGCCGGCGGCGGTCAGCAGGCCCAGGAGCTCGTACGGGAGTCCGCCGGCCTCCAGGAGCCGCTTCAGCTCCCGCTCCGCCTCCGCCCGGATCGCCCGCGCCTTCGGGGACGGGGAGAGGATCCGTACGGCCGCGGGGTCCCGGAGCGGGTGGTCGTCCGGGACGTCGGCCGGGAGGGGCGGGTTCAGGCGGCCGGAGACGATCACCCGGAGGTCGTACGGCAGCAGGCTCGCGATCGAGTGGGCGTCCGGGCCCGTCGTCACGCCCCGGTCCTCGTCCAGACCGTCTACGAGGAGGACCAGGCGCTCGCCGCGCGCGGCGCAGGCTGCGGCGGCCGAGGCGTACAGGCGTAACAGGTGGGCCTCGCGGGTGGCGGCCGTCAGGAGCGCTGGGAGGCCTTCCCCCGCCAGTTCCGCCAGCTGCTCCAGGACGACGTCCACGTACGCGGCGACGTCGTTCTGGGCGCCGAGGCGGGCCGTGATGAAGAAGGGGACGATCCGCACCCCTGGGGGTGGGTCGAGGGCGAACCAGGAGAGCAGCGCGGTCTTGCCGGCCCAGGCCTCCGCCCGCCACCAGGCGTACGCGGGGCCGGAGTCGGCCAGGCAGAAGGCCGCGAGCTCGGCGAGTTCGGCTTCGCGGTCGACTAGTTCCGCGGGCGCGATGCGGCGGACCTGCTCCCGGTACGCGGACCGGACCGCCGGCGCTTCCGGTGACCCGATCCGGTTGCCGTCGCCGATCACGACGACGCCCGAACCGTTGGTGACCGTGACCGGCCGTTCTCCCCCTGCCCGCTCCATGCGTCCAACCTAGACTGGAAGGGTCCTACCGGGGCCCGGGAGGCGCCATGACCTTCGTACAGATAATCGACTGCAAGACGAGTCGGGTGGACGACCTGAACCGGCTCATGGACCAGTGGGTCGAGCAGACCGAGGGCAAACGGACCGCGACCCACAGCATGGTCGGCAAGGACCGTTCGGACGCCTCCCACATCGTGGAGATCGTCGAGTTCCCCTCGTACGACGTGGCCATGCGCAATTCGCAGCTCCCCGAGACCGACCGGATCTTCCGCGAGATGGTCGCGCTCTGTGACGAGATGCCGACCTTCACCGACCTGGACGTGGTCCGGGACGAGGCGCTGTACAAAACCAACGCCCGGCACCTCATGGAGATGATGGCGCGGGAGCCGGAGCTCGCACTGCTCGACGAGGTGATGGCAGAGGGATACCACGACCACGATCCGACCAACGAGCAGGACGTCATCGGCATGGACGCCGTCCGGCGCGAGGTGGAGATGTGGCGGCGCGGCTTCGACTTCACCTTCGCCATCGACGACCAGATCGCCGAGGGCGACCGGGTCTGCACCCGCTGGACCTGGAAGGGCAGCCACACCGGGGACTTCATGGGGCTCCAGCCGTCCGGCATGGACGTGACCATGACCGGCACGGTCATCCACCGCTTCCGGGACGACGGGAAGATCGTCGAGGGGTGGTGGCAGTACGACCTGCTCGGGCTCATGGGGCAGCTCGGCGCGGTGGAGGGATGACCTCCTGAGGAAATCACGAGGCCCGATGCCCCCGCGACGGGGGCACCGGGCCTCGGTGATCAGTGGCGGTCAGTGACGACGCGCCTCAGACACGCCTCAGTGGGAGTGACCGTGGCCGTGGCCGTGGCCCGCGTCCGCCGGCTCCTCTTCCTTCTTCTCCACCACGAGGGTCTCGGTGGTGAGGAGGAGGGAGGCGATCGAGGCGGCGTTCTCCAGGGCGGAGCGCGTCACCTTCACCGGGTCGATGACGCCGGCCTTGACCAGGTCGCCGTACTCGCCGGTCGCGGCGTTGAAGCCCTGGCCCTTGTCGAGCTCCGCCACCTTCGAGGTGATGACGTAGCCCTCGAGGCCGGCGTTCTCGGCGATCCAGCGCAGCGGCTCGACGGCGGCGCGGCGGACGACCGCGACACCCGTGGCCTCGTCGCCGGTCTTGCCGAGGTTGCCCTCGAGGACCTTGACGGCGTGGACCAGAGCGGAGCCACCACCGGAGACGATGCCCTCCTCGACCGCGGCGCGGGTCGCGGAGATGGCGTCCTCCAGACGGTGCTTCTTCTCCTTCAGCTCCACCTCGGTGGCGGCGCCGACCTTGATCACGCACACGCCGCCGGCCAGCTTCGCGAGGCGCTCCTGGAGCTTCTCGCGGTCCCAGTCGGAGTCCGTGGACTCGATCTCGGCCTTGATCTGGTTGACGCGACCCGCGAGCTCGTCGGCGTTGCCGCCGCCCTCGACGATGGTGGTGTCGTCCTTGGTGATCGTCACGCGACGGGCGGTGCCCAGCACGTCCAGGCCGGCCTGGTCGAGCTTGAGGCCGACCTCCTCGGCGATGACGGTGGCGCCGGTCAGCGTCGCCATGTCGCCAAGCATCGCCTTGCGGCGGTCGCCGAAGCCCGGGGCCTTGACGGCCACGGCGTTGAAGGTGCCACGGATCTTGTTCACGACCAGGGTCGACAGGGCCTCGCCCTCGACGTCCTCGGCGATGATCAGCAGCGGCTTGCTGGCGCCGGCCTGGATGACCTTCTCCAGGATCGGCAGCAGGTCCTGGATCGAGGAGATCTTGCCCTGGTTGATCAGGATGTACGGGTCGTCGAGGACGGCCTCCATACGCTCCTGGTCGGTGACCATGTACGGGGACAGGTAGCCCTTGTCGAAGGCCATGCCCTCGGTGAAGTCGAGCTCCAGGCCGAAGGTGTTGGACTCCTCGACGGTGATGACACCGTCCTTGCCGACCTTGTCCATCGCCTCGGCGATGAGCTCGCCGACCTGCTGGTCCTGCGCGGAGAGCGCGGCGACGGCGGCGATGTCGGACTTGTCCTCGATCGGGCGCGCGGTGGCGAGGAGCTCCTCGGAGACGGCCTTGACGGCGGCGTCGATGCCCTTCTTCAGGGCGGCCGGGGAGGCGCCGGCGGCGACGTTGCGCAGACCCTCGCGGACCAGGGCCTGGGCGAGCACGGTGGCGGTGGTGGTGCCGTCACCCGCGATGTCGTTGGTCTTGGTCGCCACCTCCTTCACCAGCTGGGCGCCGAGGTTCTCGAACGGGTCGTCGATCTCGACCTCGCGGGCGATCGTGACACCGTCGTTGGTGATGGTGGGGGCGCCGAACTTCTTGTCGATGACGACGTTGCGGCCCTTGGGGCCGATCGTCACCTTCACCGTGTCGGCAAGCTTGTTGACGCCGCGCTCAAGGGCGCGACGGGCGTCCTCGTCGAACTTCAGGATCTTCGCCATGGGAGCGGTTCAGCCCTCTCGGAATCGTATGGAAACGAACTGCGCCCCCGGACGCCCTGTGCGGGGTCAAGGGGCGCAGCTCAAAGCATCCACTTCGGATACTTCGGTGAATTACTTCTCGATGATCGCGAGCACGTCGCGAGCCGAGAGGACGAGGAACTCCTCGCCGTTGTACTTCACCTCGGTGCCGCCGTACTTGCTGTAGAGCACGATGTCGCCGACCTGAACGTCGAGCGGAAGACGCTCGCCGTTCTCGAAGCGGCCCGGGCCCACGGCGAGGACAGCACCCTCCTGGGGCTTCTCCTTCGCGGTGTCCGGGATGACCAGGCCAGAGGCGGTGGTCTGCTCGGCGTCGAGCGGCTGGACCACAATGCGGTCCTCGAGCGGCTTGATGGCAACCTTGGAGCTGGTGGTCGTCACGATCCGACCTCCCCCTTCGGAGATTACGGGGTCAACTGTCTGAGGTGGCGACCAGGTGGATCCGTCGTCGCGGGTGCCGGACCTGCCTGTCGCTGTGTTGGCACTCTCCAGTGGGGAGTGCCAGAGCCGAGACTATGACCGCGATTAGCACTCGGTCAAGCGGAGTGCCAATTCCATGCCGTCGCGCGTCGTTCTGGTCTCGGTATGGGCAACGCCGTGACGGACCCTCCGGTTCCGGACGAGGGTGCGGCCATGACGACCCCTCCCCCTCCGGTACGCACGGCCGGCGACATCCTGTTCGGGATCCTGCTCCTCGTCCTGGAGGGCGTGCTCGTCCTGATCGCCGCCTTCACCCTGGGCATGCGCGGGTGGGCCGACAGCTACGGTCCGGCGCCTGCGGGACCGCCCCCGGTGGACTGGGTGCCGGTACTCGTCTTCGGAGCGATCACCGGCGGCGTCCTGCTGCTCGCCTGGGCGATGCTGCGCGGCGGCTGGTCCTGGACGGCAGGGGGCCAGTTCCTGGCCGCGGCGCTGCTCGGCATCGGCACGCTGGCCTTCGGGATACAGGAGTGGGCGCGGGCGCACCCCGCGACGCCGGGGCCGACGGCCCCGGCGACCCCGTCCGAAGCACAGTGCGTGTGCCGCAGCGGGGGCGGGCCCTGCGAGTGCCCGGGAGGGTGACCCCCGGGTCAGTCGGCGTGGCCGGAGATCCGGGCCGCCGTTCCTTCCGCCACGGTCGTCGCGTCCGGCGTGGCCATCCGTTCCGCCGCCTTCCGCCCCAGCCGCTCGATCGGGTCGACCGACGAGGCGCAGCCGGAGACGGCGAGCAGCGCGCCGGCCAGCGCCGCGCCGGCGACGGCCGCACGGAGCCGTCTCGTACGGAGGCCGCTCGCACGGAGGCCGCTCGTACGGAGTTGTCTCGCACGGAGGCCGCTCGTACGGAGCCGTCTCGCACAGAGCCCGCTCACACGTAGTCCTCGAGCTTCGCGACCGCGTACCCCTTGGCCGTGATCACGTTCATCACCCTCCGGATCATGTCGGGCATCGTGCCCTTCCAGTCGCCCTTGCCCCGGAAGTGGGTGAGCACGATGTCGCCGGGGTGCAGGTCCCGGTCCCACTCGCGCCACTCCATGTGGTCCGGGAACGCCTCTGACGCCCACAGCGGGACCGCCTTGATCCCGCAGGTCTTCGCGGCGCGCAGCGTGTCCTCGTTGTAGTTGCCGTACGGCGGGCGGAAGAGCGGGGGCCGCTTGCCGAATCGTTTCTCGATGACGTCCTGCATCCCGCAGATCTCGCGCTTCTGCTGCTTGTACGAGAGCCCGGGCAGGTAGCGGTGGTTGAGGGTGTGGTTGTGCAGGGAGACCCCGCCCTCCTGCGACTTCTGCATCCTCGCGAAGTACCCGTAGTCGTCCTTGACGACGTAGTCGCTGAGGAAGGCGCTGTAGGGGATCCGGAGGTCCTTCATCATCCGCAGCAGCTCGGGGTCCTTCTCCGCGCCGTCGTCGATCGTCAGGAAGACGACCTTCTGCTTGGTCGGCACGGTCGTGAAGACGGGCGGCAGCCCCTCGCCGTCCGTCTCGAATCCCTTGCGCGTGGTGATCTTCGGTTTGACCTTCGGCGGGGCGGGCGCGTCGAGCGGGGGCCGGGCGAGGCCCCACTTCTTGGCGGCGAGCGCGCGGGCGGCCTTCTGCTTGCGGACCTTCTCGACGTACGCGCTGAGCGCCCCGGCCGACCCCGGGGCCTGCGCCTGCCCCTGCTGCCCGGGGGCGGGGGCGGGGGCGGGCGCGCGGCGCTCCGGTTCGGCGGGGCCCGCGCCGGAGCAGGCCGTGGCGGCGGAGGCGAGGGCTGCGACGACGAGAGCGGCCCCGAGGGTCCGCCGGACAGGGTGCGCGCTGATCACCATGAATTCTTCCTCTTGTCGTACAAGCGGTATGGCGCCGCATCCTGTCAGTGCTGACGCCCCGTCCGGACCACGACACCGCCGTACGGCGCCACCGTCCCCCGGCCGGCCCACAGCGCCGCAGGGCCCACAATGGGACGGGTGACCGACCTCGCCCACTTCACCGCCCTGCTCACCCCCGAGGGGCAGGCCCTGCTCGCCGCCCTGCGCGACTACGACCCCGCCCAGGAGCTGGCGGTCGTCTCCCGGCTCCGCCGCGACCACCCCGCAGAGCTCGTCACGTCGGCGGTCGGCCAGGCCCGGCTGCGCCAGCGCGCGGTGGCCAAGTTCGGCGCCGAGGACGCGTACCGGATGTACTTCACGCCCAACGGCGTCGAGCAGTCGACCCGCGCCTCGGTCGGCACGTACCGGGCGGCCCGGCTCAAGGCGCTCGGCGTCGGCAGCGTCGCGGACCTCTGCTCCGGGATCGGCGGCGACGCGATCGCCCTGGCCCGCGCCGGGATCTCCGTCCTCGCCGTCGACCGCGACCCGCTCACCGCCGAGGTGGCCCGCGCCAACGCCGAGGCCCTCGGCCTCGCCGGGCTCGTCGAGGTCCGCGAGGCCGATGTGACGGAGATCGACACGAGCCCGTACGACGCGGTCTTCGTCGACCCGGCGCGGCGCGGCGGCCGGGGCAGGATCTTCGACCCCGAGGCGTACTCCCCGCCGCTCTCCTGGGCCGTCGAAGCGGCCCGCAGGGCCCCGCACGCCGCCCTGAAGGTGGCACCCGGCATCCCGCACGAGGCCGTCCCGGCGGAGGCCGAGGCCGAGTGGATCTCGGACGGCGGGGACGTGAAGGAGGCCGTGCTCTGGTTCGGTACGGAGCCGGGCGCCCGCCGCGCCACGCTGCTGCCCTCGGGCGCCGGGATCGTCGGCCGGGGGCTGCCCGACCCGGCGGTCCGGCCGGTCGGCCGCTACCTGTACGAGCCGGACGGCGCCGTCATCCGCGCGCACCTCGTCGCCGAGGTCGCGGAGGACCTCTCGGGCGGCCTGATCGACGAGACGATCGCCTACGTCACGGCGGACGAGCTCGTCCCCACGCCGTACGCCGCCGCCTACGAGATCACCGACGAACTCCCCTTCAACCTCAAGAAGCTGAAGGCGCTGCTCCGGGAGCGCGAGGTCGGGACGCTGACCGTGAAGAAGCGCGGTTCGGCGGTCGAACCCGAGGAGATCCGGCGGAAGGTGAAGCCGAAGGGCCCCAACTCCGCGACGGTGCTGCTCACTCGGGTCGCGGGAGCCCCGACGATGCTGATCGGCCGCCCGGCGGGCGGAGGCCGGTGACCAGGGTGCCGTAAGCCGCAAGCGGCACGATCCGAACGGGGGAGAGATCATGGCGCTGCATCCGGAAGGCATGTTCACCACGGGGCCGCTCGCGCACCTCGTCGGACTGGCCGCCGGCGGACCCGACCCGCTGGAGTGGGAGGTCCTGCGGTTCGACCGCGTCACGCGGACGGAGTACTGGGACCCCTCCTGGCGGCACAGCTCGCAGACCCTCGCCTCCCAGCTCGACTACATGGCCACCGCGTTCAGCGAGGACTTCTTCGCCACCTGCCCGGAGGCGGACCGCCGCGCCTGGCGCGCGGCCGCCGGGGCGAAGAGCGTGCCCGCGTTCATGACCGGGCTCGCGATGCTGCTGCGGCTCGCGGACCGCCAGGGGCACGCCACGTACGAGGACGTGCCGCTCGCCGCGTGGGAGGTGAAGGCGCAGTTCCCGCTGCTGATGTCGCTGGACGGCTGGGCGTACGACGGCGAGTACGCCTCGTACGAGGAGAGCATGTGGGCGTACATCGAGGGCGAGCACCCGTACTGCTCCTACGAGGTGGTCCCCCGCCTCACCCAGGCGCTGGAGGCGCGCACGCTCTGCACCGAGTCGGCGGCCTTCGCCGCGTCCTTCCGGAAGCTCGCACCGCAGGCGACCCCGGAGACCCTGGCCGTCATCACCCGCACCACGTTCACCCACATGACGGAGCACCACGCATGAATGCGATCTTCCACGACGAGCCCTTCCCCGAGGTGTTCGGGAACGCCTCCCAGGTGATCGTCAGCGCCGACGAGCAGTGGATCGCGGCCAGTTCGATCGGGTACCACCAGAGCCGGGTGGCCGTCTACCGCGCCGCCGACCTCTCCTGCGCACACCTCCTGACGTTCCCGTTGGCCGCCGAGGCGATCGACTTCCACCCCACGCTCCCGCTGCTGTCCATCGGCCTCAACAACGGCGACGCATACCAGCGCGAGGGCGGCCTCACCCTCTTCGAACCCGGCACGGGCCACCGCGTCGACTTCGCCGACCCCGACTGGGGCGTCGAGCCGGCCCGCTGGCTGGACGCCAGAACGCTCGAACTCACCTTCTTCACGTGGGAGTCGGACTGCTCGCAATTCCAGTCCCGCGCCACCGTCGTCCGCGACGACTGGCTCGGCCTCCCGTCCGACGCCCTCGACCTGCGCACGCTTCCCCGGACCCCGCTCCCCCCTGACGCCCTGGTCGAGTACCTCGACGGTGAACTCACGCATCCGCTGCTCCGGGCCCTCGCCGAGCGGGCAGGCCGGAGCTACGACGGCCTCGGCGGGGTCTGGGCCGTGGCCGGGCTGAGTGACGGCCGGGTACTCGCCACCCGCAGCCACGCCGTGCTGGAGTGCTGGTCCCCCGACGGCTCGCTGCTGTGGAGCGTTCCCGCGCCGTCGGCGGCCGGCGGTCAGCGGATCGAGGTCTCCGCCGACGAGCGGACGGTACGCGTGGCCGTCCCGGGCCCCGGCCCCGACTCTCGGACCCGGACGGACTTCCCCCTCGTCGCCACCTCCGACGGCACGGTCCTCGACGCCCCCTCGGTGCCCTTCGCGGCCGCGCTGACGGCCCGTACGGACGGGGTGTGGGCGATCCGGGACACGTACCAACGCAACTCCGAGGCCGAACCCCCCGCCCCGCCCAACGCCCGGGCCTTCGCCGCCGACGGCACCCCGCTCGGCACGGTCCACGAGCCGGAGCGGTACGACCTCGTCCCGATCGACGTACGCCGCTGCCCCGAGCTGCTGTACGGCCGCCGGCGCCGCGAGGTGATCGCGCTCGACCCTGTCACCACCGCCGAGACGGTGCTCTTCGCGCTGGAGCCGTTCATGGTCGACCGGCCGCTGGGCCGGGCGGTGTACGTCTCCGACAGCGCGGGCCCCGCGCTCCTGCACGGCCGGACGGAGCTGGTCCGCCGCACCTTCCCGGCGGGGGACGTGACCTGGACCGTGCCCACGGACTCCACGATCGTCGACCTCGACGCGCACGCCGGCGTCCTGCACGCCGTCTGCACCGACGGCACGCTGCTCTCGGTCGACACCGCCGACGGCACCGTCCTCGACCGGCGCCCCCTGCCCCCGTACGGCCCGCTCTCGGTGCACGCGGCCCCCGACGGCACGGTCCTCGTCGGCACGACGGCCGGCCAGATCCTGCGCTACTGAGCGCGTGATTCCTCGGTCGCCCGCGCGCGACCGAGGAGCAGTTCCCGCTCGCGCGCGTTCCGGGTGAGCGAGGCCGCCCGCTCGAACTCCGCCCGGGCCTCCGCCGCCCGCCCCAGCCGGGCCAGCAGGTCGCCGCGCACGCTCGGCAGCAGGTGGTAGCCCGCCAGGGCGGTGCCCCCGGCCAGGGCGTCGACGAGCGCGAGACCCGCCTCCGGGCCCTCCGCCATCGAGACGGCGACCGCGCGGTTCAGCTCGACCACCGGGGAGGGCGCGACGGCCCCGAGCCGGCCGTACAGGGCGGCGATGGTCCGCCAGTCCGTCTCCTCGTACGAGGCGGCCCGCGCGTGGCAGGCGGCGATCGCGGCCTGGAGGGCGTACGGCCCGTAGGAGCGCCCGTCCCCGGCCCGCTCCAGGGCGGCGAACCCCCGCCGGACGAGCAGCCGGTTCCAGCGGCTCCTGTTCTGGTCGGCGAGGAGGACCGGCTGCCCGTCGCGGCCGGTACGGGCCGCCGTCCGGGAGGCCTGGAGCTCAAGAAGGGCGGCGAGCCCGTGGGCCTCGCTCTCCCCGGGCATGAGCGCGGCGAGTCCGCGGGCCAGCCGCAGCGCGTCCTCGCACAGGCCGGGCCGCAGCAGGTCGTCGCCGGCGGTCGCCGCGTACCCCTCGTTGAAGATCAGGTAGACGACCTCCAGGACGGAGCCCAGCCGGGCGACCCTCTCCTCCCCGTACGGCACCTCGAACTCCACGCCCGCCTTCGCGAGCGCCCGTTTGGCGCGGGTGATCCGGGCCGCGACGGTCGCCTCCGGCACGAGGAAGGCGCGGGCGATCTCGTCCGTCCGGAGCCCGCCGACGAGCCGCAGCGTCAGCGCCGCGCGGCCGTCGGCGGAGAGCACGGGGTGGCAGGTGGTGAAGACGAGCCGGAGCACGTCGTCGTCGATGTCGCCCGGACCGGACGGCTCCGGGTCGTACGACTCCTCCGTGAGGGTCCGGCCCACCTCGGCGAGCTTCCGGGCATACGTCTCGCGGCGGCGCACGAGGTCGACGGCGCGGTGCTTCGCGGCGGTCGTCAGCCAGGCTCCCGGACGCTCCGGGACGCCTGACCGCGGCCACTGCTCAAGGGCGGAGACGAACGCGTCCTGGGCGATCTCCTCGGCGATGCCGACGTCCCGGACGATCCGCGCCACGGTGGCGATGATCCGCGCCGACTCCATCCGGCAGACCGTCTCCAGGGTGCTTTCCACCGTCATGGTTCACATGACAGCACACCTGACACGACACCTGACAGGACACCCGCGGGTCAGCCTTCCGGCATCTCCTCGACCTCGCGGACCTCCAGTCCGACCTTCCAGTTCGGCGGGTGGACGGCGAGGAAGCGCTTCCCCCACTCGACGGCCTCGGCCATGTCCTTGCACTGGAGCATCGCGTAGCCGCCGACGACCTCCTTGGTCTCGGTGAACGGTCCGTCGGTGTACGACAGCTTCCCGTCCGACCAGGTGATGCGGGTGGCCTCGGCGGTCGGCTTGAGCCCGGCCGTGTCCACCATGGCGCCGGCCTTGGTGATCTCCTCGAAGAGCGCGCCCATCCGCTCCTCGAAGCCGGGGTCGGCGCTCTCCATGTCGATGGTGTTCTCCTCGATGCGGACGAGGGACAGGAAGCGGGGCATGACGACTCCTCGGTGGTGCGGTGGCGGGGCCGTTCCCCGCCTTCCACACATACGTCGAACGGGCCGGGCCCGCATCGACACCACGCCCGGGGAATCTTCTAGACGTAGTCCTCCAGGCGGGCCACGGTGAAGCCCTGCTCCTGGATGCGGCGCAGCATCGTGGCGGTCATCTCGGTCATCGTCCGGCCCTTGAGCTCGGACGGGCCGCGGAAGTGGGCCAGGACGATGTCGCCGGGGTGCAGCTTCTTGTCCCCGCGCTGATACTGCATGTTCTTGATCTGCATGGACTCGCGCCACAGCACGATCGCGTCCACCCCGCAGGTCCCGGCGGCGGCGCGGGTGTCCTCGTTCCAGTTGCCGTACGGCGGGCGGAAGAGCCGCGGGGTCGTGCCGTACTCCTTCGCCAGCTTCGTCTGCTGGCCGCATATCTCGCGGCGCTGGGCGTCCCTGGAGAGCGTGCGGAGGTTCGGGTGCGTGAGGGTGTGGTTGGCGACGCCGTGGCCCTGGGCGGCGAGCGGGGCGAAGTAGCCGTAGTCGCCGCGTATCGCGGAGTCGGTGAGGAACATCGTCACCGGGACCTTGAGGTCCTTCATCATCCGGACGAACTCGGGGTCCTTCTCGGCCCCGTCGTCGATCGTGATGAAGACGATCTTCTCGGTGGTGGGGATCTCGCTGATGACGGGGACAGGACCACCCGGCTCGCGGGTCACCGGCTTGGTCGCCGGCGGGGCGGGCGGGGCGGCGAAGGGCTTGAGGCCCCAGCGGCGGTACGCGGCGGCGGCCGCGGCCTCGGGGGCCTTGTCACCGGCGGCCCCGGCGGACGGGGAAGCCGCGGGGGCGGTGGTGGCCGTCCCCCGGCCGGGGGTGGCGGCGGAGTCCTCCACCGCGCAGCCGGTCACCAACAGAGCGACGGCGGTCAGCGCCGCCCACACCACGATCTTCTTGTCCACGCCCTAGGGGATGCGCGAACGGCCCCCGGGGTTGCTCAGGAGGTCTCGACCGACTCGAAGCGCCAGCGGTGGACCGGACGGGTGATCAGCTCGGCCTCCGGTTCGGGCAGCTCCGGCAGTTCGGCGTCGAACGCCGCCGCCTCCCACCAGGTGAGGACGAGGACCCGGTCCTGCGGGGCGCGCAGGATCTCCCGCCGCAGCGGCTCGTACGGGAGGACCCGGGCCCTGGCCCACTCCAGGAGCTCGGCGCCCCGGCCCTGCGCGGCCCGCGCCTCCCACATGAGGGTGAGCCTCATGAGTACAGGTTCTCCTTGCTGACCTCGTGCACGTGATCGTGGTCGTGGTCGTGGGAGTGGCCGTGAGACGAACCGGGCACATGGGGATCAGTCACCGGCAGCGACGAGTCCGCCGACAGCTCCAGGTCCGACGCCGGCCGGTTGCGGGCGACCATCTCGGAGCCGAGCGCGGCGACCATCGCGCCGTTGTCCGTGCACAGCCCCGGGCGCGGTACGCGCAGCCGGATGCCGGCCCGCTCGCAGCGCTCCTGGGCGAGCGCCCGCAGCCGCGAGTTGGCGGCGACGCCGCCGCCGATCATCAGGTGGTCGACGCCCTCGTCCTTGCAGGCCCGGACGGCCTTGCGGGTGAGCACGTCCACGACCGCCTCCTGGAAGGACGCGGCCACGTCCCGGACGGGCACGTCCTCGCCGGCCGCCCGCTTCGCCTCGATCCAGCGGGCCACGGCGGTCTTGAGACCGGAGAAGGAGAAGTCGTACGCGGGGTCACGGGAGCCGCTCAGTCCGCGCGGGAAGGCGATCGCCTTCGGGTCGCCCTCCGTGGCGAGCCGGTCGATGACCGGTCCGCCGGGGAAGCCGAGGTCGAGGACGCGGGCGATCTTGTCGAAGGCCTCGCCGGCCGCGTCGTCGATGGTCGCGCCCAGCGGGCGCACGTCGGAGGTGATGTCGGCGGAGAGCAGCAGCGAGGAGTGGCCGCCGGAGACCAGCAGGGCCATCGTCGGCTCGGGCAGCTTGCCGTGCTCCAGCTGGTCGACGCAGATGTGCGAGGCGAGGTGGTTGACGCCGTACAGCGGCTTGCCGAGGGCGTACGCGTACGCCTTGGCGGCCGAGACGCCGACGAGCAGCGCACCCGCGAGGCCGGGCCCGGCCGTGACGGCGATGCCGTCGAGGTCCTTGGCGGAGATCCCGGCCGTCTTCAGGGCGCGCTCGATCGTCGGGACCATCGCCTCCAGGTGGGCGCGGGAGGCGATCTCGGGCACGACGCCGCCGAAGCGGGCGTGGGTGTCGACGCTGGAGGCCACGGCGTCGGCGAGGAGGGTGGTGCCGTGGACGATGCCGACACCGGTCTCGTCGCAGGAGGTCTCGATGCCGAGTACGAGGGGTTCGTCAGCAGCCATCAGAATCAGTCTCAGTTCCTTGAACGGTCAGTCGCATCACGAGCGCGTCCACGTTTCCCGGCTGGTAGTAGCCGCGCCGGAAACCGATGGGCTCGAAGCCGAAGCGCTCGTAGAGCTTCTGGGCCCGGGTGTTGTCCACGCGCACTTCGAGGAGAACCTCGTCGCACTCGAAGGCGGTGGCGTGGTGGAGCAGATCGGTGAGGAGCCGGGCGCCGAGCCCCGTACCCCACTGGTCGCGGGAGACGGCGATCGTCTGGACGTCGCCGAGTCCGCCGGCCGCGGCGAGCCCCGCGTACCCGACGAGCCGCCCCGCCGGGTCCTCGGCGACGAGGTAGCGGCGGGTGGCACGCGGCCCGCGCGCGTGCGCGAGCTCCGACCAGAACATCCCGGCCGACCAGGCGTCCTCGGGGAACAGCTCGTCCTCCAGGGCCAGCACCGGGGCAATGTCCCACCAGCGCATCTCGCGCAGTGCGACTCCACCGGTCGCCGGTCCGCCGGTCACGTGGGCGCCGGTCACGTGGGCGTGACCACCTTGTAGTTCTTCGGCACCTGCGCGTCGGGGCGGCGCAGGTACATGGGCAGCGGGTCCAGGAAGCCCTCGCCGCCGGCCGCGAGCCGTTCCGCGGCGAGCGCGGCGAGCGCGGCCGCCGACTGGTGCTCGGGGTCACGGGCGTCGGGGAAGGCCTCGGGGTAGAGGCGGGCGCCCGCGCCGACGACGGGCAGGCCCGCGAGCCGTTCGGCGATCTCGGCGGGCCGGTCGACGGCCGCGTCGGTCACGCGGGTGCGGGAGTCCTCGTACCGCGCCCAGTAGACCTCCTTGCGGCGCGCGTCCGTCGCGACGGCGAAGGGCTCGTCGATCCCGGAGGCGTACGCGAGGCCGTCGAGGGTGCACAGGCCGTGCACCGGGACGCCGAGCGCGGAGGAGAAGGCGGCGGCCGTGACGAGACCGACGCGCAGGCCGGTGTACGGCCCGGGGCCGACGCCGACGACGATCCCGGTGACCGCGTCGAGCGTGAGGCCGGCTTCCTTGAGGACCCGGTCGACGGCGGGCAGCAGCAGCTCCCCGTGACGGCGGGCGTCGACCTGGGCCGACGAGGCGACGACGGCCTCGCCGTCGTGCAGGGCGACGGTGACGGCGGGGGTGGCGGTATCCATGGCGAGCAACAGCACGCGAACAGCCTACGGCTCCCGGGACGGGCGGCGCCCCGGCGAGGCACCCGGGCCACCCCCGGGCCGCCCCCGGGCACGGCGCCCGGCCCCCGGGGGCACCGGCTGCTACCGTCACCCTTCGATACGTTCGTACGAGAGGTGGGCACGGTGGCAAGGAGCAGCTCGGGATTCGTGGCCGGGCTCACCGCGGCGGCCGTCGTCGCGGTCGGCGTCCTCGCGTACCAGGCCTCGGCGAGCGCCCCCACCGATCTGGCGGCGAAGCCGAAGACGCCGGGCACGAGCGCCCCCTCCGTGTCGCCGAGCGGCGGTCCGAAGCAGCCGGTGAAGAACCCGCTGACGGTCCCGGCGAGCTCCGGCACCGGTGAGCGGGTCGTGTACGCGCTCGCCGACCGCCGGGTGTGGCTGGTGAACGGCAAGGACAAGGCCACCCGGACGTTCACGGTGATGCCGAGCACGGTCGACCCGCTGCCGGGCGCCTACACGGTGACGTCGCGCTCGGGCTCGGTGCGCGGCTCGGACGGGGTGCAGATCGAGCACGTGGTGCGGTTCGCGACGGCCCAGGACGTGGCGATCGGCTTCAGCGCGGCGGTGGACGGCTCGACGCCGAAGCCGGACCCGTCGAAGAAGACCGGCGGCATCCGGATGAAGCGGGCGGACGGGGACGCGCTGTGGACGTTCGCGTCGATCGGCGCGAAGGTCGTCGTCGTAGCCTGATCCACCAGGCAGCCTGCTCGGACAGACCCTAGGCGGCTTCGTCCCGCCGTACGACGTCCTGGTCCCCGCCCGCGGCCTGCTCGGGCCCGGGACGGCGCGGCGGAGTGGACAGAGCGCGCGCCGCGGCACAGGACGCCAGCAGCTCGCCCATCGAGACGTGGTCCCGAGCGTGTCCCGCTTCGGCTCCCGCTCCCGCTTCCGCGCGCTGTGGCGTGGCCATGCATGCCTCCCGTAGGTTAGGTACACCTAACCAGCTCGTGCATCCATGTCACCACGGCACGTACGGCCCACGCAATATCTTCCCGACACGTTGTCGGAAGCTCCTACGATCAGACGTACGCCGCGGCGCCCGAGGGGGCCCGCCGTCAGCCGAGATCGAGGTCCTCGTCGGCCCAGCGCGAGCCGATCCCGCGCAGCACGACGGTGCGCCGGTCGTCGTCGGTGTCGCCGGTCAGCCGGTGGATGAGGACGTGGAGCCGGTCGTCGGTCAATTCCTCGACCTTGCCGTCACCCCACTCCACGACCACCACGGACTCGGGCAGCGAGACGTCCAGGTCGAGGTCCTCCATCTCGTCGAGACCGCCGCCGAGGCGGTACGCGTCGACGTGCACCAGGGCCGGGCCGCCGACCAGGGACGGATGGACGCGGGCGATGACGAACGTCGGGGACGTGACCGCGCCCCGCACGCCGAGGCCCTCGCCGAGGCCGCGCGTCAGGGTGGTCTTCCCGGCGCCGAGCTCGCCGGTGAGCATGACGAGGTCGCCGGGCCGGAGGAGTTTCGCGAGCCGGCGGCCGAGGTCCCCCATCTGCTCGGGGGAGTCGATGGCGAGGGTGGCGCCGGAGACGGGCGGGTGCGCTGCTTCCATACCCGCCAACTTAGCCCGTGCCGGACCGGACCCCTGTGGAGCTCCGCCCCGCAGGGGCCTCCCGGTCGCCGTCACCCTCCGGGGCCGTCATCCTGATGCTGGAAGGCGTCCCCCGGGAGGACGGTGTGCACCACCGGATGCGTGGCATCTCCGACGGATACGCGGGTGGCACCGACGACACCGTGACCCGCGTCCTGGCACACGCGCTCCCCCCGCTCCTCATCGCCATCGGCATCGTCTTCCAGTGGCTCACGCCGCCGGAGCTCACCGGCACGCCCTTCTTCGTGGCCGCGCCCCTCGTCGCGGCGCCCTTGTTCGCGCGCTGGGTGCCGGCGTTCTTCGGTGCCGTCGGGATCGTGGCGGCCACCCTGCTGCACGCCGTGGCCGGGCGGGTGACGGAAGCGGCCGTCGCCCACGACCTCGCGACAGAGCTGGCGACCATCGCGTTCGCCACCGCGCTCGCCGTGCTGATCAACGGCGTCGTCGCGCGCACCCGAGGTCAGCTCGCCACGGCCCGGGGAGTGGCGGAGGCGGCGCAGCGGGCCGTCCTCCCCACCCCGCCCGCCCGGATCGACGGCCTGCGTCTGGCGGCGCGCTACGACGCCGCCCAGACGGACACGCTGGTCGGCGGCGACCTCTACGGGGCCCTGGCGACCTCGTACGGGGTCCGGCTCATCGTGGGCGACGTCCGGGGCAAGGGGCTCGGGGCGATCGAGGCGGTCTCCGTCATCCTCGGCGCCTTCTGGGAGGCCGCGGACGGCGAGCCGTCCCTGTCCGACGTGGCGAACCGCCTGGAGAACGCCCTGGTCCGGGAGGGGACGCGGCGCCAGGACATGGACACGTCCGAGGGCTTCGCCACGTGCGTCCTCGTGGAGATCCCCCCGGGCCACGACCGCGTCCGCGTCCTCAACCGAGGGCACCCGGAGCCGCTGCTCCTGGGCGCCGCCGGAACCGTCACCGCCCTGCACCCCGGCGACTTCTCCCTGCCCCTGGGTCTCGCGGACCTCGGCGCGCACGCCGCGCCGCCGGACGAGTGGCCGTTCCCCCCGGCCTCGACGCTCCTGCTGTACACCGACGGCCTCTCGGAGAGCCGCGATGCGTCCGGGGTCTTCTACGGCCCCGCGGGGAGCCTGGAGGGCAGGTCGTTCACCTCGCCCGACAGACTCCTGGCCGCGCTCGTGGCGGACGTCCACCGGCACGCGAACGGCGAGAGGGGCGACGACATGGCCCTGCTGGCCGTCACCCGCCCGCCGGGAAGGACCGGCCGGAAGGACACCCTCCAGCCCTGACCTGCCCCGCCCCCTCCCCTACGCCTGCCCCTGCCCCTTGCCGACGTCGGCGACCACCGTCGCCGGCCCGGGGACGGCACCGGCCCGCACGAGCAGGTCGGCCAGGCGGTCGGTGACGGCCTCGGGGTGCTCCAGCATCACCAGGTGGCCGCCGTCCGGGACGATGACCAGCTCCGCGTCGGGCAGCAGATCGGCGATGGCCTCGGTGTGCGAGCTGGGGGTGACGAGGTCGTTGTCCCCGGCGAGCGCGAGCACCGGCAGCTCGAGCTCCGCGAAGGCGGTGAGAGCGGCGGCCTTGTCGTGCTCGGCGAAGGCCGGGTAGAACTCCGCGACGACGTCGATCGGGGTCGACTCGATCATCCGCTCCGCGAAGCGGGCGACCGCCGGGTCCACGTCCTTCGACGCGAACGAGTACTTCTTGATCAGCCCGGCGAACAGGTCGGCCGTCGCCCGGCGCCCGCGCTCGACCAGCTCCGCCTGGGAGCCGAGCGCCCGCAGCACCCCGGGCAGGACCCGCCGGACGGCGTTGACGCCGGCGAGCGGCAGCCCGTACGACACCTCGGCCAGGTTCCCGGCGGAGGTGCCGACGAAGGCGACCCCGACGACCCGGTCGCGGACGAACTCCGGGTACTGCTCGGCGAGCGCCATGATCGTCATGCCGCCCATCGAGTGCCCGACCAGGACGAGCGGGCCCTCGGGCGCGGCGACGTCGAGGACGGCCTTGAGGTCGCGGCCCAGCTGCTCGATGGTGACGGGCACCCCGTCGGGCCCGGACTGGGCGACGCCGTGGCCGGAGCGGCCGTGGCTGCGCTGGTCCCAGTGGACGGTGCGGACGAGACCGCGGAGCGCGGCTCGCTGGAAGTGCCAGGAGTCCTGGTTGAGGCAGTAGCCGTGGCTGAAGACGACGGTGACGGGAGCGGGCTCCTTGCGCCCGAAGAGCCGCCGCCGGCGCCCGCCGGACGTGTCGGCCCCGGTCTCCCCCACCTCGTCGACCTCGTAGTAGAGGACGGTCGAGTCGTCGGCGAGCGCGCGGCCTGAGGTGCCGCGGAGGCTGCCGTACGGGCCGGTGGCGTCCAGGGCGAGCCGGGCCTTCTGCCGGACGGAGCGGCCGACCGTGAGCCGCTCGACGGCGACTCCGGCGGCGGCGCCCGCGGCGAGGACGCCTATCGCGGCCCCGGCGAACCCGGCCCGCCGCCAACTCTTCGACTCGCCCACGGGAACCCCTCTTCGTCTATTCGTCCAGATAGACGCGCGGGACGCGCGCGCCGATCCGGGTGACGATCTCGTACGCGATGGTGTCGGCGGCCACCGCCCAGTCCTCGGCGGTCGGCTCGCCCCGGTCGCCGGGGCCGAAGAGCACGGCCTCGGTGCCCGGCTCGGGGGTGTCCCCGCCGAGGTCGACGACGAACTGGTCCATGGCGACGCGCCCGGCGACCGTACGGACGGTGTCGCCGACGAGGACGGGCCCGCGCCCGGACGCGTGCCGGGGAACGCCGTCGGCGTACCCGATCGGGACGAGACCGAGCGTGGTCTCCTCGCCGGTGACGTAGTGGTGCCCGTAACTCACCCCGTGCCCGGCGGGCACGTGCTTGACGAGGGCGACGCTCGCCTTGAGCGACATGACGGGCCGGAGCCCCAGCTCGGCGGAGGTGCCGAGCTCGGGGCTGGGCGAGACGCCGTACAGGGCGATGCCGGGCCGGACCAGGTCGAAGTGGGCCTCGGGCAGGGTGAGGGTGGCCGGCGAGTTCGCGATGTGCCGGACCTCGGGCTCGACGCCGGTCTTCTCGGCGTAGTCGAGCATCGAGCGGAACACATCGAGCTGGGCAGCGATGGAAGGGTGGTGGGGCTCGTCGGCGCAGGCGAGGTGTGACCAGAGCCCGGTGACCTTGACGAGTCCGTCGGCCTCGGCCTTCAGCGCGGCACCGACCAGCTCGGGCCAGTCGGCGGGCTGACAGCCGTTGCGCCCGAGCCCGGTATCGGCCTTGAGCTGGATACGCGCCGTCTTCCCGGTCGCTCGCGCGGCCTCGACGACCTCCTCCAAGGCCCACATCCCGCTCACGGACATGTCGAGCCCGGCCTCGATGCCCTGGTCCCAGGGGTCGCCGGGGGTCCAGAGCCAGCACATGACGGGGACGTCGGTGATCCCGGCGGCGCGCAGGGCGAGCGCCTCGTGCGGGGTGGCCGTGCCGAGCCAGTCCGCGCCCGCGTCCAGGGCGGCGCGGGCACAGCGCACGGCGCCGTGTCCGTACGCGTCGGCCTTGACCACGGCCATGATCCGGACGTGGGGGGCGACACGGGCGCGCAGCGTGCGGACGTTCGCACGCAGCGCGCCGAGGTCGATCTCGGCGCGGGCTCTGCGGGGCGGAGGTGTCTCAGTCATCGCGCCCAGTCTCTCAGGTGTCAGCCACCGGGCCGCTTCCCCCAGATGTAGACCCGGTCACCCTTGCGCAGGACGTCCCAGAGTTTCCCGGCGTTGCCGTAGCCGAGATTGACGCAGCCCCGGCTGCCGGTGGGCGTGGCGATCTGCCCGTAGACGGCGTGGAAGGCCTGGCCGCCGCTGAAGAACTGGGAGTAGGGCATGGGGGTGTTGTAGATGGACGACCAGTGATCCTTGTGACGCCAGTAGACGGTGTGCCACCCGGTCCGGGTGGCGTACCCGACCCGCCCGCTCCGCACGTTCACCACGGGGAACGTCACCTTCTTGTCCTTCCGCACCCACATGAGCTGCCGGTCGAGATCGACGCAGGCCACGGCGTACTTCTTGACGGGGCAGCGCCGCCCCGGGTCGAGGTTCTTCCGCGCGGCGAGCAGCTCGGCCCGCGCCCAGGTGACGGGCCCGGTGTACCCGTTGGCGGGCTTGATCTTCTCCTTCACCTGAAAGGCCTTGATGGCCCTGCAGTCCGCGGCCGACTGCTTCCCGTCGACCTTCAGCTTGAGCAGCCGCTCGACCTGCCGCTGGTAGGTCCCGGTGCTGGCGGTGCAGGCGGCCCCGACGGCACTCCGCGGCAGATACTCGACCAACTCGTCCACGTCCCCCTCCGGCTCGGGCACGGGAACGTCCCCCTGGGACTGGAGCGGCGGCAGCACCTGATCGGGCGTGTCCATCGGATACTCGGCCCGCCCACCACCGGGCACCCCGGGCACGAGCGGCTCGACGGCGTCAGGGGCGGGCGAGTCGGGTACGGGCTCGGGCTCGGGCTCGGGCTCGGGCGAGGGGGAATCGGCGGCGGGCGCGGGCGAGTCGGCGGCGGGCGCGATGGGCTCGGGCGTATCGGCGAGGGCCGTGGTCGGCCCGAAGGCGAGGACGGTGGCGAGGGCGAACAACAGCGGCGCGGTAAGAGTTCTCCAACTGATCACCCCACCCACCCAATCCCCGCCGCGCGTTCCCAGCGCGCCGGATCCCACGGGCGGGCCAACGGGTTCGCCCGACTGGCCGCCGCCCGACCCCACCACCGCGCACGCCCCGGAGCACCGGGGCAGGGGGCGCACCCCTCGCCCCCGACATGAGCGCCGCGCAGCAGGCGCACCCGGGTCCCGGCCACAGGCGTTCCGGGAGGGGCGGGGCGGGGCGGGGCGGGGGAAACAACCCACCGCCTACGACACCACGTCCCGCCAAGCCCCCCGCAGGGACTCCGCCACCTCGCCCGCCGTCACCGGCCCCGCACCGGCCCCCGCGGCCCGAGCGTCCCCCGGGCCTCCCACACCCCCCGACGCCCGCCGCGCAGCCAGCCCGTGCACGTACGCCGCAGCCGACGCCGCCTCCACCGCCGGCAGCCCCGCTGCCAGCAGCGACCCCGCGAGCCCCGACAGGACGTCCCCGCTCCCGGCCGTCGCCAGCCACGGCGTCCCCGTCGGGTTCACCCGTACGGGCCCGCCCCCCGGCCCGCACACCAGCGTCGTCGACCCCTTGAGCAGCACCGTCGCCCCGAACCGCCCCGCCAGCTCCCGTACCGCCGCGAGCCGTCCCGCCTCCACGTCCTCCCGGGAGACGCCCAGCAGCGCCGCCGCCTCCCCCGCGTGCGGGGTGAGCAGGGTCGGAGCGGGGCGACGGGCCCGTACCGCCGCCGGGTCCAGGCCCCGCAGGCCGTCGGCGTCGACGAGGACCGGCACGTCGGAGGCGAGGACCTCGGCGACCGCGACGACGGGCCCGGGCCCCTCGCCGAGCCCGGGCCCGACGACCCAGGCCTGCACCCGCCCGGCCTTCGCCGGCCGCCCGGAGTGCACCAGCGTCTCCGGGTGCCGCGCGAGCACCGCGTCCCCTGCGGGCCCGACGTACCGCACGGCCCCCGCCCCGCCCCGCAGCGCCCCCGCCACCGCGAGGACCGCCGCACCCGGGTAGCGGGCGGAGCCGGCGACGACGCCGAGGACCCCGCGCCGGTACTTGTCGCTCTCCGCGCCCGGCACGGGCAGCAGCCGTGCGACGTCCTCGTGCTGGAGGGCCTCCGTCTCCGGCACCCCGGGGAGGTAGGGGCCGAGCCCGATGTCGACGAGCCGCAGCGCCCCGGCGTACTCCCGCGCCGGGTCGACGAGCAGCCCGGGCTTGTACGTCCCGAAGGTCACCGTCACGTCGGCGCGCAGCGCCTCCCCCGTCACCTCGCCCGTGTCGGCGTCGACGCCGCTCGGCAGGTCGACGGCGACGACGACCGCGTCGGAGCCGCGCGCGGCCCGGGCGACGGGGACGGCGTCGGGCCGGAGCCCGCCCTGCCCTCCGATGCCGGTGATGCCGTCGAGGACGAGGTCGGCGAAGGCGAGCACCTCGAAGGGGTCGTCGGCGATCCGCCCGCCCGCCGCCCGGAGCGCCGCGAGCCCGCCCTCGTGGGCGCGCTCCCCGAGCAGTACGGCCGTGACGCCGGCGCCCCGCCGGGCGAGCCGGGCGCCGGCGTACAGCGTGTCGCCGCCGTTGTCGCCGCTGCCGACGAGCAGTACGACCCTCGCCCCGTACACCCGCGGCAGCAACCCGGCGCAGGCGGCGGCGAGTCCGGCGGCGGCCCGCTGCATCAGGGCGCCTTCCGGGAGGCGGGCCTTGAGTGCGGCCTCGGCGGCCCGGACGGTCTCCACGCGGTGAGCGGTACGCATGCCCAGCAGTCTGCCGCAGTCCCCGGCCCCGCGCCCGAACCGCTCAAGCCCCTGAGCAAGCCCACCGCCGGTATCGCGCAGAGGCTCACGTAGACGCCCTGGTCGGGGTCGTAGCCGGAGCCGGTGACGGTGGTGCCAGCGGCGGAGGCGGGGCGGTGTTCGGGGCGGTCAGGGAGAGGTTTGTAGGTGCGGGTGCCGTCGGTGACCGTTCCAATTAAGTGACCAGCAGTGAGTCTTGTACCCATACCTGGTCACTGCGGACATCCCGAACGGTTTTGGATATCCGACTGGTTGCCCGCGTTCCGGTGTTCCCCGCTCGGGCACGTGCATCGTGTGCGCGTTCCGTGACGGGTGGGCGGGTTCCCTCACGCTCTCGTGTCTCCGGTCCGGCCTGGGCGGTCCGATGCCCCACAGCATCACTCCGGTGCTGTGGGGGCGGTGCCGTCCGACGCCGGATCGGGTGCCCGAGGGCGCGTCGCCCGATCGCGACGCTCGCGGCGTCGTGTCGGGACATCTTTCGCTTGTTGCTGGCCAGGGGCTTGCGCCAGTGCTCATCGCCCCACATCGACGTGTACGCCGGATCGACGGCGACGATCGACAGGCCATGCTCGGCCGCCATGGAGACAAGCCGGGCCTTGAGCTTGCCGGTGGGGATGCCGGAGATCAGCTGCCTGAACCGCTTCTTGCGACCGTGTTTCTCTCGGGTCTTCTCGGCAGCGAAGTCCAGGTCCTCGATCGCGATGGCGGCCACGCCGCAGCTTTGCGCCCAGTGCAGTACCTGGGTGATGGCGTGCCGGATCTGCGCATCGCGGTGATCCGCGCTGCCGGACAGGTCGTAGAAGAACCGGCGCGGGTCGCCGACCGGGTTGCCCTGCGGGTCGAGGTGGTAGGCGGCGAAGTGGTCGGCGTTCGTATCGACGCCGATCACGCCCCGGGCCCGTGCGGCCGATAGAGGGACCGTCTGGACGACGGGGCGTTGCCAGGAGGCGGTGAGGTACCAGCGGCCCCGGCCGGTGTCGTAGTGGATGCGGTAGGCGACCGCCCGGTTCGCGGTGACACGGTCGGCCCATTCCTGGCCCCGGTGCGCGAAAGCGACACGGGAGGTGAGGACGTACCGGCCGTGCTTGACGTTGGCCAGGTGTGCCAGCGGGGCGGGCAGCTTGACGCTGACCTCGCCGTCGGTGGTGACGCGGATCGTCTCGTTCCCGTACCGCTTCCCGGACTCCCCGTCAGCGGCCAGGAACCAGCGTGCCGCCTCCCAGCGCTGCCGCCACTCGGCCTCGGTAAACCGCGCCGCTTCGAGGTTGTGCCGGGTGTTCAGTAACTTCCGGCCACCGCGCACCACGTGCACGACACCGGCCTCACGCTCGGCGCGAGCGATACCGAGCCGGTGTTCCAGGATGTGCAGACGCCGCGACTTGTGGAACCACTCCCCCTTGGACCGGTATCCGCCCGCTGCCCGCTTCGAACCCTTCTCGCCGATCGGCAGGGACAGCCGGTGCATCAGCATGCGCACACCAGCCTCAAGGGACTGGACGTGCGCGAACTGGCAGCGGCGGGACAACGCCCACTGATCGTGCGTGGCCTTCGTGATCGACCCCGCCCACCGAGAGGACGACTCCGCCGTCAGACCCTGCTTACGAGCCGCCCATGCATCCGAGGTGTGATCGCCCGCGTCAGCGCACCGGGCCTTGAGGTCACGCGAGGCGAGCCTGCCCAGATGCCCGCCGACCAGCCGCAACACCATGTCATCCTCAGGCGTGAGGTTCTTGAGCCGATCGCGAACCGCCATACCGGACGGCCCCAGAGCAACGAACGGCGCGTCGACCACCCGCAGTCGCCTTCCCGCGTCCACCCGCACCACACGCCTCCCTCCGCGACCAACACCCCGAACCTACGACCGCCCCCGACAACCCGACCCCCACACCCTCACGGTGTGAATTAGGACACACTCGCACGCTCTCGCATGCACTCCTGGACACTCGCCGAGCAGCAGTTCCCAACCCCCTGAGCCGCGCGCGAGACAACCCGGGGCCCGACCGTGGAAACGGCCGGGCCCCGGGCTCGTACATCCCAAGAGGGTCACCCCTCCGCGATCACCACCGCCGACGCCACCCCCGCGTCATGGCTCAGCGAGACGTGCCAGTGCTTCACGCCCAGCTCCGCCGCCCGCGCCGCCACCGTCCCGCGCACCCGCAGCCGCGGCTGCCCGGTCCCCTCGACGTACACCTCGGCGTCCGTCCAGTGCAGCCCGCCCGGCGCGCCGAGCGCCTTCGCCAGCGCCTCCTTCGCGGCGAACCGCACCGCGAGCGAGGCCACCCCGCGCCGTTCGCCGCTCGGGAGCAGCAGCTCGCGCTCGACGAAGAGGCGCTGGAGCAGCCCCGGTGTGCGCTCGATCGACGCGCCGAAGCGGTCGATCTCCGCCACGTCGATCCCCACCCCAATGATCATTTCCCACTCACTCCACGGTCACCGACTTGGCCAGGTTGCGCGGCTGGTCGACCTCGTTGCCCCGCGCGGTGGCGAGCTCGCAGGCGAAGACCTGGAGCGGCACCGTGGAGACCAGCGGCTGGAGCAGCGTAGGCGTCGCGGGGATCCGGATGAGGTGGTCGGCGTACGGGACGACCGCCTCGTCGCCCTCCTCGGCGATCACGATGGTCCGCGCACCGCGGGCCCGGATCTCCTGGATGTTGGAGACGATCTTGTCGTGGAGGACGGAGCGGCCCTTGGGCGAGGGCACCACGACGACGACCGGCAGGTCCTCCTCGATGAGTGCGATCGGCCCGTGCTTGAGCTCTCCGGCGGCGAAGCCCTCGGCGTGCATGTACGCGAGCTCCTTGAGCTTCAGCGCGCCCTCCAGGGCCACCGGGTAGCCGACGTGCCGGCCGAGGAAGAGGACGGTGTTCTTGTGGGCGAGGGAGCGGGCGAGGGCCCGGACGGGCTCCATGGTCTCCAGGACCCGCTCGACCTCGTCGCCGATGCGCGCGAGCTCGCGCACCACGGCGTGGATCTCGTCGCCCCACTTGGTGCCGCGCACCTGCCCGAGGTACAGCGCCAGCAGGTAGCAGGCGACGAGCTGCGTCAGGAAGGCCTTCGTCGAGGCGACGGCGACCTCGGGCCCGGCGTGGGTGTACAGCACGGCGTCGGACTCACGCGGGATCGTCGACCCGTTCGTGTTGCACACGGCGAGGACCTTGGCGCCCTGCTCGCGGGCGTGCCGGAGCGCCATCAGGGTGTCCATGGTCTCGCCGGACTGCGAGATCGCGATGACCAGGGTCTTCTGCCCGAGGATCGGATCCCGGTAGCGGAACTCGCTGGCGAGCTCGACCTCGCAGGGGATGCGGGTCCAGTGCTCGATGGCGTACTTGGCGATGAGGCCGGCGTGGAAGGCGGTGCCGCAGGCGATGATGACGACCTTGTCGGCCTCGCGGAGCACGGCGTCGGGGATGCGCACCTCGTCGAGGGTGAGCCGGCCGGCCCCGTCGATCCGCCCGAGGAGGGTGTCGGCGACGGCCTTGGGCTGCTCGGCGATCTCCTTGAGCATGAAGTAGTCGTAGCCGCCCTTCTCGGCGGCGGAGGCGTCCCAGTCGACGTGGTAGGCCCGTACGTCGGCGGGCACCCCGTCGAAGTCGGTGACGGTGACGGCGTCCCGGGTGAGCTCGACGACCTGGTCCTGGCCGAGTTCGATCGCCGAGCGGGTGTGGGCGATGAAGGCGGACACGTCGGAGGCGAGGAAGTTCTCGCCCTCGCCGACGCCGACGACGAGCGGGGAGTTCCGGCGGGCGCCGACGACCACGTCGGGCTGGTCGGCGTGGACGGCGACCAGGGTGAAGGCCCCGTCGAGCCGGCGGCAGACGAGCCGCATGGCCTCCGCCAGGTCCCCGGCGGAGGAGAACTCCTCGGCGAGGAGGTGGGCGACGACCTCGGTGTCGGTCTCGGACGCCAGGTCGTGGCCGCGTTCGGCGAGCTCGGCGCGCAGGGCGGCGAAGTTCTCGATGATGCCGTTGTGGACGACGGCGACGCGCCCGGCGTTGTCCAGGTGCGGGTGCGCGTTGACGTCGGTCGGCCCGCCATGGGTGGCCCACCGGGTGTGCCCGATGCCCACGGAGCCGCCGGCCAGCGGCCGGTCCTTGAGCTCCTTCTCCAGGTTGACGAGCTTGCCCGCCTTCTTGGCCGCGGCGAGTCCCCCGTCGGAGAGCACCGCGACACCGGCCGAGTCGTAGCCCCGGTATTCGAGCCGCTTCAGGCCCGCGACCACCACATCAAGTGCCGACTGACCGCCGGCGTATCCCACGATTCCGCACATGTCGGAAGCGTAGGGCGGAAGGGGGCCGGAAGGCCGGAGTTCGGCGGCCGCGCGTCGGCGGCCGACCGAACCCCGCCCCCTGGAGGGTGATGTCACAAGGGTGACGTCAGCCGAGCTTGGCGGCCTGCGCGTCGACGATCGCCTTCGGCAGGGCCTTGACCGTGCCGCTGAAGCTGAGCGTGGAGAACGAGGCCAGGGTGTTGCCCTGGCGGAAGGCGACCAGCTTGGTGACCCAGGGCTTGCCGTCCAGGTCGGTGGTGACCGTCCAGGCCAGCGACTCCTCCCCCGCGGTCAGCGTCTCCGGCGCGACCTTGGAGATCTTCGTCCGCTCGCCGCCGCCGATCAGCGTGAAGCCGCCCGCGCACTCCGTCCCGGCCGTCTTCAGCGAGGCGAATGCCTCCTGGGCGCCCTGCCCGTCGTACGAGCCGAGGGTCACGCCCGTCACCGGTGCCGCCAGCGCCCCCAGGGCGTCCTCCGGCGACGCCCCTTCGGTCTTCGGCACCTCGATGGCCTTGCGCTGCGCGGACGCCGCCGGCTTCCCGGTGGCGATGTACGACATGGCGTGGGCGAGCGGCGTACAGGCCGGCTTGTCGGCGGAGACCGCGGAGGCCAGGGCGATCTCCCCGGCCTTGGCCTTCTGCACCTGGTGGCCCGGCAGGTCGGCCTGCTCGACGATGAGCTTCTCCAGCTCGGCGGCGGACAGCGCCCTGGCGGGTGCGCTGCTCGTGGCGGAGGCGCTGGGAGCGGCCTCCTTGCCGCTGCCCTTGCCCTGGTCGCCGCTCTTCTCCCCGCCGCCGCAGGCGGTGACGAGCAGCGCGAGGGAGACGGCGGTGGCGGCGACGGCGGCGTTTCTCATGGACGTACGCATCGTGGTGACTCTCTGCTTCTCTTCGGTACCCATCGGTACTCTTCGTGCCGCCCGGCGGCGGCTCCCCCCGCGTGAGATCCCGAGGACCCGAGGACACAGGACACGCGGCATGAGCATGATCGCCCTGGGGTCACGGCCGGACAAAGGCTTTTGTCGCGTGACCGACCCCACGGCCCACGGACGCCGCCGACCCACGACAATGGCGGGGTGATCACTTCGCCGCCACGAAGCGCCAACGGAGAAGGTCCCCGCGACGGCGCCGGGACCGGCAGCCCCCGGAACGGCACCGGCCACCGCCGCCCGTCCGAGGCGACCCCGTACGTCGACCTCACCCGAGCCGAGTGGAGCGACCTCCGCGACAAGACGCCCCTCCCCCTCAGCGCCGACGAGGTCGAGCGGCTCCGCGGCCTCGGGGACGTCATCGACCTCGACGAGGTCCGGGACGTCTACCTCCCGCTCTCCCGCCTGCTCAACCTCTACGTGCAGGCCACCAGCGGCCTCCGCGGCGCCCTCAACACCTTCCTCGGCGAGAACGCGGAGCAGCGCGGCACGCCCTTCGTCATAGGAGTCGCCGGTTCCGTCGCCGTCGGCAAGTCGACGGTCTCCCGGCTCCTCCAGGCCCTCCTCGCCCGCTGGCCGGAGCACCCGCGCGTGGAGCTGGTGACCACCGACGCCTTCCTCTACCCGATGGAGGAGCTGAAGGCGCGCGGCCTCATGGCCCGCAAGGGGTTCCCCGAGTCGTACGACCGCCGGGCGCTCACCCGGTTCGTCGCGGACATCAAGGCGGGCAAGGAGGAGGTCACGGCCCCGGTCTACTCGCACCTGATCTACGACCGCGTGCCCGGCGAGCGGCTCGTCGTCCGCCGCCCCGACATCCTCATCGTGGAGGGACTGAACGTCCTCCAGCCGGCCCTGCCCGGCAAGGACGGCCGCACCCGCGTCGGTCTCGCCGACTACTTCGACTTCTCGGTGTACGTGGACGCGCGGCCGGAGGACATCGAGCGCTGGTACCTCAACCGCTTCCGCAAGCTGCGCGACACCGCGTTCCAGAACCCGTCCTCGTACTTCCAGCGGTACACGCAGGTCTCCGAGGACGAGGCCCTCGACTACGCCCGCACGATGTGGCGGACCATCAACAAGGTCAACCTCCTGGAGAACGTGGCCCCGACCCGCGGCCGGGCGACCCTCGTCGTCCGCAAGGGACCCGACCACAAGGTGCAGCGCCTCAGCCTCCGGAAGCTCTGATCTCCGTAAGCTCACCGCATGCTGCACCTCCGGATGATCGTTCCGCCCGGCCGTACCGCGGCCGCCGTCAAGCTGATCGCGTCGACGGTCGGCACCACGCACCTGGTGGTGCTGCCGGGCGCGGCCCGTGACCCGGCCGGCGACGTGGTCATGTGCGACGTGGCCCGCGAGGCGGGCGACGAACTCATCAGCGGGCTGCGCGAGCTGAGGGTCGACCAGGACGGCTCGATCGCCGTCGAGAACATCGACCTCTCCCTCTCCAAGCGCGCCGAAGACGCCGAGAAGGAGGCCCCGGGCGAGCCCGCGGACGCGGTGATCTGGGAGCAGCTGACGGGCGCGACGCACGAGGAGTCGACGCTCTCGATCACGTACAGCGCGTTCATGATCCTGGCGACCATGATCGCGGCCTGCGGTGTCGTCCTCGACAACGCGATCCTGATCGTGGGCGCGATGGCGGTCGGCCCGGAGTTCGGCCCGCTCGCCGGCGTCTGTACGGCGGTGGTGCAGCGCGCCCCGAAGCTGGCGGCGCGCTCGCTGACCGCCCTGCTCGTGGGCTTCGCGGCGGCGATCGCGGCCACCACGGTCTTCAGCCTGGGGATGGACGCGCTGGACCTGTTCAGCAGGGAGCAGCTGGACGCGGACCGCCCCAACACCAGCTTCATCTGGCAGCCGGACCCGTTCTCCTTCGTCGTGGCGCTGCTCGCGGGCGTGGCCGGCACGCTCTCGCTCACGTCCTCCAAGTCGGGCGCCCTGGTGGGCGTGGCGATCTCGGTGACGACGGTCCCGGCCGGCGCGAACGCGGCGGTGGCGCTCAGCTACGGCGAGATCGGCCAGATGTGGGGCTCGATCGAGCAGCTGCTGCTCAACCTCTTCGGCATCATGCTGGCCGGAGTGCTGACCCTGTACGGCCAGAAGCTGCTGTGGCGCACCCAGCGCGGCCGCTGGCGGCGTGAGACACCGGCGGCCCCGAAGCCCTGAGGGACCGGGCAGGAACGAGAAGGGCCCTGCCGCTCCCCCACGGGTGCGACAGGGCCCTCTCCTGCATGACGGTGCTTCAGAAAGGTTAGCCGAGCGCGGACTTCACGACGTCCGCCAGGCGCTGCGCGACCGCGCGGGCCTGCTCGATGTCGGCGGCCTCGACCATGACGCGGACGAGCGGCTCGGTGCCGGACGGGCGCAGCAGGACCCGGCCGGTGGCGCCGAGCTCCGTCTCGGCGGCGGTGACCGCGGCGGCGAGGTCGCCGGAGGTCTTCACACGGGACTTGTCGACGTCCGGGACGTTGATGAGGATCTGCGGCAGACGCTCCATCACGCCGACGAGCTCCGCGAGGGACTTGCCGGTGGCGGCGATCCGGGCGGCGAGCATCAGGCCGGTCAGGGTGCCGTCGCCGGTGGTGGCGTGGTCGAGCACGATCACGTGCCCGGACTGCTCGCCGCCGAGCGCGTAGCCGTGCTCCTTCATGGACTCCAGGACGTAGCGGTCGCCGACCGCGGTCTGGACGAGGTTCAGGCCCTCGCGCTCCATGGCGAGCTTGAAGCCCAGGTTGGACATGACGGTCGCGACGACGGTGTCGCCGCGCAGCGTGCCGGCCTCGCGCATGGCGAGGGCGAGCACGGCGAGGATCTGGTCGCCGTCGACCTCGTTGCCCGCGGCGTCCACGGCGAGGCAGCGGTCGGCGTCGCCGTCGTGCGCGATGCCGAGGTCGGCGCCGTGCTCGACGACGGCGGCGCGGAGCAGCCCCAGGTGCGTGGAGCCGCAGCCGTCGTTGATGTTGAGGCCGTCCGGCTCGGCGCCGATGGTGACGACCTGGGCGCCGGCCCGGGTGAAGGCCTCGGGCGAGACGTGGGAGGCGGCGCCGTGGGCCTCGTCGAGGACGACCTTGAGACCGTCGAGACGGTTGGGGAGGACCGTGAGGAGGTGGGAGACGTACGTCTCGAAGCCCTCGTCGTAGTCGCGGACCCGGCCGACGCCGGCGCCGGTCGGACGCGCCCAGGGAGCGCCGGTGCGGTGCTCCTCGTACACGGACTCGATGCGGTCCTCGAGGTCGTCGGCGAGCTTGTGGCCGCCGCGGGCGAAGAACTTGATGCCGTTGTCGGGCATCGCGTTGTGGCTGGCGGAGAGCATCACGCCGAGGTCGGCGCCGAGGACGCCGGTGAGGTGGGCCACGGCGGGGGTGGGGAGGACGCCGACGCGCAGCACGTCGACACCGGCACTGGCGAGACCCGCCACGACGGCCGCTTCCAGGAACTCTCCCGACGCACGCGGGTCCCGTCCGACCACCGCGGTCGGCCGATGGCCTTCGAAGGTGCCCGCTTCGGCCAGTACGTGTGCCGCCGCGACCGAGAGACCGAGCGCAAGCTCCGCCGTCAGGTCCGCGTTGGCGACGCCGCGCACGCCGTCCGTGCCGAAGAGTCGTCCCACAGCTGTCCTCCGAAAAATACGTGCCCAAGCCGATGAAAGATGAAGGTGAAGGTGAAAAGGGTTATGAAAAAACGTACGCCCCGACGGCACGGGCAGTGCCGCCGGGGCGTACGAAAACAGTCCGAGCAGGCGTGATTAACGCTTGCTGTACTGCGGGGCCTTACGGGCCTTCTTGAGACCGGCCTTCTTGCGCTCGACCGCACGGTCGTCGCGGGAGAGGAAGCCGGCCTTCTTCAGCGCCGGGCGGTTGTTCTCGACGTCCGCCTCGTTCAGCGCACGGGCCACACCGAGGCGCAGGGCGCCGGCCTGGCCGGAGACACCGCCACCCGCGATGCGGGCGATGACGTCGTAGCGGTTGTCGAGCTCGAGCACCTTGAAGGGCTCGTTGACTTCCTGCTGGTGCACCTTGTTGGGGAAGTAGTCCTCAAGGGTGCGACCGTTGATCTTCCACTTGCCGGTGCCCGGAACGATCCGGACGCGGGCAATGGCGTTCTTGCGACGGCCCAGGCCGGCGGCCGGCTGCGGGTCGCCGAAGCGGGACGCGAGCGACTCGGAGGTGTACTCACCCTCGACGAGCTCGGTCTCGGTGGTGTACTCCTCAACGCCCTCGAACTCGTCGACGGGGGTCTCGGGGGTGGTCTCGGCCACGATGCTCCTCAGATTTCTTTCGTTCTTAGGGGGTGTGGCCGGAACTACTGCGCGACCTGGGTGATCTCGAACGCAACCGGCTGCTGCGCAGCGTGCGGGTGGTTCGGGCCCGCGTAGACCTTCAGCTTCGAGAGCATCTGACGGCCCAGGGTGTTCTTGGGGATCATGCCCTTGATGGCCTTCTCGACGGCCTTCTCGGGGTTCTTCTCCAGCAGCTCGTCGTAACGGACGGAGCGGAGACCACCCGGGAAGCCGGAGTGGCGGTACGCCAGCTTCTGGGTCTTCTTGTTGCCGGACAGGTGGACCTTGTCAGCATTGATGATGATGACGAAGTCGCCCATGTCCATGTGCGGGGCGTAAACCGGCTTGTGCTTGCCTCGGAGGAGGTTCGCAGCCGTGGTCGCCAGACGGCCCAGGACGATGTCCTGCGCGTCGATGATGTGCCACTGGCGAGTGACATCGCCGGGCTTGGGGCTGTACGTACGCACTTCGTAGCCTTCGCTTCTTCAGTGGATGGAGTCCAGACACACCTGAAGCGATCATGCAGCTGGGGCCTGCACTGCCGGGACACCGCCCGTATGCGAGCCACTGGTAACTGCTCCAGGGAACCTGCGTAACGGCCCTTCGTGTGAGAACGACGAAGCCAATACGCATAACAAACCGCAACAGTACCCGCGCCACCCCGGACGGGTCAAAACGCGCCGCCCCTACCGCGCCCGCTCGACCCGACGCCCGACCAATCCCCGCCGCCGACCGCCCGAGGTCACCGCGCCCGCTCGACCCGCCGCTCGTCCCACACCGGCTCCGTCGACCTCTCCCCCACGCCGCACTCGCACGACTCGGCCCCAAGGGGCCTCTCCGGCTTCGCCCAGCTGCGCCGGACTCCGTCCGCCGACCGAAGCCCGAACCCGCCGCCGACCGCCCGAGGTCACCGCGCCCGCTCGACCCGCCGCTCGTCCCACACCGGCTCCGTCGTCTCCCGTACGACACCGTCCGAGCCGAAGACCAGGAACCGGTCGAAGCTCTTCGCGAACCACCGGTCGTGCGTGACCGCCATCACGGTCCCGTCGTACGACTCCAGGCCGTCCTGGAGCGCCTCGGCCGACTCCAGGTCCAGGTTGTCCGTCGGCTCGTCGAGGAGCAGCGCCGTCGTCCCCGCCAGCTCCAGGAGCAGGATCTGGAACCGGGCCTGCTGCCCGCCGGAGAGCTTGTCGAAGGGCTGGTCGCCCTGCCGCTCCAGCTCGTACCGCCGCAGCATCGACATCGCCGCGCCCCGGTCCTTGGCGTGCTCGGTCCACAGGATGTCGACGAGCGGCCGCCCGGTCAGCTCCGGGTGCGCGTGGGTCTGCGCGAAGTGCCCGGGCACGACCCGCGCGCCCAGCTTCCAGTCGCCCGTGTGGGCGACCGTCGGGTCCCCCGCGAGCAGCCGCAGGAAGTGCGACTTCCCGGAGCCGTTCGACCCGAGGACCGCGACCCGCTCCCCGTAGAAGATCTCCAGCGAGAACGGCTTCATGAGACCGGTCAGCTCGAGGTTCTCGACGGTCACGGCCCGCACGCCGGTCCGGCCGCCGCGTAGCCGCATCCGGATGTCCTGCTCGCGCGGCGGCTCCGGCGGCGGCCCCGCCTCCTCGAACTTCCGCAGCCGGGTCTGCGCGGCCGCGTAGCGCGAGGCCATGTCGTGGCTGACCGACGCCGCCTGCCGCAGGTTGAGCACGAGCTTCTTCAGCTGGGCGTGCTTCTCGTCCCAGCGCCGCTTCAGCTCCTCGAAGCGGGCGAACCGCTCGCGCCGGGCCTCGTGGAAGGTGGCGAAGCCGCCACCGTGCACCCACACGTCCGAGCCGGCCGGGCCGGGCTCGACCGCGACGATCTTCTGGGCGCCCCGGGAGAGCAGCTCCCGGTCGTGCGAGATGAAGAGCACGGTCTTACGGGTCTCCCGCAGCCGCTCCTCCAGCCACCGCTTGCCGGGCACGTCGAGGTAGTTGTCCGGCTCGTCCAGGAGCAGCACCTCGTCGGGGCCGCGCAGCAGGTACTCCAGGACCAGCCGCTTCTGCTCGCCGCCGGAGAGCGTCCGCACCTCCCGGAACTGCGCCTTGTCGTACGGGACGCCGAGCGCCGCCATGGTGCACATGTCCCAGAGGGTCTCCGCCTCGTACCCCTGCACCTCGGCCCAGTCGCTGAGGGCCTGCGCGTACGTCATCTGCGCGGCCTCGTCGTCGACCGTCATGATCAGGTGCTCGGCCGCGTCGACCGCCTTCGCGGCCTCCCGGATCCGCGGCTGCGCCACCGAGACCAGCAGGTCACGGACGGTGGACGCGTCCCGTACGGAGCCGACGAACTGCGGCATGACGCCCAGGCCGCCGCTGACGGTGACCGAGCCGCCGTGCGGCTGGAGCTCCCCGGAGATCAGCCGGAGCAGTGTGGTCTTGCCGGCGCCGTTGGCCCCGACGAGGGCGACGACCGCGCCCTCCCCGACCCGGAAGGAGGCGTCCCCGAGCAGGACCCGCCCGTCGGGAAGGTAGTACTCAAGATGTGCGGCCTCGACATGTCCCATGAGGTGCATTGTCACCGCACGCGTCCCCTTCGCCCAACCGGTTTAGGATGCGCGGCATGAGCTTTGGGGGACCGCAGTGGCCACAGGAGCCGCAGCAGCAGGGGCAGGGACAGCAGGGCCACGGACAGCAGCCGGGATACGGGCAGCAGCCCGGCCACGGCGGGCAGCAGCCGGAGTACGGGCAGCAGCCCGGCCACGGCGGGCAGCAGCCGTACGGCGGGCAGCCGGGCCAGGGACAGCAGCAGCCGAACCCCTTCCCGGGGGCACAGGGCAGCGGGCCCACCCCTGACTGGGGCGCCCTCGCCGACGCCTCGGCCAGCCGCAACCGCCGCAAGCGCTGGCTGCTGATCGGCGGCGGGGCGCTGGCGACCGTCGCCGTGGGCGCGATCGTCGCCACGGCCGTCGTCTCCACGAACAAGACGGACGACGAGTCGAAGAACGGCGGGATCCCCACCGCCTCGGCCTCCCCCACCGGCTCCCCCACGCCCGAGCCGACGTTCTCCTCGGTGGCGCCGCCGCCCCCGCCGAACCCGAAGGACTACATCTCGGACCCGAAGAAGGACAAGGCCCCGCTCACCGTGGACGGCCTCTTCCCGGGCAAGAAGATGTCCATGAACGGCCGCCCGTACAAGAAGGGCGCCACCTCCGCCACGACGAACTGCGCGTCCGTCACCCAGGGCGGCCTCGGCGCCGTCCTCAAGAAGAACGGCTGCCAGAAGGTCCTGCGCGCCACCTACGTGAAGGACGGCGTGGCGATCACCGTCGGCGTGGCCGTCTTCCCCTCCGAGGCGGCGGCCCTCAAGGCGAAGACCCAGGCCAGCGGAGGCATCGCGCCGCTGGCGGGCGCCGGCGTGAAGGAGTTCTGCCGCGCCACGGTCTGCCTGCGCCGCTCGAACTCGGCCGGCCGCTACGCCTACTTCACGCAGGCCGGCTTCACCAACGGCAAGAAGGTCACCAAGACCGACAAGCCGATCTTCCAGGCCAGCGACGACCTCGGGACCTTCGCCTTCAACCAGATCTACGCCCGCGGCCGGGCGCAGGCCTCAGCAGCAGCCAACGCTCCCGGGGAGTGACCGCTTGTTACGGGCCTCCTTGCTGCGCGCGGCAAGGAGGGCGTCCTCCGGGTAGCCGACCTCTTCGAGGGTGAGGCCGTGCGGCCGTACGACGTGGACGGCCGAGTCCCGCACGCCGGCGGCGAGCACCTTGCCGGGCCAGTCGACCGGCCGGTGGCCGTCGCCGACGAAGAGCATCGCGCCGACGAGCGAGCGGACCATGTTGTGGCAGAAGGCGTCCGCCTTCACGGTCGCTTCGAGGATGCCGTCGGGCCGCCGCTCCCACCTCAGCACCTGAAGGGTGCGGATGGTCGTGGCCCCTTCGCGCTTCTTGCAGTACGCGGCGAAGTCGTGCTCGCCGACGAGCGCGGTCGCGGCCTCGTTCATGGCGTCCATGTCGAGGGCCCAGTCGTGCCACAGGACGTGCCCGCGCAGGAGCGGGTCGACGCCCCCGGGGTTGTCGGTGACGCGGTAGGCGTAGCGGCGCCAGATCGCCGAAAAACGGGCGTTGAAGCCGCTGGGGGCCTCTTCCACCTTCCACACCCGTACGTCATGGGAGAGCCGCCCTGCGAGCCGCCTGAGCAGCTTGTCCCGGTGCTCCTCCCAGAGCTCGACGGGCAGGTCGACGTGGGCGACCTGCCCGCGCGCGTGCACCCCGGAGTCGGTCCGGCCGGCGACGGTCAGCTCGTACGTCTCCGTGGCACGCGTCACGGTCCGCAGCGCGGCCTCGATCTCGCCCTGCACGGTGCGCCGGCCCTGGGGCTGCTTGGCCCAGCCGGAGAACTCCTTGCCGTCGTACGAAAGGTCAAGGCGTACCCGTACGAACCCGTCCTGCACGTCATCGCTCACGCGGAAATCCTCTCAAACACACGGGTACGGGCCCGCACCCCCAGAGGGGTGCGGGCCCGCACACGAGAACAGTCGGTCGGAACGCTTACGCGTCCTTCACGTGTCCTACTTGGTCGAGTCCTCGACGGGCTCAGCCGGAGCCTCGGCGGCCGCGTCGGCCTCCTTGACGGCGCGCACGGTGGCGGCCTCGGCCTCGGCGACGGTCGCCTTCTTGGCGATCTCGCCCTCGACCAGCTCGATCACGGCCATCGGGGCGTTGTCGCCACGACGGTTGCCGATCTTGGTGATACGGGTGTAACCACCCGGACGCTCCGAGTAACGCGGGGCGATCTCGGTGAAGAGGGTGTGGACGATGCCCTTGTCGGTGATCGTCTGCAGCACCAGGCGACGGTTGTGGATGTCGCCCTTCTTCGCCTTGGAGATCAGGCGCTCGGCGACGGGACGCAGGCGACGGGCCTTGGCCTCGGTCGTCGTGATGCGGCCGTGCTCGAAGAGGGACTTCGCCAGGTTGGCGAGCAGCAGACGCTCGTGAGCGGCGGAACCGCCGAGGCGGGCACCCTTCGCGGGACGCGGCATGGTGTTTCTCCTTGGTGTCTGCCCCGGCCGTATCAGGTACCGAGGTCAGTATCCGAGCGGGCGGTCACCCGTCGGAGATCCGGACGCCCCCGAAGGGGCGCCCGGAGGGGGCGCGGGGAGCTGCGCGATCAAGCACAGCGCTCCCGCACCAAGGGACCGGCAAGCGGCCCCGAGCTCTTAGTACTGCTCGGTCTCGACGAAACCGGCATCCGCATCGTCATCGGCGCCGAAGGCGTCGGCGGCGGCGGTCGGGTCGAACCCGGGCGGCGAGTCCTTCAGCGCGAGGCCCATACCGGCCAGCTTCGCCTTGACCTCGTCGATCGACTTCGCACCGAAGTTGCGGATGTCGAGCAGGTCCGCCTCGGAGCGCGCCACGAGCTCACCCACGGAGTGGATGCCCTCGCGCTTGAGGCAGTTGTACGAACGAACGGTGAGCTCGAGCTCCTCGATCGGCAGCGCAAGATCAGCGGCGAGCGCGGCGTCGGTCGGGGACGGGCCCATGTCGATGCCCTCGGCGTCGATGTTCAGCTCACGGGCAAGCCCGAAGAGCTCAACAAGCGTCTTGCCGGCCGAAGCCATGGCGTCACGCGGACGCATGGCCTGCTTGGTCTCGACGTCGACGATCAGCTTGTCGAAGTCGGTGCGCTGCTCGACACGGGTCGCCTCGACCTTGTACGTGACCTTGAGCACCGGCGAGTAGATGGAGTCGACCGGGATACGACCGATCTCCTGGCCCGCCTGCTTGTTCTGGACGGCGGAGACGTAGCCGCGACCGCGCTCGACGGTCAGCTCCATCTCCAGCTTGCCCTTGCCGTTGAGCGTGGCGAGGACGAGGTCGGGGTTGTGCACCTCGACACCGGCCGGGGGCGCGATGTCGGCGGCGGTGACCAGACCCGGGCCCTGCTTGCGCAGGTACATCACGACCGGCTCGTCGTGCTCCGAGGAGACGACCAGCTGCTTGATGTTCAGGATGAGGTCGGTGACGTCCTCCTTGACGCCCGGCACGGTGGTGAACTCGTGCAGGACACCGTCGATGCGGATGCTGGTGACAGCGGCACCCGGGATCGAGGAGAGGAGGGTACGGCGGAGGGAGTTGCCGAGGGTGTAGCCGAAGCCCGGCTCCAGCGGCTCGATCACGAACCGGGAGCGGAACTCGTCGACGACCTCTTCGGTCAGCGACGGACGCTGAGCGATCAGCATGTCGTTATGTCCTTCTGTCGTGGACGCCCACTATTTGACGCCCGACGGGATGTAGCACCTACAAGGGTACGGGCGGCACGGCCCGAAGAGCCGTACCGCCCGAAGTCCTGGTCAAGCAGCCGTGCGTCGGAAGATCAGACGCGGCGGCGCTTGGGCGGACGGCAGCCGTTGTGCGGCGTGGGGGTGACGTCCTGGATCGAACCGACCTCGAGGCCCGTGGCCTGGAGGGAGCGGATCGCGGTCTCGCGGCCGGAGCCCGGACCCTTGACGAAGACGTCAACCTTGCGCATGCCGTGCTCCTGCGCGCGGCGAGCGGCCGACTCGGCGGCCATCTGCGCGGCGAACGGGGTGGACTTGCGCGAGCCCTTGAAGCCGACGTGGCCGGCGGAGGCCCAGGAGATCACGTTGCCCGCGGGGTCCGTGATCGAGACGATCGTGTTGTTGAACGTGCTCTTGATGTGCGCGTGGCCGTGAGCGACGTTCTTCTTTTCCTTGCGGCGCACCTTCTTGGCAGCGCCCTGACGACCCTTGGGGGGCATCTATTACTCCTACGGGAGGTGGTCGGTCCTACAGCGAAGACCGCTTGGTCAAGCGTCCGCTGAGGACTACTTCTTGCCCGGCTTCTTCTTGCCGGCGATGGCGCGACGCGGGCCCTTGCGGGTACGAGCGTTCGTGCTGGTGCGCTGACCGCGAACGGGCAGGCCACGACGGTGGCGCAGACCCTGGTAGCAGCCGATCTCGACCTTGCGGCGGATGTCGGCGGCGATCTCGCGGCGGAGGTCACCCTCGGTCTGGAGGTTGGCGTCCACGTACTCACGGATCTTGACGAGGTCTTCCTCGGCAAGGTCACGGACACGGGTGGACGGGTTCACGCCGGTCGAGGCGAGAATCTCCTCGGACCGGGTGCGCCCGATGCCGAAGACGTAGGTGAGTGCGACCACCACACGCTTTTCGCGCGGGATGTCAACACCGGAAACGCGTGCCATTCAATGGCTCCTGTGTTCTCGGGGGTCTGCTGCAGAACCGCTCCCGACCGCCGACTCTCCGAATGATCGAAGAGTGGTACGTCCGGGTCCCCGGCCCCCGCCGGAGGTGCCGTCAACCGTGGAACACGGCCCGACGGGCTCTGCGTATGTACGTACTGCTATGCGTCGCGCGAAGAACTGCGAAATGCAGGTCGGTCGGCGTGCGTCAGCCCTGGCGCTGCTTGTGGCGCAGGTTGTCGCAGATGACCATGACCCGACCGTGACGGCGGATCACCTTGCACTTGTCGCAGATCTTCTTGACGCTCGGCTTGACCTTCATGGGATGTGAGGTTCTCCGGGTCAGTGCCACCACCCGCGCCGCAAGGCGGGGTGCGGGCAAGATCTACTTGTACCGGTAGACGATCCGGCCACGCGTCAGGTCGTACGGAGAGAGCTCCACGACGACCCGGTCGTCCGGAAGGATTCGGATGTAGTGCATCCGCATCTTGCCGGAGATGTGCGCGAGGACCTTGTGACCGTTCTGGAGTTCCACCTTGAACATGGCGTTCGGGAGGGACTCGATCACGGTGCCCTCGATTTCGATGGCACCTTGCTTCTTGGCCACGCTTCGCCTTTCGAATCGGCTACCTTGATCGACTCTCGCCGCCGTATGCGGACACACGGGTACACGAGAGCCGACGCATCAGTCTACGTCAGGCCCCTGGAAAAGACGAATCCGGGAAGTTTGCCCACAGTAGAAGATCATTACGCAAGCGGCTACGCGAGGGGGTCCCGCACTACGCCAGCGGATCCGGCGCCGCGACGACGCCCAGCTCCGCCAGCTTCGCCTTGCCCCCGACCCATCCCCGACGCAGCCCTCGCGGGCTCGGCGCCAGGGGCGCCTCACAAGCTTCGGCCTGCTGCGGTGGACTCCGTCCACCGGTCTCCGCGCCGCGCGCGTGCCCGGGAGCCTGACAGCGTCAACGGCCCCGCACTACGCCAGCGGATCCGGCGCCGCGACGACGCCCAGCTCCGCCAGCTTCGCCTTGCCCCCGACCCATCCCCGACGCAGCCCTCGCGGGCTCGGCGCCAGGGGCGCCTCACAAGCTTCGGCCTGCTGCGGTGGACTCCGTCCACCGGTCTCCGCGCCGCGCGCGTGCCCGGGAGCCTGACAGCGTCAACGGCCCCGCACTACGCCAGCGGATCCGGCGCCGCGACGACGCCCAGCTCCGCCAGCTTCGCCTTGCCCCCGTCGACCGCCGTGAGGACCAGCGGGCCCTCCTCGGTGAGGGCGATCGAGTGCTCCCAGTGCGAGGACCAGGTGCCGTCGGTCGTGACGACCGTCCAGTCGTCCTTGAGGACCTCGGTGTGCGGGGTGCCCAGGGAGACCATCGGCTCGATCGCCAGGCAGAGGCCGGGGACCAGCTTCGGGCCCTTGCCGCGCTTGCGGGAGACGTAGTTCAGCAGGTGCGGGTCCATGTGCATCTCGGTGCCGATGCCGTGGCCGCCGTAGTCCTCGACGATCCCGTACTTCCCGAGGCTGTGCTCGCCGACCGACGGACGGGGCTGCCGCTTGATGTACGACTCGATGGCCTTCGAGATGTCGACGAGCCGGTTGCCGAGCTTCATCGCCGCGATGCCCGCCCACATCGACTCCTCCGTCACCCGGGAGAGCTCCACGAGCTCGGGCGCGTGCCCGGTGCCCACGAACGCCGTGTAGGCCGCGTCACCGTGCCAGCCGTCCACGATCGCGCCCGCGTCGATGGAGATGATGTCGCCGTCCTTGAGGACGGTCTTGTCGTCGGGGATGCCGTGGACGACGACCTCGTTCACCGAGGTGCAGATCGTCGCGGGGAAGCCGCCGTACCCGAGGAAGTTCGACTTCGCCCCGTGGTCGGCGATGACCTTCCGCGAGACCTCGTCCAGATCCCGCGTCGTGGCGCCCGGCACGGCCGCCTCGCGGGTCGCCGCGTGAATGGCGGCGACGACCAGCCCCGCCTCGCGCATCTTCGCGATCTGCTCGGGGGTCTTGATCTGCACCATCGTCGCGGGGCCTTTCTTGCGTGTACACGGGACAGAACAACGATACGGCCGCGGCGCCCTTCCCGGGCACCGCGGCCGTATCGAACAAACCGGTGTTACTTCTTCAGCGCGGCCATGGCCTTCGCCGTGACCTCGTCCACCTTGCCGAGCGCGGAGATCGTCACGACCAGGTTCTGCGCCCGGTAGTAGTCGATGATCGGCTCGGTCTGCGTGTGGTAGACCTCCAGGCGCCGGCGAACCGTCTCCTCGGAGTCGTCGTCACGCTGGTAGAGCTCGCCGCCGCAGGCGTCGCAGACGCCCTCGGTCTCCGGCGCGTTGTACGTCACGTGGAAGACGTGCGCACTGTCGTTACGGCAGATGCGGCGACCCGCGATCCGCTTCACGACCTCGTCCTCGGGGACCTCCAGGTCCAGGACCGCGTCCAGCTGCATGTCCTCGGCCTTCAGGACCACGTCCAGGGCCTCGGCCTGCGCCACGTTCCGGGGGAAGCCGTCCAGCAGGAAGCCGTTGACGGCATCCGGCTGCGCCATGCGGTCCTTGGCCATCCCGATGGTCACCTCGTCGGGTACCAGGTCGCCGGCGTCCATGAACGCCTTCGCCTTGAGGCCCAGCTCCGTGCCCTGAGAGATGTTGGCGCGGAACAGGTCACCCGTGGAGATGTGCGGGATGGCCAGGTTCCGGGCAAGGTACGCGGCCTGCGTTCCCTTGCCGGCCCCGGGCGGTCCGACGAGGACGATTCGCATCAGCGGAGGAACCCTTCGTAATTGCGCTGCTGGAGCTGGCTCTCGATCTGCTTCACGGTCTCCAGCCCCACACCCACGATGATGAGGATGCTCGTCCCACCGAAGGGGAAGTTGGCATTGGCGCCACCGAAGCCTGCCAACGCCATCGTCGGCACAAGAGCGATCAGACCCAAGTACAGCGAGCCCGGCCAAGTGATCCGGTTGAGCACGTAGCTCAGATACTCAGCAGTAGGTCGACCAGCCCGGATACCCGGGATGAAGCCACCATACTTCTTCATGTTGTCGGCGACTTCCTCGGGGTTGAACGAGATCGCCACGTAGAAGAAGGCGAAGAACACGATCAGGAGGAAGTACGTGGCGATGTAGTAGGGGTGGTCACCCTTGACGAAGTGGGCTTCGATCCAGGTCTTCCACCCCGCGGTGGAGTTCGAGAACTGCGCGATCAAGGCCGGGATGTAGAGCAGCGACGACGCGAAGATGACAGGAATCACACCTGCCTGGTTCACCTTCAGCGGGATGTAAGTGGACGTACCGCCGTAGGAGCGCCGGCCGATCATGCGCTTCGCGTACTGCACGGGGATCCGCCGCTGGGCCTGCTCGACGAAGACCACGAGGGCCACCATCGCGAAGCCGACGAGGATCACGGTGCCGAACTCGATCCAGCCGTCGGCCAGGTCACCCTCGACCTTGATCTTCCACAGCGCGCCCGGGAAGCCGGCGGCGATCGAGATGAACATCAGGATCGACATGCCGTTGCCGATGCCACGGTCGGTGATGATCTCACCGAGCCACATGACGACGGCGGTACCCGCGGTCATCGTGAGGACCATCGTGGCGATCGTGAAGATCGACTGGTTGGGCACCACCTGGTCGGCGACGGAACAGCCGCTGAAGAGCGCGCCGCTCTTGGCGGTGGCCACGAGGCCGGTGCCCTGAAGGATGGCGAGGGCGATCGTCAGGTACCGGGTGTACTGCGTGATCTTGGCGGTACCGGACTGCCCCTCCTTCTTGAGGGCCTCCAGGCGCGGGATCACGACGGTCAGCAGCTGCAGGATGATGCTCGCCGTGATGTACGGCATGATGCCGAGCGCGAAGATGGTGATCTGCAGCAGCGCGCCGCCACTGAACATGTTGACCAGGCCGAACAGGCTGTTGTTGCCCTCGCTGGCCTGCTTGACACACTGCTGGACGGCCTCGTACTTGACGCCGGGGACCGGGATGTGGGCCCCGAGGCGGTACAGCACGATGATGCCGAGCGTGAAGAGCAGCTTCTTGCGCAGGTCGGGCGTCTTGAACGCCCGGGCGAACGCGGTGAGCACGGTGCCTCCTGCGACCCCCGCGCTATGCGTCAAGGGTGACGGTCTTGAGGTTCGACGATTGGGTATCGGTCATCAATTCCGTGCGGGCATACCGCACGGAGTCTAGACAGTGCACGCCACCTTACCGGCGACCATGCCCGCCTAGGAACGACCAACCGGGGATGCCCCTTTTGGGAGGCATCCCGGGCGGGAGCGGACCTCCGGGTCCCGGGCATCCGACTTTGGTCGGGCGCCCGTCCCGACCAAGAGCCGTCCTGACACGGCATCCCGCCCCCAGAAGACTGATCGAGCCGTTCCGGACCGGCCGGCCGGCACGGCTCGATACTCGTCGATCCCACTTCTGGGGGAACACCTGTGAAGACCTCACTCACCGTCGCGACCGCCGTGGGCGCCGCCCTCCTGATGGGTGCCGGCACCGCCGCCGCCCGGCCGGCGGCGCCGAGCCCCGCTCCGGCGGTCGCCACGACGGCGGCCGCCGCACCGCAGGCCGCCGCCGCGGGCTGCCATCTCGCGGTGTACACACCGTGGAAGGAGAACGTCTCGCCCACGGGCGTGAGCGACCACGCCCGCGGCAAGTACCAGACCGTGAGCAACTGCAGCGGCTGGTACAACACCGCGCTGCTGCAGCACCACCGCTGGGACGGCTGGAACCGCATCGCCGGTACGGAGTGGGTGGGCAACCGCGGCATGAGCTATCTGGAGTGGAAGTGCCAGGGCAAGGGCACGTTCACCTACCGCACGAAGGGTTCCGTCCGCGGCGGCAACCCGGCCCGGGTCGCCTGGGCCACCAGCGCGGAACGCCGCTTCACCTGCTGACGTGAAGCCCGTACGGATGGCCCTCGCGGGCTGTGTCGCGGTGGCGGCCACGATCGTGGCCGCCACCGTCGGCGCCCCCGACGCGGGAGGGAGCTCAGGTGACGACGGCCGGGCCGGGAAGGCCGTCACTCGGATCGAGTTCACGGAGGCGGCTCCGCTGGACGCCGACCAGTCCGTGACGACGCACCGGAAGGTGGAGATGTACGCCGAGCACCAGGGTGACGCGGTGAGCAGGCTCCACTTCGTGATCACTGTCGACGGGCGGCTGGCGGAGGAGCGTGTCTGGCGTGCCGACCGCCCCGAATCCATCAGCTTGCGGACCTGGGAGTCCTGCACGACCGGTGAGGAAGCCACCCCCGATCCGAAGCCGGACAGCCTGGACGTCATCCTGCGGAATTACTTCGGGCCTCCCGAAGTCCCTCGTGACGCGAAGAAGGCCGCCGGCGGCGCGAGCCGTTGGGAGACGCCCACCGGCATGATGCTCATGGCGTACACCGACCTCGGCGGCCCGTATCCCCACCGGATCGTCGAGATCAAGGAGCCGGACGGCTCGATCGGCTCCACGATCAGCGGTACCCGGATGAGTGAGCATCCCGCCTTCCCCGGCTGGCGGGCGGGCTGGCAGACCTGTCGCCCCGCCACCGGGGCGTCCTGAACCGGAACATCAGGTACTGCTCAAAGTCGCTGTGCATGTGCAATCGGCGTCGATACAGTCGTGATCACCCAGGGGGGCGGGAGCGGGGGAACGCAGCGCCGCCCCCTGCCGCGATCGCGAAGTGGGGGAAATGAGCACGCAACGCCATGCACATGCCCATGTCCTTGTCGCCGATGACAGCCCGACCCGCACGCTCGGCCTCATCCAGATCGTCCAGCGATTCTCATACGTGAAGGCGATCAGCACCTGTACGTTCGACGGCCTGGCCGAGGCGGTAGCCCGCGCCGCCCCGGACCTCGTCCTGCTCAGCACCGCCGATTCGCCCGGGGAGGACCTGACCACCGTCCTCCGGCCCCGGGCAGGGGATCACGAGGTCCGTTTCATCTCCGTGGGACACCCGGCGCGGATCCGCGTCACTCCGTCCAGCGTGTCGGCCGGTCTCCATGGCTTCCTGCCCGACACCGCGACTCCGGAGGATTTCAACCGCGCCCTGGCCGCCGCCCTCGCGGGGTTCACGTATTTCCCCCGCGACATGACGGAGGAACTGACCGAATACCGCGGCCGGTTCCCGCAGCTGACTCCCCGGGAACAGCAGGTGCTGGATCTGCTCTCCGACGGGATGAGCAATCACCGCATCGCGAGCTCCCTGGGAATCAAGGAGGCCACGGTGAAGATGTACGTGACCCACGTACTGGCCAAGCTCAACGTCGAGAGCCGGCTCCAGGCCTGTCTCAAGGCCCGAGGGCTCACCTCGGCCGCGGCCTGATCTCCTCCGGACGCAGACAAGCCCGGCCGGCTCCCCCGAAGGGGAACCGGCCGGGCTTGATCAGTGCTGTCTACCGGACTCAGACGAGCTCGGTGACGGTGCCACCAGCGGCGGCGATCTTCTCCTTGGCGGAGCCGGAGACGGCGTCAACCGAAACCTGCAGCGCCACGGTGATCTCGCCGGTGCCGAGCACCTTGACGAGGCTGTTCTTGCGAACCGCGCCCTTGGCGACCAGGTCGGCCACCGTGACCTCTCCACCCTCGGGGTAGAGAGCGCCGAGCTTGTCCAGGTTCACGACCTGGAACTCGGTGCGGAACGGGTTCTTGAAGCCCTTGAGCTTCGGCAGACGCATGTGGAGGGGCATCTGCCCACCCTCGAAGCGCTGCGGAACCTGGTAACGGGCCTTCGTACCCTTGGTACCACGACCGGCCGTCTTACCCTTGGACGCCTCACCACGACCGACACGGGTCTTGGCGGTCTTGGCACCGGGGGCGGGACGGAGGTTGTGGGCCTTCAGCGGGCTGTTCTCCGCCATGTTATTCAACCTCCTCGACCGTCACGAGGTGGCGGACGGTGTGAACCATTCCGCGGAACTCGGGGCGGTCCTCCTTGACAACCACGTCGTTGACCTTCTTGAGGCCAAGCGAACGCAGGGTGTCGCGGTGGTTCTGCTTGCTGCCGATGTACGACTTCGTCTGCGTGACCTTGAGGCGAGCCATTACGCACCCGCCCCGGCACGCGCACGGAGCAGAGCCGCGGGAGCGACGTCCTCGAGGGGCAGACCACGGCGAGCCGCGATCTCCTCGGGACGCTGCAGGCCCTTGAGGGCCGCCACGGTCGCGTGCACGATGTTGATCGCGTTGTCGGAGCCGAGCGACTTCGACAGGATGTCGTGAACGCCGGCGCACTCCAGAACGGCGCGCACCGGGCCACCGGCGATAACACCGGTACCGGGGGAAGCAGGCTTCAGCAGGACAACGCCGGCCGCCTTCTCGCCCTGGATCGGGTGCGGGATGGTGCCCTGGATGCGCGGAACCTTGAAGAAGTTCTTCTTGGCTTCCTCGACACCCTTGGCGATGGCCGCGGGAACTTCCTTGGCCTTGCCGTAACCGACACCTACCGTGCCGTCGCCGTCACCGACGACAACCAGGGCGGTGAAGCTGAAGCGACGACCACCCTTGACAACCTTGGCGACGCGGTTGATCGCGACAACGCGCTCAACGTACGCGGTCTTCTCGGCGGCAGCGCCACCGTCGCGGCCCTTCCGGTCCCGCCGCTCGCCGCCACCGGCACCGCTTCCGCGGCGCTGGGGTCCAGCCATTGGATTACCTCTCTCTGTTACGTCCGTTAGTCCCGGAACCGGGGCTTAGAACTTCAGCCCGGCTTCGCGGGCGGCGTCAGCCAGAGCGGCAATGCGCCCGGCGTACCTGTTGCCACCACGGTCGAACACGACTGCCTCGACACCGGCGGCCTTGGCGCGCTCGGCGACCAGGGAACCGACCTGCTTGGCCTGCTCGGACTTGTCACCCTCGCCGCCACGGATCGACGCGTCCAGGTTCGACGCAGACGCAAGGGTGTGACCCTTGAGGTCGTCGATGACCTGAGCGGTGATACCGCGGTTGGAACGCGTCACGACGAGGCGCGGACGCTCCGCCGTACCCGACACGTTCTTGCGGATGCGGATGTGGCGGCGCTTCTTGGCGGCGCCCTTGTAGGCGTCGCCCTTGGCGATCTTCACACCGTATGCCATGGCTTACTTACCAGCCTTTCCGACCTTGCGGCGGATGACCTCACCCGCATACTTCACGCCCTTGGCCTTGTAAGGGTCAGGCTTGCGAAGCTTGCGGATGTTGGCGGCGACTTCGCCGACCTTCTGCTTGTCGATGCCCTCGACCGAGAACTTGGTCGGCGACTCGACCTTGAACGAGATGCCCTCGGGCGCCTCGACGAGGATCGGGTGGCTGTAGCCGAGCTGGAACTCCAGGTTGGAGCCCTTCGCGGCCACGCGGTAACCGACACCGCTGATCTCGAGCGCCTTCACGTAACCCTGGGTCACACCGGTGATCATGTTGGCCACCAGCGTGCGGGACAGGCCGTGAAGGGCCTTGTTCTGACGCTCGTCGTTCGGACGGTTGACGTTGAGCACGCCATCCTCGCCCTTAACGATCTCGATCGGAGCGGCGACGGTGTGGCTCAGGGTGCCCTTGGAACCCTTCACCGTGACCGTGCGGCCATCGATGGTGACGTCCACGCCGGCGGGAACCTGGATAGGCAGCTTGCCAATACGCGACATGAGCTTTCCTTCCTTTCCCGACTACCAGACGTAGGCGAGGACTTCCCCACCTACGCCCTTCTTGCCTGCCTGCTGGCCGGTCAGGAGGCCGTGGGACGTGGAGATGATCGCCACGCCCAGGCCGCCGAGAACCTTCGGCAGGTTGGTGGACTTCGCGTAAACCCGGAGACCGGGCTTCGAGATCCGCTTGATGCCCGCGATGGAGCGCTCACGGTTCGGACCGAACTTGAGCTCGAGGACGAGGTTCTTGCCGACCTCGGCGTCCTCGACCTTCCAGCCCGTGATGAAGCCCTCCTGCTGGAGGATTTCCGCGATGTGAGACTTGATCTTGCTGTGCGGCATCGTCACGGAGTCGTGGTATGCCGAGTTCGCGTTACGCAGACGAGTCAGCATGTCCGCGATCGGATCAGTCATGGTCATGAATTGGCCTTCGGCCTCTCTCGCCGGGGTTTCCTGTATGCGCCATCCCTCTCCCCACACAGGGGCGGGACGGGTGCGGCGCGGGGACCTACGGCGTAGTAAGTCGTACGGGCGACGGACGCCCAACCCTCCTAGCCTAAGCCATGGAGGGATGGGCGACCGCCAACCCAGTGCTTACCGAGAGTCTCCGGTCATTCCCAACACCCAAAGGGTGGAAGGGAATTACCAGGAGCTCTTGGTCACGCCCGGCAGCTCGCCACGGTGAGCCATCTCACGAAGGCACACGCGGCACAGGCCGAACTTGCGGTACACGGAGTGGGGACGACCACAACGCTGGCAGCGCGTGTAGCCACGCACGCCGAACTTGGGCTTGCGGGCAGCCTTCGCGATGAGAGCCTTCTTCGCCATCTCGCTTACGCCTCCTTGAAGGGGAAGCCGAGGTGACGGAGAAGGGCGCGGCCCTCAGCGTCGTTGGTCGCCGTGGTCACCACGGTGATGTCCATACCCCGGACACGGTCGATCTTGTCCTGGTCGATCTCGTGGAACATGACCTGCTCCGTGAGACCGAAGGTGTAGTTGCCACGCCCGTCGAACTGCTTGGGGGACAGACCACGGAAGTCGCGGATGCGCGGAAGCGCGAGCGACAGGGTGCGGTCCAGGAACTCCCACATGCGGTCGCCACGGAGGGTGACGTGCGCACCGATCGGCTGACCCTCACGCAGCTTGAACTGCGCGATGGACTTGCGAGCCTTGGTCACGGCCGGCTTCTGACCGGTGATCGTGGTCAGGTCGCGGATCGCACCGTCGATCAGCTTGGAGTCACGGGCGGCGTCGCCGACACCCATGTTCACCACGATCTTCACGAGGCCGGGAACCTGCATGACGTTCTCGTACGAGAACTCCTCACGCAGCTTGCCCGCGATCTCCTCGCGGTACTTCGTCTTGAGACGCGGAGTGGTGGTAGCCATCAGATGTCCTCACCCGTCCGCTTGGCAACGCGGATCTTGTTGCCCTCGTCGTCGAAGCGGTAACCGACACGCGTGACGACCTTCTTGCCGTCCTTCTCCACGACCAGCTGGACGTTGGAGACGTGGACCGGAGCCTCGGTCGTGACGATGCCACCGGCCTGCGACGGGCCGGCCTTGGTGTGCTTCTTGACCCGGTTGACACCCTCGACGAGGACGCGGTTCTCGCGGGGGAAGGCCGTGATGACCTTGCCCTGCTTGCCCTTGTCCTTACCGGTGATGACCTGGACCAGGTCGCCCTTCTTGATCTTCATGCTTACAGCACCTCCGGCGCGAGCGAGATGATCTTCATGAACTTCTTCTCGCGCAGCTCACGGCCGACCGGGCCGAAGATACGGGTGCCACGAGGGTCGCCGTCGTTCTTGAGAATGACAGCGGCGTTCTCGTCGAAGCGGATGTACGAGCCGTCCTGGCGGCGGCGCTCCTTGACGGTGCGAACGATGACCGCCTTGACGACGTCACCCTTCTTCACGTTGCCACCGGGGATCGCGTCCTTGACGGTGGCGACGATGACGTCACCGATGCCCGCGTAGCGGCGACCCGAGCCACCGAGAACACGGATGCAAAGGATCTCCTTGGCACCAGTGTTGTCGGCGACACGCAGTCGCGACTCCTGCTGGATCACGTCTATCTCCTGATTGTCTGCCGGTTCCCGGCCGGGGCACCGAAGTGCCCCGGCCGAGCCTGGCGGAACGAACTTGAAGGGTTACCCCTACAAGCTGTGGTTATTGGATTTCGCTTGCGCGAAATGCCTACTTGGCCTTCTCGAGGATCTCGATGACGCGCCAGTGCTTCGTCGACGACAGCTTCCGGGTCTCCATCAGGAGGACGCGGTCACCGATGCCGGCAGCGTTCTGCTCGTCGTGAGCCTTGAGCTTGTTCGTACGGCGGATGACCTTGCCGTACAGCGCGTGCTTGACGCGGTCCTCGACAGCGACGACGACGGTCTTGTCCATCTTGTCGCTGACGACCAGGCCCTCGCGGACCTTGCGAGCGTTGCGCTCGGTCTTCTCAGTCACGTTGCTCTCGCTCATCAGGCGTTCTCCACCGTCTCGATGCCCAGCTCGCGCTCACGCATCAGGGTGTAGATCCGGGCGATGTCCTTACGGACGGACTTGAGCCGGCCGTGGTTCTCGAGCTGGCCCGTCGCCGCCTGGAAGCGGAGGTTGAACAGCTCTTCCTTGGCTTCGCGGAGCTTGTTGAGAAGCTCCTCGTTGCCCAGCTCGCGCAGCTCGGACGCCTTGGTACCGGCGGTCATCACAGCTCACCTGCTTCGCGCTTAACGATCTTGCACTTCATCGGCAGCTTGTGGGCCGCACGGGTCAGGGCCTCGCGCGCGATCTTCTCGTTCGGGTAGGACAGCTCGAACATCACCCGACCGGGCTTGACGTTCGCGATCCACCACTCCGGCGAACCCTTACCGGAACCCATGCGGGTCTCGGCAGGCTTCTTGGTCAGCGGGCGGTCCGGGTAGATGTTGATCCAGACCTTGCCGCCACGCTTGATGTGGCGGGTCATCGCGATACGAGCAGCCTCGATCTGGCGGTTCGTCACGTACGCCGGCGTGAGGGCCTGAATGCCGTACTCGCCGAACGCAACCTGCGTACCACCCTTGCTCATACCCGAGCGCTTGGGGTGGTGCTGCTTGCGGTGCTTGACCCTACGGGGGATCAGCATGTCGGTCAGGCCTCCGTTCCGGTGCTCTCAGCCGGAGCGGCAGCGGCGGCGGGAGCGTCGGCCTTGGGGGCCTCGGCAGCCGGCGCGGACTGCTGCTGCGGCTTGCGGCCGCGGCCGCCACGCTCGCCACCGCGGCCACCACGGCCGGCCGGGCGGTCGCCAGCGCCGGCACCACGGGCCGGGCGGTTACCCGCACGGGCCGCAGCGTTCTCGGCGCGGACCTCGGCGATGTTCTTGACGTCGCCCTTGTAGATCCAGACCTTCACGCCAATGCGACCGAAGGTCGTCTTGGCCTCGAAGAAGCCGTAGTCCACGTTCGCGCGGAGCGTGTGCAGCGGCACACGACCCTCGCGGTAGAACTCCGAGCGGGACATCTCGGCGCCGCCGAGGCGACCGCCGCACTGGATCTTGATGCCCTTGGCACCGGCCTTCATCGTGCCCTGCATGCTCTTACGCATGGCGCGACGGAAGGAGACGCGGGAGGAGAGCTGCTCGGCAACGGCCTGAGCAACCAGCTGAGCGTCCATCTCGGGGTTCTTGACCTCGAGGATGTTCAGCTGGACCTGCTTGCCCGTGAGCTTCTCGAGGTCACCGCGGATGCGGTCGGCCTCGGCGCCACGGCGGCCGATGACGATGCCGGGACGCGCGGTGTGGATGTCCACACGCACACGGTCACGGGTGCGCTCGATCTCAACCTTCGAGATGCCGGCGCGCTCCATGCCGGACGTCATCATCCGACGGATGGCGACGTCTTCCTTGACGTAGTCCTTGTACAGCTTGTCGGCGTACCAACGGGACTTGAAGTCCGTGGTGATGCCGAGCCGGAACCCATGCGGGTTAACCTTCTGGCCCATTACCGGGTTCCTTCCTTGCTGCTGACGACCACGGTGATGTGGCTGGTCCGCTTACGGATCCGGAATGCACGGCCCTGAGCACGCGGACGGAACCGCTTCAGGGTCGGGCCCTCATCGACGTACGCCTCGCTGATGACCAGCGAAGAGGCGTCAGTGTGGTCGTAGTTGTGTGCAGCGTTGGCAATGGCGCTGTCCAGCACCTTGCCAACCGGCACGCTCGCGGCCTGCGGGGCGAAACGCAGGACCGCCTGAGCCTCCGTGGCGTCCATGCCACGGATAAGGTCCACCACTCGGCGGGCCTTCATGGGCGTGACGCGGATGTACCGCGCCTGGGCCCTGGCTTCCATGGTTGTCCTTCCAGTGTCTGTCATGGTCGATTCCACCCCGCTACTAGCGGCGCTTCGACTTCCGGTCGTCCTTCACGTGACCCCGGAAGGTGCGCGTCGGCGAGAACTCACCGAGCTTGTGGCCGACCATCGACTCGGTGACAAACACCGGAATGTGGGTCTTGCCGTTGTGCACCGCGATCGTGTGGCCGAGCATGGCCGGGATGATCATCGAGCGACGGGACCAGGTCTTGATGACGTTCTTGGTACCGGCTTCGTTCTGTACGTCCACCTTCTTTACGAGGTGTCCGTCGACGAAGGGTCCCTTCTTGAGACTGCGCGGCATCTAAACCCGCTCCTAGCGCTTCTTGTTCGTCTTGCGGCGGCGGACGATGTACTTGCTCGAAGCCTTCTTCGGCGAGCGAGTACGACCCTCCTTCTGACCCCACGGGGAGACCGGGTGACGACCACCGGAGGTCTTACCCTCACCACCACCGTGCGGGTGGTCCACCGGGTTCATCGCGACACCACGGACGGTCGGGCGAACGCCCTTCCACCGCTTACGGCCGGCCTTGCCCCAGTTGATGTTCGACTGCTCGGCGTTGCCGACCTCGCCGATGGTGGCGCGGCAGCGGGCGTCGACGAGACGGATCTCACCGGACGGCATACGAAGGTGGGCCATCGTGCCCTCCTTCGCCAGCAGCTGCACAGAGGCACCAGCGGAGCGCGCGAACTTGGCGCCGCCACCGGGACGGAGCTCGATCGCGTGGATCGTGGTACCGACCGGGATGTTGCGGAGGGCCAGGTTGTTGCCGGGCTTGATGTCCGCGCCGGGGCCGTTCTCGACCCGGTCACCCTGCGTCAGGTTCTTCGGGGCGATGATGTAGCGCTTCTCGCCGTCCGCGTAGTGGAGCAGCGCGATGCGCGCGGTGCGGTTGGGGTCGTACTCGATGTGAGCGACCTTCGCCGGCACGCCGTCCTTGTCGTGACGACGGAAGTCGATCACCCGGTAGGCGCGCTTGTGGCCGCCACCCTGGTGTCGAACCGTGATCCGACCGGTGTTGTTACGGCCGCCCTTGCTGTGCAGGGGGCGGACCAGCGACTTCTCCGGCGTGGACCGCGTGATCTCGACGAAGTCGGCTACGGAGGAGCCACGACGGCCCGGCGTAGTCGGCTTGTACTTGCGGATTCCCATTTCTCAGTCCTCGTCCGATTCCGGACGATCCAGACCGCCCTTAGGCGGTCGGACCGCCGAAGATGTCGATACGGTTGCCCTCGGCAAGGGTCACGATGGCGCGCTTGGTGTCCTTGCGCTTACCGAAACCGGCCTTGGTGCGCTTGCGCTTGCCCTGGCGGTTGATCGTGTTGACCCCGGTGACCTTGACCGAGAAGACCGCCTCGACGGCCTGCTTGATCTGGGTCTTGTTGGAGCCAGGCGCGACGATGAACGTGTACTTGTTCTCGTCCAGCAGGGCGTAGCTCTTCTCCGAGACAACCGGCTTGACGAGAATGTCGCGCGGGTCCGAGAAGGTCTTGCTGGTGACGACGGCCTCAGTCATCAGGCGTCGCTCCCTTCGGTCTCAGCGGTCTGGGGGCCAGACACGAAGGACTCGAGGGCGGCCTGAGTGAAGACCACGTCGTCGGAGACGATCACGTCGTACGTGTTGAGCTGGCCCGGCTCCAGGATGTGCACCTGGGGCAGGTTACGAGCGGACAGCCACGCGGCCTCGTCCGAGCGCTCGACGACCAGGAGCACGTTCTTGCGCTCCGAGATCTTGCCGAACAGCGTCTTGGCGGCCTTGGTGGAGACCTGACCCTCGACCACGCCGGTGACGACGTGGATGCGGGAGTGGGTGGCCCGGTCCGAGAGGGCACCACGGAGGGCGGCGACCTTCATCTTCTTCGGGGTCCGCTGGGAGTAGTCACGCGGCTGCGGGCCGTGGACGACGCCACCACCGGCGAACTGCGGGGCGCGGGTCGAACCCTGACGGGCGCGGCCGGTGCCCTTCTGGCGGTAAGGCTTCTTGCCACCACCACGGACCTCGCCACGACGCTTGGTCTTGTGCGTGCCCTGACGGGCCGCGGCCAGCTGCGCGACGACGACCTGGTGGATCAGCGGAACGCTGACCTTGGCGCCGAAGATCTCCTCGGGGAGCTCGACGGTCCCGGTCTTGTCGCCTGCCGGCGAAAGGATGTCAATGGTGCTCATCGGTTCCTCAAACCCCCTTGGCCGCGGTGCGGACCAGGACGAGGCCACCGTTAGGGCCGGGGACGGCGCCCTTGATGAGCAGCAGACCCTTCTCGGCGTCAACGGCGTGGACGGTCAGGTTCTGGGTGGTCACACGCTCGTTGCCCATGCGACCGGCCATCTTCATGCCCTTGAAGACACGACCCGGGGTGGCACAGCCACCGATGGAGCCGGGCTTGCGGTGCACGCGGTGGGCACCGTGCGACGCCTTGCCACCACGGAAGTTGTGGCGCTTCATGACACCGGCGAAGCCCTTGCCCTTGCTCTTACCGGTGACGTCGACCTTCACGCCGGCCTCGAAGAGCTCAGCGGTGATCTCCTGGCCGAGCGTGTACTCGGAGGCGTCAGCGGTACGGAGCTCCACCAGGTGGCGGCGCGGGGTGACGTCAGCCTTGGCGAAGTGACCCTTGAGGGGCTTGTTCACCTTGCGAGGGTCGATCTCGCCGAAGGCGATCTGGACCGACTCGTAGCCGTCGACGTCGTTCGTACGGACCTGGGTCACGACATTCGGGCCGGCCTTGACGACGGTCACCGGGACGACCCGGTTGTTCTCGTCCCAGACCTGCGTCATGCCGAGCTTCTCGCCCAGGATGCCCTTGATGTTCTTAGCCATCTCGCGCGCCCTCAGAGCTTGATCTCGATGTCAACGCCCGCCGGGAGGTCGAGACGCATGAGCGAGTCAACCGTCTTCGGCGTGGGGTCGAGGATGTCGATGAGGCGCTTGTGCGTGCGCATCTCGAAGTGCTCGCGCGAGTCCTTGTACTTGTGCGGCGACTTGATGACGCAGTACACGTTCTTCTCAGTGGGCAGCGGCACCGGGCCCGCGACCGACGCACCAGTGCGCGTCACCGTCTCGACGATCTTCTTCGCCGAGGAATCGATGACCTCGTGGTCGTAGGCCTTGAGCCGGATGCGGATCTTCTGTCCCGCCATGGCTACTAGTAGTCCTGTCTCTCGTAACGCTCTGGACTCGGGGGTTCTCTTGACTCTGTCTCCGACCCACGCGGTCGGGCGTGTCGCACTCCCTCTACGCAGAAATCCCGAAGGATTTCCCAACCAAGGGGGTGCGGTCCCAGAACCGCGAGCCGGGGGCAGAACACCACCCGAGTGCCTGGCCTGCACCCCGCTGACGCTTCCCGGAAGATTCCCGTACGTCCGCTCCTGAGAAGGAGCGACGAGTACTGTGGGACTCGCTTCCGGTCCTCCCGACGGGAGGCGCGCAGCATCGGCACTCAACCGAGCAACCCCGACAGTCTGCCACACAGGACCTTCCGGCCGCCAATCGGGGGCGAAGACTGTACCCCACGTCACGTACGGGCAAGCGTCGGGGCGCACGCGTCGTCCCGGACGCCCCTCCCGTACCCCCTCATCCCAACCGGCGTGCCCGTTCCGTCAGATGGCGGCGCTCGGGAGCGCTCGTCGCGTGCCGGGCCGCCTCGCGGTAGGCGACCGCCGCGTTCTCCTCGTCGCCGAGGAGTTCGAGGAGGTGCGCGCGCGTGGCGAGGAGCCGGTGGTGGTGGGCGAGGCGCTTGTCCTCCGCCAGGCCGGCGAGCAGCTCCAGGCCCGCTTCCGGGCCGTGGACCATCGCGACCGCGACCGCGCGGTTCAGCGTGATCACCGGGTTCTCCCCGATGCGCTCCAGGAGCTCGTACAGGGCGAGGATCTGCGGCCAGTCGGTGGCCGCGGCGGACTCCGCCTCGTCGTGCACGGCCGCGATGGCCGCCTGGAGCTGGTACGGGCCGACCCGCCCCTTCGGCAGCGTACGGCTGATCAGTCCGACGCCCTCCGCGATCAGCCCGCCGTCCCACCGGCCCCTGTCCTGCTCGCCGAGCGGCACCAGCTCTCCGTGCGGGCCCGTGCGGGCCTGGCGGCGGGCGTCGGTGAGGAGCATGAGCGCGAGCAGGCCCGCCGTCTCGGTGTCCTCGGGGACGAGCCGGTACAGGAGGCGGGTGAGCCGGATCGCCTCCGTGGACAGCCCGGGCGCGGTGAGGTCGTCTCCGGCGCTGGCCGTGTAGCCCTCGTTGAAGATCAGGTAGAGGACGTGCCGCACTTCGGTGAGCCGGGCCGCCCGGTCCTCCCCCACGGGCTGGACGAGGCCGCCTCCCGCCGCCTTGATGGTCTGCTTGGCCCGGCTGATGCGCTGCGCCATGGTCGTCTCGGGTACGAGGAAGGCCGCGGCGATCTGCGCCGTGGTGAGGCCGCCGACGGCCCGCAGGGTGAGCGCGATGCGGCTCGCGGGGGTCAGGTCGGGGTGACTGCAGAGGAAGAGCAGCGCCAGGGAGTCGTCCTCGTCGCCCGTGGGGGCGTCCGCCGCCCGGGCGACGAGCTCGGAGTCCGGGGTGGCGAGCGAGAGGGCGTCCTCGCGGCGCCGGCGCGCGGCCTCGCTGCGTACCAGGTCGATGTACCTGCGCTGGGCGACGGTGAGCAGCCAGCCGCGCGCGTTGTCGGGGATCCCGTCCTCGGGCCACTGCCGCGTGGCGGCGATGAGCGCCTCCTGGACGGCGTCCTCGGCGAGGTCGAAGTCGCCGTACCGCCGGACGAGCGCGCCGAGGACCCGCGGCGCGTACGTGCGCAGCAGGTCCTCGATCTCATGGGTCCCGGTCACACGTCCGCCGGGGACTCGTTCAGGATCGGCCAGAGCTCGACGGGGTCGACGTCCGCGAAGGGCATGTCCGCGGCGATCTGCTGGGCGCGCTCCGGGCCTTCGCAGTCGAGCAGGTAGAAGCTGGCCAGGTACTCCTTGGTCTCCAGGTACGGGCCGTCGGTGACCACGGGGGCGCCGCCCTCGCGGCGGACGAGCAGGGCGGCGGCCGCGTCGGCGAGTCCGTACGCGCCGATCAGCTCGCCGCTCTCCCGGTACTTCCGGTTGAAGGCCTCCTGCTTGGCGATCGCCTCGGGCCAGGCCTCGGCCGGGAACGACTCCCACTTGGCCTGGTTGCCGTAGATCATCGCGACGTACTTCATCTCGGGTGTCCTCCCCGTCACACGCGCCCCTGTGGCGCGCTGTCACCCATGGGTCGAGGCCGCCCGCGCGGCCACGACATCGGACGACAGTATTTCTCGAACTTCCCCAAAGATCTTTTTCGGCGGTGCCGGGAACCGCCGGGAACGCGAGAAGGCCCCGCACCTTTCGGTGCGGGGCCTTCTCTTGCAGCTCGTTGGAGCTACCAGGTCAGATCACAGATCAGGCAGTGATCGAGACGACCTGGCCGGCGCCGACGGTCCGGCCACCCTCACGGATGGCGAACTTGAGGCCCTCCTCCATGGCGATGGGCTGGATCAGCTCAACGCTCATGGCGGTGTTGTCGCCCGGCATGACCATCTCGGTGCCCTCGGGGAGGGTCACGACGCCGGTCACGTCCGTGGTACGGAAGTAGAACTGCGGGCGGTAGTTGTTGAAGAACGGGGTGTGACGGCCACCCTCGTCCTTCGACAGGATGTAGGCCTGGGCCTCGAAGTTCGTGTGCGGCGTGACCGAACCCGGCTTGATGATGACCTGGCCGCGCTCGACGTCCTCGCGCTTGATGCCACGGAGGAGCAGACCGACGTTCTCACCGGCCTGGCCCTCGTCGAGCAGCTTGCGGAACATCTCGATACCGGTGACCGTGGTGGTGGTCTTCTCGGTCTTGATACCGATGATGTCGACGGTCTCGTTGACCTTGAGGACACCACGCTCGATACGACCGGTGACGACGGTGCCACGACCGGTGATCGTGAAGACGTCCTCGATCGGCATGAGGAACGGCTTGTCGACCTCGCGCTCGGGCTGCGGGATCGACTCGTCGACGGCCTTCATGAGACCGAGGAGAGCCTCGCCCCACTCCTTGTCGCCCTCGAGCGCCTTGAGCGCCGAGACGCGGACGACCGGAAGGTCGTCGCCCGGGAAGTCGTACTCGGAGAGGAGCTCACGCACCTCGAGCTCGACGAGCTCCAGGATCTCCTCGTCGTCCACCATGTCGGCCTTGTTCAGGGCGACGACGATGTACGGAACGCCGACCTGGCGGGCCAGGAGCACGTGCTCCTTGGTCTGCGGCATCGGGCCGTCGGTGGCCGCGACCACGAGGATGGCGCCGTCCATCTGCGCCGCACCCGTGATCATGTTCTTGATGTAGTCCGCGTGACCGGGGCAGTCAACGTGGGCGTAGTGACGCGACTCGGTCTGGTACTCGACGTGCGCGATCGAGATGGTGATACCGCGCTGGCGCTCCTCGGGAGCCTTGTCGATCTGGTCGAAGGCCGAGGCCTCGTTCAGGTCCGGGTACGCGTCGTGCAGCACCTTGGTAATGGCGGCCGTGAGGGTCGTCTTACCGTGGTCAATGTGACCGATGGTGCCGATGTTGACGTGCGGCTTAGTCCGCTCGAACTTTGCCTTCGCCACTGAATCCTCCTGCGGAGTGGTTCTGTACGCCTTGCTTCATCGGCGCCAGGTGATCTTTGCTGGGATGCCATCCACCGGGGCCCGATTCCTCGGGTTTCGGGGGTCGAGCCCCGGCGACTGGTGTCAAGCCTAAAGCGTGAACTCGGAAGAGTTACTCGCCCTTGGCCTTCGCGATGATCTCCTCGGCGACGTTCCGCGGAACCTCGGCGTAGGAGTCGAACTGCATCGAGTAGCTTGCGCGACCCGAGGTCTTGCTGCGGAGGTCTCCGACGTAGCCGAACATCTCCGAGAGGGGCACGAGGCCCTTCACGACGCGAGCGCCGCTGCGCTCCTCCATGGCCTGAATCTGACCACGGCGGGAGTTGATGTCGCCGATGACCTCACCCATGTAGTCCTCGGGCGTGGTGACCTCGACGGACATCATGGGCTCGAGGATGACCGGCGAAGCCTTACGCGCGGCCTCCTTGAAGGCCTGCGAACCGGCGATCTTGAACGCGAGCTCGGAGGAGTCGACCTCGTGGTAGCCACCGTCGAGAAGGATGACGCGGACGCCAGTCATCTCGTAGCCGGCCAGGATGCCGAACTGCATGGCCTCCTGCGCACCCGCGTCGACCGAAGGGATGTACTCCTTCGGGATGCGGCCACCGGTGACCTTGTTCACGAACTCGTACGTGGCGTCGCCGTCCGTGATCGGCTCGATCGCGATCTGCACCTTGGCGAACTGACCGGTACCACCGGTCTGCTTCTTGTGGGTGTAGTCCACGCGCTCGACGACCTTGCGGATCGTCTCGCGGTACGCGACCTGCGGCTTGCCGACGTTCGCCTCGACCTTGAACTCGCGACGCATACGGTCGACGAGGATGTCGAGGTGAAGCTCGCCCATACCACCGATGATGGTCTGGCCGGTCTCCTCGTCCGAGTGCACCTGGAAGGAGGGGTCCTCCTCCGCGAGACGCTGGATGGCGACACCCAGCTTCTCCTGGTCACCCTTGGACTTGGGCTCGATCGCGACCTGAATGACCGGCGCCGGGAAGTCCATGGACTCCAGGATGACCGGGTTCTTGTCGTCGCACAGCGTCTCACCGGTGGTGGTCTGCTTCAGGCCCATGACGGCGACGATGTCGCCGGCGCCCACCGAGTCGATCTCCTCACGCTTGTTCGCGTGCATGCGGTAGATCTTGCCGATGCGCTCCTTCTTGCCCTTGACGGAGTTCAGCACCGCGGTGCCGGCCTCCAGGCGACCGGAGTAGATCCGGACGAAGGTGAGCTTGCCGAGGTGCGGGTCGCTCGCGATCTTGAACGCGAGGGCCGACAGCGGCTCGTCGTCGGACGGCTTGCGCTTGACGACCAGCTCCGCGTCCTTGACGTCGTGGCCCTCGATGGCCTCGACGTCCAGGGGGGAGGGAAGGTAGCGCACGACCGCGTCGAGCAGGGGCTGGACGCCCTTGTTCTTGAACGCGGTGCCACAGAAGACGGGGGTGACCGTCTTCTCGCCGCCACCCTTGCCGGAGGCAATGGTGATGCGACGGACGGCGGCGTAGAGCTGCTCCTCGGTGGGCTCGACGCCCTCGAGGAAGAGCTCCATGAGCTCCTCGTCGTTCTCGGAGACGGACTCGATCAGCTTGCCGCGGTACTCGTCGGCGAGCTCGGTCAGGTTCTCCGGGATGTCGACGACGTCGTACATCTCGCCCTTGGACGCGTCCGCGGACCAGACCAGGGCCTTCATGCGGACGAGGTCCACAACACCCTGGAAGTCCATCTCGGCGCCGATGGGCAGCTGCATGACGATCGGGACCGCGCCAAGGCGGTTCACGATCATGTCGACGCAGCGCAGGAAGTCGGCGCCCGTACGGTCGAGCTTGTTGACGAAGCAGATACGCGGGACGCCGTAGCGGTCCGCCTGTCGCCAAACGGTCTCGGACTGGGGCTCGACGCCGGCCACACCGTCGAACACGGTGACAGCACCGTCGAGCACGCGCAGCGAACGCTCCACCTCGACGGTGAAGTCGACGTGACCCGGCGTGTCGATGATGTTGATCGTGTGATCGACATTCTCGAGCGGCCAGTGGCAGGTCGTCGCGGCGGACGTGATCGTGATGCCGCGCTCCTGCTCCTGCTCCATCCAGTCCATCGTGGCAGCGCCGTCGTGGACTTCACCGATCTTGTAAGAGACGCCGGTGTAGAACAGGATCCGCTCGGTGGTGGTCGTCTTGCCCGCGTCGATGTGCGCCATGATGCCGATGTTGCGCACCTTGGCAAGGTCAAGCGAAGTGGTAGCCATATCGGCTCAGTCTTCTCTCGGTCTCGATGTGGGTTGCGACTACCAGCGGTAGTGCGCGAAGGCCTTGTTGGACTCGGCCATCTTGTGCGTGTCCTCACGCTTCTTGACAGCAGCGCCGAGGCCGTTGGAGGCGTCGAGCAGCTCGTTCAGAAGGCGCTCGGTCATGGTCTTCTCGCGACGGGCGCGGGAGTAACCGACGAGCCAGCGGAGGGCCAGCGTGGACGCGCGGCCCGGCTTGACCTCGATCGGCACCTGGTAGGTGGCGCCACCGACACGGCGGGACTTGACCTCGAGGGACGGCTTGACGTTCTCAAGCGCGCGCTTCAGCGTGATGACCGGGTCCTGGCCGGTCTTCTCGCGAAGACCCTCCATGGCGCCGTACACGATGCGCTCGGCGGTGGAACGCTTGCCGTCAAGCAGGATCTTGTTGATCAGCGAGGTGACAAGAGGAGAGCTGTAGACCGGGTCGATGATGACCGGGCGCTTCGGGGCGGGGCCCTTACGAGGCATTCTTACTTCTCCTTCTTGGCGCCGTAGCGGCTGCGAGCCTGCTTACGGTTCTTGACGCCCTGCGTGTCGAGGGAACCGCGGATGATCTTGTAACGAACACCCGGCAGGTCCTTCACACGGCCACCACGCACGAGCACGATGGAGTGCTCCTGCAGGTTGTGACCCTCACCCGGGATGTAGGCCGTGACCTCGATGCCCGAGGTCAGACGCACACGCGCGACCTTACGGAGGGCCGAGTTCGGCTTCTTCGGGGTGGTCGTGAACACACGCGTGCAGACGCCACGACGCTGAGGGGAACCCTCGAGCGCGGGCGTCTTGTTCTTCTCGACCTTGTCCTGCCGGCCCTTACGGACCAGCTGCTGGATCGTAGGCACTACTTCTCCGGTTTCTGTGTGCCGTCGGTGAAACTAACCTGAAACACTCGCCGACCCACGCGGTCGGGTGTGTCGAATCTCGCGGACCTCCGCCGAAGGCGGAAAAGGCGCGGATCACGGTGGCCGTTTCGCGGACTCGCCGTGCGGCGGAAGACACGCACGGGAGCCCAGGCACACCCCAGGCACAAGGCTTGAGCGTACCTATCGCACGGACTCCGGTCAAAACAAATGCCGACGCGCACGGAGCTCCGGGCAGGGCGAGGCAGGGCGGGGCACCCTCCGGCCGCCCTGGGGAGGGCGCCCGGAGGGGGGCCGCCGGGGTGGACCCGGCGACCCGGAGCGCCCGGACAGAGGTGGTCAGTCGCGCGCGGTCCGCCGCGCCTCGACGGCGGCAGGGTCGTCCAGTCCCTCCTCGTCGGGCTCCAGGAACTGGTTCACGACCTTGACGAAGACGCCCAGGCGCTCGTCGGGCACGCCCAGCCAGCGGGCGAAGTCCTCCATGGTCGGCTGCCAGTCGTTGGGCGGCAGCAGGTCCGCCGCCAGCGGCAGCTCCTCGGGGGTGACCCGGCCGGACCGGATCAGCATGTCCCGCACGGACACCCCGAGGAGCGGGGCGATCCGGCGCATCGTCTCCAGGTCGGGCATGCTCTGCCGCTGGAGCAGGCGCGTCACGGCGGCGCGGTGCACCCCGGCCTCGTCCGCGATCCGGGACTTCCCTCCGCCGCGGGGACTGTCGATGTCGTAGCCGCGCGCTCTCATCAGGCCTTCGACCCAGCCCGCGAATTCGTCGAGCCCTTGACTGGTCATGTGTACCGCTCCCTTACTCCCCACCCTCCGGATTCCATACTTTAGCGTGCTTGCGCGCACAGAATTACGTGCTTTCGGGCACGCAATCGTGTCGAATCGATGAAGGCCCGGTCAGGACATCCCCACAAGTTTGTTGCGCGCTCGCACGCAACGTGTAAGGCTGCTCACCGCCGCACTCGCCGGCCCCCTGAGCCCCAGAAGCCCCACCGGCCCCATGGACGCCCCGGTGGCCCCGGACCGTGGAGAAACCTCTTGTTCCCGACCGACCCGTCCCCCTGGCAGGCCTCCGCCGCGTGCGCCGGCCTCTCCCCGTCCGTCGTCTTCGCCCGCCGGCCCAAGGACGCGGCCCCGGCGCTGCGCGCCTGCGCCGACTGCCCCGTCCGCCGCGAGTGCGAGGCGGCCGTGGCCCCGGCCGAGAGCTACTTCGACGGCGTCTGCGCGGGCCGTCTGTGGCGCAACGGCCGCCCGGCGGACGCCCAGCGCGTCGCGAAGGCGGTCGCGATGGCGGGGAGCCGCCGCCGTGGCTGACCTCACCGACGTCACCGAGCACGCCGATCCTGCCGAGCCCGCCGCCCGTACCGCCGGCCTTTCCGACCGCGCGGACCACACCGTCGAGCTCGTCCTGCGGGACATCACCCTCTGGACCGCCTCCCTCGTACGGCAGTTCCCCGAGCTCTCCGAAGAGCTGGCCCCCGGCCGCCGCTCCCCCGCCGGGACCGCCCCCACCGCCCCGCACCCCGGCCGCGACGAGCTGATCCGCGAGGAGCGGCGTGAGGCGCTGCTCCTCGAACAGCGGCACGGCCTCTCCGTCCCCGGGCACGGCGCCGCCCCGATCCGGCTCCACATCTCCGACGCCATCCGGGACATCACCGACGGCGTGGTGGAGCTGGAGGACGCGGTCTGCGCCCGGCTCGCCCTGCCGCGGCCGCGCCGGGCCGGGGTGATCGAACGGCTGCGGCGGATCGTCGGGCTGCTCGACGCCGTCGCCGCCCATCCGGTCCTCGCCCGGCACGTCCGGGACGAGATCCGGCGGATGGCCCGCCGCTGCGCGCGGACGCTGGGCGACGCGGAGACGATCGTCCGGGTCTCGGGGCGCTGCCCGTGGTGCGACTCGGTGTCGCTGCGGGCGTTCCCGGACCGGCGGGCGGTGCTGTGCGTGAACCCGGCGTGCGTGTGCACGGACGAGGCGTGCGGCTGCCAGGACGACCCCGCGTACCGGCACCTGTGGCCGGAGAGCGGGTGGGCGGAACTGACGGAGGCCTCGGGGACCCGTACCGAGGAGATCGAAGCGGCGATGGACGACACGAAGGAGATCCCGTGCTGAGTTCCCCCTCCCTGCCCGCGCTGCCCGCGCTGATCCCCGGGCCGCTCGCCGCCGAGGAGGCCGGGGTCGCCCCCGCGACGATCCGCAAGTGGGTCCAGCTGGGACACCTGCGGGCCGCGGGCAAGGCGGGCCGCGCCCAGCTCTTCCGCCTGGAGGACGTCTTCGCGGCGGAGCGGCTGGCCCGCCGCCGTACGCGTACCGCCTGACCGTCCGTCACCGAAGCGCCCCGATTCCGGATCCGGAATCGGGGCGCTTCGTCATGCCCTCAGGAAGGCGCGCAGGGAGCCGACCAGGGCGTCGGCGAAGCGCTCGCGGACCGGCTCGGGGACGCGGTCGAGGGAGAGGTACGGATTGAGGTCCTCCAGCTCGACGAGGAGCAGCCCGCCCTCCGGGGTGCGGCAGGCGTCGACGCGCTGGATGCCGTGGTCGAGGGTGTTCCAGTCGACGAAACGGCGGGCGAAGGCGAGGTCCTCGGCGGTCGGTTCGTACGGCTCCAGGACCCAGCGGCGCTCGGGGTCGGGGGCGTACAGGGCGTACTGGAAGAGGTCGTCGACGAAGTAGAAGGAGACCTCGTACCGGAAGTCGATGCGCGGCTGGACGAGGAGCTCGCCGTACGGGAAGGCGGTGAGCTCCTCGTACGCCACGAAGCGCAGTCCTATGGAGTCGGCGCCGGCCTTGGGCTTGACCGCGTACTCCGTGGCGTCGGGCAGCCGGTGGAGGTCCTCGGGGCGGTCGGCGGTGGGGATGACGGGGTATCCGGCGGCGGTGAGGTCGAGCAGGTACTGCTTGCCGGCCATGTCGCCGCGCCCGTGGAGGGGGTTGTAGACGCGGGTGCCGAGGGCCAGGGCCCGCTCGCGGAAGGCCTCGTACTCCTTCTGGTAGGCGAGGACCGGGCCGCTGTTGCGGACGACGACGGCGTCGAAGCCCTCCATGAGGGCGGCGGCGTCGAGCGGGTGGCAGAGGGCGAGGTCGAAGTCGGCGCGCAGCCGGGCGGTGAGGTGGATGTCCTCGTCGCCGTAGCGCCGCCCGTTGGCCGGGTAGGCCAGGTCGGTCACGTAGAGCAGGCGGGGGCGGTCGGCGGTCACGGGCGGCTCCCTCGGTTCGGTGGCGGCCAACCTATCGAGCGGGTCGTCTCCGGACTCCGGGAGATCCCCTCGGCGTTCTAGTTGCGTGCGCGCACGATCACTGTCACAGTTGGTGCAGCGGCGGAGCTGCGCCCGCAGGACGGGACGCGGCTCCGCCGTCCGCCGTCCGGGCGCGCTGCCGCGCCCCGCCCCCTCCCGCCGGAGCGCCCCGGGCGGCACCCCGTCCCGCCATCCCTCCCCTCCCGAGGAGAACCGTCATGACCACTCCCCCGAGTGCTTTCCCGGACGTCGAGAAGCTGGTCGTCGACGTCCTCAAGGCCGACCCCGCCCTGGCCGGCGCGACCATCGCGGTCAACGCGCCGGCCGGCTTCGACGGCACGACGAGCGCCGTCCTGGTGAACCGCCGCGGCGGCGCCTGGATCGGCGACCAGCACGTCGACATGCCGCTGATCGAGTTCGAGGTGTACGGGCCGAGCAAGACCGCCGCCCACGTCCTCGCCAACGCGGCCCGGCGGTGCCTGCTCGCCACCATCGGCAAGCAGCTCGGCGCCGGCAACGTCGTCCACGACGTGGAGGAGCAGGACGGGCCGCGCTGGCTGCCCGACTACCTCTACCGGGGCGCCAACCGCTACCTCTGCGTGATCCGCCTCTCCCTGAGCGTCTTCTAGCCGCTCCCTCTGAGCGTCTTCCGAGCCGTTCCGGCTCCCTGACGGACGCTCACCCCACAGACCAGGCCTCGCCGTCCGGCGGGGCCTTTGCCGTACCCGGACCGGATGTCCGGGTGCGGTCGTCACCCCTCTCAACCCATCACCCCAAGGAGAAACACCACCATGGCTGGAAACAACTCTGCCGAGATCCGCGTCGCAGGTGCAGGCAAGCTCTACGTGGCCGACGCCGGCACCCCCGCCCCGGCCACCTTCGGGACCGACGCCGCCGTCGACTGGTCCGGTGCGGGCTGGAAGGACCTCGGTTTCACCACCGGCGACGGCGTCACCTTCTCCAAGAAGGACAAGCTGGAGGCCATCGACTCGTGGCAGTCGGTCTCCCCGGTGCACTACATCTACTCGGCCCGTGACCTCTCGCTGAAGTTCTCGATGCTCCAGTTCAACGAGGACACGCTGCCGTTCTTCATGGGCGGCGGCGCCGTCAAGGCGGAGCCGACCCCGGCGGTCGACACCTACCGCTACGAGATCGCCGAGCGTCCGTTCGCCGACGTGCGCGCCCTCGGCCTGGAGTTCACCGACGTGAAGGCCGGTGGCACGACCGCGGTCACGTACCGCTTCATCATCCCGCGCGGCCAGGTCACCGCCTCCGACGACATCAAGCTGGGCCGCAAGGCGGCCTCCCAGCTCGGTATCACCTTCTCCGCCATGTCGAAGGGCGACGGCAAGCCGCTGGCGACCTTCCTCATGAAGGACAGCCAGTACTCCGCGACTGTCTGATCCCCTTCCCCACCCGGGGCGGGACGGAGAACTCCGTCCCGCCCCACCCCCTCTTCTTCTTCACTCACTCGAACAAGGAGTACGCATCACCATGGCCCGTTTCGACGTCAACGCCGCCCGCGCCCAGCGACAGGAGGCCCACGGACGCAAGTGGTCCTTCGAGCTGGACGGCGAGACCTACACCCTTCCGACCGAGCTCAGCCGCGCCACCGCCAAGGCGCTGCGCAAGCTCGACGACAACGACGTGGACGGCCTTCTCGCGCTCCTGATGGGTGAGGAGCAGTTCGCGCGCTTCGAGCAGCACGACGTGACCGTGCAGGACATCGCCGCCATCCTGGAGGCCTACGGCAAGGAGACCGGGCTCGGCCTGGGGGAAGACTGAGCCTCGTCGAGTTCGTCGACGAACACGCCGAGGCCCTTGAAGCGGACTTCCTCCGCTACTACTCCACCGATCTGCTCGACTGGCACCGCGGCGAGCTCTCCAGCCGCCGGGTCCTGCTGCTGATCAAGCACCTGCCACGGGACAGCGCGCTCCAGCACGAGCTCCACGGCGAGGCCGCCGAGTGGTCGATCACCGACCATCTGCTGGCAGCCACGGTCGACCATCTCGCCGTCGCCAACTGGATGTTCGCCTGCGTCAACACGGGCGAGGACGGCGATCCGCCCGAGGCGCCCAAGCCCGTCCCCCGTCCGGGAAGCACGGACGAGGACGGGGAGGAAGGCGCGGAGGGTGCGGACCAGGACGGGCGGAACACGCCCGCCGGGGAGGACGAAGGAACGTCTCCCCACGCCCTCGCCCGGTTCTTCGGGTGATCCCGCGGCCCCCGGAGCCCCCCCCGTCAGGGAGTGGGCTCCGGGGGCGCTTCCTGTGCTCGCTCGGCGGCCATGTCCTCGGCGAGGGCCCTGGCGCGGTCGGACAGCCGGCGCCCCTTGCTCGCGCGCGAGTCGGGGACGGCGGGTCCGGCCTCCGGCCCGGGTTCGTGGCCGGGTCCGTGGCCGGGGTCCGGGTCACGGCGGTCGGCGGACGGGACGGGCTGGACCGGCACTCCGGCAAGCGGCGGCACGATCGGCCTCCCGCCCTTGCCGCGTACGACCTTCCGTACCGGCTGGGCGTTCCGGCGGGTACGGCTCTCCTGCGCGGTCAGCAGAACCTCGGCTTCCGCGTCCGGCTCAGGGCTCGTCCGGTGCTCCGGTTCGGGCTCGGGGCGCTGGTCGAACAGCTCGCGCTCCTTGCGTACGCGCTCCTCGGCCTCGACGACGGCCGCGGGCGGTTCGAGGAGCCGGGCGAAGGGAAGCGCGATGACCCGGGCGCCCTCCTGCCCGACGTCCGTACGGCGCTGGGGGCGGCGGATTCCACGCGCGTCACCCTGCCCCTGCGCGTAGGCATCGGCGACGCGCTTCTCGTACTCCCTGCGGATACGGGGGAGTTCGTCCGACACTGCCTCGGCCCAGCCGGCGGTGAACGCGGCGGTCTCCCGGCGGTCGATCTCGGCCCGCGGGATCACGACGAGCTCGTCGGGCGCGTACCCGGCGAGGTGGACGAGCTCCGAAAGGTAGGCGAACAGGTGGGGCAGATCGGGGTGGGCGTCGAGCCAGTCGACTACCCGTTCCCCCCGGTTGGCGCCCGGCTCCGTTTCCATGCGTCAGTACTGCCTTCCGCCCCCTGGGGTCCCCGCGCGCCCCTCGCGCCCCTCGCGCCCCGAAGTGGTCGGCCCCAGGAATGCGTCCTCCAGGTTACCCGGTCGAACGCATGACCCGATCAAGGGCCAACCCGTACGGGGGGCGCTGAATGAGACACGCCGTCAGCAGTTTCCCGCTCGACAAACCTCGAACAGATGTTCCACACTCTGTTCGCACAACAGTTCGAAAACGTGGTGCCCCCGCTCCTCACTCCGCGGCGCCGCCACACACGCACGGGCAAGCAACCGGAAGGCAGGCGTCCATGACCCAGCAGGCCGAGGCATCGCGACCGCAGATCCCTCTCCAGGACCGCCTCCGCCAGCTCCTCGACGGACCCGTCGCCCTCGACAAGAGAGCATTGCTGGGCACGTTGTACGCCGAGGTCTCCCGCTACGAGACGCTCGCGTACGTGGCCGGCTGGAACGACGCCCTCGCGACGGCGCGCCGCGGCCCCCGCCGGGGGGAGGACGCCTAGCCACCCCCGCTGCCCCAGACGAACGAGCCCCTGCCGGAACCGGCGGGGGCTTTTCGGCGCTTGGCCCTCACGGGCCGGAAGCGGAGCAACCATGTCCACCCTCAAATTCGACCCAGCGAAAACGATTCCCGAGCTCTCGGAAAACCTGAGGGACCACCACCAGTACCTCTCGAAGATCGACGGCGACCCGCTGCCCACGACCGGCTGGATGAAGCAGCAGCTGGCGCCCGTCAACAAGCTGATCACGGACCTCAAGGCACAGCAGGACAAGGTCGCCGAGGAGGTCGTCAAGCCCACCTGGGAACAGGTCATGGAGAAGCTGGGCCTCGGACCGGTGGCCGAGATCATCAAGAAGGGCATCGAGGGGGGCATCGGGGCCGCCATCGTCGCCGGCTTCGTCGCCCTCGGCGGCATCATCGTCCCCCTCCTCATGATCGCGCTCGGTGCCTTCCTGGTCTTCAAGCTGCAGAAGTGGCACGCCTCCAGGAACGCCAACAACGAGACGGTCGGCATGCGTGCCGACGGCAGCTTCGGCCGACGGAACTTCACGGACATCCAGAACGAGCGAAACGGCGTCGCCGGCGGCGGCATCGCCGACCTCCCGGCGAACGCCAACTTCGACAACCTGCGCGACCAGCTCACGCTGCTGAACCCGCAGCTGGAGACGTTCAACAAGCACGCCCCCGACTTCGTCACGCATTTCAAGAAGCTGCCGACCGAAAGCAAGGCCACCAAGGCGGCGAAGGGCGTCAAGGCCGTCGCCGAAGCCGTCGCCGGCGTCAACCACCAGGCGATGCCCCTGGTCTCCAGCGGCATGGGAAAGATCACCGGCGCCGTGCGGAACTCGGATCCCAAGAAGACCGCCGACTTCGCCAAGGCCATCGGGCAGGTGAAGTCCGCCATGGACGGCCTCGACGTGGACAAGGTCCCCAAGGTGGCGACCTTCCAGAACGCGGCCAACGCGGCCAAGGAACTCGCCCAGCACGCCGGGACCCTCTCCGGGCGGATGCGCGACTTCGCCACGGCCGTCCGTGACCTCAACCGCGAGATGAACCCGGCCACCTGATCCCCGCCCCACCCCGAAAGGAGGTACATCCATGTCCCTCGTCAGAAACCTGAAGAACGCGTCCACCGGCCTCGGCACCCTCAAGACCCAGGCATCCGGCGCCGCCACGTCCGTCAAGAAGGTCGGCGACGCCGGCAAGGCGGCGAACGGCCAGCTCAAGAACCTCAAGACCGCCGCCCAGGGCTCCACCGGCCAGCTCAAGAACCTGAAGACCGCCTCGGACCAGGCCGAGCGCGCCATGAAGAAGGCCGGCGACACCGCGCAGTCGGCCGGCGGCAAGCTCGGCAAGTACGAGTCGGGCGCCGGCAAGGCCGCCAAGGGCCAGGACAAGCTCAACAAGTCCATGAAGGGCAACATCCTCGCCCGGCTCCTCGAACTCTTCATGCCGCTCATCGAGAAGATCGTCGAAATGGCGATGCGCTCGAAGACGATGCAGACGGTCATGAAGAAGGCGTTCGACGCCATCAAGACCGTCATCAGCGCCGTCATGAAGGCCATCGGGCCGATCATGAAGAAGGCCGGCGACCTGATCAAGACGGTCTGGAACGGCATCAAGAGCGCCATCTCCACCGTCGTCAAGGCCGTCGCGACGGTAATCAAGACCTACGTGAACATCTGGAAGTCCGTCATCACCACGGTGATGAACGCGATCAAGAGCGTCATCAGCGGGGTCTGGAAGGGCATCAAGGCCGTCATCACGCCGGTCGTCGACTGGATCAAGAGTGCGATCCCGCAGGCGTTCACCGCCGTCAAGGACAAGATGTCGTCCATCTGGAACGGCCTCAAGGACATCGCGTCCCGGGCGTTCGACGGCATCAAGAGCGGCGTGAAGGGCCCCATCAACTCCGTCATCGGCCTCATCAACTCGATGATCGGAAGCCTCAACCGCGTCAAGGTCAGCGTCCCCGGCTGGGTCCCGGTCGTCGGCGGCAAGACCTTCGGCGTCAACCTGCCGACCATCCCCATGCTCGCCACCGGTGGTGTCGTCATGCCCCGCCACGGCGGTGTCCCGGCGATCCTCGCCGAGGCCGGCGAGGCCGAGGCCGTCCTCCCACTCTCCAAGCTGGACCGGCTGCTCGCCCTCACCGCCCAGCGCGCCCGTACGGCCGCCGGCCCCCAGCTCGGCCGGGAGGGCGCCGGACTGCACATCGAGCACTACCACGCCGCCCGCAACAACGACCCCCAGTCCACGGCGGATGCCCTGATGTACCTGGCGAAGGCACGCGGATGAGTGCCGTCGCGGCCATGCCGAACTTCCGCGGGGTCGCCGCACCGATGGGCAACCTACGGCGGGGGCTCGACGGGGCGGGCGGCTCACTGAGACAGCTCAGGCAGGGCGTTCAACATGCCGCGAGGGGCGCCGGCGACCTCAACGCCGCGGTCCGCAACGCCGGAACCACCCTGCGGAACCTCGGCCGCGACGCCACCGGCGCCGCCACCGCCGTGACCAAGATCCGCCGCTCCACCGCCCCCGCCGGCGTCAAGCGGTTCGGCACCGCCGCCGGCAAGGCCCGGACCGCCGCCGCCAAGATCGGCACCGGCGTCGGCGCGATCCTCGCCCTCCTGATCCCGATGCTCCCCGTCACCGACGTCATCACCAAGCTGATGGGCACCTTCGGCACCGTCATGACCGTCGCCTCGGTCGCCATGATCGCCATCAACGTCGCCATGCGGGCCAACCCGCTCGGCTTCGTCGTCGGCATCATCGTGCCCATCGCGGCGGCCATCATCGAGTTCGCACTGAACTCCGAGACCGGCCAGCAGATCATGCAGCAGGTCTTCGAGCGCGCCCTCGCGGTCATCGAGGAGATCTGGGCGTTCCTCGCCCCGTTCGTGGAGATGATCGGGACGGCGGTCGGGACCTACTTCGAGGGGTACCTGGCCCTGATCACCGGAGTGATCACGGGCATCGGCGTCGTCATCGGCGGGGTGTCGCAGCTCGGCACCGCCGTCTCCTCGGCGTGGAACGCGCTGCGCGGGATCGCCTCGGGCGCGATGGACGGCATCAAGAACGCCGTACGGCCGGTGGTCTCCTGGATCACCGACTCCGTCCCCGGCTTCTTCCGGACCGCGAAGGACGCGGTCTCCGGAGCCCTGCGCGGGATCGGCGACCTGATCGAGGGTGCCCTGAGCACCGTGATCGGGGTCGTCAAGGGTCCGATCAACGGCCTGATCGCCTTCGTGAACTGGATCATCGACGGTCTCGACAAGCTCAGCTTCGAGATCCCCTTCACCGGCAAGAAGTTCGGCGTCGACCTCGACAAGATCCCGATGCTCGCCGACGGCGGCATCGTCTTCCCCGGCGGCGACGCGGACGAGTACCGCATCGATTCGCTCTCCCAGCTGGAGAACCGCCGCGTCCCGGCCCTCTCCGAGCCGCCCCGGCGGCCGCACCGGATCAGGGAGTTCCACGAGGCGCCGGGCGCCGGGCCCCGGTCGGCCGCCGAGGACCTGCTCTTCCTCGCGACCGCCCGCGGCTGATCGGCCGCCTGCGCGACCGAGCGAAGACCCGCCCCCGAACGACCGTCCGCCGGCGAGCGACCGTCCGCCACCGCCGAGCGGCCGTCCGCCGACCCACCCCGCCGACCTCCCATCAGAAGTGAGGTGACGGCCCCCATGGCCGAGACCACCACCGCATACGCCGGAAACACCTACACCGCCGACCTCGCGCCCGGCTCACTGATCACCCAGGACGGGCAGATCCAGTGGGCCGGGCTTCTCATCGGGCCCGGCACGCCGTTCAACATCGACAAGTCCGGCCTGTCGGGCTGGGAAGACCTGCCCGAGTACGACTCCTCCGACGCCGACCGGCCGACGTCCCACGGCGCCTGGCCGGGCTCCCGGTTCGCCAAGCCGCGCAAGGTCGGCGGCACGGTCGTGCTGATCCCGGAGTTCAACCAGGCCTCCGAGGCCATCCGCGCGCTGCGCCAGGCGCTCGCCCTCCTCGACGAGGAGCGCTGGCTCACCGTCCGGCTGCACGGCGAACTGCTCGCCGTACGCGCCCGGATCGCCCAGCGCGTCGTCCCCGCCGACCAGGGCTTCGCCACCCAGGGCAGCTCGCGCATGTCCGTCCAGTGGCTGGCGTCCGACCCGCGCCGGTACGGCGTCACCGAGCAGATGGTCAGCACGACGGCCCCGCAGCCCGAGCGAGGTCTCGAATGGCCCCTCACCTGGCCGCTCACCTGGGGCGAGGCCAAGAGCACGGGTGACGCCGTCGCCGAGAACACCGGCTCCGCCCCCTGCCATCCGGTGATCGTCTTCCGCGGCCCGTGCTCCGTCCCCACCGTCACCGAGCGGACCACGCGCCGCCGGCTCCGGTACGCGATCGACCTGGCCGCCGGCGACGAACTCGTCGTCGACACCGGCGCGGGCACGGTCATGCTCAACAACTCCGCGTCCCGACGGCACACCGCGATGGCCGACTCCAACCCGGAGGAGCTGTTCGCGCTCGAACCGGGCCGTACCGAGCTGTCCTTCCGGCCCGACTCGGCCACCCCGGACGCCACGATGACCGTCCGCTGGCGCAGCGCCGAATGGTGACCCGCCACCTCTGATCCAGGCCTCCGAACCCGGCCCCCGATCCCCACACCCCTGATCCGCCACCCCGACCGTCACGGAGAGGTGACCCATGACCGTACGCGCCGCTTGGCTCCAGACCACCGGCCAGACCCGCGAGGACACCCGGCTCGCCCTCGCCGCCCTGCTCACCCCCAGTGGCCAGAGCGCCGAGGAGACCCCGCTGCGCTCGCGGTCGGGCATCGTGCCGGGCGGTCTCGTCCTCACCGGCAGCTCGCCCATGCAGTGCACCATCGGCACCGGACGAGCGATCGTCCAGGGCAAGGACACCGCCCAGGGCGCCTACCTCGTCGCCGTCACCTCCCCGGAGCTCCTCACCATCGCCGACGGCGACCCGATGTACGACCGGATCGACCTGATCGAACTGGCCGTCGTCGACGACGCCTACGACCGCACCGGTGCCACGGAGGCGGTGGTACGCCTGGTCAAGGGCACCCCCGCCGCCTCCCCCACCGCGCCGGCGAGCGGACCGGGCAGCACGATCCCGCTCTACACGGTCCTCGTACCGAAGGGCATCTCCGCCGGCGCAGGCGGCATCCAGTGGACCACCTCGGCGGTCACCACCATGCACTGGCCGGTCGTGGCCCTCGGCGGCATCATGCCCACCAGCGGCTTCAAGGGCGCGTACGTCGGCCAGTACCGCGACACCGCCGGACTCTTGCAGCGCTGGGACGGCACGACCTGGGTCTCGTACCCGAAGCCCGTCGGCGGCATCGCCCCGAGCACCACGACCACCGGCGCCTACACCGGCCAGTACCGGGACAACGGCGGCGGACTGCAGCGCTGGAACGGGGCCTCCTGGCAGTACGTCGAAGGCGCCTCGACCGTGCTGTTCAGCGCCACGCAGTGGCTGACCGCCCAGGCACAGAGCGTCCCCCCCAACACCTGGACCGTGCTCAACCTGCCCACCGTCGAGGTCGACGACGCCACCGCCTGGACCACGAACAACACCTACACCGTGCCGCGCACCGGCTGGTGGCGGGTCTCCGCACACGCCACCTGGGCCAACGAATCCCAGACCGGCATGCGCGGCGCCCGTGTCTCGGTCGCCGGCGTCGGACAGGGCCGGCTGACCTGGCTCACCCCCGCCGGCAACGGCGCCATATCCGTGGGCGGCAGCAGCCCGATCAGGCTCGTCGCCGGCGAGACCCTCCAGCTCTCCGGCTTCCACAACCACACCGCGGCGATCAAGACCCTCGGCGGCTCGGGCTACGCCTGCACCCTCTCCGCCGAATGGATCAGGTCCTGACTCCCCCGCACGCCGAACCGTCCCTCGACTCCTCGAACGGAGAATCCCCATGAACCTGCGCAGCAGCTGGGTCGCCGAGACCGGCCAGACCCGCGAGGACACCCGCCTCACCCAGACCGGTGTGACGACGCTGACCAACCCCGTCCAGGTCCGCTCCGGCGTCCTGCCGGGCTCGTACACCGGCGAGTACCGGCTGTCCGGCTTCTGGACGAAGGGCGAATCCGCCATGACGGCGCTCGTCTCCGAGGGCCGGGCCGTGATCCAGGGCGAGATCTCCCAGGGCGTCTACCCGGTCACCCTGCCGAGCTCCGTGGTCGTCACCTTCGATCCGGGCGACGCCCAGTACGGCCGCATCGACCTGATCGTCGTCCGGATCTACGACAACCTCTACGACTCCTCGAACCGCAACGAGGCGAAGGTCGAGATCATCAAGGGCGTCCCCGCCCAGGCGCCTCAGGCCCCGGCCGTCCCGCCGCGCTGCCTCGCGCTGTACGCGGTGACCGTCCCGGCCACCGTCAGCGCGGGCAACGGCGGCATCCCGTGGGCCACCGCCCTCAAGGACCTGCGCACCCCGGTCGTCGGCCTCGGCGGCATCCTCCCCGTCGAGGGCCCGGTCTTCCCGGGCGCCTACCCGGGCCAGTACCAGGACTCGGGCGGCGCCCTCCAGCGCTGGGACGGCAGCGCCTGGGTGCCGTACCCGTCCGCGCTCGGCGGCATCGCCCCGGCCGGCATGGTCACCACGGCCAGCTACGCGGGCCAGTACCGGGACGCCGGCGGCACCCTCCAGCGCTGGGACGGAAACTCCTGGGTGCCGATCGGCGGCATCGCCCCGGCCGGCACGATCACCAACGGCAGCTACCCGGGCCAGTACCGGGACGCCGGCGGCACCCTTCAGCGCTGGAACGGCACGGTGTGGGGGTCGGCGGTGCCCGGCCCGTACTTCGTCGACAACAGCGACTACGGCGACACCACGTCGCTCACATGGACCTCGACACTCGCGGGACGCGCCACGAACCCGCTCGCGCTCAACTTCGTCGCCCCGGCGTCGAGGTCCGTCGTGGTCAGCTTCGGCGCCCGCATGAAGTCGCACAGTGCCGACCACTACGCGTTCATGGCGCTCAAGCTCACCCAGGGAGCCACGGTCGTCGGCGACCTCGACGACGAGTACGCGACGGTCGCCGCCAGCCCGCACCTGATCTCGGTGGCCACCACGCGTCGGCTGTCGAACCTGACCGCGGGCGCGACGTACACCCTCACGGCCTTCTTCAAGATGGTCACCAACTCCACCTCCCTCAAGGGCGGTTACGACAACACGTTCATCAAGGTCGACCCGCTTCCGTAACCGCCGCCGCCATCACCACTCCGGGAGAACCCATGACCTTGCACTCCGGTTGGCTCGCCCCCACAGGACAGACCCGCCAGGGCACCCGCCACACCGCCGTCGGTGCCACCACCCCGGCCACTCCGCTCACCGCCCGCTCCGGCATCCTGCCCGGCACCAACGACGGCAAGTACCGCGTCGGCGGCCTGTGGATGAGCGGCAGCGGCCCGATGACCGCCACCGTCTACGCCGGCCGGGCGGTCGTCCAGGGCCCCGCCGTCCAGGGCACCTACCCCGTCACCCTCGACCAGGACACCGTCGTCACCTTCGCCGACGGCGACCCGCTGAACGACCGGATCGACCTCGTCGTCCTGCGCGTGTACGACGACCAGTACGACAGCTCGCAGCAGAGCAAGGCCGCCATCGAGATCGTCAAGGGCACCCCGTCGGCCGTCCCCGCGGTCCCGGCGGCGCCCCCGGTCTCCCTCGCCCTGTTCAGCGTCAAGGTGGTGGCCGGCACCTCCGCCGGCTCCAACGGCATCCTCTGGTCGGGGACCGGCATCGTCACCGACCTGCGCGTCACGACGGCCAGCGTCGGCGGCATCCTGCCCGTCTACAACAACGCGGCCGTGCCCGGCGCCTACCCGGGCCAGTACCAGGACAACGACAACGCGCACTTCCTCCAGCGCTGGGACGGCACCGGCTGGATCGCGTACCCCAAGGAGGTCGGCGGCATCGCCGCCAACGGCACCCTGCCCACGGGCAGTTACACCGGGCAGTTCCGCGAGACGAACGGCGTCCTCCAGCGCTGGAACGGCACCACCTGGGCGAACTACCACCCGCCGCTCGACCACGAGACCATCACCACCGGCGCCACCGCGCTGACCGGCTGGAGCATGTCGTCGTTCTGGGCCCGCCGCACCCGCGGCGGCGTCGTCACGGTGCGCATCAGCGTCATCCGCACCGGCGAGAACATCACCGCCAGCGCCAGCGGAGGCATCAGCGACTACCCCCTCGTCACGCTGCCGGCGGGCTGGTCCCCGGGCACGACGTTCGACGCCGTGGCCTCCAACTCCATAGGTTCCGGCACCGCCACGATCTACAACTTCACCAACGCGCAGATCACTCTGCGCGACTGGAGCGCCAACGGCTCCATCGGCACCACCGGGGGACTGAACGTCTCCGCCACCTACGTCCAGTAAGGGAGGACCGCGATGACACTCGACACCCCCTACCGGGCGATCTTCTGCGATCTGCTCTCGGATCAGACGATCGACATCCTGCCCCTGCGGGACGTCCAGTTCGACGACTACATCGGCAAGGCCGGCTCCCTCTCCGGCACCATCCCCATCCCCGACCGGGCGATCGCCGCGCGCGTCCGCCAGGTCCAGGAGGGCCGCACCGCGGTCTACCTGGAGCGCGGCGGCGACCTGTGGTGGGGCGGCATCATCTGGACCAGCACGCTGCAGAGCAGCGAGCGCGGAGTACTGACGCTCTCCATCCAGGCCGCGACCTTCGACTCGTACGCCGCGCGCCGCCGTATCCGTACGAAGCTCGACATCACGACGCCCACCGACCAGCTGGAGATCGCCCGCAAGCTCTGGGACGAGCTCCAGAAGGCCGTCGGCGGCAACATCCGCGTCGAACACGGGGAGGAGGTCTCCCCGACCAAGCGGACCGCGAGCTGGCGCAAGGGCGACGAGATCCTCTACTCGGAGGCGCTCGAACAGCTCGCCTCGCTCGACGACGGCTTCGAGCACCAGATCATGGTCTACCGGGACCCGGTCGACGGGCGGCGGATCCGGCAGCTCCGGCTCGGCGCCCCCAAGATCCGTACCGGCGCCACCGACCTCGTCTTCGACCGGCCCGGCACGATCCTGTCGTACTCCTTCCCGCGCGACGCGACCCGCGGCGGCACCACCGCCATGGCGCGCGGCGCGTCGATCAACTCGAACGCCGCCGCCGAGTCCCGGCCGCTGTTCTCGGGAGAGAAGGAATCCCCGCTGATCAAGGGCGGCTGGCCGCGGATCGACCTGTCGTCGGACCACAACGAGATCACCTCCCAGGCCACCCTGGAGAAGATGGCCACGGCCGAGCTCGCCCAGGCCGCCGGCGCCGTCGTGATCCCCGAGATCACCATCCGGCTCGGCGGGGTGGTGCCGCCGGCGCTGCTCGGCCGCACCGCCCGGATCCGGATCACCGACGAGTGGCACGCCCCCGGCCTCGACGCCCGCTACCGCATCATCGGCGTCAAGGTCAGGCCGCCGGAGCGCGGCCGCCCCGACACCGCCGAGCTCTACCTTGAGGAGGCCTGATGCCCCAGCTGCCCGAGGACATCATCGACCGGCTCACCCAGATGGAGCGCCGCATCCAGGCGCTGTCGACCGCGGTCAACACCCGGCCCGCCATGAACGAGGTCACCGACGGCGCCCTCAACGTCAAGCTGCCGAACGGCACCTCCGTCCTCCAGGTCGGCAAGTGGGACGAGGACCCGGAGAAGACCGAGTACGGGCTGGCGATGCGCCGCCAGACCGGCGAGCTGGCCATCGCGCTCTACAACGGCAGCGGCACCGACACCACCCGGCAGGTGCTGCGGCTGTACGACTCGTACGGTCACGAGGTCTTCTCCGACGACATCGTCAAGGGCGGCCTCGCCCGGCCGTGGCTCGCGATGCTGCCGCCGCAGGACCTCGCCTCCGCGAACTGGCCGGCGACGAGCTCCCTGAACAACTGGGCGACGATCGCCCGCTCCTACAACCCGGTCTGGCAGCCGCGGATGCGCCTGCTGATGGAGACCCGTGCCAGCTCGGGCGCCACCGGCGAAGTGAAGGTGATCATCGACGGCGCCACCCAGTTCGGCGGGACCGTCGCCGCCGGCAGCCAGTTCGACGTCACCGACGCCATCGTCGCCGACATCACGACGCGCTTCGGCACCACCGCCAAGATCGAGATCCAGGCCCGGGTCACCAGTGCCTCCGGCACCGTCTACGCCAAGCCGGTACTGATGTACGGCACCCAGAGCTGAGCCGTCCCGCCCCCATGGAGAGGAACCCCGCATGATCATCGACCCGGCCCAGCCCTGGGGCGTGGCCATCGACTACGCCGGCCGCGCCACCGTCACCGACGGCGGCCACACCGTCGACGTCCGCATCCACGACACCACGATGGGCGGCCCGCTGGAGGTCGACCCGATGACCGGCGAGTACCCGCAGGTCTACGTCACCGCCCAGCTCGACGAGGCCGGTACGGCCGGCTCCTCGCTGCGCGGCAGCGGGCTCGTCATCCTCAACGCGCAGGGCGGCCTGCCGGTCGTCCCGAACCAGGAGGCCGTACGCGACGCCGTCGCCGCCGCGCTCGCCGACTTCGAGACGCGCCGGACGGCCTACGCCACGCTCTGCACCACCTGGGCACCCCCGGCCCCGGACCCGACGCCCACCCCGGAGCCGGAGCCGACCCCCACACCGGAACCCGAGCCGATCCCGGAGCAGCCCTCCAAGGAGCCGACCCCGGAACCCGCCTCGGAACCGGTCCCGGACCCCGCCCCGGAAGCGGCCCCCGAGCCGTCCAAGGACCCGGAGCCCACCCCGACCGCGTAACCACGGCCGCGTAGCCACGGCCCCCGCCCCACCCGTACGTACGCCCGCCCGAGTGCGGGCCTTCTTCATGTCCGGAGGACACCAGATGGCCACTCCCCTCTCCGCGGACCGGCTCCTCGCCGCGCTCCGCGCCGAAGGCGTCACCGTCGTCGAACACCCCGGCTGGCGCACCCACAACCGCAATCACACCGGTGCCTGGGGCCCCGTCACCGGCGTGATGATCCACCACACCGTCTCCACCGGCACCGCCTCCTCCGTCGAGCTCTGCTTCAACGGCTACGAAGGCCTGCCCGGACCGCTCTGCCACGGCGTCATCGCCAAGGACGGCACCGTCCACCTCGTCGCCAACGGCCGCGCCAACCACGCCGGCGGCGGCGACCCGTCCGTCCTCCAGGCCGTGATCAGCGAGACGTACGGGGACCGGCCCCCGGCCCCCCGAGCCCACCAGGGCACCCCGAACGCCGTCGACGGGAACTCCCGCTTCTACGGCTTCGAGTGCATCAACCTCGGCAACGGCACCGACCCCTGGCCGGCCGCCCAGCTCGACGCGATCGAGCGGGTCTCCGCCGCCCTCTGCCGCGCCCACGACTGGGGCGCCAGGTCCGTCATCGGCCACCTGGAGTGGTCCGACTGGAAGAGCGACCCCAAGGGCTTCGGCATGCCGACGATGCGCGACCGCGTCCAGGCCCGCCTCAACAAGGCCCCCGCCAAGAACACCCCCACCTCCGGCAAGCCCGCCCCGCCCCGCCTCCAGCCCTTCCCGGGCACCTCGTTCTTCCGCAAGGAGACGAGCTCCCCGATCATCACGGCCATGGGCCGCCGCCTCGTCGCCGAGGGCTGTTCCGCGTACGGCGTCGGCCCCGGCCCCCGCTGGAGCGAGGCCGACCGCCGCAGCTACGCCAAGTGGCAGCACAAGCTCGGCTTCCGCGGCTCCGACGCCGACGGCGTGCCCGGCGCCGCCTCCTGGAACGCGCTGAAGGTCCCGTACACGAAGTAGCCCCGTACCGGAGAGGAGACCCCCGATGTCCGATGCCGCCAAGCGCACGGCCCGCACCGTCCTCCAGTCCGCCGTCGGCATCGCCGTCGTGCTCCCCGCGATCGTCGACGCGTCCGGCGTCCCCGCGACCCTCCCCTGGGTCGCCGGGGCGCTGGCCGTCGCCGGCGGACTGGCCCGGGTGATGGCCCTCGACACGGTGCAGACCCTGCTGCCGTCCTGGCTGCGCAGCTCCCCGGGAGGTGCCGATGACCGAGTCTGATCCGAACGACCCCGTCGCCGTCGCCCTCGAACTGGAACGCCTCCGCGGCACCCTGGAGGCCGGCTTCGCCCGCGTCGACGGCTCGCTCGCCCTGCTCGTCCAGCGCAGCGACCAGACCGACAAACAGCTGGCCGACCACGAGGCCCGGCTCGACGCCCTGGAGCGTGCCCGCTGGCCGCTGGCCAGCATCGCCGCGCTCACCGCGAGCGCCGGCGTGCTCGTCGCGGTCTGGGAACTGGCCGCCAGGTGACGAAGAAGCCCCACTGAAAGAACGCCGAAGGGCGGCCACCCCGCAATCGGGGTGACCGCCCTTCGGTTCGCACTACTTACTGGTTGTACGGACCGTAGTCGTAGTCCTCCAGCGGAACGGCCTGGCCGGAGCCCGAGCCGAACGGCGAGTAGTCGATGTCGTCGTAGCCGACGGCCGAGTACATCGCGGCCTTGGCCTCTTCGGTCGGCTCCACCCGGATGTTGCGGTAGCGGGCGAGGCCCGTACCGGCCGGGATGAGCTTACCGATGATGACGTTCTCCTTGAGGCCGACCAGGGAGTCCGACTTGGCGTTGATCGCCGCGTCGGTCAGAACCCGGGTGGTCTCCTGGAAGGACGCCGCCGACAGCCACGACTCGGTGGCGAGCGAGGCCTTGGTGATACCCATCAGCTGCGGACGGCCGGAGGCGGGGTGACCGCCCTCGGTGACCACACGACGGTTCTCGGTCTCGAACTTCGAGCGCTCGACGAGCTCGCCCGGCAGCAGCTCCGCGTCGCCGGACTCGATGATCGTCACGCGGCGCAGCATCTGCCGGATGATGATCTCGATGTGCTTGTCGTGGATCGACACGCCCTGCGAGTTGTAGACCTTCTGGACCTCGGCGACCAGGTGGACCTGGACCGCACGCTGACCGAGGATGCGCAGCACGTCGTGCGGGTTGGTGGCACCCACGGTGAGCTTCTGGCCCACCTCGACGTGGTCGCCCTCGCCCACGAGCAGACGGGCACGCTTCGAGATCGGGAACGCCGTCTCGTCGGTGCCGTCGTCCGGGGTGACGACGATCTTCTTGGTCTTCTCGGTCTCCTCGATACGGATGCGGCCGGCCGCCTCCGAGATCGGGGCGACACCCTTGGGCTGACGAGCCTCGAAGAGCTCGACGACACGGGGCAGACCCTGGGTGATGTCGTCACCGGCCACACCACCGGTGTGGAAGGTACGCATCGTCAGCTGGGTACCGGGCTCACCGATGGACTGGGCGGCGATGATGCCGACCGCTTCACCGATGTCGACCAGCTTGCCGGTGGCGAGCGAACGGCCGTAGCAGAACGCACACGTACCGACGGCGGACTCACAGGTCAGGACCGAACGGGTCTTGACCTCCTCGACGCCCGCGTTGACGAGGGCGTCGATGAGCACGTCACCCAGGTCGACGTTGGCCGGCGCGATGACCTTGCCGTCGACGACGACGTCCTCGGCGAGCATCCGCGCGTACACGGAGGTCTCGACGTCGTCCGTCTTCCGCAGGACACCGGTCTCGTCCTTGGCCGCGATCCGCAGCTTCAGACCGCGCTCGGTGCCACAGTCCTCCTCGCGGATGATGACGTCCTGCGAGACGTCCACCAGACGACGGGTCAGGTAACCCGAGTCGGCGGTACGCAGGGCGGTGTCGGCGAGACCCTTACGGGCACCGTGCGTCGAGATGAAGTACTCGAGGACGGTGAGGCCCTCACGGAACGACGCCTTGATGGGACGCGGGATCGTCTCGTTCTTGGCGTTCGACACCAGACCACGCATACCGGCGATCTGACGCATCTGCATCATGTTTCCTCGGGCACCCGAGTCAACCATCATGAAGATGGGGTTCGTCTTGGGGAAGTTCGCGTTCATCGCCTCGGCAACCTCGTTGGTCGCCTTGGTCCAGATCGCGATGAGCTCCTGCGTGCGCTCTTCCTTGGTGATCAGGCCGCGCTCGTACTGCTTCTGGACCTTCTCGTCCTGCGCCTCGTAGCCCTTGACGATCTCCTTCTTCGCCTCGGGAACGACGACGTCGGAGATGGCCACGGTGACACCGGAACGGGTCGCCCAGTAGAAGCCCGCCGCCTTCAGGTTGTCGAGCGTCGCCGCCACGATGACCTTGGGGTAGCGCTCGGCGAGGTCGTTGACGATCTCGGAGAGCTGCTTCTTGCCGACGGAGTAGTCGACGAACGGGTAGTCCTCGGGCAGCAGCTCGTTGAAGAGCGCGCGACCCAGGGTCGTCCGCAGACGGAACGAGTCACCCTGCTGCCACTCGCCGGCGGCGACACTGTCCTCGCCGTCCTCCGTGACCGGGGGAACCCAGCCGCGGGGAGCGACGGTGCCGACGGGGAAGCGGATGTCGATCTCGGACTGCAGCGCCAGCTCGCCGGCGTCGAACGCCATGATCGCCTCGGCCGTGGAGCCGAACGCGCGGCCCTCGCCCTTGGTGTCACGGAGCTCGCCGTCGGTGGTCAGGAAGAACAGACCGAGGACCATGTCCTGGGTCGGCATCGTGACCGGGCGGCCGTCGGCCGGCTTCAGGATGTTGTTCGAGGACAGCATCAGGATGCGGGCCTCGGCCTGCGCCTCCGCGGAGAGCGGCAGGTGCACGGCCATCTGGTCACCGTCGAAGTCCGCGTTGAACGCGGTGCAGACGAGCGGGTGGATCTGGATGGCCTTGCCCTCGACCAGCTGGGGCTCGAAGGCCTGGATGCCGAGGCGGTGCAGCGTGGGCGCACGGTTCAGCAGAACCGGGTGCTCGGCGATGACCTCTTCGAGGACGTCGTACACGACCGTGCGGCCGCGCTCGACCATCCGCTTGGCGCTCTTGATGTTCTGCGCGTGGTTCAGGTCGACCAGGCGCTTCATCACGAACGGCTTGAAGAGCTCCAGCGCCATGGCCTTCGGCAGACCGCACTGGTGCAGCTTCAGCTGCGGACCGACGACGATGACGGAACGCGCGGAGTAGTCCACACGCTTGCCGAGCAGGTTCTGACGGAAACGACCCTGCTTGCCCTTCAGCATGTCGCTGAGGGACTTCAGGGGACGGTTACCGGGACCGGTCACCGGACGACCACGACGACCGTTGTCGAAGAGGGCGTCCACGGCCTCCTGAAGCATGCGCTTCTCGTTGTTCACGATGATCTCGGGCGCGCCGAGGTCAAGGAGTCGCTTCAGACGGTTGTTGCGGTTGATCACACGGCGGTACAGGTCGTTCAGGTCGGAGGTCGCGAAGCGGCCACCATCCAGCTGCACCATCGGACGCAGGTCCGGCGGGATCACCGGCACGCAGTCGAGAACCATGCCCTTGGGGCTGTTCGCGGTCTGCAGGAACGCGGAGACGACCTTGAGGCGCTTGAGCGCACGGGTCTTCTTCTGGCCCTTGCCGGTACGGATGATCTCGCGGAGGCGCTCGGCCTCCTCCTCGAGGTCGAACGACTCGAGGCGCTTCTGCAGAGCAGCGGCACCCATCGAACCGTCGAAGTACGTGCCGAAGCGGTCACGCAGCTCGCGGTAGAGGAGCTCGTCGCCCTCCAGGTCCTGGACCTTGAGGTTCTTGAAGCGCGACCAGACCTCGTCCAGACGGTCGATCTCGCGCTGCGCACGGTCGCGCAGCTGCTTCATCTCGCGCTCGGCACCCTCGCGCACCTTGCGGCGCACGTCGGCCTTCGCACCCTCGGCCTCGAGCTCGGCGAGGTCGTTCTCGAGCTTCTTGGCGCGGGCCTCCAGGTCGGAGTCGCGACGGTTCTCGATCTGCTGACGCTCGACGGAGACGTGCGCCTCGAGGGAGGGCAGGTCACGCGTACGACGCTCGTCGTCGACGAACGTGATCATGTACGCCGCGAAGTAGATGACCTTCTCGAGGTCCTTCGGGGCGAGGTCGAGCAGGTATCCGAGGCGCGACGGGACGCCCTTGAAGTACCAGATGTGGGTGACGGGAGCGGCGAGCTCGATGTGGCCCATCCGCTCACGACGCACCTTGGCGCGGGTGACCTCGACGCCACACCGCTCACAGATGATGCCCTTGAAGCGGACACGCTTGTACTTGCCGCAGTAGCACTCCCAGTCCCGGGTCGGACCGAAGATCTTCTCGCAGAAGAGTCCGTCCTTCTCGGGCTTGAGCGTGCGGTAGTTGATGGTCTCCGGCTTCTTGACCTCGCCGTGGCTCCACTGACGGATGTCGTCAGCGGTAGCCAGACCGATCCGGAGCTCGTCGAAGAAGTTGACGTCGAGCACTATGCGTCAATCCCTCTCAGGGTTGTAAGTCTTGGGGTCTGGAACGGGGGTCCTGGGGCCGGCCGGGGGTTCATTGCTGAACCCCCGGTCCGGACTCCCGTCAGACCTCTTCGACGCTGCTCGGCTCGCGCCGGGACAGGTCGATACCGAGCTCCTCCGCTGCGCGGAAGACGTCCTCGTCGGTGTCGCGCATCTCGATGGACATGCCGTCCGAAGAGAGCACCTCCACGTTGAGGCACAGGGACTGCATCTCCTTGATGAGCACCTTGAAGGACTCGGGGATGCCGGGCTCAGGGATGTTCTCGCCCTTGACGATGGCCTCGTAGACCTTCACGCGGCCGGTCACGTCGTCGGACTTGATCGTCAGCAGCTCCTGGAGGGCGTACGCGGCGCCATAAGCCTCAAGCGCCCACACCTCCATCTCACCGAAGCGCTGGCCACCGAACTGGGCCTTACCACCCAGCGGCTGCTGGGTGATCATCGAGTACGGGCCGGTCGAACGCGCGTGGAGCTTGTCGTCGACCAGGTGGTGCAGCTTGAGGATGTACATGTAGCCGACCGAGATCGGCTCCGGGAACGGCTCGCCGGAGCGGCCGTCGAACAGCCTCGCCTTACCGGTCGGGAGCACCATGCGCTCGCCGTCGCGGTTCGGGATGGTGTGGTTCAGCAGACCCGCGAGCTCGTCCTCACGCGCACCGTCGAAGACGGGGGTGGCGACGTTGGTGCCCGGGGCGACCTGGTCGGCGCCGATCGCCTGGAGGCGCTGCGCCCACTCGTCCGCGAGGCCGGAGACGTCCCAGCCGCGGCTGGCGAGCCAGCCGAGGTGGATCTCCAGGACCTGTCCCGGGTTCATTCGGGACGGGACACCCAGCGGGTTGAGGATGATGTCGACCGGCGTGCCGTCCTCAAGGAAGGGCATGTCCTCGATCGGAAGGATCTTGGAGATGACACCCTTGTTGCCGTGACGGCCGGCGAGCTTGTCACCGTCGGTGATCTTGCGCTTCTGGGCGACGTAGACGCGGACCAGCTGGTTCACGCCCGGGGGAAGCTCGTCGCCCTCCTCGCGGTCGAAGACGCGGACGCCGATGATCTTGCCGATCTCGCCGTGCGGCACCTTCAGCGAGGTGTCACGGACCTCACGGGCCTTCTCACCGAAGATCGCGCGGAGCAGGCGCTCCTCCGGCGTCAGCTCGGTCTCGCCCTTGGGCGTGACCTTGCCGACGAGGATGTCGCCGGCGACGACCTCGGCACCGATACGGATGATGCCGCGCTCGTCGAGGTCGGCGAGGACCTCCTCGGAGACGTTCGGGATGTCCCGGGTGATCTCCTCCGGGCCGAGCTTGGTGTCACGGGCGTCGACCTCGTGCTCCTCGATGTGGATCGAGGAGAGGACGTCGTCCTGCACGAGGCGCTGCGACAGGATGATCGCGTCCTCGTAGTTGTGACCCTCCCACGGCATGAACGCCACGAGCAGGTTCTTGCCGAGCGCCATCTCGCCGTCTTCGGTGGCGGGACCGTCGGCGAGGACCTGGCCCTCGATGACGCGGTCGCCCTCGTCGACGACGACCTTCTGGTTGACCGAGGTGCCCTGGTTCGAGCGCGAGAACTTGTGCAGGCGGTACGTGATGTACGTGCCGTCGTCGTTGGCGACCGTGACGTAGTCGGCCGACAGCTCCTGGACGACACCGTCCTTCTCGGCCTTGAGCACGTCGCCGGCGTCGGTGGCACAGCGGTACTCCATGCCGGTGCCGACGAGCGGGGCCTCCGACTTGATCAGCGGCACCGCCTGACGCATCATGTTCGCGCCCATGAGGGCACGGTTGGCGTCGTCGTGCTCGAGGAACGGGATCATGGCGGTCGCGACCGACACCATCTGGCGCGGCGAGACGTCCATGTAGTCGACCTCGGACGGCAGGACGTAGTCGACCTCGCCGCCACGCTTACGCACCAGGACGCGGTTCTCGGTGAGCCGCATGTCGTCGTTGAGCGCGGCGTTGGCCTGCGCGATGACGAAGCGGTCCTCCTCGTCGGCGGTGACGTAGTCGACCTCGTCCGTGACCTGACCGTCGATGACCTTGCGGTACGGCGTCTCGATGAAGCCGAACGCGTTGACGCGGCCGTACGAGGCGAGCGAACCGATCAGACCGATGTTCGGGCCTTCCGGGGTCTCGATCGGGCACATGCGTCCGTAGTGGGACGGGTGCACGTCTCGGACCTCGAAGCCGGCCCGCTCACGGGACAGACCACCAGGGCCCAGCGCCGAGAGACGACGCTTGTGCGTCAGACCCGACAGCGGGTTGTTCTGGTCCATGAACTGCGACAGCTGCGAGGTGCCGAAGAATTCCTTGATCGACGCCACGACCGGGCGAATGTTGATCAGGGTCTGCGGCGTGATCGCCTCGACGTCCTGGGTCGTCATGCGCTCACGCACGACGCGCTCCATACGAGCCAGACCCGTGCGGACCTGGTTCTGGATGAGCTCGCCGACGTTACGCAGACGACGGTTGCCGAAGTGGTCGATGTCGTCGGTCTCGACGACGATCTCGTTGCCGTTCTCGCCGATCGTCTCGGTCTCGCCCGCGTGGAGCTTGACCAGGTACTTGATCGTGGCGATGACGTCGTCGGTGGTGAGCACGCCGGCGTCCAGCGGCTCGTCGGCGCCGAGCTTCTTGTTCACCTTGTAGCGGCCGACCTTCGCGAGGTCGTAGCGCTTCGGGTTGAAGTAGAGGTTCTCGAGCAGCGTCTGAGCAGCCTCACGGGTCGGCGGCTCGCCCGGACGCAGCTTGCGGTAGATGTCGAGCAGCGCGTCGTCCTGGCCCTGGGTGTGGTCCTTCTCCAGGGTGGCGCGCATGGACTCGTACTCGCCGAACTCCTGCAGGATCTGCTCGGTGGTCCAGCCGAGAGCCTTCAGCAGAACGGTGACCGACTGCTTGCGCTTGCGGTCGATGCGGACACCGACCAGGTCGCGCTTGTCGATCTCCATCTCCAGCCAGGCACCCCGGGACGGGATGATCTTGGCGGAGAAGATGTCCTTGTCGGACGTCTTGTCGATCGAGGAGTCGAAGTAGACACCCGGCGATCGGACCAGCTGCGACACCACGACACGCTCGGTGCCGTTGATGACGAAGGTGCCCTTGTTGGTCATGAGCGGGAAGTCGCCCATGAAGACCGTCTGAGACTTGATCTCGCCGGTCTCGTTGTTGGTGAACTCGGCGGTGACGAAGAGCGGGGCACCGTACGTGAAGTCACGGTCCTTGCACTCGTCGATCGAGTTCTTCGGCGGCTCGAAGCGGTGGTCGCGGAAGGTCAGCGACATCGACCCGGAGAAGTCCTCGATCGGCGAGATCTCCTCGAAGATCTCTTCCAGGCCGGACTTCGTGGGGACGTCCTGTCCCGACTCAAGGGCAGCCTCGACGCGAGCCTTCCAGGCGGCATTACCGAGCAGCCAGTCAAAGCTCTCGGTCTGCAGCGCGAGGAGGTTCGGAACCTCGAGGGGCTCCTTGATCTTTGCAAAGGAGATGCGCAGCGGGGCGGTGCTTGCGCCGTTGTTCGTATTGGTCGAGGCGTTGCGCGAGGCGGCCAAGAGGGGGTCCTTCCGAGGGCTCGGACTCACTACGCGCGTACCGGTCCCCAGCAATGCTTTGCGGCAGACTTTTCCTGAGATGACCAAAAGGCCAGTTCAGACGGGGTCGGTCCACGAAGCGGATGCGAAGGTATGCCCCTGGTGACGGGCAGGGGGCAGCTAACAGGCAGCGCAAAGGGTCAGTGTAGCCACTTGGCTCACTGATGTCCAGGGCGAATAATTCGCGACCCTCGTTGCTCTCAACTCCGCGGTACCTCGCGCCGTGCGGCGCACCTCGATACTGCCCGTTCAGTCGTCGATCCATGCCTCGGATACGGATCGTTGTGACGACGCGTCCTGAGAATTGCGCGCTGCGTGCGGTTCGTCAAGGCCCCCCGGTCTGCGGGGCGCACGGCGAAGATCACCATACTCCGCCACCGACGGCCCTCGGGGCCCCCGCCACGCCCTTCCCGGGGAACGCCGAAAGGCGACCACCCACAAGGGTGATCGCCTTTCGGTGCTCCCGCGTTACACGGGGGCTGGAGTCAGCTACAGCGACTCGAAACGGTCTTACTTGACCGTGACGGAGGCGCCGGCGGCCTTGAGGGACTCGGCGGCCTTCTCGGCAACGTCCTTCGCGACCTTCTCGAGGACGGCCTTCGGGGTGCCGTCGACGAGGTCCTTGGCCTCCTTGAGGCCCAGGGAGGTGAGCTCGCGCACGACCTTGATGACCTGGATCTTCTTGTCGCCGGCACCCTCGAGGATGACGTCGAACTCGTCCTGCTCCTCGGCGGCCTCGGTGGCAACCGGGGCGCCCGGGCCGGCAACGGCGACGGCCGCAGCGGCGGTGACGTCGAACTTGTCCTCGAAGGCCTTAACGAACTCGGAGAGCTCGATGAGGGTCATCTCCTCGAACTGGGCGAGGAGGTCGTCCTGAGAGAGCTTCGCCATGATGGGCGATCCTTCCACTAATTCGGCAGGTGCCGGATGTATGAAGAGGCGGGCGTAACGGCCCGCTGCGACCCGCGCGCTAGGCGGCGCGGATCAATGCGCGAGCCGAATTACTCGGCACCGCCCTGCTCGGCGAGCTTGACGCGAAGCGCCTCCGCGGTGCGGACGAACTTCGACGGCAGCGCCTGGAAGAGCGAGGCAGCCTGAGACTGCTTGCCCTTGAACGCGCCGGCCAGCTTGCTGAGCAGAACCTCGCGGGACTCGAGGTCCGCAAGCTTCTTGATCTCATCGGCGGTCAGCGCCTTACCGTCAAGGACACCGCCCTTGATGATGAGGTTCGGGTTCTCCTTGGCGAAGTCACGAAGACCCTTCGCCGACTCCACCGGGTCACCGGTGATGAAGGCGGCGCCCGTCGGACCGGTGAACTGGTCGTCGAGCGAGGTGATCCCGGCCTCGTTGGCCGCAATCTTGGTCAGCGTGTTCTTCACCACGGCGTACTGGGCGTTCTCACCGAGCGAACGACGCAGCGTCTTGAGCTGCGCGACGGTGAGACCCCGGTACTCGGTCAGCACGACGGCGTTCGAGCTCTGGAACTTGTCCTTGAGCTCGGCTACCGCGGCAGCCTTGTCGGGCCTTGCCATGAGCGTCGGCCTCCTTCCGGGTGATGGGACCGCGCGGAAGGGGCTGAACAAAACAAAACGCCCCGGCGCAGGCGCACGGGGCTTTGCTCGACCGCATCACGAAGATCCGGGAACTCATCCACAGTCACCTGCGCGGGTCGTTCGCATCTCAGCGAATCCTTCGGCCACCGCACCCGAGTGGGAGCAGCGACGACCAGCGGTCTTTGGCTTCTGTGGAAGCGTACGTGACGGGGTGCGGTTCGGGCAAATCAGCCCTGGCCGAGGCCCTCGCCGGCCCCCTCGCCGGCCCCCTCGCCGATGCCCTTGAGCATCTCCATGAAGTCGACGGTGTCCTTGGCCGGCGGGGCCTCGACGGTCGCCTTCGTGCCGTAGTCGGAGTAGAAGGCGGTCATGTTCATCGCGCCCTCGGGCATCTTCATGCCGACGACCATCTTGACCGGGTAGCCGTCACCGTTGACCCAGAGCTCGGTGTCGTAGCCCTTGATCCCCGACTCCTCCATGGTCGCCACGAGCTTGTCGCGGTCCGCCTTCGGCAGGCTGTCGAGGCTCTTGTTGGCGTTCAGCATGTCCTCGAAGGCGATCGAGCCCTTGTAGTGCTGGGCGTCGACGCCCTCGACCTTCTCCGGGCCGATGTGCTTGATGCCCGGGGCCTCCAGGAGGAGCGCGAGCTGCTGGGCCGGGTCCTGGTTCATACCGCCCAGGCCCTGCGACATCGTCTTCCCCAGGACGGCGTCGGATTCCTTCGCCATCCCGGCGAAGTCCATCTTCATCCAGCGCTTGCCGTCCATCTCGGCGGCCTGCTCGGCGCCCATGTCCATGTACATGACGTCGTCACGCATGATCATGCGGATCTTCTCGGGCATTCCGGCGGCGCCCGCGCCGGCGAACATGCCCCCGGACATCGTCACGTCCATCGCGGCCGGGTCCCAGCCCTGCACACCGGTCATGGTGGTCGTGCCGGAGTCCAGGCCGGTGCCGGTCATCTCGATCGTCATCCGGATCTTCGCGGCCTTGGCCTCGGAGGTCTTCGTGTACGCGGCCTGGATGACCTTCGTGACGTCTTCGAGGCTCTGCGTCTGCGGCTTCGCGGGCGCGTCGGCCGCCTTCGGGTCGCCGTCCTGACACCCCGCGACACCCACCACGACGGCCGTGGCCGTCAGGGCGACGCCCGCGCGCTTCCATGCGGACATGTTCATGAGCGTTCCCCACCCCTTGTTAAGCCTTTGCGATTCCTTGAACCGTAACAAAGAACAGGCCCTCGCCTCTCCGAGGAGAGGCGAGGGCCTGTCGACCACTCAGTGAACCGGTGAGGTTCAGACCGCGGCCGGGTCCTCCTCGACGAGGAGGTTACGGGTGCGGTTGGAGTCCAGCGGGATGCCGGGGCCCATCGTCGTCGTCAGGGTCGCCTTCTTGATGTAGCGGCCCTTGGCGGCGGACGGCTTCAGACGAAGGATCTCGTCCAGGGCCGCAGCGTAGTTCTCGACCAGCTTCGTCTCGTCGAAGGAGACCTTGCCGATGATGAAGTGCAGGTTCGAGTGCTTGTCGACGCGGAACTCGATCTTGCCGCCCTTGATGTCGTTGACAGCCTTCGCGACATCGGGGGTGACGGTGCCGACCTTGGGGTTCGGCATGAGACCACGCGGGCCGAGGACGCGGCCGAGGCGGCCGACCTTGCCCATGAGGTCCGGGGTGGCCACAACGGCGTCGAACTCGTTCAGGCGGTTGCCCTTGGAGATCTCGTCGATGAGCTCGTCGGAGCCGACGATGTCGGCGCCGGCGGCAATCGCGGCCTCGGCACGGTCACCGGTCGCGAAGACCAGGACCCGGGCGGTCTTGCCGGTGCCGTGCGGGAGGTTCACGGTGCCGCGGACCATCTGGTCGGCCTTGCGCGGGTCGACACCCAGGCGGAAGGCGACCTCGACGGTGCCGTCGAACTTCGTGGCGGCGGTGTCCTTCGCCAGACGGACGGCCTCGAGGGGGGCGTAGTTCCGCTCCCGGTCGATCTTGGCGTCCGCGGCGCGGAGAGCCTTGCTGCGCTTCACTTCTTCTCCTGTTGGTTCAGGTATGGAGTCGTGGTGCGGGCCGGCGCGGGCCCTACCACTAGGTCACAAGGGGGTTGATCAGCCCTCGACGGTGATGCCCATGGAACGGGCGGTACCGGCGATGATCTTGGACGCGGCGTCCAGGTCATTGGCGTTCAGGTCGGGCAGCTTGACCGTGGCGATCTCGCGGACCTGAGCGGCCGTGAGCTTCGCGACCTTGGTCTTGTGGGGCTCGCCGGAGCCCTTGTCCACACCAGCGGCCTTGAGGATCAGCTTCGCGGCCGGCGGAGTCTTGGTGATGAAGGTGAAGGTGCGGTCCTCGTAGACCGTGATCTCCACCGGCACGACCATGCCACGCTGCGACTCGGTCGCGGCGTTGTAGGCCTTGCAGAACTCCATGATGTTGACGCCGTGCTGACCGAGCGCGGGGCCGACCGGCGGGGCCGGGTTCGCCGCACCGGCGTTGATCTGGAGCTTGATAAGCCCCGTGACCTTCTTCTTCTTGGGAGGCATTGCTCTCTCCGGGTCCTAGTGAGAGTGTTCAGCCCGCCTTCCGGTCATCCGGATGCAGGCATACCGCACAACGATAACGGGTATGGACGTGCGGCTAAAAACCGAGCAGGTCAGAGCGGCTGCGAGAGCCACTCTGACCTGGTCGGAAGACGGTGAGATCAGTTCTTCTGGATCTGGTCGAAGCTGAGCTCGACCGGGGTCTCGCGACCGAAGATCTCGACGAGGCCCTTGACCTTCTTCGAGTCCGGGTTGATCTCGTTGATCGTGGCCTGGAGGGTCGCGAAGGGACCGTCCGTGACCGTGACCGAGTCGCCGACCTCGAAGTCCAGAACCTGGACCTCCAGCTTGCGGGCGGGAGCGGGCTTGCCCTCGGCCTCTGCGGCCTCGCGGGCGGCCTTCTCCTCGGCCTCCGGGGCGAGCATCTTGACGATCTCGTCCAGGGTCAGCGGGTACGGGTCGTAGGCGTTGCCCACGAAGCCGGTGACGCCGGGGGTGTTGCGGACGACGCCCCAGGACTCGTTCGTCAGGTCCATGCGGACGAGAACGTAGCCGGGAAGCTTGTTCTGCTTGACGTTCTTCCGCTCGCCGCCCTTGATCTGGACGATCTCTTCCTCGGGGACCTCGGCCTGGTAGATGAAGTCCTCGACGTTGAGCGAGACGGCACGCTGCTCGAGGTTGGCCTTCACGCGCTTCTCGTAGCCGGCGTAGGTGTGGATGACGTACCACTCGCCGGGGAGGGTGCGGAGCTCCTCGCGAAGCGCGGCGACCGGGTCGACCGGGGCGGCCGGCTCGGCCTCCTCCTCGGTCTCGTCCTCGGCGTCCTCGACCTCGACGGACTCCTCGTCGTCGGACTCTTCGTCCTCGGAGTCCTCGTCGTCCGACTCCTCGTCGGAGTCCTCGGTCTCGTCGGCTTCCGCCTCGTCCTCGTCCTCGTCCTCGACGTGGAGAGCGGCGTCCTCGGCGGCGTCGCCGGCAGCGTCGTCAGCAGCGTCGGCCTGGTCCTCGTCGGCGGCCTCGACGATGTCCAGCTCGTCCTCGACGGACTCGGACTCGAAGGCGTCGTTCAGGTTCGCGTCAGACACGGTGGCTGCTTCTTCCTGCGATACAGATGGGGTGGAACAAAAAGTCAGCCGAAGACGTACTTGACTGCTTCCTGGAAGCCATAGTCAATCACGGTGACAAGGCCGATCATGATGACGACGAAGATAATCACCACAGTGGTGTACGACGTCAGCTGGCTACGAGTGGGCCAGACGACCTTGCGGAGTTCCGCCACGATCTGGCGGTAGAAGAGCGCGAGCCGGCCCAGAGGGCCCTTCTTGCCGCGCTTGCCGCCCTTGCGGGCCTTCTTCTTGGACTCAGAGGCCTCGTCGTCGGCATCAGGCATGTCGATGGAGCCTACGGCGTCCGTCACGATCTCTCACCTGATTCCGGGTCGGCCGTGCCGCGCCCGGGATGGAGCCGCACGGCGGTGCAATGAAGTACGTACATGCGCACAACACCTGGCGGTGTGTGTAGCAGGGCCGGAGGGACTTGAACCCCCAACCGCCGGTTTTGGAGACCGGTGCTCTACCAATTGAGCTACGACCCTTTGTTGGTGTCCCTCAACCTACCGCATCGTGAGATGTGGTCGGTGCGGGCCAACGAGCAGTGAGCATACGTGGTGATGGGGGTCCGCGTCGAACAGAAACCGCGCCGACCTGCCCTCGGACGGGCGTACGACCGGGAATGACCGTTCCTGTCCGGTCCGTGAAACCTGTGTGCCTGGCCCTGACGAGGTCTGGGACGATGGGCCGTATGAGCGCTGCTACCCCTCCCACCGAGCGTCGGGTCTCCGCCCGCATCGGTGCGATCTCCGAGTCCGCCACCCTCGCCGTCGACGCCAAGGCCAAGGCCCTCAAGGCCGCCGGGCGCCCGGTGATCGGCTTCGGCGCCGGTGAGCCCGACTTCCCGACCCCCGACTACATCGTCGAGGCGGCCGTCGAGGCTTGCAGGAACCCGAAGTTCCACCGCTACACGCCGGCCGGCGGTCTGCCCGAGCTGAAGGCCGCGATCGCCGCCAAGACGCTGCGCGACTCGGGCTACGAGGTCGACGCCTCTCAGGTCCTCGTGACCAACGGCGGCAAGCAGGCGATCTACGAGGCCTTCGCCGCGATCCTCGACCCGGGCGACGAGGTCATCGTCCCGGCGCCGTACTGGACGACGTACCCCGAGTCGATCCGTCTCGCGGGCGGCGTCCCGGTGGAGGTCGTGGCCGACGAGACCACCGGCTACCGGGTCTCCGTGGAGCAGCTGGAGGCCGCGCGCACGGAGAAGACCAAGGTCGTCCTCTTCGTCTCGCCGTCCAACCCGACCGGCGCCGTGTACCCCGAGGCCGACGCCGAGGCGATCGGGCGCTGGGCCGTCGAGCACGGCCTGTGGGTCCTGACCGACGAGATCTACGAGCACCTCGTCTACGGCGACGCGAAGTTCACGTCGCTGCCGGCGATCGTCCCCGAGCTGCGCGACAAGTGCATCGTGGTCAACGGTGTCGCGAAGACGTACGCGATGACCGGCTGGCGCGTCGGGTGGATCGTGGGCCCGAAGGACGTCGTGAAGGCCGCGACGAACCTCCAGTCGCACGCCACGTCCAACGTGAGCAACGTCGCGCAGATCGCCGCCCTCGCCGCCGTCTCGGGCAACCTGGACGCGGTCGCGGAGATGCGCACCGCCTTCGACCGTCGCCGCCAGACGATCGTGCGGATGCTGAACGAGATCGAGGGCGTGTACTGCCCGACGCCGGAGGGCGCCTTCTACGCGTACCCCTCGGTGAAGGGTCTGCTCGGCAAGGAGATCCGCGGCAAGCGCCCCGAGACCTCCGTCGAGCTCGCCGCCCTGATCCTCGACGAGGCCGAGGTCGCGGTCGTCCCGGGCGAGGCCTTCGGCACGCCGGGCTACCTGCGTCTGTCGTACGCGCTCGGCGACGAGGACCTGGTCGAGGGCGTCTCCCGGATCCAGAAGCTGCTGGCCGAGGCGACCGCCTGATCACCTAGGAACGTTCCTAGCTGGGCCCCCGCTCTTCGGAGCGGGGGCCCGTTTTTGCGTTCTAGCAAGGTCCCGATCGGGGAAACGGGGTGCCTTCGTCCATTCGGGTGCGGCAGTATCAGTCGATGGAGCACGTTTCACGCGACATCACCCTGCTGCCCAAGGCCCATCTGCATCTGCACTTCACCGGTTCGATGCGGCCCACGACGCTCATCGAGCTGGCCGACAAGTACGGCGTCCATCTTCCCGAGGCGCTGAGCAGCGGTACGCCCCCGAAGCTACGGGCGACCGACGAGCGCGGCTGGTTCCGCTTCCAGCGCCTGTACGACATCGCGCGCTCCTGCCTGCGCGAGCCCGAGGACATCCGGCGGCTCGTCCGCGAGGCCGCCGAGGAGGACGTCAGGGACGGCTCCGGGTGGCTGGAGATCCAGGTCGACCCCACCTCGTACGCCCCACTGCTCGGCGGGCTCATCGCGGCCATGGAGATCATCCTGGACGCGGTCGACGCGGCCTCCCGGGAAACCGGGCTCGGGATGCGGGTGCTCGTCGCCGCGAACCGGATGAAGCACCCCCTGGAGGCGCGGACGCTCGCCCGGCTCGCGGTGCGGTACGCGGACCGGGGCGTGGTCGGCTTCGGGCTCTCCAACGACGAGCGGCGGGGCCTGGCGCGCGACTTCGACCGGGCGTTCTCGATCGCCCGCGACGGCGGTCTCCTCGCGGCCCCGCACGGTGGGGAGCTGACCGGCCCCGCCTCCGTACGGGACTGCCTGGACGACCTGCGGGCCTCGCGCGTCGGCCACGGGGTGCGGGCGGCGGAGGACCCCCGGCTGCTGCGGAAGCTGGCGGAGCGCGGGGTGACCTGCGAGGTCTGCCCCGCGTCGAACGTGGCCCTCGGTGTGTACGAGCGGCACGAGGACGTACCGCTGCGGACGCTCTTCGAGGCGGGTGTCCCGATGGCGCTGGGCGCCGACGACCCGCTGCTCTTCGGCTCGCGGCTCGCGGCGCAGTACGAGATCGCCCGCCGGTACCACGGGTTCACGGACGCGGAGCTGGCGGAGCTGGCCCGTCAGTCGGTGCGGGGCTCGGCGGCCCCGGAGGGCGTACGGGCGAAGCTCCTTGCGGGGATCGACGACTGGATCGCCGACTGATCCCTCGGGTCCGTCAGCCGATCCCGCGCATCAGCGTGCGCGCGATCGAGCGGGCGAAGTCGTCGAGCGGCCCGGGGCCGTCCTCGGTCATCTCGTACGCGAAGGCCCGCTGGACGCAGGCGCCGAGGAGGAGCGCCGCGGCCGCCCGCGGGTCGGCGTCGGCGGCGACCCGGCCGAGGCGCTGCTCGGTGCGGAGGTAGGCGGTGAGCCCCTCGACGGGCTTGTGCGGGCCGGCGCCGAGCCGGCGCATGCCCTCTTCGTGGCGGGCCTTGAGCTGCGGCTCGGCGTAGAGCGAGGCGGCCATCGGAAAGCTCTCCTCGTAGAAGAGGGCGGCCTGCCGGGCGATCTCGGTGAGGTTCTCCTCGACGGTGCGGCTGCCGGGGTCGGCGGCGAGGGCGCCGAGCAGCCCGCCGAGCCGGGGCAGCCGTTCGTCGAGGACGGTCAGGAAGAGCTCTTCCTTGCTCGCGAAGTACTTGTAGAGCGCCGCCTCCGAGCAGCCGGCCGCCTTGGCGATCTCCTTGGTCGTGGTGCGGGCGAGTCCCGCCGTCCGCATGAGGTCGCGCGCGGCGTCGACGATCCGTACGCGGGTCGGCCTCTGTTCCATGCATCCTCCAGCCACGCTTGACGCGTGAGTGAGTATCCACCCACCCTGGGGGTGAGTGAACACTTACCCACCCCGGGAGGGTGCGACATGAAGCTCACTGTCTTCGGCGCGACCGGTGGCATCGGCCGGGAGATCGTCCGCCAGGCACTGGCCTCGGGCCACGAGGTGACGGCGGTGGTACGGGATCCGACGCGGCTGGCGGTGACCGGGGAGCGGCTCGTGGTCCACCGGGCCGACCTCGCCGCCCCCGAGACCCTGCGCGCGGCCGTCACCGGCCGGGACGCCGTGCTGTCGGGCCTCGGCGCCCGCGGTCGCGCGGACGCGGCGACGGGCGTGGCGGCCCGGCTGACCCGCTCGGTGCTCACGGCGATGGAGGCGGAGCGGGTCCGGCGGCTCCTGGTGGTCAGCGCGGCGCCGGTGGGCCCCGCCGCGGAGGGCGACGGGGTGCTCGACAAGGCCGTCCTCGCCGTGATCAGCAGCGTCCTGAAGGACGTCTACGCCGATCTGCGGGTGATGGAGTCCGCGCTGGCGGCAAGCGGCACGGACTGGACCTCGGTCCGCCCGCCGAAGCTGACGGACAAGCCGCTCACCGGCCGGTACCGCACGGTCGTCGGCGGCAATCCGCCCCGGGGCCGCACGCTGGCCCGCGCGGACGTGGCCCACGCGATGCTGGCGATGATCGACGCCCCGGCGACGGTCAAGCAGGGCGTGGGCGTGGCCTACTAGGCCACTAGATCTCGACGCCGACGGTCACGGGCTCGTTGACGAGGGTGATCCCGAAGGCGTCCCGGACCCCGGCGACGACCTCGCGGGCGAGGGCGAGGAGGTCCTCGGTGGTCGCCTCGCCGCGGTTGGTGAGGGCGAGCGTGTGCTTGGTGGAGATCCGGGCGGGCCCGGTTCCGTACCCCTTGGTGAACCCGGCCCGGTCGATCAGCCAGGCCGCGGAGGTCTTCACTGCGCCGCCCTCGCCCGCGGGGAAGGCCGGCGGGGCGACGTCGGGGCCGAGCCGCTCCGCCACACGGGCCCGGAAGCTGTCGAACTCGTCGTTCGTGAGGATCGGGTTCGTGAAGAAGGAGCCCGCGGACCAGGTGTCGTGATCCTCCGGGTCCAGGACCATGCCCTTGCCGGCGCGCAGCCGCAGCACGGTCTCGCGGGCCTGGCCGAGCGGCACCCGGTCGCCCGCCTCGACGCCGAGGGCGCGGGCGGTCTCCGGGTACTTGAGCGGCGCCGACATCCCGTCCGCGTCCTCCAGCTCGAAGCGGACCCGCAGCACCACGTACCGCTCGGGCTGGTCCTTGAAGAGGCTGTGCCGGTACGAGAAGGCGCACTCGGCGTTGGTGAGGGTGACGGTCTCCTCGGCGCGCCGGTCGTAGGCGACGACCTCGGTGACGGTCGCGGAGACGTCCTGCCCGTACGCGCCGACGTTCTGGATCGGGGTCGCGCCGGCCGAGCCGGGGATGCCGGCCAGGCACTCGATCCCGGCGAGTCCGGCCTCGACGGTCCGCGCCACGGCGTCCGTCCAGACCTCGCCCGCGGCGAGCTCCAGGCGCGAGCCCTCCAGGGCGAAGCCGGTGGTGGCGATGCGCAGCGCCGTGCCGTCGAAGCCCTTGTCCCCGATGACCAGGTTCGAGCCGCCGCCGATGATCAGCAGCGGGGTGCCCGCGGCGTCGGCCTCGCGGACGGCCGCGACCACCTCGTCGTCGGTGGTGGCGGTGACGAGCCGGGTGGCGGGTCCGCCGAGCCGGAAGGTGGTCAGGGGCGCGAGGGGGGCGTCGTGGAGTGGCTGCACGGGCTCAAGGGTACGGGCCCGCCGCTTCCGCGACGGGCCCGTGACGCTCGTAGCCGTCAGGCGAGCTCGACCACGGCCCGCGACATGCCGAGGACCTTCTGGCCCGCGCTCATCGCGGTGATGTCGACCCGCACCTTCCGGTCGTCCAGCTTCGCGGCGACCTTGGCGCTGACCTCGACGAGGGCGCCCTGGTCGTCGTTGGGGACGATGACCGGCTTGGTGAAGCGGACGCCGTACTCGACGACGGCGGCGGGGTCGCCGGCCCAGTCGGTGACGACGCGGACGGCCTCGGCCATGGTGAACATGCCGTGGGCGATGACGTCGGGGAGGCCGACCTCCACCGCGAACTTCTCGTTCCAGTGGATGGGGTTGAAGTCCCCGGAGGCGCCCGCGTACCGCACGAGCGTGGCGCGCGTCACGGGGAAGCTCTGCGCGGGCAGCTCGGTGCCGACCTCGACGTCGTCGTAGGCGATCTTGGCGGTCATGGTCAGGCCCCCTCGGGTGCGCGGGAGACGAGCTTCGTCCAGGCGGTCACGACGTGCTCGCCGGACGCGTCGTGGACCTCGCCGCGGATGTCCAGGATGTCGTTGCCCGCGAGGGACTTGATCGCCTCGATGGTGGAGGTGACCGAGAGCCGGTCCCCGGCGCGTACGGGCCGGGTGTAGGCGAACTTCTGGTCGCCGTGGACCACGCGGCTGTAGTCGAGGCCGAGCTGCGGGTCCTCGATGACGGCGCCGGCGGCCTTGAACGTGATGGCGAACACGAAGGTGGGCGGGGCGATCACATCGGAGTGCCCGAGCGCCTTGGCCGCCTCGGTGTCGGTGTACGCGGCATTGGCGTCACCGATCGCCTCGGCGAACTCGCGGATCTTCTCGCGGCCGACCTCGTAGGCCGCGGTGGGCGGATAGGTCCGGCCCACGAAGGACTGGTCGAGCGCCATGGACTCGATACCTCCTGGATTCATTACCGATGGTGCGGGTGTCGCCGATCGCGCGGACAAACGACACGAGGCCGCCCCCTAGTGGGGACGGCCTCGTGTACGAGCCTGATTAGCGCGTCTCGCGGTGCGCAGTGTGCGAGTTGCAGCGGGGGCAGTGCTTCTTCATCTCAAGACGGTCCGGGTTGTTACGCCGGTTCTTCTTGGTGATGTAGTTCCGCTCCTTGCACTCCACGCAGGCCAGCGTGATCTTCGGGCGGACGTCGGTGGCAGCCACGTGAGTGCTCCTTGGACGGATGGGACGGATGAACGCATAAAAGAGTAGCCGATCGAAGGACCGACCCCAGAATCGGCTACCGTGTGTAGCGGTGACCGGACTTGAACCGGTGACACAGCGATTATGAGCCGCTTGCTCTACCATCTGAGCTACACCGCTTTGATGATCTGGATCCCGCCCTAAGGCGGGGTCCTTCTCACCAGAGCCCCAATACGGAATCGAACCGTAGACCTTCTCCTTACCATGGAGACGCTCTACCGACTGAGCTATTGGGGCGAGCGAGGAAGACATTACACGGTCTCCCGCCCATCACCCAAATCGGTTTCCGCGTGCCCGCGCGACGCCCCTCACCCGGCCCCCGCGACGGCTCTCACCAGGCGTCACGTACGCCACTCGTGGACTCATCGGTACGACTATTGCGCTCCTCCTCGAAGGCGGGACCGAGCCCCCCTAGGCTCTGCCCCACCTTGCGCGATCTTGATCTTGAGGAGCCTTGAGGAGCCCGATGTCAGCCGACAGCAAGCAGCCCCAGCCGCCCGAGGACGGGGCCGCCACCACCGCCGACTCGACCTCGCTCCTGCTCTCCCACGCGCGCCTCACCGACGGCCGGACCGTGGACGTCCGGCTCGTCGGCGGGCGGATCGAGGCCGTGGGCACGGCCGGCAGCCTCAGCGCCGTCGGCGGTTCCCGCGTCGACCTCGCCGGCTATCTGCTGCTGCCCGCCGCCGCCGAACCCCACGCGCACGCCGACACCGCGCTCTCCGCCGACACCCCGGGGCCCGTCTCGTACGCCCCGGAGGAGGTCCAGCGGAGGGCCACCGAGGCCGCCCTGCTCCAGCTGGGACACGGCGCGACGGCGCTCCGCGCGCACGTACGCATCGGCGACGTCCAGGGGCTCGGCCCGCTCGAAGCCGTGCTCCAGGCGCGGCGCTCGCTGCGCGGCCTCGCCGACCTGACGGCCGTCGCCGTCCCCCGGCTCCTCACCGGGGTCGCGGGCGCGGACGGGCTCGCGATGCTGCGGGACGCGGTGAAGATGGGCGCCGGTGTGGCCGGCGGCTGCCCGGACCTCGACCCGGACCCGGCCGGATACGTGGAGGCCGTCCTGGAGGTCGCGGCCGAGCACGGCTGCCCGGTCGACCTGCACACCGACGGGGACGACCCGGCCCGGCTCGCCCGGCTCGCGGCGATGGCCGGGGGGCTGCGGCCCGGGGTGACGATCGGGCCGTGCGCCGGGCTCGGCCGGCTCCCCGCCGACGTGGCCCGGCGGGCGGCGGACCAGCTGGCGGCGGCCGGGGTGACGGTGGTGTGCCTGCCGCAGGGCGGCTGCGGGGGTACGGAGCTGCGCGGCGCGGCACCGGTCCGGCTGCTGCGGGCCGCCGGGGTGCGGGTCGCGGCAGGCAGCGGGGCGCTGCGGGACATGTCCAACCCGGTGGGGCGCGGGGATCCGCTGGAGGCGGCGTACCTGCTCGCCTCGCTGGGCGGGCTGCCGCCCCAGGAGGCGTACGCGGCGGTGAGCGCGGGGGCGCGGGCCGCGATGGGGCTGCCGGAGGTGCGGGTGGAGGCGGGCTTCCCGGCGGAACTGCTCGCGGTGCGCGGCGAGCGGCTCGCGGGCGTGCTGTCCCTCGCGTACAGCCGGATCGTGGTGCACCGGGGGCGGGTGGTGGCCAGGACGAGCGCGGTGCGGGAGTACTGCGACTCGGCGGCCGCCCTGGACCTGCCCCGGCAGGTGCGGCCGGAGCGGCCGCAGCCGCCCGAGCCGGGGAGCCCTCCGGCCGGTCCCGTCGTACGGTCGTGAGTATGCGCATCGTCATCGCTGGAGGACACGGACAGATCGCCCTGCGCCTGGAGAGGCTGCTGTCGGCGGGCGGACACGAGGTCGCGGGGATCATCCGCCGGCCGGAGCAGGGCGACGACCTACGGGCGGCGGGCGCCGAGCCGGTCGTCCTGGACCTGGAGACGGCGTCGGTGGAGATGGTCGCGGCGGTGCTCCAGGGCGCCGACGCCGCGGTGTTCGCGGCGGGCGCGGGGCCGGGGAGTTCGGTGGACCGCAAGGACTCGGTGGACCGCGCGGCGGCCGTGCTCTTCGCGGACGCGGCGGAGCGGGCGGGCGTACGGCGCTACGTCGTCGTCTCCTCGATGGGCGCGGACGCGACCCACAAGGGCGACGACGTCTTCGACGCCTACCTCCGCGCGAAGGGCGCCGCCGACGACACGGTCCGCGCCCGCACGGCCCTGGACTGGACGATCCTGCGCCCGGGCTCCCTGACGAACGACGCGGGCAAGGGCCTGGTCCGCCTGGAGGCCCACACGGGCCGGGGCATGGTGCCGCGCGACGACGTGGCGGCGGTCCTCGCGGAACTCCTCGACACGCCGGCGACGGCGGGCCTGACCCTGGAGCTGATCAGCGGCTCGACGCCGCTCTCGGTCGCCGTGAAGGACGTGGCCGGAAACTGACCCGCCGCCCTACGGCCCGGAAACGAGTGAAGGTCCCCGGTGCGAACACCGGGGACCTTCTTCACGTGGCGACGCCAGGATTCGAACCTGGGTAGGCTAAGCCGACGGATTTACAGTCCGCTCCCATTGGCCACTCGGGCACATCGCCATGAGATCGCTGCCGTGGAGCCGCTTTCGCGGTGTTCTGTGGCAACGACGTAAACAATACCTGATCCCCGGGGGTGGTCCGCCACCGGATTGATCAGCGGTTCGAGTCGCGGCGAACCCCCTAGGCTTTGGGCTGTACCCGACAGCAACCGAGCAAGGAGCCACGAGTCATGGCCGACTCCAGTTTCGACATCGTGTCCAAGGTCGAGCGGCAGGAGGTCGACAACGCCCTCAACCAGGCCGTGAAGGAGATCTCCCAGCGTTACGACTTCAAGGGGACCAACGCCTCCATCTCCTGGTCGGGCGAGAAGATCCTGATGCAGGCGAACGGCGAGGAGCGCGTGATGGCGATCCTCGACATCTTCCAGACCAAGCTGATCAAGCGGGGCATCTCGCTGAAGTCGCTGGACGTCGAGGGTGAGCCGCAGCTGTCCGGCAAGGAGTACAAGCTCTTCGCCTCGATCACCGAGGGCATCTCGCAGGAGAACGCCAAGAAGGTCGCGAAGGCTATCCGGGACGAGGGCCCCAAGGGCGTCAAGGCGCAGGTCCAGGGCGACGAGCTGCGCGTCAGCTCCAAGAGCCGGGACGACCTGCAGGCCGTGCAGGCGCTGCTCAAGGGCAAGGACTTCGACTTCGCCCTCCAGTACGTGAACTACCGCTGACCCGTCGAGGCTCGTGTCCGAATTCCGCCAGCCCGAGCGTCGGCGGGCCCCGCACACTGGATCGTGGAAGACCCGTGCGGGGAGAGGAACCAGTCATGACCGTGTACGCGTACGTCGACGGCCCCCTGGGCGAGATGCTGCTGGTCGGGCAGCTCGCCGAAGGGGGCCGTGCCGTGCTGCGCTCCCTGTCCCTGCCGGGGCAGAAGGGCGGCGTCGAGGTCGAGGACGGGTGGACGTGCGCGCCCGAGGCGTTCGAGGACGTCGCCCGGCAGCTCGGTGAGTACTTCGCCGGGCGGCGGGAGCGGTTCGACATCCCGTACGACCTGAGCTGCGGTACGGACTTCCAGCGGCGCGTCTGGCGGGCCCTGGAGGAGATCCCGTACGGGACGACCGTCTCCTACGGGGACGTCGCCCGGCTCGTCGGCTCGGCCGGGGCCGGGGTGCGGGCCGTGGGCACCGCGATCGGGCGCAATCCGCTGCTCGTGGTGCGGCCCTGCCACCGGGTGATCGGGGCCGACGGGAGCCTGCGCGGGTACGCCGCCGGGCTGGAGCGGAAAGAGCGGCTGCTGGGAGTCGAGGGCGCCTTGGCGGGCCTTGCGTGAGCGAGGGGCTCTTTCCTCGCGAGCGGGCCGTCGTCGCGCCCGGGGCCGTGCACGTGCCCGGGTGGCTGTCGCCCGCGCGGCAGAGGGAGTTGGTGGACGCCTGCCGGGAGTGGGGGCGCGGGCCGGTGTCGTACCGGCGGACCGTGCTGCCGGGCGGGGGCGTCATGTCCGTGCGGTCGCTGTGCCTGGGCCGGCAGTGGGAGCCGTACCGCTATCTCGACTCGGTCGGCGTCGAACTGCCCGACTGGCTGGCCGCCTTGGGGCGCGAGGCGGTCGTCGAGGCGTACAGGGAGAACGGCGGGGCCGTGGGGTTCGCTCCCGATACCGCGCTCGTGAACTTCTACGGGGCCGGCGCGAAGATGGGCATGCACCAGGACAAGGAAGAGCGGTCCGGGGCCCCTGTGGTGTCGTTGAGCCTCGGGGACCGGTGCGTCTTCCGGTTCGGGAACGCGGAGAACCGCGGGCGGCCCTACCGCGACGTCGACTTGGCCTCCGGTGACCTTTTCGTTTTCGGCGGGGCCTCGCGGTGGGTTCATCACGGGGTGCCGACGGTCCACCCGGGGACGGCCGATCCGGCGCTCGGCCTGGTCGGGCGGCTCAACATCACGCTGCGCGAGACCGGTCTCTGACCGCCCCCTAGGCTGATGCGCGTGACAGAGGAACTGCGCCGGTCGCTCGGCGTCTTCGACGCGGTCGTGATCGGGCTCGGATCGATGGTCGGGGCCGGGATCTTCGTGGCGCTCGGGCCGGCGGCCGATGCGGCCGGGTCCGGGGCCGGGCTCCTCTGGGCGCTCGGGGTCGCCGCCGTCGTCGCGTACGCCAACGCCATGGCCTCGGCGCGGCTTGCCGCCCTTTACCCGGCCTCCGGCGGCACCTATGTGTACGGTCGCGAACGTCTCGGGTCGTTCTGGGGGTACCTGGCCGGCTGGGCCTTCGTGGTCGGCAAGACGGCCTCGTGCGCGGCGATGGCGCTGACCGTCGGGGCGTACGTGTGGCCGGAGCAGGCGCACGCCGTGGCGGTCGCCGCCGTGGTGGCTCTGACGGCCGTCAACTACCGGGGAGTTCAGAAGTCGGCGCTCCTCACACGGGTCATCGTTGCCGTGGTTCTCGCCGTTCTCGCCTGTGTCGTCGTGGTGTCCTTCGGGGCCGGCGAGGCGGCGCGGCCGACGCTCGGCGGAGAGGTCGTCGCGGGCTCGGTCTTCCAGGCCGCGGGTTTGCTCTTCTTCGCGTTCGCGGGGTACGCGCGCATCGCCACGCTCGGCGAGGAGGTCCGCGATCCGGCCCGCACGATCCCCCGGGCGGTGCCGGTGGCCCTCGGGATCGCGCTCGCCGTCTATGCGGCGGTCGCGGTGAGCGTGCTCACCGTCCTGGGGCCCGCCGCCCTGGCCGACTCCCCCGCGCCGCTCGCCGACGCGGCCCGCGCGGCGGACGCGGAGTGGCTGGTGCCGCTCGTCACGGTGGGCGCGGCGGTCGCCGCGCTCGGCTCGCTGCTCTCGCTGATCCTCGGGGTGTCCCGGACGACCCTGGCGATGGCGCGGGACGGATATCTGCCGGGCGGGCTCGCAGTCGTGCACCCCCGCTTCCGGGTGCCGCACCGGGCCGAGCTCGCCGTGGGCGCGGTGGTGGCCGTGGTGGCGGCGACGGCGGACGTGCGCGGAGCGATCGGCTTCTCGTCCTTCGGCGTGCTCGTCTACTACGGCATCGCGAACGCCTCCGCCTGGACGCTGGGGGGCCGGAACCGGCCGCTCGCCGCGCTCGGGCTCGTCGGCTGCGCGGTGCTCGCGTTCGCGCTGCCGCTCGGGTCCGTCCTCGTAGGGTCCGGGGTCCTCGCGGCGGGGGTCGTGGCATGGGCGGTCAGTCGAGGACGAGCCGTACCCCCGCGTCCGTGAGCTCCTCGACGAGCTCCTGGAAGGTCGCGGGGCGCTGTCCGCCGTAGGGCAGGACGCCCAGGCAGGCGCGGCCCACGTCGGCGTGATGCCAGACGACGGTCGCGCCGGCCAGGTCCTCGACCGTCGCCCCGAAGCTTCCCGCCCCTAAGCAGCGGCCCGGGCCGAGCACGGCCTCCCCCAGCGCGCACCGGAACGAGTCCTCGTCGACGATGTCGGTGCCGTCGAGGTGGTACGTGGCGCCGGGGACGAGCTCCGGGGCGCCGTGCGAGCCGTGGGCCGCGGCCCGGTCCAGCCACTCGCCGCGCGCCGCGCCGGTGAACCGCCGCCAGGTGCCGGGCTCGGTGGGCCTCGCGTGCCAGAACAGGTCCCATATCTCGCCGGTCGCGGGGGGCACCAGGCGCGTACGGGGGATGGACAGGGTGAGGTCGACGAGACCGCGGTGGCGGGCGGAGGTGTCCCAGCCGGTGATGCGGCCCGCCGCGCCCTCGTGGTGCTGGTTCCCGATCCGGGTGAGGCCCTGGTAGCGCACCTCGCGGAACTCCTCCGCGCCCGCGGCGAGGGCGTCGCGGAGTTCGCCACGCGGGGAGCAGCCGAGGAAGGTGACGTCGGTGTGGGCCTCCTCCTCGGGTGCGGCGCGCGTGACCGGGATCAGGTTGCCGCACGGGACCGGGTCGGCGGCGTGGGGGGTGCGGCGCGGCTCGCCGGTGGCCTCCACCGTGACGACGTCGCCGCGCATGCCGAGGATCCGGGTGTCGGCGAGGGCCCACCGTGTGCCGTGGAGGTCGACGACGAGCGTGCCGTACGGCGCGGTGCCCTCGACGACCGCCTGGGTGACGGCCCGGGACAGCTCGCCGCGGGGTTCGCAGCCGCGGAGCTCGTAGCGGACGCGGGCGGGTCGGGCGGGTTCGGCGAAGAGGCCCGTCACGTCCTGGCAGAGGGCCAGGACGTGGCGGCCGGGATCGCCGGGGGCGGGCATCAGCACGTAGCGGGGGAACTGCATCAGTGGGCCGGGTACGCCTGGTCCGTGGGGACGATCTCCTTGCCGAGGGGGAGCAGCGAGACGGGGATCAGCTTGAAGTTGGCGATGCCGAGCGGGATGCCGATGATCGTGATGCAGAGGGCGATGCCGGTGACGATGTGGCCGAGGGCGAGCCACCAGCCGGCGAGGATCAGCCACAGCACGTTGCCGATGCAGGAAGGGGCGCCCGCGTCGCGGCGGTCGACGACCGTGTACCCGAAGGGCCACAGGGCGTAGAGGCCGATGCGGAACGCGGCGAGGCCGAAGGGGATGCCGATGATCGTGATGCAGAGCAGGACGCCCGCGAGCATGTAGCCCAGGAACATCCAGAATCCGCAGAGGATGAGCCAAATGACGTTCAGGACGGTCTTCACGGGCGGTGACCTGCCATCTGTTCGAGCCGGGCGATCCGCTCGGCCATCGGCGGATGGGTGGAGAACATCTTGGACATGCCCTTGCCGGGGCGGAACGGGTTGGCGATCATCATGTGGCTCGCGGTCTCGATCCGGGGCTCGGGCGGCAGCGGCAGCTGCTTGGTGCCCGCTTCCAGCTTACGCAGGGCGCTGGCCAGGGCGAGCGGGTCGCCGGTGAGCTGGGCGCCGGAGGCGTCCGCCTCGTACTCGCGGGAGCGGGAGATGGCGAGCTTGATGACCGAGGCGGCGATCGGGCCGAGGATCATGACCAGAAGCATGCCGAGGAGTCCTGGGCCGTCGTCGTCGTTGGAGCGGCCGACGGGGATCAGCCAGGCGAAGTTGACCAGGAACATGATCACGGAGGCGAGGGCTCCGGCGACCGAGGAGATGAGGATGTCCCGGTTGTAGACGTGGCTCAGCTCGTGGCCGATGACGCCGCGCAGTTCGCGCTCGTCGAGGATCGCGAGGATGCCCTCGGTGCAGCAGACGGCGGCGTTGCGCGGGTTGCGGCCGGTCGCGAAGGCGTTGGGCGCCTGGGTCGGCGAGATGTAGAGCCGCGGCATCGGCTGGCGGGCCTGGGTGGAGAGCTCGCGCACCATCTTGTACAGCGCGGGGGCCTCGAACTCGCTGACGGGGCGGGCCCGCATGGCCCGCAGCGCCAGCTTGTCGCTGTTCCAGTACGCGTACGCGTTGGTGCCGAGCGCCACGAAGAGCGCGACGATCAGCCCCGTCCGTCCGAAGAAGCTGCCGATGACGATGATGAGGGCGGAGAGCCCTCCGAGGAGGACGGCGGTCCTCAGCCCGTTGTGCCGGCGGTGCACGGTACGCCCTCCAAGTGGTGCGGCAGGGGAACCCTTTGCTTCGTGGTGGTCCACTCGTCCAGTGGACCCTCCCGTACTGGTCAACGCCAGGCGGGAGGCTCGGGTTCCCCCGGCCGTACCGGGGCGGGCCGGACAGGCCTGAGGGCCGTTCGGGTGACGGCGTCCCCTAGGGCCTATCCGACCCTGATCCGCCGGACAGGCCCTAGCGGGCGGCCGGGACCGCGATCTTCTCCGGCGCCAGGCCGGCGGCGATGGGCTCGATCTCGCTGGTGCAGTGGGCGCAGCGGGTGGCGATCGCCGGGATCTCGGTGAAGCAGCGGGGGCAGTCGCGCTTCTCCGACTTGGGGTCGGCGGCCTCCGCCTTGGCGAACCTGTCCTGGACCTTCGCCAGCGGGGCGACGATCAGGAAGTAGAGGACCGCGGCGGTGATGACGAAGGCTATGGCGGCGGAGATGGCGAGGCCGTAGGGGAAGACGGTCTTGCCGACGCTGAACTTCGCCTCGCTGAAGTCGCCGACCGAGCCGGTGGCGAGGCCGATGAGCGGGGTGATGAAGGCCTTGCTGAAGCCCGTGACGACGGCCGTGAACGCGGTTCCGACGGCCAGACCGATGGCCATCGAGATGACGTTCCCGCGAAGTATGAAGTCCTTGAATCCGTTCAGCACGGGGTGTTGCTCCTCGGTGTTTCTTTGTGGGGGGGTCAGAAGAGGCTGTCCGCCGCGAAGCGGAGGGCGAACTGCGGGTAGCCCGACAGCACGACACCGGCGGCGGCGGTCAGCGCGATCGCCACGGTGACCGGCGCGGAGGCCTTGTGGGGGACGGGGGCCCCCACCGGCGCGCGGAAGAGCAGTGCCGTCCAGCGCAGGTAGTAGTACAGCGCGATCACGACATTGAGACCCATCACCACGGCCAGCCAGCCGAGACCCGCGTCGACGGCCGACGAGAAGACGGTCACCTTGGCGAAGAGGCCGATGATACCCGGGGGCAAACCGGCCAGATTCAGGAGGAAGAACCCGAGCACGAGGGCGGTGACGGGGCTGGCCGCGTACAGGCCCCGGTAGTCCGCGATCCGGTTCCCGGGGTGCGTACGGGCGACTAGGGCGACGACCGCGAAGGCGCCGAGGTTCACGACGGCGTACATCAGGGCGTACGCGACGGTGGCGCCGATCTGGTCGTCGTCGGCGTACGCGGCGGCGGCGATCGGCACCAGGAGGTAGCCGGCCTGGGCGACGGAGGACCAGGCGAGCAGCCGGACCGCGCTCCACGCGCGCGTGGAGACCTGCCGAAGGGCGGCGACGTTGCCGGCGGTCATGGTGAGCGCGGCGAGGGCGGCGAGCGCGGGGCCCCAGACGTCGGCGTACGAGGGGAAGGCGACGACCGTCACGAGGATGAGCCCGGTGAAGCCGACGGCCTTGCCGACCACCGAGAGGTAGGCGGCTACGGGCAGTGGCGCGCCGACGTAGGTGTCGGGGACCCAGAAGTGGAAGGGGACGGCGGCTGTCTTGAAGGCGAAGCCGACGAGGGTGAGGGCCACGCCCGCCTCGGCGAGCGTTTCGAGCTGCCCGGGGACGGAGTCGAGGCGCTGGGCGATCTCCGTGAGGTGGAGGGTGCCGGTCGCCGCGTACACGAAGCTGACGCCGAGGAGGGTGACGGCGGTCGCGGTGACGGAGGAGAGGAAGAACTTGAGCGCGGCCTCGCCGGACATGCGGTCGCCGCGCTTGAGGCCGACGAGCGCGAAGGCGGGCAGCGAGGCCACTTCGAGGGCGACGACGAGGGTCGCGAGGTCGCGGGAGGCGGGCAGCAGGGCCGCGCCGGCGGCGGAGGACAGCAGCAGGAACCAGAACTCGCCGGCCGGGAGCTTCTCGCGGGTCGCGTCCAGGGAGAGGATCGCGGTGAGGAGCGCGCCGCCGAGGACGAGCAGCTGGATGACGAGGGTGAACTGGTCGGCGGTGTAGCTGCACGCCGCGGCGTGCCCCTGGGCCTGCGCCTCGGCGGTGAGGCAGAAGGTGGAGCGGTCACCGGCCCGCAGCGGGACGAGGAGGGCGAGGGCGGCGGTGAGGCCGCCGATCGCGGTCCAGCCGAGGAGCCGCTTGCGCTCCGGGGGGACGAAGAGGTCGGCGACGAGGACCACGAGGGCGACCACGGCCGTGAGGGTGGGGGGCGCGATCGTCAGCCAGTCGACGGACTGGACGAGCGACTCGCCGGCGAGCGTCGTCACTGGGGTCATCGGGTGCCTCCGGCGAGGAGCTGCTGGACGGCCGGGTCGGTGAGGCCGAGGAGGACGGCCGGCCAGAGTCCGGCGAGGACGGTGAGGGCGACGAGCGGGGTCCAGGCGGCGAACTCGTACCCCTGGACGTCGGCGATCGCCGTCTCCTCGGCGGGCCGGGGGCCGCCCATGCAGACGCGGCGGACGACGAGGAGGAGGTAGGCGGCGGTGAGGAGGGTGCCGAACGCGCCGATCGCCATGAAGGTGAGGAAGGCGGGGCGGCTGAGGCCCGGGGCCGGGTCGAAGGCGCCGAAGAGGGCCAGCATCTCGCCCCAGAAGCCGGCGAGGCCGGGGAGGCCGAGGGAGGCGACGGCGGCGAAGGCGAGGAGGGCCCCGAGGCGGGGGGCGCGGCCGTAGAGGGCGGCTCCGGTGGCGCCGGCGAGGGTGTCGAGGTCGGCGGTGCCGTACCGGTCCTTGAGTGCGCCGACCAGGAAGAAGAGGAGGCCGGTGACGAGGCCGTGGGCGATGTTGGCGAAGAGGGCGCCGTTGACCCCGGTGGGGGTCATGGTGGCGATGCCGAGGAGGACGAAGCCCATGTGGCCGACGGAGCTGTACGCGATGAGCCGCTTGAGGTCGCCCTTGGCGCCGGGCCGCACCAGGGCGAGGCAGGCCAGCGATCCGTAGATGATCCCGGCGACGGCGAAGGCGGCGAGGTACGGGGCGAAGGTCCGCATGCCGTCGGGGGCGATCGGCAGGAGGATCCGGACGAAGCCGTACGTGCCCATCTTGAGCAGGACGCCGGCGAGGAGGACGGAGCCGACGGTCGGGGCGGCGGTGTGGGCGTCCGGGAGCCAGCTGTGCAGCGGCCACATCGGGGTCTTCACGGCGAGCCCGAGACCGATCGCGAGAACGGCGGTGACCTGCACGGACGTGGTCAGTCCACGGCCGTTGTCAGTGGCGAGTGCCACCATGTCGAACGTGCCCGCCTGCAGGCCGATGAGGAGCAGGCCGAGCAGCATGACGACGGAGCCGAGCAGCGTGAAGAGGATGAACTTCCAGGCGGCGGCCTGCCTGCCCTCGCCGCCCCAGCGGGCGATGAGGAAGTACATCGGGATGAGGACCATCTCGAAGGCCAGGAAGAACAGGACGAGGTCGAGGACGGCGAAGGTCGCGAGAGTGCCGGACTCCAGGACGAGAAGCAGGGCGACGAAGGCCTTGGGGGAAGGGCCGCTCGGCATCTTGAAGTAGGAGTACAGCGCGCAGAGGAAGGTCAGCAGCGCGGTCAGGACCAGGAGGGGGAGGGAAATGCCGTCGATGCCGAGGTGGATGCGCACGTCGAGTGCGGGGATCCACGTGATGTCCGTGGTGGCCTGCATCTTCGACGGCTGGTCGTGGTCGAAGCCGAGCGCGAGGACGATCGCGGCCAGCAGGATGACGCCGGTGACGGTGACGCCGTGGCGGAGCACGGCCTGGTCCGGCGACTTCCCCTTCAGTCCGGGCGGGGCCGGGAGAAGGGCGGCGGCTGCGCCGATGAGCGGGCCGACGACGGTCAACGCGAGAAGGAACTGCATCACGGATTCGCTGATATCGATCACGTCTCACGCTCCGGCGACGGCGTTGGCGAGGGCGACTGCGGCGATCACCAGGACGACGGAGCCGGCGAGCAGGGCGCTCAGGTAGGTCTGGACGTTGCCGGTCTGGGCGCGGCGGACGAGCCACCCGAGACCCTTGGCGGAGTTGCCCGCGGCGCTGACGTACGTGTCGACGACCTCGCGGTCCAGGAAGCGGACCAGGGAGGCGGCGGCGAGGACGGGGCGGACGAAGGCGGCCCGGTAGACGGCGTCCAGGTGGAAGCCGGCGGCGGCGGGGGCGTGCAGCGGGCCGAGGAGGGCACGGCCGGGGTCGGCCGGGTCCGCGGCGGGGTGCGGCAGGTGCAGCGCCTCGGCCTCGACCAGGCCGGCGTCGGCGTCGGGGTGGGCCACGTGCGGGACGGGGGGCGCGATCGGGGTACGGGCGGCGAGCGTCCGCCAGACCGCGTACGTGATCACGGCTCCGGCGGCGGCGAGGCCCGTGCCCAGGACGGCCGTGGTGACGGTCGGGGTGAGGGCGTCACCGCCGAACCAGTCGTCGAGGTACGTGACGGTCAGCCCGAAGCCCAGGGAGGGGATCGCGAGGACCCACAGGACGGTCGTCATGGCGAGCGGCTGGCGGCCGTGGTCGGGGGCCTCGGCGCCCCGGCCGCGGAAGGTCCGCAGCCACAGGCGGAGGGCGTAGGCCGCGGTGAGGAGGGCGGTGAGCAGCCCGGCGACGAGGACGGTCCAGCCGGCCCCGGCGGGGATGCCGGTCCGGTCCCCGAGCGCGGTGTGCTCGGCGGCCACGAGGACGGCTTCCTTGGAGAAGAAGCCGGCGAAGGGCGGGATCGCGGCGAGCGCGAGGAGGGCGACGGTCATCGTCCAGTACGCGTCGGGGATGCGCTTCGCGAGGCCGCTCATGCGGGACATGGCGGTGAGCGAGTTCGTCCCGGCGGCGTGGATGACCGCGCCGGCGGCGAGGAAGAGCAGCGCCTTGAAGGCGGCGTGCGAGAGGAGGTGGAAGACGGCGGCCCCGCGGTCGCCGACGGCGAGGGCGCCGGCCATGTAGCCGAGCTGGCCGATCGTCGAGTAGGCGAGGACCCGCTTGATGTCGTCCTGGGCGAGCGCGGCCAGTGCCGAGCCGACCATCGTGATCGCGGCCATCACGGCGAGCACGGTCATGGCCGCGGCGGATTCGGCGAAGACAGGGAGCAGTCGGGCCGTGAAGTAGATGCCGGCGGCGACCATCGTCGCCGCGTGGATGAGCGCAGAGACGGGGGTGGGACCGGCCATCGCGTCCGGGAGCCAGGTGTGCAGCGGGAACTGCGCGGACTTGCCGGCCACGCCCGCGAGCAGGAGCAGCGCGATCAGGGTCGGGTGGTCGATGCCGCCGTTCTCGACGGCGCGGAGGACCTCGGTGATCCGGAAGCTTTCGGCGTCGGCGGCGAGCGCGAAGAGACCGATGAGGAAGGGCACGTCACCGAGCTTGGTGACGAGGAACGCCTTGAGGGAGGCGGCCCGCGCCTCGGGGGTCTCCCAGTAGTGGCCGACGAGGAAGTACGAGCAGATGCCCATGATCTCCCAGCCGACCAGCAGCACCATCAGGTCGCCGGAGTAGACGACGAGCAGCATCGCGGAGGTGAAGAGGGAGACGAGCGCGGCGTACGAGGGGTAGCGGCGGTCGTCGCGGAGGTAGCCCGTCGAGTAGATCTGCACGCAGGTCGCGATCACGCCGACGAGGACGGCGACGAGGGCGGCGAAGCCGTCGATGTAGAGGCTCAGGTAGATGGGGACGGAGCCTGTGGGCGTGAGCTCCGTGGCCGCGCTGATCACCTCGTCGCCGCCCTGGCGGGCGGCTACGAGGACGGCGAGGACGGCCGCGGCGAGCGTCGGGAGCACGGCGAGCGGGCGGACGAAGCCGGGCGCGGTGCGGCCGAGGAGGAGTCCGGCGACGGAGCCGAGGAAGGGCAGGAGGGGGACGAGGACGGCGAGGGTCGTGGTGGTCACGCGGTGGCCTCGGCCTTCTCGCCGTGGGGCGTGTCGTCGTGCGGTTCGTGCGGTGTCCCGCCGTGCGGTGTCCCGCCGTGGGGCGTGCCGTCCGTGTCGTCGGGTCGCTCCGCCGTGTCGCGGAGGCGGTCGACGTCCGCGGTGCCGCGGTTGCGGTGGACCATCAGGACGATCGCGAGACCGATGCCGATCTCCGCGGCGGCGACGGCGATGGTGAAGAGGGTGAGGGCCTGCCCGGCGTGCAGGGCATCGCGGAGCCAGACGTCGAAGGCGACCAGGTTGAGGTTGACGGCGTTGAGCATGAGCTCGACGGACATCAGGACCAGGATCGCGTTGCGGCGGGCGAGGACTCCGTACGCGCCGACACAGAAGAGGAGGGCGGCGAGGACCGCGGGATAGGCGAGGTGCATCAGCGCTCCTGCTCCTTCTTGCGGGAGAGGACGATCGCGCCGACCAGCGCGGCCAGGAGGAGCACCGAGAGGGCCTCGAAGGGCAGCACCCAGTGCTTGAAGAGGGTGGCGCCGGTGACCTCGGTGGAGCCCTGGACGGCCCCGTCGAGGTCGATCCAGGTCGTGCGGAACGCGTCGACGACGACCCAGACGAGCGCCACGGCGGCGGCGAGCGCGACGCCGAGGGCGACCGGGCGATTGCCGGAGTCGGCGTCCGGGGAGCGGCCGATGGGGGCCTTGGTGAGCATGAGGCCGAAGAGGAGGAGGACGACGACGGAGCCGACGTAGATCAGGACCTGGACCCAGGCGATGAACTCGGCGGTCAGGAGCAGGTACTCGACGGCGAGCCCGCCGAGCGCCACGACCAGCCAGAGGGCGGCGTGGACGAGCTGGCGCGTGGTGACGGTGACGACGGCGGCGCCGAGGGTGACGAGGCCGACGAGGAGGAAGGCGATCTCGACGCCGGAGGGCGAGAGGAAGCCGTGGGCCTCCGCGGCCGCCGCTTGTGCTGCCGGGTGTGCTGCCAGGGTCACTGCTGCTCCTCCTGGGCCTCGGCGGCGGCTGCCTTCTCCGCTGCCGCCTTCTCGGCCGCCTTCTCCGCCGCCTTGCGGGCCGCGGCGATCTCCTTCGGTTCCTCCGCCTTCGGGTCGAGCGCGGGCGGCTCGGGGACCGTCCACATCCACTCGCGGAGCTTGTCGCGCTCGTGGGTGAGCTCGTGGATGTCGGTCTCCGCGTACTCGAACTCGGGCGACCAGAAGAGTGCGTCGAAAGGACACACCTCGATGCAGATACCGCAGTACATGCAGAGCGAGAAGTCGATGGCGAAGCGGTCGAGGACGTTCCGGCTGCGCTCGCGGCCGCCGGGGGCGGCGGCCGGCACGGTCTCCTTGTGGGAGTCGATGTAGATGCACCAGTCGGGGCACTCGCGGGCGCAGAGCATGCAGACCGTGCAGTTCTCCTCGAACAGCCCGATGACCCCGCGGGTGCGGGGCGGCAGCTCGGGCTGGACGTCCGGGTACTGCGCGGTGACGGTCTTCCTCGTCATCGTGCGGAGCGTGACGGCGAGGCCCTTGGCGAGGCCGGAGCCGGGGATGGGCATTACTGGATCGCCACCTTCACGATGCCGGTGAGCGCGATCTGCGCGAGGGCGAGCGGGACGAGCGTCGTCCAGGCCAGCTTCTGGAGCTGGTCCTCGCGCAGGCGCGGGTAGGTCACCCGCAGCCAGATCACGACGAAGGCGAGGACGGCGGTCTTGAGGAGGGTCCAGACCCAGCCGAGGCCGTCGGCGCCGAAGGGGCCGTGCCAGCCGCCGAGGAAGAGGACGGTGGTGAGACCGCAGAGGACGATGATGCCCGCGTACTCGGCGAGCAGGAAGAGCGCGAAGCGGAGGCCGGTGTACTCGGTGTACGCGCCGAAGATGATCTCCGAGTCGGCGACGGGCATGTCGAACGGGGGCCGCTGGAGCTCGGCGAGACCGGCGACGAAGAAGACGAGCGCGCCGACGATCTGCCAGGGCAGCCACCACCACTCGAAGGCGTTGAGGATGCCGGGGAGGGAGACGGTGCCGGCGGCCATCGCGACGGACGCGGCGGCGAGCAGCATCGGGAGCTCGTAGGCGAGCAGCTGGGCGGCGGTACGGAGGCCGCCGAGCAGGGAGAACTTGTTGGCGGACGCCCAGCCGGCCATGAGGCTGCCGAGCACGCCGACGCCCATCACGGCCAGCACGAAGAAGATGCCCGCGTCGACGACCTGGCCGACGGCCCCCTCGCTCGGCCCGATCGGGATCGCGACGAGGACGAGGAGGTACGGGAGGAGGGCGACGGCCGGTGCGAGCTGGAAGATCCGCCGGTCGGCGTCCTTGGGGACCACGTCCTCCTTCTGCGCGAACTTCACGCCGTCGGCGACGAGCTGGGCCCAGCCGTGGAAGCCACCGGCGTACATGGGGCCGAGGCGGCCCTGCATGTGGGCCATGACCTTGTGCTCGGTCTGCCCGACGACGAGGGGCAGGACGAGGAACACGGCGAAGACGATGAGGAGCCGGACGGCGACGTCGAGTGCGTCGTTCACGCGGGGTCGCCTCCGGCGGGGTCGGTGGGTTCGGTGGGTGCGGACTCTTCCCGCCCTGCGGGCGGCCCGCTTTCGGGGGCCGGTGCCTGGGCCGGGTCCTGGGCCGGGTCCTGGGCCGACGGCTCGGCCTCGGCCGGGGTGGCCGGGGTGGCCGGCGTGGCCGGGGCCTCGGGCTCGGCCGGGGTGGCCGCCTCGGTCGGCTCCGCCGCCGCCGTGCCCGGGGCCTCGGGCTCAGGCGGCTCCTTGTCGAAGGCCGGGCGGGCGTGGTGCCAGGGAGCATCCGAGCTGCGGGTACGAGGGGTCGCCGTGGCCGGGCCGTCCGCCGTCGCGTCCTGCTCCGGGGCCGCCTGGCTCGCCGAGCCGTCGGCGGCCGTGCCCGCGCGGCGCGGCGGGCGCGCCGTGGGCGCTGCCGGGGCCGCGCCGTCGGCGGCCGGGGCCGGGGCCTGGGGCTCCGGTGGGGTGCCTGCGTCCGGTGTCGTCTGGCTCGCCGAGCCGTCGGCCGTCGTGCGCGCGCGGCGCGGTGGGCGCGCCGTCGGCGATGCCGGGGCCGGGCCGTCGGCGGCCGGGGGCTGGGCCTCGGGCTCCGGTGCGGTGGTTGCTTCCGGGGTCGTCTGGCTGGCCGAGCCCTCCGTCACCGAGCGGGAGCGGCGCGGGGGGCGGGCCGCTGCCTCCGGTGCGGACGTCGGGTCCGGGGTCGGCTGGGTCGCCGAGCCCTCCGTGACCGAGCGGGTGCGGCGGGCCGGGCGGTCGCCCGCCGTCGCTCGGGCCGGGCGGGCCGGGGCCGGGGGGAGCTGGCCCTTGAGGGGGCCCCACTCGTTGGGGTCCGGGACGCCGGGCGGGAGCATCTGGCGGCGCTTCGGTCCTCCGCCGTCGTGGGACTCGCCCGGCTCCTTCGCGCCCGGCCACGCCTTCGCGACCCGGGCCGCGAGGACGAAGTCCTTGCGCAGTGGGTGGCCCTCGAAGTTCTCCGGGAGGAGGAGCGGGACGAGGTGGGGATGGCCCGTGAAGTCCACGCCGAACATCTCGTGGGTCTCGCGCTCGTGCCAGCCCGCACCCGCGTACACCCCGATCGCCGTCGGGAGGGCCGGCGCCGCGTGCGGGACCGTCGTACGGACGAGGAGGCGGCGCGGCGGGTGGCCGGCGCTGAGGGCGACCACGTGCGCGCAGACCCGGAAGCCCGTGCCCGGCTCGTCGACCGCGCTCAGCCAGTCGAAGTAGGTGCAGCCCAGCTCGTCGCGGGCCGTGGTGAGCGCCGTGATCCAGGCGGCCGGCGGGACGTCGACCGTCAGCAGGTCGTACGCCCGCTCCGCCGTCGCCTCCTCGCCGAAGATCTCCGTCACGGAGTCGGGGAGGGAGTCGTACGTACTCATGGCCTGTCTCCCGGCGGGGGCGTCAGCGGGCTCGTCAGCTCCGAGACCGACGCGGTCGTCGCGTACCGCTCCGCCAGGCTCTCGCGCGCGATCTTCTCCTGGAGCTTGAGGATGCCCTGGAGGAGCGCTTCGGGGCGGGGCGGGCAGCCCGGCACGTACACGTCGACCGGGATGATCTGGTCGACGCCCTTGGTGACCGAGTACGAGTCCCAGTAGGGGCCGCCGCAGTTGGAGCAGGCGCCGAAGGAGATCACGTACTTCGGCTCGGGCATCTGCTCGTACAGGCGCTTCACGGCCGGGGCCATCTTGTCCGTCACCGTGCCGGAGACGATCATCAGGTCCGCCTGGCGCGGTCCCGGCGCGAAGGGGATCACGCCGAGCCGGATGAAGTCGTGCCGGGCCATCGACGCGGCGATGAACTCGATCGCGCAGCAGGCGAGGCCGAAGTTGAAGACCCACAGGCTGTAGCGGCGGCCCCAGTTCAGGACCACCTTCATCGGCTCGGGAGCCAGGCGGGCGAGCGGCCCGAGCTTCGGAGCGGGCAGCGGTGTTACGTCCATGACAGGACGCCCTTCTTGTACGCGTAGAGCAGCCCCACGGCCAGGAAGCCGAGGAAGACGAACATCTCGACCAGGGTCGTGGCGCCGTAGCCGGGCGCCGCGAAGACCGTCGCCCAGGGGAAGAGGAAGATCGAGTCGACGGCGAAGATGACGTAGAGGAAGGCGTACACGTAGTAGCGGACCTGGGTGTGCGCCCAGCCCTCCCCCACGGGGTCGACACCGCACTCGTAGGTGAGGAGTTTCTCGGGTGTCGGCACGACGGGCCTGAGCAGTCGCCCGGCGCCGAACGCCACGGCGACGAAGAGCACGCCGACGACGGCGAGCAGCCCGACGACGGAGTACGTCTGGAAGTAGTCCGCCGCGTCGGCCGCGACAACGGTCGGTTCCCGCACGTCCGCCCCTCGGTCTCGGTGTCTCATGGGTCACTTCTGTACGCACGCGAGTCTAGGCCCTGTTAAAGGGACCGTAAGCGGTCCCCGGGTACTCCTTGGTAGGCCCCGGTGGGGATATCCCCACCGGGGCTCACCCACCTCCCCCATGGCGTCGCACGTTCCCCGACCGGCAGTCTGGGGACCATGAGCGCCGATCATGAATTCCCCGGTAAATCCCCCGGTTCCGCCGATGCCCCTCGTCCGCCCGTGCGGTCGGCCTACGGGAAGGAGACCTGGAAGGAGATCTCCTTCCTCCTCTCCAACCTCTTCACGACCCTGGCCGGTTTCGTCTACGCGGTCGTGACCGTCGTGCTCGGCGTGAGCCTCTCCGTCACGGTGATCGGGCTGCCGCTGCTCGCCCTCGGTCTGGGCGGCGCGCGCTGGATCGGCCGGTCGGAGCGGGCGCGGGCCCGCTCGCTGCTCGGGGTACGGGTCGCGGAGCCGTCCCGGATGCCGCCGCGCCGCGGCTTCTTCGCGTGGCTGTGGTCCTCGCTGAAGGACCCGGTGGCCTGGCGGACCCAGCTGTACGGGCTGATCCGACTGCCCTGGGGCATCGTGACGTTCACCGTCGCCCTGGTCTCGCTGCTGGTCCTCTGGCCCGTCCTGCCCTTCATCGCCCGCGGTCTGACGAACGCCGACCGGGGCATGGTCCGCGGGTTGCTCTCGCCCTCCGACGAGCTGGAGCGGCGGATCGCGGAGCTGGAGTCGGACCGTGGCGTGGTCGTGGACACGGCCGCGGCCGACCTGCGGCGCATCGAGCGCGATCTGCACGACGGCGCGCAGGCCCGGCTCGTCGCCCTCGCGATGGGGCTGGGTCTCGCGAAGGAGAAGCTCCTGGAGGACCCGGAGGGGGCCGCGGCGATGGTCGACGAGGCCCACGGCGAGGTGAAGCTCGCGCTCCAGGAGCTGCGGGACCTGGCCCGGGGCATCCACCCGGCGGTCCTCACGGACCGGGGGCTCAGCGCCGCCCTGTCCTCGGTGTCCGCGCGCTGCACGGCGCCGGTGAAGGTGTCGGTGGACCTGGCGGAGCGGCCGGCCGAGGCGATCGAGGGCATCGCGTACTTCACGGTCTCGGAGCTCCTCCAGAACGTCTCCAAGCACGCACGGGCCCGGTCCGCGTCCGTGGAGGTGTGGCGGTCGGAGGACCGTCTGATGCTCCAGGTGCGCGACGACGGCGCCGGCGGGGCGCGGCTCGACGGCGGGACGGGGCTCGCGGGGCTGACGGAGCGGCTCGGGGCGGTGGACGGCCTCCTCGTCGTCGACTCCCCGGAGGGCGGTCCGACGACGGTCACGGCGGAGCTGCCGTGGCGCTCCCGGCCCTCCGCGTAAGCACCGGGTGGGTCAGGTAGGGAAAACCCCCCACCGGAGACGCCCACTCCCCTCATGGTCCGGGGCGCGGCGAAACGGAACCCTGGAACACGTACCGCCCCATCCCCTTGAGCAGAGAAGGACGACCGCGATGGCCTCCCCCCGACTCCCCGCCGCGATCCGCGCGCCGTTCGAGGCCCGCACCTGGCGTGCGCTCGGTTACGTGCTGATCGGGCTGCCGCTCAGCGTCATCTGGTTCTCGCTCTCCGTCGCCTTCGTCTCGGCCGGCGCCGGGCTGCTCATCACCTTCCTAGGGGTGCCGATCCTGGCCGGGGCGCTCGCGATGTGCCGGGGCTTCGGCGCGGTCGAGCGGGCCCGGGCGCGGGCGCTGCTCGACCTCGACGTGAAGGCGCCGGAGCCGGTGCGCGGCAAGACCGGCGGGGCGTTCTCCTGGATGGGCGCGATGCTGAAGAGCGGGGCGTCGTGGCGCCACCTGCTGTACGCGCTGCTGCACATGCCGTGGGCGGTCTTCGGCTTCTCGGTGTCGGTGGCGCTGTGGGCCTGGGGCTGGAGCCTCTTCACCTACCCGCTGTGGCAGTGGGTCTTCCCCACGTGGATCGGGCAGGACGGCATCCAGCTGTACGGGGACGCCACCCACCAGATGTACCTCGACAACGGCTTCGAGGTCGCCGTGACCAGCCTGATCGGCCTGCTGTTCGTCCTGGTCGGGCCGTGGGTGCTGCGCGGGATCGTCGCCGTCGACCGGTTCCTCGTCGCGGGGCTGCTCGGCCCGTCTCGGCTGGCCTCCCGGGTGACGGAGCTGGAGTCCGACCGGGGCGTGGTCGTGGACACGGCCGCGGCCGACCTGCGGCGCATCGAGCGGGACCTGCACGACGGCCCGCAGGCCCGGCTCGCCTCGCTCGCCATGGATCTGGGGC